>DATFKA010000025.1:0-5877 GCA_035268885.1 Saprospiraceae bacterium
AGATTTTGACCGAGCAGATTTTTTGCCTAATCAAGGCAAAAACTGCGTGTGGTTAACACCAGTAGCAGTTTTTAACGCAGAGTAGGTGAAAAAGATGCCGTCATAAATCATAAAGGTTAATTTTGTGGACTACTTAAGTAGGTTGTCCAATTAAATCAAGCAATAATCTGCGTCTTTTTGGGGCGATTTTTGCGCCTCGAACTAGCCCAAAAAAGCCAGCACCTTATTACAGACTCAATATGGGCAACCTACTTACTATCGCTCGAATAATTAACTTTGCCAAAGCCGTAATTTTTCTTACTTTTCGACATTTTGTGTCCACACAATACTCATATATTTATTTTTTGCTCAAACCTGACTAATGCGCCATACCATATTATTCCTTTCCTGGCTTCTATTTTTGGCTTTGTGCTCTTGCCAGTCTAAACAGCCGGGCTTATCTTCCGTATCCTTTCAGAAGCTTAGTCCTCAGCAGACCGGTATCAACTTTGCCAACACCATTACCGAGACCGCAGACCAAAACGTATTGAGCTACGAGTATTTTTATAATGGCGGCGGGGCAGCCGTCGGCGACTTCAACCAGGACGGCCTACCCGATTTATATTTGACGGGAAATATGGTCCCGAATAAACTATACCTCAATCAGGGAGCATTAAAATTCGCTGATTTTACCGAAGAAGCCGGTCTCCAGGGTCGTGTCTCCGACTGGAGCACAGGAGTAAGCCTGGTAGACATCAATGCGGATGGTCGATTGGATATTTATTTATGTTATTCCGGGGATGGTCCGGAGGATAGTCGTAGGAATGAACTGTACCTCAACGAGGGGCTACGAGAAGGTATCCCCCGATTCAGGGAAGTAGCGGCCGACTATGGACTTGATTTAGCTACCCACTCCACACAGGCGCTCTTTTTTGATTATGATCGCGATGGAGATTTGGATGCCTACCTATTGAACCACTCCGTAGAGGATTTCCAAAGTTTTGATGCCACTTTTGTGAAAAGCCAACGGGACCCCCTGGCCGGAGACCAACTCCTACGCAACGACAATGGGCAATTTGTGGACGTCAGTGCCAGTGCAGGCATCAAAGGTACCCCCCTGGGGTTTGGTTTGGGTGTCACTGCTTCGGATGTCAATAACGATGGTTGGCCAGACCTCTACGTTTCCAACGACTACATCGAAGAAGACTACCTGTACATCAATCAGGGGGATGGTACCTTCCGTGATGAGCTCAAAAATCAATTTGGGCATACTTCTCATTTTTCAATGGGTTCTAACGTAGCCGATATCAATAACGATGGTTGGATGGATATTCTCAGCCTGGATATGCTGCCCGAAGATAATCGCCGTCAGAAACTACTCTACGGACCAGACACCTACGAAAAGTACCAATATATGCTTCGCAATGGCTTTTACCACCAGATCATGCGAAATATGCTACAACTCAACAACGGTGATGGCACCTTCAGTGAAATCGGCCAACTGGCCGGCATTTCTAATACCGACTGGAGTTGGTGCCCCCTATTTGCCGATTTCGATAACGATGGCTGGCAGGATCTCTTTATCACCAATGGCTATTTACGGGATTACACTAACCGTGATTTCGTCTCCTACTACGCTGATCAACGTATCAAGGAGAACCGGGGGGAGTCTTCTGATGCCCTAATGGATATCATTGCCCGGATGCCTTCTACGCAAACGCCCAATTATATGTTTCGCAATCGCGGAGATCTTACCTTTGAGAACAAGAATGCTTCCTGGGGTTTTTCAGAGGCAGTGCTCAGTAATGGTGCTATTACCGCCGATCTGGACGGGGATGGTGATCTGGACCTGGTGGTTAACCATCTCAATCAGGCTACGCAGGTGTACGAAAACCGGGCAGCCGACGGTCATCACTTACAGGTACGTCTGACTGGGGAGGGCAATAATCCACACGCCATTGGTGCTAAGGTAAAGGTGAAAATTGCAGACCAGTGGCTAAGTCAGGAGTTCCTGCCTACGCGGGGCTTCCAGAGCTCGATGCATACGCCCCTACATTTTGGTCTGGGAAATAATACTAGCGTTGATAGTCTGATCGTACAATGGCCGGATGGACGAGTCAGTATATCGGCAAGTATTTCCGCCGACCAAAGGGTAGAAATAGCTCAAGGCACCAGTATTTCTAACCCGCCACAAAACAATCCGTCTACTCTGTTTCAGGCTATGACCGCTGGATTAACTTATCAACACCAGGAAAATCCAGAAATAGATTTTAAAAAGCAGGGGCTACTCACCTATGCCGTATCCTATCAGGGGCCTGCCGCTATCTGTGCGGATTTTACGGGTGACGGCCGAAAAGACATTTTCCTCGGCGGTGCAAAAATGCAACCGGCTTCCCTTTATGTACAAACCAATACCGGTGCCTGGGAGGAAAAACCCCAGTCCAGTTTCCCCAAAGACCTCGTTTGTGAAGACGTAGCAGCAACGGCTTTAGATGCCGACGGCGATGGCGATCTCGATATTTATGCAGGTAGTGGAGGTTATCACTACCTGGAAGAGGATTTAGCCCTGCAAGATCGGCTTTATATCAATGATGGCCGGGGTAATTTCACAAAAGCGACAAAAGCCTTACCCATCATGCGTACCAGTACGGGAGCGATAGCACCCGGTGATTTCAATCGGGATGGAAAGCTTGATCTGTTTATTGGTGGACGGCTGATTCCCGGGCAATACCCTAAAAAACCGGCCTCCTACCTGCTTTATGGCCTCGGAAATGGAACCTTTGAAGACCGGAGTACGCAAGTAGGTCCGGAAATAAAAAACCTTGGACTTGTTACGGCTGCCCAATCGCTTGATCTCAATGCAGATGGCAGACTGGATGTACTCATTGCCGGAGAATGGATGCCGCTGACGGCTTTACTCAACCTGGAAGGGGGTTGGGAACTACGCCCCGATTTCTTTGGATCACAAACCAGTGGTTGGTGGCAGCGCTTACATCTGGCAGACCTGGACGGGGATGGTGATCTGGATATTATAGCGGGGAATCTTGGCAAAAACACCAATCTAAAAGTTAGTCCCGAAGAACCTGCCCAGTTGTACCTGGGGGATTTTGATGACAATGGCACCCTTGATCCACTACTCACCCATTATATTGAGGGAGCGCCTTATCCTTTTTATAGTCGGGATAATCTCTTGGCCCAATTGCCTGCCTTTCGGAAAAAATTCACTTCTTACGAGTCCTACGCAGACGCTCAAATTGAAGATATTCTCGATCCGGCGCAGCTGCAGGCAGCTGAAATTTTTAAGGTAGAAGAAGGGGCCAGTATCTGGATCGAAAATAAAGGTAGCGGAAATTGGCAAATTCAATCCTTGCCGAATGCAGCGCAGTTTGCCCCCGTTTTTGCGATTCATACCGAAGATTTTAACGAAGATGGACAGATGGATATCCTGCTGGCCGGCAACCTCGCCGACACCCGACCCACCATGGGGCCCTGGGACGCCAATTACGGTCAGGTCTTCCTTAATCGAGGAGGAACATTTGAATACTATCCGCAGTTTAAGTCGGGTTTGCAAATCATTGGAGACGTGCGAAATATTCTTTCGCCGACACCCGGAGCGTACTGGTTTATTCGCAATAATCAATCTTCAATTGTCTACCAGCAGACACCTGATTTAACCAACTAAAAAATAGAATCCATGAATCTAAGTCTGCTGGACATTAGTATTATTATAGGCTACCTCGTCATTACAGTGGCTTTCGGTTTTTGGGTATCGCGACGGGCTTCTAAAGATCTACAGGCTTATTTTCTGGGCGGAAATAAAATCAAATGGTACTTCCTGGGCCTCTCTAATGCCTCGGGAATGTTCGACATCTCTGGCTCCATGTGGACGGTCACCATCCTCTTTATTTATGGACTTAAGAGTGCCTGGATTCCCTGGCTCTGGCCCGTCTGGAACCAGATTTTCGTTATGGTTTTTCTGGCATTATGGTTGCGGCGGTCTGGCGTTTTAACCGGTGCCCAGTGGATTACTTTCCGTTTTGGTGACAAAATGGGTGGACGGCTCTCCCATGTTATTGTTACGGTCTTTGCAGTCATCAGTGTATTTGGATTTATCGCCTATTTCTTTGAGGGAATCGGCAAATTCGCCGTTATTTTCTTTCCCTGGGATCTGAGCCTGGACGCCGGCCTGCTGCAATTGAGTTCGGAACAGTCCTACGCCCTGCTCATTATTGGCATCACTACGCTGTACACCATTAAAGGTGGGATGTACAGCGTGGTTGGGACCGAGGTTTTGCAATTCGTTATCATGACGATTTCCTGTTTTGTGGTCGGCTATATTGCCTTCACTACCGTAAGTCAGGAACAAATACTGGATGCCGTTCCGCCTGGATGGACGGAACTATTCTTCACCTGGGAGATGGATCTCGATTGGACCGGATACCTGGATAGTGTAAACACCCGGATCGCCGACGACGGCTTTGGCGCCATAGGTCTATTACTCATTGCCATGATTTTTAAGGGTATTTTTGCCAGTCTGGCCGGGCCGGTGCCCAGTTATGACATGCAGCGCATTCTATCTACCCGCACGGCCTCCGAGGCGGCAAAGATGAGTGGTTTAACTATTCTAGTACTTTACTTCCCCAGGTACTTAATGATCACGGGCTTTGCCGTTTTGGCTTTAGTTTATTTAAAACCGGACCTCATTGAGATGGGAGCCGCTATTGATTTCGAGACCGTCCTTCCGCTGGCCATTGAACGCTTTGTCCCCCCGGGCTTTCAGGGCTTATTATTAGCAGGCTTACTGGCCGCATTCATGGGTACCTTTGCCGCTTTTATTAATGCGGCGCCAGCGTATATCGTCAATGATTTGTATAAGAAGTACATCAACCCGGATGCCGACAACAAAACTTATATCCGCTACAGTTATCTGTCTTCCTTTGCAATCGTCGCCCTTGGCCTGGTCGGGGGCTTTTTTGCCGAATCGCTCAATACCCTCACCCTCTGGATTACCTCAGCCCTCTACGGGGGATACGCCGCCGCTAACGCGCTAAAGTGGATCTGGTGGCGATTTAACGGTTACGGTTATTTCTGGGGAATGATTGGCGGACTGATCGGGGCTACCTTTATTCCGCCCCTATTCCCCGATACTACCCCTATTTATTTGTTCCCGCTCATTCTCCTGCTGTCCCTACTGGGTTGTTTTTTAGGCACTTTTTTAAGCCCTCCCGAAGAGGAAGAGGTATTAAAGCATTTTTATAAAAAGACCAATCCCTGGGGCTTTTGGAAGCCCATCCGGAAAAAAGTACAACAAGAGGATCCTGATTTTCAGGCAAACCGGGACTTCTATCGGGATTTATTTAATGTCATCATTGGTATTATCTGGCAAATGACACTAGTGGTAATGCCTATGTATTTACTCATTCGTCAGTCTAGAGAATTGACCATTTGCTTTGTACTCTTTCTCATTTGCACCTGGTTACTTAAGAAATACTGGTGGGATAAACTGGAATAAATCATGAAATGCCCATGCGCACACCAGAACGCAGATGAATATAGGGAAGCTGCTTGATCAGCGGAGACTTTAGCTAAACTATCCCTTCTTTTGTAGGGCAAAAGAAGCAAAACCCACCCGCTGAATGAGCCATTTCTTAATCCGCCTAAGTAGGACTACCTGGGTAAAGCCTAAAGCCGGCAAACTCGCGCGTGATTGTAAAGATGCCAGGCTAAGCTGGTCAGGGCACAGGGCTGAGACGCGGGAGTCTTTTTTCTGGAATATTTTTTTCTATAAGAGGACTCCGGTATTGAAGAATTCGCGTTAAGAAAATTCAAATGGCGGGTAGGCCCAAAGAGAAGATCACGAGTGAGCCCGAAGCACTGAAGCATACGCGAAAATCTTAA
>DATFKA010000026.1:0-65300 GCA_035268885.1 Saprospiraceae bacterium
TAGATTTTGACCGAGCAGATTTTTTGCCTAATCAAGGCAAAAACTGCGTGTGGTTAACACCAGTAGCAGTTTTTAACGCAGAGTAGGTGAAAAAGATGCCGTCATAAATCATAAAGGTTAATTTTGTGGACTACTTAAGTAATTCGTAAAATTAAATTTGATAATAAGGTTCACTGAATTGAATATTGAATCGATCTGAGCCAAAAGAGGCCAGTATATTTTTGACAGCTTTTGTAAGCGTTCTCCAGGATTTATAGTCTTTGTGATGAAGCCATTCATATTTCATTTTACGCCATAGTGTCTCAATTCGATTTAAATGAGGCGCATATTTGGGTAAAAAGAAAATAAATAAGCCTTGTTGCTGCCACTGCTCCATTTTGGCTTTCATTTTTTTAGCTCTGTGAATAGGAGCATTATCCAGGATGATAACCGTCGGTTTATCAATTTTTTGGATAAAATGATCCAGGCTCTGGATAATAAAATCAGCATTGGTGCGATCCTCGGTAGGATAGCTAATCAATCGATTATCCGTTCCTAGAAGGCCAAAAATGCTGAGTGTTTTGCCTTTGCGAGGTAACATTCTAACATATTCCCCCTTGGCTTGCCAGCCATAAGGAATATTAGGAACCAGTTGAAAGCCAGCTTCATCTGCAAAAAATAGATCAATATGATCGCATTGATCGAGGTGCCAAAGTATTTCTAGGCGTTCTATTTTTTCAGCCATCTGCTGTGGGTCCTGCTTGGATTTGAGGCAGAGGCGAAATCTTCGGTATCGATAACCAGATCTTTTAAAAAATTACGCATAGTGGAGTCACTTATAGACTGACCTAGTTGAGACTCAATTTCTTGACGTAATTGTTTGGCACTCCGGTTTTCCTTTTTGAGCGCTTGTTTAACCACTTTTTGATGTTCGGTATTGTCGATGTCTAATTTACGTTTACGGCCTCGGCCTGGACGTATTTTCAAACCTTCAATACCATCTGATTCCCAGCGGTTAAACCAAGAGTAAATACTTTGAAGAGAGACTTGAAAAAGATCACGTATCTCAGGGATGGATTTACCTTGATTGCTCAATAGAATGCTGTAGCAACGAAGACGAAAATCATGGCTAGATCCATATTTATAGCCCTGTTGAAGTTCTTGTTTCTGCTCAGCTGTCAAATTTTCAATATATCGTTTTCTTCGGCTCATTTGCCAAAGATACATTTATTCTCAAATTTAATTTTATTATCTACTTATTAAACAACTTCAATGCCAAAATTCGACTGGGATCCTACAAAATCTAATCCTAATAAAACTAAGCATGGAATTGATTTCGACCAGGCGAAGGAGGTATTTGAAGACCCAAACGCCATCGTAGATCAGGCGAAAAAGGTAAAGGGAGAAGAGCGATTCTTAGCTATTGGCAAAACGCTGAAACTTTTTCTTATTTCTGTAGTGTTCACTATAAGAAATGCGTCCATTCGAATTATTTCAGCAAGACAGGCTAGAAAAAAAGAAATAAAAGCTTATCTGACTCATTCTCTAAATAACGCTACCAATGACCAAACAGATGAAAACGAAAGAAGTGATTGAATTAATCCAGGCAGGAGGTACTGTAAAAGATGTTGTTTTATCAGATTTAGAGAGCCAAATTCTTGGGTTTAGAGATGCGCTATTACTGGCAGAAAATGGCTACGCCGTACCCATTGGTAACATTAAATACGATGACACAGAAGTAGCCTATGATTCAGTACACGATGAAACCGAATGGACAGAAAAATACCAAAACCTACAATCCTTTCTCCATACAAAAGGGCTGGCAGCCGAATCAGCTAAGGACTATCACCCAGAAAAAATTGCGGTCGAAATCACTTCTGATAGTTTAGAAATGAAAGACTGGTTACAAAAAAATACAGAGAAGCTGGAGCATCTCGTCAATAAATTAGTCCGTGACTTATATAGTACGGAACAGCTTTTGAAGACTAAGGATTAATCAACTAGCAAAAGCCCCAGTTGCCCTACGCCCTGGTAGCGGGTGGGATTACGGCTTTGATTTATTTGATAATTGGTGTAATGTAATCCTAAATTCAACCAATACGTACTATAGTAGGTAGCCAGTAATCTTATGCATTTAAAGGGTGTTTACCATATTGCCTCAACACGATACGCAAATTTACTACTCCTACTCTGTTCAGCTTTAAGCGCTCGACTGTTGCTCTACCTTTCGGAGTCGTTCCTACGATAATAGAATAATTTTGAGTCCAGATAAAATGATCATCCCAATTATCCTCTCTTGGGTGATAAAGTTTCACCTCTACTCCGGTAACCGGATCTATACCTAAGGTAGCAGTGTACTTATGATTATTACACCCCTGGCAAGAAAAGGCTAAATTGGAAAGTTCATCTTTACCATCCCTGGAAATAGGAATAATGTGTTCTACCACAAAAGGATCCGGCGAGAAAGCCGCCTGACAAAGACAATATTCACAGCAAGCCTGTGCTCTATCTTCCACAAATTGTTTGTGCTCCTTTTTCATATCATTGCAGGCCCAGATCTGCCATGAGTTGCTCAGGAGAAATCGATTTGTACCTGGCTAATTCAAAGATATAAGGAAGCCTTTCGGCATTGCGTCTTTCGATTTCGTCAGAAAGTTGTAGAAGCTCTTCATGCTCCGCTTCACTGAGCGATTCTTTATCTCTGGATTCGATCAATGTGTAATAGCGCTCCCATTTTTCAGAAGAGATCCCCAGATTAACCTGTTGCAAAAGGAATTCTTCCCGGGACATCTCATCTTCTTTGACTACTTCTTTTTGAAGTAAATCCAGGATATATTCGTCCAGGGTCTTACCAATTTGTTCTGCTTTTTCCCGCAGTCTTCTCACCATTGGTGGATCCAAGTCAATATTAATGGACATAGTATTACTTTTCATTCTAAATAAAAATAAGAAAGATCGAGATACGCTGCCCATATTTTTCAGGAAACAGTATGCCTAATTACAAATTCAACCAATACGTACACTTCAGCACTAGCGCGCGTGATTTGGAAGAAAAGCTATCCGGAAAATAATTATCCGTATACACCACAAAGAGATCTGAAACCGGGCGGAAGCGCCACTGCAGACGTGAATTCACGTTGATATTCTCGATCTGATTGTTGTACTGGATAAAGGTCGTCCAGAACAGATTCCGCGTAAAGGTAATATCAAAGCGAGGTCCAATCAGCATCAGATTGGCATCGTTGTAGGGCTCCGGCAAACGAATGCGGTTCAGGCTGAAATCCAGCGAGATGGAACCGTAAGGCTGCAGACGATAATTGATGCTACCGTCCAGGTTCAGACGCGTGCCATTGAAGTATCCCCCGCTGCGGGTACTCAAATCAAAAGATAACAAGCGCCGCCGATCCGAATTGTAGCGAGCAATGATTAAATTATAGGCGTAATCGGTCTCTGCCGCTAACTCCACCCCATCGGTCCGGGTAGGATCAAAAGAGTTAAATAAGAAAACGTATTCCCGCCGTAGGCGAAAACTCAGCCGCGAAGTATTCTGAAAATTAAATTCGTACAAAAGGTTGATATCCCAGTCAGTGGTACCGTAGCGCTCGTTACCCAGTACATCAAAATCAAAACCAGGACCGTGGTTATTAATCGGCCCGGATTTGGGATACCATCGATGTTCGATGGTCGTGGCGATTCGCTGGTATCCAACCCGGCGAGCAAAGCCCGTCTCAGGATTATAATTCTCTCCAATGGATTGCGCGATAATTCTTCCCTGCCAGCGCAGGGTATTGTAATTGAGGCGAGCAGCCGCAGCGTAGCTTTTGTCGGGCTGACCCTCTTGGAGGGACTGGTGGTAGAAGACCTTACCCGTCCAGGTATCATCGGCCGAAGCCAGGTTGTAATCTAGCCCTACTACCCGGTTGTAATCGTAAACTTGCCCTGTGGTATCACTGATCATCGGATCCTCGAAAGGCTGCTTATTCACGAAGATCATCCCTACGTTGGAGCGACTGAACACCTTGCGTTGTACGGCCGCTACCGTGTAATTGGTGGTCGGGTTATTGATACTCAAATCTCGGGCCGATTGCATGCTCAGCAGGCCTACCCGCCAGTCGTCGTTTAGTTTCCCGCTCAGGCGGGCACCCCCATAAATCGGATTCTGCACATTTTGTCCCGTCTCTTCATCTCTGGCGACCCCAATCCTACGGGAAAAGAAGGGTCGCATACGGTCGACCCCAAAATCCGCAAAGAGATCTGCATTCTCCAGGAAGAATTGCCGGCGCTCCGGAAAGAAGATCTCAAAGCGATCCAGATTGGTCACCTGCTGATCGACCTCTACCTGCGAAAAATCCGGATTAACCGTCAAATCCAGGTTCAGTGCCGGGCCAACCGCAATTTTAGCATCCCCACCGAAGTCCAGACCGCGATTAGGTTCGGTTCCTTCCAGATAATCCTGGCTGGCCCGCGTAAGGGCATAGGGGATTAAGGCCACATTTGCCCCGGGCTTCTGCAAAGGTTTATCCCAGATCAGCTCGCCAATGTAAGCCAGCGAAATAATCCGGTAATTACGCGGAATAGGCGTCCAGGAAGAGCGCTCACCATCTTCACTATCAATGCGATAAAAGTTGATATTCCAGCGATCGGAGCCTTCCTTAAACCGCAGTGTCTTGAAGGGAATGGCCATCTCGGCTACCCAATAGTCGCCGTATTGCTGCGCTTCGGCATACCACTTATTATCCCAACTCAAGGAAAGATCGCCACCATTCGAACCGCCATTGGCAATCAGCCCTTCGCGCTGTACGCCAAAGGGATTCACCCCAAACTGAAAAGCATTCGTATTATCCTGAAAGGGGTCCAGAATCACGGTGATCCCATCGTTCGCTTCACCGCGATAATCGCGCCGCAGGGAAGGTGTAACGTATACTTCTCGCTGTGGGTCTTTATTATACATTTTTGCCCCCACGTATAAGAATTGCCCGTCGTAAGCCAGGCGCACCTCCGTTTGGCTTTCTGCTCTTGAGGTATCAAAAGGGAAATACTGCATAAAGTCACCCGCCACCTCAGTCATTTCCCAGGCAGCATCGTCCAGTCGTCCGTCAATGATTATCGGCTGATCCGTGCGGGTAATGCGTAAAGAGGGCGTTTCTTGTGCCGAGATCAGACAGGGCCATACCAGTAGACTTAAAAAAAGGTATACGTTCCGGTTCATAGTTGTGTTTTCTTCCTGACTAGCTTTTGCAAAAAGTTTGGAAGGCAAAATTAATGAAATATGCCTGCTCCCGGATGACCGTCTGTCGACGCCAGGCCGCCACTGGCAGACTAAAGCCAACACTGAAAGCTAAAATCTGTGAATAAATGGCTATTTTCCCATAAGTGTTTAACCAGTATAAATATATGCTTATGCGCTTCGGTTTTATTTCCTTATTGAGCCTGGCAACAAGTTTCAGCCCGCTACTGGCCCAGGGACTACAGCTTGACCAATGGTAATGCCATGATCGACCAGGACATCATTGATTAGGCCGAGCAGCAGGTTATCAATCCGGATGAAAAAACGCCTTCTCGAACGTAGACAGTCGGCACCCAGCAAAAATGAACGAAACTCCAATTTCAATTAACCATTACCAAAGCTTATGAAACCACTCTTATCTTTAACTATCTGCTTCTTGCTTTTGGGCTGCCAAGGCCCAAAAGCTGGCAACGAGGGCCCCAATATCATCGTCGTCATGACCGATGACCTGGGCTACGGTGATATCTCCCTTTTTTACGAAAGTAACCGCATCCCCACCCCGAATATTGACCGCATTGGTCAGGAAGGCCTGTACTTTACCGATGCCCATACGCCTTCCGCCGTCTGTACGCCTACCCGCTACGGTTTGCTAACCGGACGGTATAATTGGCGCAGCCGACTCAAAAACGGGGTACTCACGGGAAAATCTAAAGCGCTGATTCCACCCGACCGTAGCACCCTGGGCTCCATACTGCAAAAGCAGGGCTACCATACGGCCTTCATTGGCAAATGGCACCTCGGCTGGGACTGGGCCAAGAAGACAGCACCCGACACGACTGGGTCTGGCTGGGATGCGGGTGACTTTGCCTTTATTGACTTCGCACAGCCCATCCAAAATGGTCCCGAAACGCTGGGCTTTGATTATAGCTACGGCCATTCCGGCTCCTTGGATATGGCACCTTACATCTATGTGGAGAATGGTCACCCCACCGCTATTCCCGATACCAGCACCGTCAACACGGGCAAATATTCTTGGTGGCGGGAAGGGCCTACCGCTCCTGACTTTGTGCACGAGGATGTCACCCCTAATTTCTTCCGCCGCTCCATTGACTATGTCAAGCAGCGAGCCAATGAAGAAAAACCATTCTTTTTATACCTGGCGTTACCTTCTCCCCACACCCCGATTTTACCCACCGAAGAATGGCGAGATAAGAGCGGTCTTAATCCCTACGGTGATTTTATGCTGATGATCGACGATTACATGGGCCAACTATTGCGTACTTTGGATGAGCATGCGCTAAGGGAGAACACCCTAATTATTTTCACCAGTGATAACGGCTGCTCCCCGGCCGCAAAGATCGACGAGCTGGAAGCCGCCGGGCACAAACCCAACGGAGACTGGCGCGGACACAAAGCCGATATTTTTGAAGGGGGGCATCGGGTGCCTTTCCTGATGCGTTGGCCGCAAAAAATCGAAGCCGGACAGCGCTCCGACCAGACCATCTGCCTAACGGATTTGATGGCTACCTTTGCCGAACTCAATGATTATGAACTAAAAGACAACGAAGGGGAAGACAGCTACAGCCTATTGCCCATTTTAGAGAACGCCGATTCAGCGCCGATTCGCGAAGCCACCGTTCACCATTCCATTAACGGAAGTTTTGCGATCCGGCAGGGAGACTGGAAGCTTATCCTCTGCCCGGGATCGGGTGGCTGGAGTTTCCCCCGGCCTAATAATACCGCAGCCCTGGATAGCCTGCCCCCCGTACAACTCTACCATCTGGCTAGCGATCCGGCAGAAAGCAGTAATTTGGCCCTGGAGCAACCCGAAAAAGTCAATACTTTAACCACCTTACTAAGCCAATACATTGCGCAGGGACGTAGCACCCCCGGGACTCCACAGGAAAACGACCCCATTGATTTTGAGTGGAAGCAGATTGCCTTTACAAAAAAATAAAACCATTTAATACCAACACCATATGAAACAAGTTTCGTTTTTTACGCTACTTTTTTGCTTAAGCTTCCTGACAGCCGGCTGGACGCAGGGTACCCAATTACTGCGACAACCCAGTCTCAGTGCAGAGCACATCGTCTTTGTCTATGCCAATGACCTATGGCTGGTTGATCGAAAGGGCGGCGATGCCCGACGGCTAACCACCGACGAAGGAGCGGAGAGTAATCCCCACTTTTCACCCGATGGCAAAACCATTGCTTTTACGGCCCAGTATGATGGGAATACTGATGTCTACAGCATTCCCACTGACGGTGGAAGTCCGAAGCGCCATACCTGGCATCCGGGTGGCGATTACCTACAGGGCTGGACGCCCGACGGCTCGGCCATCGTCTTCCGATCGGGCCGGGCAGCCCGACCGACCCTGACGAATCGTCTATATCAGATCAAGCTGAATGAGGCATGGCCGACGCCATTAGAAGCACCGCGCGCAGCTTTCGGGGAAATTTCACCCGATGGACGCAAGATGGCTTATACGCCCATCACCTCCTGGGATGCCGAATGGCGAAACTATCGCGGCGGGCAAGCTATGCCCATCTGGATTATTGATCGCAAAACACTAAAACTAACCCGTACTCCCCAAACGGATAAAGAGCGCCATCTAGATCCCATTTGGGTCGGGAAGGACGTTTATTTTCTTTCGGAACGCGACTACGCCAGTAATATCTGGAAGTTCAATAGTGCCAGGGGGACCGTAGAGCAAATCACCTTCCACAAAGATTTTGATATCAAGAGTCACGATGCTTACGGTAGTGCTATCGTTTATGAGCAAGGCGGCTACCTACATATCCTGGACACCAAAACAAAGGAGAGCCGGCAGCTGGAAATCTATGTAAGAGGAGACTTCGACTGGGCCCGCCCACGCTGGGAGGATGTTTCTGCTGGTCGACTGACCAATGCCTCCTTGTCGCCTTCCGGCAAAAGAGCCCTCTTCGAGTACCGGGGGGAGATCTTTACCGTACCCAAAGAGAAAGGTAGCTGGCGGAATCTTACTCAGTCTTCGGGGGTAGCGGACCGAGCACCAGCCTGGTCACCGGACGGCGAAAAAATTGCCTGGTTCTCGGACGAGAGTGGCGAGTACCAACTGATGATCGCAGATCAATTTGGCGAAAGCCCGAAAGCCATCACGCTGAATAAGACCTTCTACTTCCGGCCACAATGGTCGACCGATAGTAAGCATATTGCCTTCACCGACACACACTATAATCTCTGGGTCGTCAATACCGAAACGGAAGAAGCTAAAAAGGTAGATACCGACCGCTTTGCCCACCCTGACCGTAGTATGAATCCCGTCTGGTCGCCAGATGGCCGCTGGATTGCTTATGCCCGTCAAATGGATAATTCCTTTAAGGTGATCAAAGTCTACGATACTCAGACGGGCGAAAGTCATCAAATCACCGATGCCATGGCCGATGCCATCGATCCGGTCTGGGACCACAGTGGCAAGTATCTGTATTTTGCAGCCAGTACCGATTATGGCCTTCAAACTGGCTGGCTCGATATGAGTTCCTACGATCCTTCGGTGACACGCAGCATCTATTTGGTCGTCTTGGACAAGGATCTCAAAGATCCATTTGTACTCCAGAGTGACGAAGAAGCCGAAGCGGAAACCGAAAAAGAAGCTTCCCGAACGGATAGCGTGGTCATTAACTTTGATCAAATCGAGCAACGGATCCTGTCAATGCCCGTCCCTAGTCGTAATTATGTCGCCCTTTGGGCCGGTCCCGCAGGTAAGCTCTTTTATGGGGAATCCGTTCCAAACGAAAGAGGCGTTACGCTACACACTTTCGATTTGAAAGAACGCGAGGCTGGTGTCTTCATGGAAGGTATTGGCTCGGGTACGATCTCCCACGATCGCAAGCAGCTGCTATATAACAGTGGCAGCACCTGGGGCATCGTTTCCACCAGTGGCAAGACTGCCAAAGTAGGGGACGGGCGCCTAAGTATGGACTTACGGTTGAAAATCCATCCGCAGGAAGAATGGCAACAGATCTACCGGGAAGGCTGGCGCTATCAGCGTGACTTTCTTTACGTGGATAATGTACACGGTGCCCCCTGGGATAAGGTTTATGAGTGGTATAAACCCTGGGTGCAACACGTACGCCACCGTACCGACATGAACTACATCATTGACATACTAGGAGGTGAGGTTGCCGTTGGCCATTCCTATACCAGCGGAGGAGATTTCCCAGACATTGATAATGTATCGATTGGACTGTTGGGTGCAGACTTTAGGGTAGAGAATAACCGATACCGCATTGACAAGATCTATACCGGAGAAAGCTGGAACCCAGAACTCAATGCGCCCCTGGCACGCCCAGGCATGGCAGTAGCCGCAGGTGATTATCTGGTAGGTGTCGATGGAGAGGAACTCAACGCATCGGAAAACTTATTCACCGCATTCGAAGGTAAATCCGGCCGTCAAGTGCGTCTGCACCTTAACCAGACCCCTAGTATGGAAGGTGCCCGGGTAGTGGTCGTAGCGCCTATCCGCAGCGATCGTGGCCTGCGCAACTACGACTGGGTAGAAAGTAACCGACGTAAGGTAGACGAGCTCTCCGGCGGGAAGTTGGCGTACGTCTACGTACCCAATACCAGCGGTAATGGCTTCAATTCATTTAATCGCTACTACTTTGCACAACAACATAAAAAAGGGGCTATCATCGATGAGCGTAATAACGGTGGCGGCTCGGCTGCTGATTATATGATCGATATCATGAATCGTAAGCTGATGGGGTACTTCAATAGCAAAGCGGGAGACAAGCGGCCCTGGACTACGCCCATGGCTGGTATCTGGGGACCAAAAGTCATGATCATCAACGAGCGGGCCGGATCTGGTGGAGACCTGTTACCCTATATGTTCCGCGATCAGAAAATTGGTCCTTTAGTAGGTACACGTACCTGGGGTGGTCTGGTCGGCACCTGGGATACGCCGCCCTTTATCGACGGTGGTCGCATGGTGGCCCCGCGCGGTGGTTTCTTTGACAAAAACGGGGAATGGGCCGTAGAAGGGGAAGGAATTGCGCCCGACATCGAAGTTATCCAGGATCCCGCTGAGCTGGCGAAGGGAAAAGATCCCCAACTCGAAAAAGCCGTGGAGGAAGCACTTCGACTACTCAAAACCGAAGAAGTGGAGCTCAAACCCGAACCACCGGCACCGGTGCGCTGGAAGCGGCCGAGTGGGAATTAAAGACAAGGCATACAGTTGAGACAAGGCATGTCTTGTCTCAACTGTATGCTTCTTAACTCAAACAAGAATGACGGAAATAAAAGAACTACAAACCCGACCCAGACTCACAGAAAATGAAAAGCTGCAATCCTCCTTTCAGAGGCTGAGCCAACTGCTGGAAGAACTGCGTAAAAAAGAACTTCCCGACGCACTCATTCAACAGATTAATGGGTACATCGATACGGCTAACCAGGAAAAGGGGGAGCCTAAAGACCTGCGTAAGACGATCAAAAAGCAATATTCAGCGATTGTCAAGCTGATAGAGAAAGAAATGAACCTCGTACCCAAGAACTACTACCGCAATATGTGGGTCGGCCTGGGGATGACTGTATTTGGTATGCCCATCGGTTTAGCCTTAGGAAGTGCCGTTGGTAATATTGGTTTCCTGGCGATTGGCCTTCCGATCGGTATGGTGATCGGAATTGCAATTGGTACTGAGAAGGATAAGAAAGCCGCCAACGAAGGCCGACAACTAGACCTGGAATACGAATTATAGCCGGTATAATATTTAGTTGTTTTTGAATACGAAAAATCAGGCGATATATCATGAATTAGCAAACCTCAATCCGAAAAACCCTTGCGCCTCAGGTGTACCAGAACGCGGATGAATATAGGGAAGCGGCTTGATCAGCGGAGACTTCAGCTGATCTACTCTTCTTTTGGGTGGCTCCGGTATTGAAGCCTTAGCGTAAAGAAAAGCCAAATAGCGGATGGCCAGCAGAGAAGATCACGAGTGCGGGCGCAGCCCAAACGGCTTGAGATTCGAGCGCCAGGGCCGTTTGGCTTTTTAGCTAAGGATTCCATGACCGGCCTCCGCCTTAGGCGGATTACTTTTTTTGTGGGCCAAAAAAAGTAAGGTAAGCACAGCAAATAATTGTAACGTCTCAGCCTCCCTCTAAATCACCTAACTACCTACAAATCAGTTTTTTAATTAAAATACATACAGGTAAAACCAACATCTAACTTGTTGCCATGCTTACTACTACTAATACGGGGCTGCACGACTAGCTCCGATGACCCGGCACAAAAACTAGCCCGAGAAGTGGCGCAAGTAAAACACTTCCCCACGATTTATCAAGCCTACCTGTCTGTCGATATTGAAGAGGGGGCGATGTCCTTTTACCTGGGTAGAATGCACGAGATGAAATTCGGCGAACGACTGGAGATGGAAAGTCCTTTCTGGCCGGAAGAACAAATTAAAGCCCAAAAATTTTTATCTTCCGGTATGATTACGCTAATTGAACGAGCCAAAGACTACCGAAAGCGAATAGCCATCAAAAGCAACCAGCAGGATTACACCTACGCTGACTTGCTGGAAGCCTCCGAAAAAATTGCCGCCACCCTGCTTCAGGGAAGAGCTGACTTGCAAGAAGCCCGTATTGCCTTCATCGTCGACCCCAGCTACGAATACGTTGCCGTACAATGGGGGATCTGGCGAGCCGGTGGTGTCGCGGTACCACTCTGCGTTAAGCATCCTTACGCCTCCATTAAATACGTCATTAAAGATACCGGCGCCGAAGCGGTGGTCTATTCAAACGGTTATCAGAAATTAGTGGCGCCGCTGTTCGACGACTTTGAGATTCGATCGCTTCCCCTGACAACGATTAAGCCCCAAAAAGCAGCATTACCCGATGTAGCTCCCGAATGCCGTGCCATGATCCTCTATACCAGTGGCACTACCGGCCGCCCCAAGGGCGTGGTGACTACCCACCAGAATATAGAAGCGCAGATTAAATCGCTGGTCAAATCCTGGGAATGGAGCCCGGAGGATCATATCCTCAATATTCTACCCCTGCACCACGTACACGGCATCATTAATGTACTGAGTTGTGCCCTTTGGTCGGGTGCTTGCTGTGAATTTTTACCCAAATTCAATCCAGAAGAAATATTTGGTCTTTTCCGCAAGGGAGAGATCAACCTGTTCATGGCTGTACCCACCATCTATTACAAGCTGATCGCCCACTGGAACGAATTACCAACCGAGAAGCAAAAAGCCATTTCAGACGCCCTGCAGCAATTCCGACTGATGGTCTCCGGCTCCGCTGCACTGCCCATCTCTACCCTGGAGAAGTGGCGGAAAATCAGCGGGCAAACCCTGCTGGAACGCTACGGGATGACCGAAATGGGCATGGCCATCAGCAATCCCTACCGAGGGGAGCGCCAACCCGGCTACATCGGCCAGCCGCTGGCGGGCGTGACGGTAAGGATCGCCGATGAAAATGACCAGCCAGTCGCCGCGGGCCAATCCGGCGAAATACAGGTAAAAGGGCCAAATATATTTAAAGAATACTGGGGCCGGCCGAAGGCTACGGCCGAAAGCTTCGTCAAAGGCTGGTTTAAAACGGGCGATATTGCCGTGGTAGAAGAGGGGAGCTACCGCATCCTCGGCCGCAATTCAGTCGATATCATTAAGTCAGGTGGGTATAAAATCTCAGCCCTGGAGATTGAAGAAATTTTGCGCAAGCATCCCGCTATCAAAGACTGTGGCGTCGTCGGCATCCCCGATGAAGAATGGGGCGAAATCATTGGTGCCAGCCTGATTCTCGACGCTGGTCAGACGGAAGTACCTGATGACTTACGCGACTGGCTCAAGGATAAGTTACCCAACTACAAAGTACCCCGAAAATATATCGTACAAGATGACTTACCCCGCAATGTCATGGGTAAGGTGACCAAAAAAGCTTTACAAGAAATAATGTCTGACTTATGATCATCTACGGCGTCGCCCTATTGGCCTTTTGTTTTTTAGTCGGAAAGCTCATGGGGAGCTTTCTGGGCAGCTTAATCGGTATCAACGGCGATGTGGGTGGCGTGGGCTTTGCGATGCTACTCCTGATGCTGATCAACCTCTACCTCAAGCGCAAAGGCTGGCTGCTGGTCGAGACCCAAAAAGGCATCCTCTTCTGGAGTTCGATGTACCTGCCGATCATCGTGGCCATGGCCGCCACGCGTAATGTCAAAGCCGCGGTCTCGGGCGGTCCGATTGCCATTGTGGTCGGGCTAATTGTTACCCTATCAGCCTTTTTTCTAGTGCCGCTGATCGCAAAAATCGGGCGCGAAAAACCGGAGGACTAATGGAAATCATCGAAACGGTCATCGAAAAAAATGGTTTACTCTTTGCCTTCCTTTGCGTAGGCGTACTGATGTGGGTATCCTTCTGGTTATCCAGCCGCCTGACGCGAAATAAAATACCAGGAGTCGCCATTGCCATCCTGGCTGGACTGGGTCTTGCCCTTCTGGGTGAAGAAAAAGGGCTGGCCGACATTCCGCTATTTGCGGGTATGGCCGTCCTGGGGGGGGCCATGTTCCGGGATTTTTCGGTAGTGGCGACCGCCATGGGCGCCGATTTGGATCAGATCAAAAAAGCCGGGCCGGCGGGAGTAATTTCCTTGTTGGTCGGTGTCAGCTTTTCTTTCTTCCTGGGTGTATTCATTGCCTACCTACTAGGCTACACCGATGCCGTCAGCCTGACCACCATCGGGGCGGGCGCCTGCACCTACATCGTTGGGCCCATCACGGGTGGCGCGCTGGGTGCCTCTTCGGAAGTCATTGCTATCAGTATTGCAACCGGAGTGGTCAAAACCCTGGTGGCCACCATTGGTACGCCCATGATCGCCAAATACATTGGACTGGATAACCCCCACTCCGCCGTGGTCTTTGGTGGTTTGATCGGTACGACCAGTGGCGTGGCAGCGGGCTTGGCCGCAACCGATCCCAAATTGGTGCCTTACGGTGCAATGACGGCTACTTTTTATACCGGTTTGGGCTGTTTGCTTTGTCCGTCGGTGTTTTACTTTTTGGTTAATTCGCTATTTTAGCGCTCTTCGAACAAAGCCGGGAAACTAGCTTTTTTACATAAAACCTTAACCAATGGAACTCAACAAACAATTCTATTTACGCCTCTTACTCTTCTTCCTACTCAACTTCGGTGCACTGGCCATCGGTAGTCTCTTCACCAGTGATGGCGTCTCCTCCAACTGGTACGCCAATCTGAACAAAGCACCCTGGACCCCACCGGGTTGGGTCTTTGGTGCCGCCTGGACCACCATTATGATCTGTTTCAGTTTTTACATGGCCTTCGCCATTCGGGAAGTCGGACAATGGAAATGGTTAATTGGGCTGTTTGCTGTGCAATGGGTACTAAACGTAAGTTGGAACCCCGTATTTTTCCATTCCCACCAGCTGCTAGCCGGACTCATTGTCATCAGTGCACTGACTATTCTGGTCGCTTATTTCTTTTTTAACTACTGGTCTGATTTGGGCCTGAAATCTTTATTGATTGCGCCGTACCTGATCTGGCTAATCATTGCTACTTCGCTGAATGCCTATATTCTAGTGCAGAATTAAAAGGGGACAACTCATAAGCCTTGCCGGACGAAAGCCCGGCGAACTGTTTAACCGCAGGTTTTTGTGCCACTAACTTTAAAACTTGGCACTCAAGGCCAAAATAAAGTTGCGACCAGCACCCGATATGCCCGAACTGTAGGGGCGATAACGCTGATCGGTGATATTTTCCAGTCCACCGGTGAGCCGTATTTTTTCCGTAAGGGAATAAGCCGCTTTAAAATTCAGTGTATACCAGGCCGGAGCGTAGGTATTGCCATTGTTATCCAGTGCATAGATTTCATCTTTGCCGCGCTCACTCACCGCCAAATTTTCGTGCGACTGCTCTCCCTGGTAGATCGTATAGATCTGCAAATCCAGCTTGCGGTGACGGTAGCTCAGTCGGCTTAGGCCAAAAAAGGGCGCCGCGTGGCGCGATGCACTGATACGACCATCGTCTAGCTCTTCCTCTCCACGCTGAAAGTTCAGATCGGAGGAAAAACTAAAGCCAGCGGGCAACTTCACTTCCAAGCCAGCCTGTACACCATATACCGTAGCTACGGCCGCATTCTGTAAGGTTTGCACTTCACTCATTAGGCCATCGTACAGGATGCTGTCCCGGCCATTCAGTTGGGAGGCGCGACGTACCAGAGCATTATCTAACAGGGTATAAAAGCCGGTAATATCCAACTTCACCCTTTCACCGAATACTTTGGTCATACCTAAATCAAAATTGTAGGCGTACTCCGCTTCCAGATCTGGGTTGGGCACCACCACCGCACCGGGTTCCGAATCGAAGACCTTGCCAATGTCATCCACGTTAGGCGAGCGAAAGCCCGTGCCAAAATTAGCTCTCAAGACCCAGGAATCTGCCGGACGATACACCGCGCCCAGACTGCCGGTCAGGGCGCCATTATTGATCTCCGCCCGCGAGAAAGGGAAGGGATAATAATCGGCATTACCACTAAAGTCTACATCCATCAAGAATTGATTGTAGCGCAGGCCCGCCTGTATCGTGGTACGTTGATTCACTCGAAATTCGTCATTGATGTAAACCGCCAGTGAGCGCCAGGTAGCCTGCGGATAGCGGTCTGCACCGTCGGTTTGCGAACCCGTTTCAATATCTTCGTTATAGCCATTCGAGAAGACATCATTCTGCACGTATTCGAGTCCATAAAACAGAGTGTTTTTTGGATTTAAGCTCTTGGTGAAATCGAGGTTAGCGGAGTAGGCATCTACCTGTTCTTCGCGGATTTCGCGATTCGGATCATTCAAATCGCGACTGATGCGGCTTTCGCCAAAAGACTGCTGGGCCAGTCGCAGTGTCATCTGATCGTAATAAGGCTGATCCGCCTGGTGACTAATACTCAGGTTATTCATCATCCAGCTTTGGGGTCCGTACTTCCATTCGGCATAACGCGCCGTACCGTTGCGCATCCGATTATGGCGGTCGTAGCGCCCGTAAGGCGAGGTCTCCGAATAGTGAAACCCGTATTGAAAATCCCAGTCTTCGTTTGGCTTGAAGCGTACCTTTTGCATGATATTCATCTGATCGTAAGCCGAAGGGCGCTGCAACAAAGGATCATCCTCCTGGATCAGTACGTCCTGACCATTCTGCCGCTGTACAAAATAATCCTTCAGGTATTCTTCCGGACCATTACTACCCTGCCGCAGATGGTCATAACTCCAGGAAGTGAAACTGGTCGTCAGAGCCCATTTTTTCCAGCCCAGATTGAGATCAAAATGGCCGGTGTGTTCCTGGTTTGCCGTGGCATAACGCGCCACCGCCTTACCCGAAACCAGTACTTCTTCCGAAAGGGATAATTGAGGCGTCAGGGTCTGAAAACTCATGACCCCTCCGATAGCATCACTGCCGTAAATCACCGATCCCGGGCCAAATAGGACTTCGGTGCTTTCCGTAGCGAAGGGGTCCAGATTAATAACGTTCTGAACATTCCCACCTCGAAAAATAGCGGTATTCATCCGTACGCCGTCTACCGTATAAATCAGGCGATTGGTCGCAAACCCCCGGATCATGGGACTACCGCCCCCTTGCTGACTTTTCTGAATAAACACCTTGCCGGAAGTAGCCAACAGATCGGCAGCCGTCTGTGGATTCTGCAGCGCTACCTCCTCGGGAGAGATAGTCGTAATACTGGAGGGTACATTATTCATTTGTTGCCGCCAGCGAGAAGCCGAAATAACGATCCCATCCAAATTGAGGTTAGTCCGCTCCAGGAATACCCTAAAGTCATCCGCTGCCAGGTCTTCGTATGATCGCAAAAGGGTCTCGTAGCCCATGGAGCGAATTTGTATCTGCTCCGCTCCGACGAAAGAAGTCAGATTGGCCTGACCATCGTTATTGGTAATAGCAACCGCCCTTGGATCGTCACTTTGCAAGGTGACGTAAGCTAAAGGCGCCTGCGTCTCTTTATCCATAATGCTTACCACCTGGGCCATACTCCACTGCCAGCCCAGCAACGATAAGCACAATAAAATATAATACTTCATTGTGAAAGTTTGCTTTACCTATAAAACAAGTACTAATCGTATAATGGTCGCTTGCTTAATGCTAAGCAACAATGAAGTACCGCGGCGGCGGTGTAGGTGGCTCAAAAAAAGTCGCCAGGGGTTTGGTGAGATAAACGTTTGGGGTTTCGTTAGTGGTGGTAGGCTGAGGCATATCTTTTGGGGTCAGTGCTAACAGATAAAGGGACTTATAAAACTGCTGCAAGCGCTCTTGCTTTTCTTGCCGTTGCGGATCAGTATCAAATAAACCTTTTTCCAGGTCCGCTATTTCTTGATTGAGCAGGGTCTCCTCTTCGTCCCAGAAGCACCAGTAATACATAGAATCCCCTTTTGCCTCCGAGCGGACGACATCGTACATCTGCCCCTGGTATTCAAATTCAGCGGCGTGTTCCCAGCGGAGTAGGGTCTGTGTTTCCACTTTGCTGAACTGTAATTGGACAAGCTCTTCTTCGGCAAAACCCCGCTCCTTCCTTTCTTCGACCTCCTGTCTGACTTCCGACTTTTGATACCGCAGCCAGGCATATCCGCCCAGGGCGGGTAGCAGCAAAGAGACGAGCAGCAATATGGAGGTGAGAGATTTGGTCATTTGGTAAAGAAAAAAATTTGGTGTACAAAAAACAAATAAAGTGGCTGTATGACGGTGATTTATGGGCAAACGACCCAAAAAAATCTGCTACTTTTGCGAAAGCAAACCAAAAAATATGAAACACATATCAATACTCTTGCTGCTACTAAGTCTACTGGCCTGCAATGAAGCAGACAATTCCAAGCGGAGTTCGAGTGGCTACCCTGAAGTTCAAATAGCTAGTGCTATGCGGAATGTGATGTGGGAAGGAAAACTGGGACCTGCTATTCAGCTGGATACCATTAGCGAAAGGAAAGGACTTTATGGTCTGGGACCACTGACCTACCTGCGGGGCGAATTATTAATCAAAGATGGCACAACATTCGTCTCGCGGGTTAGCAGCGACACCAGTATGAGCGTAGAGGCCGCTGAAGGCTTAGCCGCCCCTTTCTTCGTCTACGCCCATGTGCAAAATTGGCAAAGGGTTAACCTGCCTGATAGTATACGGGATATTCCTTCTCTAGAAGCTTTTATAGATCAGCAAAGCCAGAATCGCCTGCGGCCTTTTGCCTTTAAACTCAGCGGCACCATCCAGGAAGCGACCATCCATGTTCAAAATTTGCCGGAAGGCAGCATAGTAAGCTCCCCCAAAGAAGCCCATCTGGGCCAGACCAATTATCAGCTACAGGACGAGGCCGTCGACATCATCGGTTTCTTCTCTACCGAACACCAGGGCGTATTCACTCACCATGACAGCTTCGTACATCTGCATCTGATCAGCCAGGATGAAAGGCAGATGGGGCATTTAGACGAGGTACGATTTCTAGCAAAGAAGATGCAATTATTTTTTCCCATAAATTAAAAAGACTTGGGAGGGCTAAAAAGGTGCTGCGGAATTCCACAGCACCCAGAGATTGAATTAGGATAAAGCCTTGCGGCAAAATTCTAAACACTTCTGTACTTCCTTCACCGCGTAAGAGCCGTAGGGAACTTTGTATTCCAGCTCAATGGTACCCGGGAAGTCGTACTTTTCTTTTTTCATCAATTGCAGGATCTCCTGAAGTGGTGTGTCGCCATTACCCCAGACCAGATTATCCTTTCCATTCTCGGGCGTCTGACGATCTTTCATATGCATACTGCAAATGTGCTCGTTTTTCTCCTTGATGATTTCGAGAGGGTCGTAGCCGGCGGCCACGTAGTGTCCCGCATCGAGATTCAGCGCGTTATAATCCGATTGCTCCAGTGCAGCATCCCAGAAGGTAGGCGTCTGCTGTTCGTGGCCGTGATAGGCTACTTTGACCTTATGCTTTTTGGCCATTTTACCTAACTTCATGGTATGGGCATCGTCGCTGGGGTGCTCCAGCGTTACGTGGGAGGCACCAAGTGCTTTAGCGGCCCGCAGGCCATAATCGATTTCGGCATCGGTATTATTTTTTCCGAAGGCACTGGGCTTAAAACCATAAATTGATACGCCGGCCTCTTCGTACATCTTCCGGAATTGCTCAAATTTCTCCATCGAAGCAGAGGCTCGCCATTTAGCGACTTTATTCTGGTGAGCCTCCATAGCGGCACGCATTTCCTTCAACTCCTTAGCTTCGTTGTCCGATAGTTCCCCCTCTCTTTGTTTGCGCATCAAGCCCCAAATGGCCCGACGATTAATATTGGATTCTGGCATACCCGCAAAGCTTTCGGCGGGTCCTCCCATCAATTCGATGGCACTGATCCCCGAATCCACCACGTATTTCAGCGTGGCCTCTGCACTCTGATCCGGCATACTGCGGAAGGAGTAAGTAATAACCCCAATCTGAACACCATTGATATTCGAATTCGGTTTGTTAAAGTTTTTGATAATCGCCGGTGCGCCGATCAGACGGCTACCCAGCAGCGTACCCGCCGCCGCCGCTGTACTGGTGGCAATAAATTTTCTTCTGGATGGATTATTTTGATTGGACATAAGTAACAATTTTTAGAATGAACAATTTATTGGATGACCTTAGTATTTCTAAACTCAACATTATCGAACTGGAGTAGGATATCTCCTTCCACCGCTTCTGGGTTGCGGACCACAAAATATACATCATGCTTACCGGTCTTGTCCACCGGAATGCTAATCTGGGGCTGGAATTTCTGCCGGACCTCCCTAAACCCGGGCCGCGGTCCTTTTTTTCCACCCTTTTCCCAGGCATCCCGCATTTTTTGAAGTTCTGCTCGAAAATTAATATTTACCGTTTCGATCTTTTCGGAGCTACCGACTAATTCCCCTTCGGGGCTACCCAGGCGCACTTCAACCGTACCGCCGGGAGAATTTGCTCTTCCCGGTGCTTCGGCTACGATGCCAATTTCTGTAAGCCCACTCAGGTCCAGACCTTTAAAAGCCATATAAGCCCCATCCTCTACAAAGTTAATAGAACGGCTAGGCGTAATCAGCACTTGCATACCTTTGGATTCATCGGCTTCTTCCGGATCGATTACCGGGTTACGCAGCGCAATGATCTTTTCGGAAGCCAGTGATTTTAGCGCTCCGTTACCCTTATCGGTGTAAGCCGCCCGCAGCAAGTATCCTCCCCGGCCTACTGCACTCCCGGGACGTTGCGGTGTAAAAGTACCCGCCAGCGGAATATTTTGGGGAAGCAATTCCGGATCGGCCAGACTCATGATATAATCTACCATCAGTTGGGCGTCCTGCTCTGAGAGGTCCGGGTGGGCACTCATGGCATGCTCTCCCCAAATACCAACACTACCCTTGATAATCTTCCCCGACAACTTCGCAATCTCGGCCGGATCGTTTCTATATTTTTCGGCTACTTCGATATAGCTCGGACCGATCGAGCGAACGTCAATACGATGGCAAGATAAGCAGTCGCTACCATCGATCAGGGACTTTCCTTTTGAGAAAGTCACCCAGTCGTCCGTTGCACTGTGATTAGCAGCAATTTCAATCGGATCGAAACCAGCGGGCACATAATCAAAGTTAAGCGAAACCGCCTCTTTGGCTATCTCTCCCGTGGCGACACTACCATCTTCCTGGTCTTTTACTATCACCTCGTAAGCAAGGGGGCTACCGGGAAAAAAGAAAGACTGGTTCCCCCCGGTAATATTAAGGTCTACCACCGGTGGTGCATTACCCGCAATTAATTCTATTACTTGCTCGTCGCTGGCTCCGCTGGGGTCGCTCACCACTAACTTTGCTGTGTACACCCCTGGTTCGTCAAGGGTCAGGGAAGGATTCGCTTGCGCAAAATTTTTGGTATATCCATTATCCGAGCTGATGGTCCAATTGTACTTCAGGCGGTCGCCGTCGTAATCTTCGGTACCCTCCGCAGAAAGCTGCACCTGTAAGGGCGTAGCTCCGGCAGACGGGTCGGCAGAAGCCAGCACAACTGGCGCTCGATTCCCACCATTATAGCGAATTCGCTTTACCTGTGCATTTTCATTCCCCCGAAACCAGGCGGAACCGTATTCCAAAACGTATAAATCGCCATTTGGACTAAATTGCATATCAATGGCACTGGAGAAATTCTCATTCGGTAAGAATGGTTCCATGGAGAGATAATCACCGTTCTCATCCATGGTGATGGCCATGATCCAACCCCGCATAAATTCGGTCATCAACCACTTTCCTTCGTAATAAGCTGGAAAGCGCTGATCAGACTTAGAGAAATCAGCCTGTCGGAAGACGGGACCACCGGTAGCACTTCTACCCGCACTACCCAACATGGGAAATTCTTCCGAGTTAGAGTAAGGATACCAAATGAAGGCCTCTTCCGCCGCTGGCAGTTCTGTGAGTCCGGTACTGTTCGGGGAATTATTGACGGGATTATTCGGATCAAATGGATTTCCCAGGGAATCTACGTAGGGGATATTATCTCCAATAAAATAGGGCCAGCCGAAAAAGCCGGGACCTTTTGCCTGGTTAAATTCGTCGTAGCCTTTTGGTCCTACCTCGGTGTCTTCGGAGGCATCTGGCCCTACTTCCCCCCAGTAAATGTAGCCAGTCTCATTATCGATCGAGATGCGCCAGGGGTTACGGTGCCCCATGGTGTAGATCTCCGGCCGGGTTTTATCCGTACCTTTCGGGAAAAGATTCCCTTCGGGAATGGTATAAGTACCATCGTCTTCGGGATGGATTCGCAAGATTTTCCCACGTAGGTCGTTAGTATTCCCC
This sequence comes from Saprospiraceae bacterium, assembly GCA_035268885.1. Classification (GTDB taxonomy): domain Bacteria; phylum Bacteroidota; class Bacteroidia; order Chitinophagales; family Saprospiraceae; genus DATFKA01. The sequence continues at coordinate 22,029 of DATFKA010000026.1, forward strand.
GCCGTGCGTTGATCATCCGAATTTTTATGACCCGGACGCTCGTCCAGATTGGAAGTACCCTGTGGTGGATTAACCGTATTATTCCCCGTAGTCAGGTATAGGTTTCCATTTTTATCAAAGACCATACCACCACCCGTGTGGCAGCATTCTTCTCTTTGGGTAGGGAACTCCAGGACTACCTTTTTCGTACTTTCGTACAAAGAGTCGTCTTTAAACTCCCAGCGGGCCAGAACGTGCTTGGGCTCATCTGGGTCGGCATAGAAAAGGTACACCCAATTGTTATTATCGTAATCGGGATCGGCGACGACGCCCATCAGACCTTCCTCCGCCGACCGGCTCTGCCCCTCTTTATTGGTGTACATCGTATTGACGGGAAGATGCCCTACTTTGCGCATGTCCCGACTTTCCACATTAAAGGCTTTCACCCCGCCTTTTCGTTCGACAATCAGCATTTCTTCCTTATTCAAAAAGGTGAAGGCCATGGGCTCGTCCAGGTCTGCCGACTGCGAAAGCACCGTAGTGGTAAAGCGATTCTCATCGGGGGGCAAAGCGTCATTCGGCGTATTTTTACCGGGCTGGCAAGCGGCCAGCAAGGCAAGGGAAAGGGCGAGAAAAGCCCAGTTACTATTTTTCATAATACAGTTAGATTATTAGACTTTATTCGGATCGTTTTACTAATACCATTGTTGAATTGATGATTCAAAGAACGGTCAATTTGCCATTTAAGCCCTTAAAGATAAACATTAAGGCTTGTTACCTGAATTCCACATCCTACAAATCTACCATTCGGTCATTTTGTTCTACGATCCCCCATTACAAGCAAGCCAAATAACCCATCCGCCAAACCAGCGATCAGCCTAGGCCTGCACGCAGATCTGTTTCTGGCTACCCAGGCCCTCGATACTCAACTCGACCACATCGCCTTCTTTCAGGTAAAGCGGTGGATTCATCCCGAGGCCTACGCCCGGAGGGGTGCCGGTAGAAATGATGTCGCCAGCCTCCAGGGTCATGTATTGCGACAGGTAATGCACCACGTACTGGCAGTTAAAGATCATGGTCCTGGTACTTCCATTTTGCATCTGCTGTCCGTTGACGGCTAGTTGCATCCCCAGATTATGGACATCATCGAGCTCATCGGCGGTGACCAGATAAGGGCCCAGTGGATTAAAGTTATCACAAGATTTCCCCTTGGTCCATTGGCCGCCCTTTTCGAGTTGGAATTCCCTTTCGGAAACGTCGTGGGAGATGCAATAGCCCGCAATGTAGTCATCTGCATCCTCAGCTGAGGACAGGTAGCGGGCATCTTTGCCAATCACAATACCCAACTCTACCTCCCAATCGGTCTTGGTACTACCGCGTGGAATAATAATCGGATCGTATGGCCCGACTACCGTATTGGAGCCTTTCTGGAATAAGATAGGCTCTTCAGGAATAGCCATACCACTTTCTTTAGCATGGTCCGAATAGTTCAAGCCAATGCAAAGCACCTTTCCCGGCCGCGCTACGCAGGCTGCCCAACGGGCATTTTCCGCTACATCAGGCAGGGTTTTGCCACTTTCCATTAGCGTTTGCAGTTTTTTTAGGCCATTGTTGTTAAAGAAATTACGATCCCAATCGTGAAAGTGCTGGGAGAGGTCTTTGCGTTGTCCGTTGATGAGCAAGCCGGGTTTTTCCTGACCCGGTGTTCCAAAGCGTAGTAGTTTCATGGTGGTGTGTTTTGTTGTTGTGCCCATTGAGGGCTTGATGGCCACGCCAGAGGCGATCTTTGCGACAAGGCAGGCCTTATCTTTACAGATTATCGGTTTTAAAGCGTGTGGCGGGGCGGCCCTGGTAGCCGCAGTTTTCAATTACGAATAAACTACCAGCCAGGGTTTGTTCCTTTTGTTGAGCTTCGGAGAGCCCCACCTTTGCGGAGGTAATATACAAATCTTCCAGGGCTATGCCACCAAAGGCACAAGAAGTAATCTGTGCCGCGGGTAAACGGATACTGCTGAGTTTTTTCCCGCCAAGGGGATCCCAACGCGCTACCTGCCAGCCTCCCCAATGGGCGATCCATAGTTTATCTTCGGTATCAATGCACATACCATCCGGGAATCCTTCCTCTTCGGGAATCTCAATCACGGTACGACGATTAGTGATTGCTCCCGTCGCCAGCTCGAAATCAAAGGCAGCCACCGAAAGCGTCGGCGTATCGATATAATACATGGTCTTGTGATCCGACGTCCAGGCCAGGCCGTTCGAGATGGTGACGGCCGATAGACGCTTAGTACAATTTAAGTCAGCCGATAGGCTATACAAACTCCCAGTTGCCGCCTGCTCATTCGTATCCATGGTCCCGGCCCAAAAGCGGCCCGCCGGATCGCATTTGCCATCGTTAAAGCGATTATCCGACAGATGGGCTTCCGGATCAATAATCGGCTCTACCGCTCCGCTATCGAGATCGACGAAGACAAAGCCACTACGCAGCGCAGTAATCATTCGACCATCTTCACAAAGGGCAATAGCACCAACCATACCGGGTACTTCCCACTGTCGGTAGGCCCTGGTGACCGGATGGTAAGTATATATCAAACCATTCAGGATATCTACCCAATAAATACGCTGATTTTGCTCGTCCCAGACGGGCCCTTCGCCCAACAGGGATGTAGGAACTGAAAGGGTCTGATAAAGGGCTGGACTAGCCATATACTAACCATTTAAAGCGATAAACCCGCCGTCAATCAGATAATCACAACCGGTAAGAAAACTGGCCTCATCCGAACAGAGGTACAGGGCCATGGCCGCCACTTCCTCGGGTTTAGCCATCCTACCAATCGGCTGCGTTTTAGATAATTTGTCAAACATTTCCTCCTCTCGTCCTGGATAGTTCTTCTTCAGAAACCCATCAACAAAAGGGGTGTGCACTCGTGCCGGAGAAATACAATTGCAGCGGATATGATAGGGCAGGTAGTCCTTGGCTACCGAGAGTGTCATCGTTTTGATGGCGCCCTTGGTCGTACTGTAGGCAAACCGATCATCGATGCCCACACTGGCCGCAATGGAAGCCATATTCAGGACAACCCCGCCTTTTTCCTTCATGTGGGGTACGGCGGCGTGGATGAGGTGATACACCCCCTGCACATTTACCTGTAACAGATTCGCCATATCCTCGGGCGTAGTGGTCTCGGCATTACCAATGTGGGCAATGGCGGCATTATTCACCAGGATATCCAAACGGCCGGTCGTATTCATCACGGCCTGAATGGCTTGCTTCACCTGATCCAACCTGGTCACATCTACTGCATTAAAGTAAGCACTTCCACCCTCCTGTTGAATCTGCGCAACGGTCTGATTACCGCCTTCCGGATCAACATCAAAGATAAACACCTTGGCCCCTTGCCGAGCAAAGACCAGGGAAATGGCTGCTCCAATCCCGCTCCCACCTCCGGTAACGATAGCCGTTTTGTTAGTAAGTTTGAACATATCTAATATCAGTTATTGAATGTTTGAATTTCATATTAAACCCGATCACATGATACACGACACACGATACCTGACCACATCGCCGTACCGCCACATCAATACGGTGATGGGCTAACGGAGGTCCAGCCACCGTCGACGATGATGGTTTGGCCGGTGATATGCCGGGCCTCCTCCGATACCAGGAACAGGGCGGTGCTGGCAATATCCTCTACCCTGGCCGGGCGCCCCATCGGCGTGATGCGCGACCAGGTCGCTTCGTAGTTTTCGTCTTCCAGAGTGCGTTCGGTAGCAGTGGCCCCGGGCGCAATTGCATTTACGTTGATGCCAAATTCTGACAACTCTACCACCAGGCTTTTGGCCAGCATTTCCAGAGCGGCCTTACTCATGCCGTAGGCGGCCAGATTCTTATGGGCCTGATGTCCCGTGACCGACGACATGAACAAGAGGGTCCCCCCCTTTGCCTGCGCTCGCATTTTTTTGGCGGCGGCTTGCGCTAAAAAAAAGGTTCCGCTCAGATTGACCTCCATTACTCTGGAAAAGGCATCCGGTTGGTAATCAAAAAAACCATCGAATAGCGTGATCCCAGCGTTGGCCACTGTAATGTCCAAGCTGCCAAAGGTATTTTCGGCCGTGTCGACCAGTTCCCGAATGATTTCGAGATCACTACAATCTCCATGGACAGCCACACAGTTATCCCCTAATTTTCGGGCGGCGGCTTTCGCCAAATCGCTATCCAGATCGTTCAGTACGAGTTGGGCGCCAGCTTCGATTAGCCGGTAGGCGATGGCCAGGCCAATACCCTGTCCGGCACCGGTGATGATGGCGGTTTTGTTGTCTAGTCTCATAATGCTTGCGTCTGTACTCATCAGGAATCAATGGGAGTCTTTGGTCACTTCGCTGCCGGAGCCGCCGCGCAGGAAATCCAAATCAGCGCCTAGGTGAGCGCCCTGCACCGTTTTTTGGTACAATTGTACGTAACCACGATCAGCCAGCGGCGCCTCATTTTCTTTTTCCCGCTTGCGGCGGCTGATCTCCTCCTCCGATACATTTAATTGTAGCCGCCGCTGCTCAACGTCTAGAATGATCTCGTCGCCAGTCTCTACGATCCCCAGTGTGCCGCCATCGGCCGCTTCCGGGGAGACGTGTAATACCACCGTCCCAAATCCAGTGCCACTCATACGACCGTCGGAGATACGCACCATATCCTTAACCCCCTTGGCCAGTACTTTTGGCGGCAGCCCCATATTTCCCACCTCTGGCATACCGGGATACCCCCTGGGGCCGACGTTCTTCAGTACCATAATACTATGCTCATCGATCTCCAGGTCGGGATCATTAATTTTAGCTTTATAATCGTCAATATCTTCAAAGACAACGGCCTTCCCAGTGTGCTTCAGTAGCCCAGGGGTCGCCGCGGAAGGCTTAAGTACCGCCCCGTTTTCCGTAAGGTTCCCCTTCAGAATCACGACGCCCGACAGCTCATTAAAAGGTTGATCCATCGGTGCGATCACTTCTTCATCGTAGCAGGGCGCACTGCTAAAATTCTCCTCCATCGTTTTTCCATTAACGGTAATGATATCGCGGTGTAACTTGGGTAGTAAGGCCCGGATCACCGCGGGTAACCCACCGGCGTAATAGAAGTCTTCCATAAAATGAGCACCGGAGGGCTGCAAATTGGCCAGCAGGGGAATACCCTGTGAGAATTGATCAAAATCATCAATGGTCAAATCGACTCCGACCCGGCCGGCGATGGCCAGTAAGTGAATCACGAAATTGGTAGAGCCGCCGATGGCCGCATTAACCATAATGGAATTTTCAAAAGCCTGGCGGGTGAGCACATCGGAAAGCTTGCGATCTGCTTTGACCATTTTTACAATCTCCGAACCGGACAGATGGGCCAGCACTTTGCGCGCGGCATCAGGGGCCGGTATCGCGGCATTTCCCGGGAGAGAAAGCCCCAGGGCTTCGACCATACAAGCCATGGTTGAGGCTGTACCCATCACGGCGCAGTGCCCATCGCTACGACAAATACCCGCTTCCGCAATTTGCATTTCGTGCTCATCCATCTCTCCTGCCCGTGATGCTTCACTAAAGCGCCAGACGTCAGAAGTGCTGATCTTTTTACCCCGGTAGTGCCCCGTCAGCATGGGTCCGCCAGAAACGACAATCGAGGGTAAATCAACACTGGCGGCGCCCATAACCAGCGAAGGCGTGGTTTTATCGCAACCACAAAGCAAGACGACGCCATCAATCGGATTGGCGCGGATACTTTCTTCTACATCCATGGAGGCCAGGTTGCGAAAGAGCATGGCCGTGGGCTTCATCTGAGTCTCTCCCAGTGACATCACCGGAAACTCCAGTGGAAAACCACCGGCTTCATAGACGCCGCGCTTAACGTGCTCGGCCAACTCTCGAAAGTGGGAGTTACAAGGCGTCAACTCCGACCAGGTATTACAGATACCAATGACGGGCCGACCGTCGAATTCGTGGGCAGGGATGCCACTCTTCTTTAACCAGGAGCGATAGATGATTCCATCTTTCCCTTTCTTACCGAACCAGCCTTGGCTGCGTAGTTTATTTTTTTTCATTTTTTGTGTGGTTTTGTGGTTTAGCCCCTTTGCTATGTCATAGGCATCCCGATGAGGGCAGGCATCCCTTCGGGGCAGGGCTTGATTGGTTACTTGCGCGATCCTTCCTGTTTTGTGGTTTTGGTGTTTCGTACGCTTTGGGATATAAACACTCGTAGGGCTATTGCATATTGATGTAGGGCTGGAGCACCTTTTTCCAGATCGCGTACCCCTTAGCATTCATATGAAGATTATCCTCGAGAAAGATATTCGTATAGACCATCCCGTCTTCATCCAATGCGGGCGTCCAAACATCGGCGAACTCGGTATTGGCTTTTTTACTGGCGTATTTTTCCAGACGGGCGTTCAGGTCTTCGTATTCTGCCTTCAGGTCCCAACGGGCGACGCTGGGTTTGGGCGCGATAAAGATGACCGGGATATCTTTACCAAGATTTTTGGCAATCATCTTTCTGAGTTTTTTGGCTTCCTTTACTACCGATTTGGGAGTGTCGCCGGCGGCCAGGTCATTATCCCCTTCATAGATGAATATTTTGGAAGGTTGGTAAGGATAGATTACCCGGTCTGCGTAGTAGATCAGGTCCGAAAACTCAGAACCCCCAAAACCCCGATTTAGTACGCGGTGCTCCGGGAAGTAGTCCGCTACATCTCGCCACATAGCAATGGAAGAACTCCCTACAAAGAGCACCGCACCCGAACCGGGCTTATCCTTCTGGTCCATTTTTTCGAATTGCTGGATGGTTTCTTCCCATTGTTCCTGGGCAAAAGATTGGATGGGCGTATAAATAAGTAAAAAAAAGATCAGTAGACAAAGTCCGTTTTTCATGGCGATTGGTATTTAAGATAGCGAGAAGATTAAGATAGTAAATACTTTCCTTTTCGATCTTTATTCTTCTACTTTTAGTAAAATAGGCAGGGTTTCTCCGACACTATTATTCTGCATAAAGATGACCGTTTTGGCCACTTTAGAGATTTCCTCCAATTTTTGGGCATGCACGGCTTCCTCTCCTTCTTTTGTCACTTGCAGACCTAATATTGCAAGGTCCGCTTCTTTACTCTCCCGGGCGAGTATCTCGGGAAAGCGCAAGCCTTCTCTTAGAATGACCTCAATGGAAGCGGGGATTCTGGCTTGTTTAATCGAATGCCCGATGCCTTCCGTAAGGATTGCCTGCTCCTGCTCGGTCTCTACCACGGCCCGAATATTGATCTGCGCATTTTGCCATTCCCGGTTTAGGGTCAGCATAAAAGCCAGGATGAGCATCAAATCCCCATTGTTCTCGTGACCACTCCACCAGATATCGATTTGTTGGTGGTCCTTTTGCGCCCAGGTAGTATGATCATTAAACCTAACCAGTAAGATATTTTTTCGGATAAGCGATAAGCGTCGTATGGTCTTCAACTGTTGCACCTGCCCTTCTACCGTGCGCGACCAGCCAAAAATAACGGTATTGGTTTTAAGACCAGCGATGCCGTGACCACGAGCAATATTTAAAATCCCCAGGTGCATGGATTGCACGGCATTTACCTCGCAGAAAGCCTCCAGGCCGTATTTGCTCAAGTCTTCCTTCATTTGCAGCCTGATATCCTCCAGGTGACTCAGGGATTCGACATCGTCTTCGTAAACCATCTTAGAAATGGAAAGTAAGCCCCGGTTTTGACCCAGAGCAGCCGCCAATCTAACCAGTTCTATCCGATCGGGGATGTCTTTAACGAATACCAGGAGTTGAGGTCGCCAGTTTCGGGAGCTAAGTTTACGGTGACTTAAGCGCAATAGCGCAAATCGAGCGACCTGCACCCAAAGGCCAGCATTCACATCTCCCCACTGCTGCTCCAGCGCACGTCGCTTGAAATAAAAATAAACCAGCAACTCCAGGCCCAGTGCCAGAACCAGCGCCAGCGGACTAATCAAATACATGACGAATAAAGCAGATACCGCACCAAACATCGATACGTACCAGGGCACATTGAATTTGGGTCGAAACGAAGGTTCCGCTACCAGTTTTTCTATGGCTGCCACTAGGTTAATCACTACATATAAGGTCAGGAAAAGTACGGTTACGAATTTGGCCACGGTATTCAAAGCACCCAGGGCAACGGCGGCCAGGGCAATACCTCCGGTAATATAGGTCGCCACCTTCGGCTGTCCGTTTTTAGATAATCTGGATAAAAACTTTGGCGCCAGCCCATCCATAGATAGCGATTGCAGCACCCGCGGACCACTCAGAACACTGCCAATGGCCGAGGATAGAATCGCCCCCCAGGCAGCGGGATAGATGAATAGCCCCCCAAATAAAGCGACCTTACTCCAGGTTTGCAGACCGAAGTCGGGGTTCGCCATCTCCTCATAATTGAGATCAGCAGAAACGGCTAAAAATACGGGTACTAAAATATAGACCAGCGTCCCGACAACAACCGAAGCCAACGTTCCTCTGGGAATAGCCCGTCCGGGATCCTTTAGATCTCCACTCATGGCAATCCCCGCCAGAAAGCCCGTCACCCCAGGGAAAAAGACCGCAAAAACCACCCAAAAACCCTCCGCACTTCGATACGTAGGTTCCCATTCGGGCATTCGCCACTCTCCCATGGATATGCCAATGATTAAAGACAAAATGGACAAGGTGACCAGTATCAATATCGGGACCTGGGTTTTTAGGGCCAGATCGGCACTTCGCCCCGCCAATAGGGTAATAGAGATGATGATCAGAGCGGTTAATAAGGGTACCACATAGGCCGGCATTGGGCCCCAGGAGGCTACCGGCCAGAATAAAAGGATAGCCTCCGCCAAACCAAATGCGTAAAAGGTCACACTCAGGGTTCGACTTATGTAAAAAGCCACACCAATAGCGCCTCCGGTCTCCAAACCAAAACTACGAGATACCAGATAATAGACTCCTCCCACGCCAACGTTAATGTTGGTCGCAATCGAGGCGGCGCTGAGTGCTGAAATGAAGGTAATTACATTCGCCACCAAAACGATCACGATGGTCAAACCCAAGCCCAGGTTGGCTACGATCCAACCAAAGCGCAAATACATGATCAAGCCCAGGATGGTCAGCAGGCTAGGTAAGAATACACCCAGGAAGGTGCCGAATTTCTTAGCCGATGTTTTTTCCGTGCCTGGCATAGGTTCAAAGCATTAGTTCGCTGACAAATGTAAAAAAGCTACCTGAATATTTCGTGGGATTGATCCTATAAAAAAAGGAGTCCTTATCGACTTTCCAAATTTTATTTTAATTTTAAGCCCAACCCGAAAAATATTACCTATGCATAACTTCAATATCAATCGCCGTCGCTTCCTGAAAAGTTCTTCCGCCATGCTAGCCGTTTCTGCACTTGGTCTGCCGGGACTGGATATTATCTTTCCCAGCCAAAGCCGGAAAGTAGGCCTAATCGGCAGCGGTTGGTACGGTACCAGCGACGTGCTGCGCCTGATCCAGGTAGCCGACGTGGAGGTCACGGCCATCTGTGATGTAGACCAGCAACAATTAGAAAAGGCCGGGGCCCTCATCCAGCAGCGGCAAAAATCGGGTAAGAAGCCGCGCTTCTTCAAAGACTACCGCAAGATGCTGGCTAATGAAGCCTTCGACCTGGTGCTCATCGGCAGTCCGGATCACTGGCATGCACTGCACGCCATCGAGGCCATGAAAGCCGGGGCAAACTTATACCTGCAAAAACCCATTAGTCACGACGTGGCCGAAGGAGAAGCCATCGTTGCGGCCGCGCAACAATACAAGCGTACGGTACAGATTGGCACCCAGCGCCGCAGCACTCCCCACCTAATCGATGCCAAAAAGAAGGTCGTTGATGCCGGGTTACTGGGCGAAATCGGACATATAGAGCTCTGTTGTTATTACCATATGCGCATGAATGCACAGCCTCCCGTACAGGACATTCCGGCAGGATTCGACTACGACATGTGGACCGGGCCGGCACCGCTGCTGCCCTTCCGGGGAAAAATGCATCGCTCCTGGCGTTCTTTTCAGGAATACGGAAATGGTATCGTAGGAGACATGTGTGTACACATGCTGGACACCGTCCGCTGGTTATTGGATCTGGGTTGGCCACAGCGTATTCATTCCACCGGTGGTATTTATGTACAAAACGATAGTATCGCTAATATCCCCGATACCCAAACGGCCACTTTTGAGTACGAAAATTTCAACTGTATCTGGAAGCACCGTACCTGGGGGACGCCACCCGATCCCGAATACCCCTGGGCTTTCTTCATCTACGGGGAGAAAGGTGTCTTAAAAGGCAGCGTACACAAATGCGAATTTTATCCAACGGGAGCGAATGAACCCACGTACTATTCTGATGCCCTTTACGAGCGCGAATTATACCCTGAGGACCTTAAAGAAGAAGGCATTGAATTACACGTCGCTGCCGCTACTCGCCGACATTTACTGAACCTGCTCGAAGCCATTGACAAAGGGACTAAACCGGTAGCGGATGTAATGAATGGTCATATCTCCACTGCCAGTTGTATCCTGGCTAATATGGCGCTGGAGACCGGTGACATCCTGGAATACGACCCCGCCCGGCAAAAGGTGGTAAAGAACAGAGCCGCTAATAAATTACTGAGTCCGGATTACCGCAATCCCTGGAAGCGACCTTAATGAAGCGATTTAAACTTTTTCATACTCTTCAAATAAAACCCAATGTATTTAATCCCTCGCCTTATCTGTTGGTCCCTTTACTTAACCCTATTACTCGGCGGTAGTGCCTGTACGACCCCAGCCGAGACCAAACCGGAGGAAACCGCCTTTAATTTCGTCGTTATCTTCGCCGACGATCTGGGCTACGGTGATTTGGGTGTCTTTGGTCATCCAACCATCCAAACACCCCATCTGGACCAAATGGCCGCCGAGGGTCAGAAGTGGACCAACTTCTACGTGGGAGCTAGTGTATGCACGCCCAGCCGAGCAGCTTTACTGACCGGACGACTACCCATCCGTAGCGGTATGGCGGGCGCACAGCAGCGGGTACTATTTCCAGACTCCCACCGGGGTATTCCTGCCAGCGAAGTCACCCTCGCCGAGCAACTAAAGAAAGCGGACTACGCCACGGCCTGTATTGGTAAATGGCACCTGGGACATAAGGAGCAATACTTGCCTACCAATAATGGCTTTGACTACTATTACGGTATCCCCTACTCCAATGATATGGATAATGTAGTGGTGGGCAAGCGCGGAATGGACTGGATGGATTTCTGGCGCGCACCGGAGCGCCAGGACTATACTTCCTTTAATGTACCCCTGCTGCGCGGTACGGAGGTCATTGAGCAACCCGCCAACCAAAACACCATTACCCAACGCTATACGGAAGAGGCGGTGACCTTTATCGAAGCGCACCGACAAGAGCCTTTTTTCCTATACCTCGCACATAACCTACCCCACATTCCGCTCTTTGCTTCTGAGGAATTCAGAGGCACTAGTAAGCGTGGACTTTACGGCGATGTCGTCGAAGAAATAGACTACGGCGTTGGACAAATTGTCGCCAAACTTAAGGAGACCGGGCTGGATAAAAACACCATCGTCGTTTTTACTTCCGACAATGGCCCCTGGCTAACGTTTGGCATCGAAGGCGGTTCGGCAGGCTTGCTCCGCGAAGGCAAAGGTAGCACCTGGGAAGGAGGTATGCGCGAACCTACCATCTTCTGGTCGCCCGGAAATATTCAACCAGGTGTCAACCACGAGATGGGTACGACCATGGATCTGTTTACCACTTTCAGTCGGCTGGCGGATATTCCCCTTCCCGATGATCGGGTGATGGATGGTCTGGATCTGAGCCCAGTCTTATTTGAAAGAAGTGAGGGGCCACGGAAAACGGTGTTTTATTACCGTGGTCGGGAGCTTTTTGCCGTCAGGCAGGGCGCCTACAAAGCGCATTTCATCACCCAGGGAAGCTACGGTGCCACCCCCCGCGTGGATCACGAGACACCACTGTTATTCAACGTGGAAGTGGACCCCTCGGAAAAATTCGATATCGCATCGGAGCATCCGGAAGTGCTTGAACAGATTCGGCAGGTAGTAGCCGCACACGAATCGAATTTGGTCCCGGGAGAGGATCAACTGCAATATCGGGGAGAAAAGGTAGACTAGTGCTTAACCAGTTTATTTTTCTACTACCAACTTCTTCCGAGCAGAGCCCGTAAAGCCTTTTTTACTTACGGCCTCCACCCGGATCTCGTAATCACCGATTACGTCAGAAGTAGAAAAGTGTACCGTCGCGCGCCCGTTCTCATTGGTTTTTACCCGGGCATTCCAATACAGCGTATTCCGGAAATCAGGAATTTCCCGCTCTTTCTCTGCCGGATAGTCCGGTTGTTCGAATAGTCTGCGGGGCAATAAAGCAAGGTAGGAACGCTGAAGAGCGGTTTCCGGCAGCTTAAAACAACGGGCATCCGCTTCGAAAGATTGTAATTGCACCAGGCCGCCAAATTTTCCCGGGTTCAGCCAAACCTGAGACTGAATTACCTCCGCCGACTTGATCAGCTTATTGTTGATCTGCAAAAAAGTACGCTGATCCAGGACTGGCACCCCATCCACCAATAATAGTGGCGGGTAGCGGGTAATAATCTCACCCTCCGGATCCGTTACACTCAATTCCTCTTCTCCAAACTTACCCCGAATTTTCACCTCAGGGACCACCTCAAAGAAAAATTCCGGTAAGGGAAAACGAGTATAATCATCGAGCAGGAAGGTCTTATGGGGCTTTCCAAAAAAAGAAACCTGCTCAAAAGGGTTATCCTCTCCAAAGCGGGCCGGTGGCTCAAAAACCTGATAGGCCGTCCCTACCTGTGCATTGATGCTGGTAGCATTAGCCAGGGCCTCCCATTCCGGAGGCAAGACCCTTGGGGTTTCCACCTCTTTAACAGGCCATTGTTCAAATTGCTCCTCCAGTATAATCTTTAGCGGCCGCACCGGTTTTTCCTGAAACTGGATCACCAATTGTTTTAATCCGAACAAGGGAGGGAGGGTGACTGAAAATCGCCCGACTGAATCGGTGATGGCGGAATAGACCACCGCCCGTTTTCCGGGAAAGGCCAATAACAGATTAATATCTGGAGCTCCCTGCCCACTTTGCTCGTTCATTACGCTGCCCCGCAGCACCATACCTTTTTCTTCCAGAGGATATTCTCCGACGGCCGATTCCCAAATGGGGGATACCGGAGCGTCTGGATCAAAAACAGTCATTGAGACAGGCGATTTCAATGCTACCGAAACGGACAAATCAGCTACCCGTGGATTTCCATCTGGTCCCGTACATTGAATCTCCAGGGTCACCGGCGCACGTTGCCTGAAGGGAGTGTCGGCTCCCTCCATCTCAATATTTAGCCTGCGGGCAGCGGGAATCTGCCGCTGGCTGGCCTCCGGACGAAAACGGGGCCAGGAGACCTTTGCATCGGCGCTGTTTTTCAAGATGGGCTGGCGGGGGTTGACCAAATAGATCAGCTGCTGGCCAAAGTGCTCAGCAGAATAATTACGCATAGCCGAAGTATAAGCCCAAAAACGGTATTGTCCGTTCGGTACCGACTCCGGCAAGACGATACTTCCTTCACCCTGCCCATCCTGCAGCAATATCTTTAATTGAGCAACCGGCACTTCCTGCTCGTTCAGCAGTTCCAGGTAAACCACTTTACTTTTGTCCGATAAACGATCTTCATCCCCCAGGAATAAAAACACCTTAAACCAAATGGTCTCCCCAGCTGCGTAGAGCTGGCGATCAGTATGCAAAAACACCTGTTCGACCGGCATGATTTGCTGGGCCGCCAGGGAAGGGGCCCAAAACAAAAATAGAAAAAACAGGTATTGTATTTGCTTCGTCATAAAGGTCTTTTTTTACCAGTAATCGGGTGCTACATTGGTCGCTCCGTTATCCTCACAAAAGGAACAGGGCCGACTGGTTAGTAAATAGGCAATTGGATTGCCCACAAAATTTAATTCGTAATTGTGAAAAACCCGGTTCGGCTGTTGTAGTAAGAGGTGTAGCCTTTCGAAATTCCCAAGTTGTACGGTGTCTTCCTGACACAGTGGGCCGGGAGGCGCGGAAAAGCCCAGCGGCAGGTCTTCCCGGTTTACAAAAATTCGTTTACTCGACTGACCGGCCACCCCAAAGTAGCCCAGGACAGGTTGATTACCATCTACCGGACGAACATTGCCGAATACCTCATTGGGAATCGGATCGAATAAACTTCCAGTGCTTTGGTTGATCTGTTCTATTTTTTCCAAAAAACGGAAATAATCCCTGCTGAGGGCAAACTGCCGCACCAACAAGCTATATCGGGTGTAAAGCCGTGGAGTTGACAGGTCAACAAAATGAATCGGAAAATCCTCCACCCGATCCCGGCTCAAACTTTCGGTATCGGAGATCAGAATTCGCCTGGATGTCAAGGACTTGTAACACCGAAATCCGGCAAATTCCTCCTGCGGTATTGAGCTGAACTGAGCGCTATCCGGATCATTCCCCGGGAACACCACCTGGATAAAAGGCGGTTTTGGGTTGATATATTCGTAGGTTTCTTCCCAGATCCACCGATAAAATTGCGTATTTCCCTCTCCCACTTGACTTGTCACCATAAATTTAAGGCCCCGCGACGTAAGCCCATCTGGGTCATCAGGTATCTGTACCTCTTCTACCCAGCTAATATTCTCGACCGGTGGGGCCGGCTTCAACAATTCCCAATCGGATTCGTAACGACTCTGATCCCTCAGACGAAGCAACAAACGGTAGCGTTTCCCAGCTTGCCCCCTAAACTGATCCGGATCAGCAACATACAGACCGGAATCACGCTCCATCAACTCAATGCTATTTCCACCTTCTTCTTCGATCTGTACGTTGGCTCCGAAAACGGGCTGCGCCGACTCCCCGGCAAACGCAAAGGAGCGGGACAGCCGGACGACGGTAGGCTGATCGGAATCGGTCAATAAGCCATCGACTACCAGTGTTTCTTCATACGCCCCTAATTCTGGCTCGAAGGGCTCTACGCAAGCCCACATGGCTACGGCAAGACATACACAAAGCAAGTATCGGGTCATATCTTAAAGTTAAAGGTTAGCGTCAAAAAGGGGCGACCGAAGATGGAAAGCTGGTACCCCTGGGCATCTGTTCCATCGGATACAAAATAAACGGAGTACACATTTTGTCGGCCTGTAACATTGTATAAAGAAAGAGACCAGGAGCTATGAGCCAGTTTCTTCTGCTTATGGTTACCTTCCAGATTCACGGACAGGTCCCAGCGGAAGTAATCCGGCACCCGGAACTCGTTGCGCCTCGAGTACTGTAAGCGTACACCATTGGCGAACTGATATTTTGCCACCGGAACCGTTACGGGGCGACCGGTACTATAAGATACGTTCGACGACAAACTGAAGCGCCTGGAAATTTTAAAGTTGGTGACGAGGCTCAGATCGTGAGGTTTATCAAAGTTGGTCGGGAACCAGTCCCCCTGATTGATCTGGTCTTCCGGATATTCGCTTAGCGAGCGGAAGCGGGTACGCGAGTAGGTATAACTCACCCAGCCGTTCAGCTTCCGCCCTGTTTTTTTCATTAAAAACTCCACCCCATAAGCCCGCCCTTCTCCATTGACGAGTTCGGTCTCCAGGTTTTCATTTAAGAGTAGCTCTGCCCCAGCTTTATAATCCACCATATCATCGATCTGCTTGAAATAGCCCTCCAGAGATAGCTCTATCTGATCGTTCCACAGGTTGCGGAAAAAGCCCAGCGCGTATTGATTCCCCACCTGTGGCCGGATGTGCGGATCGGAAAGCTTCCAGGTCGCCGTAGGCGAAATGGTGGCCGAATTAAATAACATACTCAGGTATTGCCGACTGCGGTTAACGGCTGCTTTAATGGAGGTATTTTCATCCAGCGCGTAGCGTAGAGAAAGGCGATAATCCAGGCCGCCGTAGCCCTGGACTAATTCATTGTTCCCAAAATTAATTACACCGGTACGATTATCCTCGGTGCGGGCAGCGTCCTGGCGATAGGTATTGACCGACTGGGGCCCCAGATAGAAGTATCGGGTATAGCGCAGGCCTGCCGAAGCAGAAAAAGCATCCGAGATGGTCCACTCATCGCTAAGGTAAATACTCGCCTCGATGGCCTCCTCCGTTTGGAGCTGTTCCGGGGCGATGATCGACTCCGGATTGTTGGGAAATATCTCACCGGGCTGCAATTGATATTTGACCAAATTGGTGCCAAAGTTCACCTGATGCTTATCGGAAGGAGCATAGGAAAAATGCGCCCTTCCTTCCAGATAATCGATCTGATAGCCCAGGTCAAAACCATTAACCGGCTGTTCCTCACTACTCACCTGAAAACGGTACTGACTATAGATCGCCGAATAAGTACCGTACAATTTTTGGCTATAGCCATGGCGGTAATGTGCGGCCAGGTTACGGTTTTGGTAGGCAAAAGCCGTATCACCATTCAGTTGGAAATCGTCATCACTCAGATAAGCCGACACATCGAGCTGTCCTTTTTTGCCTACCTGGGAAGAAAGGTGGATAGTCCCGTCGAAGTAGCCCGCCCGGCTGTTTCGGATTGAGGCATCTTCAATCTGGTTCAGTATCCAGTCTGCATACGTACTGCGACCGCTGATGATCAGCGACGTTTTATCCTTAATGATCGGCCCTTCCAGCGTCAATCGGCCCGTAACCGGACTGATGCCGCCACTCAATGACCAGTTCTCCGCATTCCCTTTCTTCATATCCACTTCCAAAACGGAAGATATCCGTCCGCCGTATTTTGCCGGGATAGAACTCTTATACAATTCAAAGCCGGCTATAACGTCAGAACTAAAGGAGGAGGTAAAGCCAAAAAGGTGGGAAGGATTAAAGACCGGTGCGCCGTTGAGCAAAACCAGATTCTGATCGGCGCTGCCGCCCCGGACGTTAAAGCCGGCCGAGAACTCGCCAGCCGACTGCACTCCAGGCAGCAGCAAGGCGGAACGGACAATATCCACCTCACCCATCAATGTGGGAAGTTCGCGGATCGTTTCGGTAGTGAGGGCTTCCACTCCCATTTCGACCCCACGGACGCTTTCTTTTACACCCGCTCGCACGACAACTTCTTCAATATTCAGCACCAGGGCGCCAAGTTCTACATTCATCTGCCCGCTAGCGTACAATTGCACTTTTTGTACTTTTTCTCTTAGGCCGACACTCTGAAAGACCAATTGGTAACGACCCTGTGGCATGCTAAACTGATAAGCCCCGACTGAATCAGTAATCGTTCCCCGCTCTAATTCCTCCACGTAGACGACGACCCCTTCCAATGACTTACCCGTTTCCTGACTAAACACCTGCCCGCTAAGTACTACCTGCGGCTTTTGCTCTGGCATCGCCGGATCTCCGATCACGAACCATTCCGTTTCAAAGCCAGCCAATTGCTCCTGCAGATTCAGGCTCGGCGCCTGGAATACTTCCGGTTGGACGCTATCGACTTGCCCGGGTAATCGCCAATTTAAGGTGGCGGAAATGGATGACCCATTGGTAAGGACCACCTGAGCGGAGGGATGGATAAAATAGCCGTATGGGGTTCCCTGCAGGCTGGCCTCTATCACTTCGTTTAGGGACATTGGGGTACGCTCCTGTTTCATGCTGAGTCCGTTGACCCAACCGGCGAAGTAGAAAAACTGGATACCGTAGCGCTCCTCTACCTGCTCAGCAAAGGTGGTAAATGGCATATTCTGATAATTCTCCCGTAGTACAGTCGAGCCGGGATCATTCTGAGCGGAGAGTGCTTGCAGGGACCATAAGATGACAAAGAGTAGCGCTAGACAGTCCTTCATTCCACTTCAGTTTGTAGGTTATTCAGGTATTCTATCACCGCCAACCACTCCGAATCCGTCGCTCTTTTGTTCAGCCTAATGTTATTCTCTTTCATAAAACGTTGTACTTGTTTTTTATAGGTATCCCCAATAGCTTTAAAGAAGACACCCTTTCTACGTATCCAGAAGGCCTTCCCCTTAAAAATCAGATAGCGTTCGTCCCGTCGGACAAAATTAGATACAGAGTTCTCCGGTTGCACGTCCATTCTTCTTTTTATCAGCAGACTGGCGGAGTCCTCGACCAGTAGTTCATAGAACCCGGGCTCCAAACGAAGGTCCCGATACGTACTGTATTCGATATTGATAAATAAGCGTTGCCCGAGAATAAAGCGAGTGATATAGCCTTTGATGAGTTGGATGAAATCGATGGAAGAAGGCTGACGGTACAACAACACCAGTTCATCTTGAAAAATATCGTATAGCAGGGGCAATTCGGAATACGAGTGCCCCAGCAATTCTATTTGGCCCTCCTGCCAAATATCGGACAGGTATTGAGAGCCTTTTACCCCATCGTAGGCAGCCTCATATATGCGGCCCTGTAAGAGGTTATCGACCTGCCCCATCGGAGTTTCCAGTACATCCTGGGCGTAAAGGTGGGCTGACCCCATGCATCCGACCACCAGAACAAGAAGGAAATATCGTCTAAGGGTATTATTTGAATGCATGAATGACTATTTTGCTGAATGTAATGAAATACTGGCTGAATAACCATTAAAAAAAAATAAATTCCAATTTTTCATTTGGCCTACCCCCTGTTTTCCATGCTGGAATCCAGCTTTTCCGAACTGGCCATCCTGGTTATACTTGCCATTGATCTGACACGGACTATCGGAGTTGCCTGATCGGTGCAAGCAACCCCAATGTCTTGAATAATGACCTCAATGGCATCTGGGAGCAGATCGGCCATCTAATGCTGTACAAAAAAGTGGAAAGATTAGCTAAAAACAACTACCTTAATATCCCTGGCTATGGAATACCGTGTATCCCTAGTCGGCTATTCCCTATCCATCATCCGATTGCGTGTAAAGAAGTTCATTAAAAACCAATCGTATGAAAGTCAGAAACAAAGTATGGGTCATCACCGGAGGAGGTAGCGGTATGGGCCGCGAACTGGCACTGCTCTTACTAAAGAAAGGAGCACGGGTCGCCATCGTCGACATCAAGGAATCCAGTATGCAGGAAACGGCCGAATTAGCGGGCGAAACCCGCTCACACCTATCTACCCATTTATTAAATATTACGGATAAAACCAGGGTGTTTAACTTACCGAAGCAGGTGATCGAAGTGCACGGTGCCGTGGATGGTCTAATCAACAACGCGGGCATTATCCAACCCTTTATCAAGGTCAATGAACTGGCATTCGAAGCCATCGAGCGAGTGATGCAGGTCAATTTTTACGGTACGCTATATATGGTTAAAGCCTTTTTGCCCTATTTACTGGAGCGCCCCGAAGCGCATATAGCAAATATTTCCAGCATGGGTGGCTTCGTACCGGTACCGGGGCAGACCTTCTATGGTGCGTCCAAAGCAGCCGTAAAGTTACTGACCGAGGGCTTATTCTCTGAGCTACAGGATACCTCTGTGCAGGTAAGCGCTGTATTCCCCGGAGCGGTGGAAACAAATATCACCTCCAATTCGGGCGTAGATGTCCCCGGAGCCGGAGCAGAAGCAGAATCTAGTTTCCAGGCGCTGCCCGCCGACCGGGCGGCTGAAATCATCATTAATGGTATTGAAAAAAATAAATTTCATATTTTGGTCGGTAAAGATGCTCGTTTTATGCATTTTTTGAGCCGGCTGGCGCCCAAAAGAGCAGCAAAGCTGATTTATAAACAAATGCAGACATTATTGGATTGATCTGCCACGGACCTGGCTATGACCAGACCCAAAACTTAAACTTATGAAACAACCATTAAAAAGTTTTTTACTAATCTGCTTTTTAAGCAGTCTCTTTATACCCCTATTTGCTCAGGATAACTATACCGCCGTTATCAGCGGCTACGACTGGGGACCGGCCGTAAATAAGGTGGTACTGCACAAGGAAGGTCCCGCCACCGCTGTAAATTTTCGGGACTATTCCGTTTTTGCCGTCCGGCAGACCGACTGCGTGGAATTACCCCCCCCCATGGCTTCCGGTGCGCGCGAAGTGGTACACGCCTACGTATCGGATGCCGAGGGGAATATCGCAGAGCAGGGCGAACACCTTACTCTGGTACTGGCCGTAGCTCCGAATGATCCCATTGGCTCCCCCATTCAGTACTCCCGCAATGATAAATGTAATGGCAATAATTGGATCGACTACAAAATGACCATCATCAACCGTCAAACCGGCCAGACCTGGAATCGGGAGGTCAACCGCATCCGCCCCTTGATCGACGACTATAATCTCAGTGGAGAATTCTCGCACGCAGGTATTGATCTGACCTACGCCTGGTACAGCCCCAAAGTAAGCGACCGAAAAAAGCCCCTGATTATCTGGCTACATGGTGGTGGTGAAGGCGGTACCGATCCGAGCATCCCCTTGATCGCCAACCGGGCAGCGAATTACGCTTCGGAGGAAATCCAGGCCTACTTCGACGGGGCTTACGTATTGGTACCCCAGGCGCCCACCTACTGGATGGATAGCGGTAGTGGCTATACCCGTGGAGATAAAGACGACATCTACAACGAAGCCCTCATGGCGCTATTCCAAGATTTTGTGAAAGCACATCCCGATGTGGACACCGATCGCATCTACGTGGGCGGTTGCTCCAACGGTGGTTATATGAGCCTGAAATTATTGCTAAAAGATCCCGATTATTTTGCGGCAGCTTACATCAGTGCCCTGGCTTATCATGCCGAGTATCTGACGGATGCTCAGCTCAAAAGCATCAAAGAGGTTCCGATCTGGTTTGTGCACTCGGCAGACGATCGCACCACTCGTCCGGAAGAAACCGTACTGCCGACTTATGAGCGGCTGAAGGAGGCTGGCGCCAAAATGGTGTATTGCTCGTACTACGATCACGTCACAGATATCACCGGATTCTACGGTGGAGAGGATTACCACTACCCCGGGCACTGGTCCTGGATTTATTCACACGCCAACGTGGCGCGTCAGGATATGGACGGCACTTACGTAAAAATTGACGGCAAGCCGGTGACGATTATGGAATGGCTGGCGGCGCAGAAGCGGTGATCGAGAAGGTTAAAGTATCGCGGTCAGGAGAAAGGACAGGTAATCTTCATAAAGCCAATTCAATAGCGTCTAGCATTTCTACCGTGGGAAATCCATTATTGGGCCGGCGTTTCGTGGGATCATACCAACCTCTCCAGCGTGGATTGATATCTCCTTTTAGTCTGTTATCATAGATCAGGTCTAATTGGTCTCTGGCCTCTCTCAGCAGGGATTTGACCTGATTTTTTAAGTTAACATCCGGTTTTTGCTCATAGCTTCTTTGCAAACGGAACATTTCATGCAAAATTTGTTCAAAAGCCAGTAGATCTGAATAGAGACGAATAGGTAAATATACCTGATCATGGAAAAATGGGGAATCAGCTACTTTCGGATATAGTTGCTCCGCCTTATCAAGAGCGGTTTTCATCAATTCATACCGATCTCGACAAGCTGCCAAGTCATTTTCCACTCTTTCGGCAGTATAGGGAACTGGTGTTCTGCCTGGCCGCTCGATCGGACGTCTGGAAAGATAGGCAATGACCTCCCGAATTTCCCAAAGGCTTTGCACATAGCCAGCCTCCCCGAAGGAGGCTTTTGTCCAGGCTTCCATCACTGCAATAGCGGGCTCTGTCAAAGTATCTGGAAAATAGCGTTCCGCCCATTGTTGATAAAATCCATTGGCGGTGAAAGAATCTGGCATTTGGCAAACTTCACTAAATGCCTCCAGGTTGAACAAAAAAGGGCGGAAAGTTTGTCCATTTACTTCACAGTATTTGGTCGCCCCATATTCATCAAACATCCTGTGCATAATGTGGTCAATCTGTACCACATTTGGACTGGCAACCGTATGATCTTTCCAAAAACCGGCATGCATATACGTACCAAAATCATATCCTTTGGTACTTTCTGGGTACTGTTTAAAATCTGCATATCCATTATCCGACCAGGCAATGATCCAATCCTTGGGTGGTGTAAATCCCTGGTTGAACATGTCCATGCCATCGTCATAACAAATGACCACTTTGGTCGCATTAGGGTTGTGTTGATCTATAATTGTATCAATCGCTTTATACACCTCGTTGAAAACATCAACTTTATCCTCTCCACAAATACTTTTATACTCCCAATCCCAAACTTGATTTCTTGGGCGAAGGGAAAAGATATCTGCTTTCCCGATGGGGGTTTTATCTAGATAATACCGCCAGGCTGCCTTCCATTTATCTTTGTTTTCCGTCCAACAGTCTGCGTAGGCAACATCCATTGGTTTAATTTGATAGCCTAGCGCCATATCAATTTGCACTTTCATGCCTTTATCCTGCGCATAATCAATCATCTGATCGAGGTAATCCACATTTATCTGATAATCCGGCAAGATTTGTTGATAAGCAGGGCGTAGAAAAAATTCTGGCCTGCCTAACATATCAAAAAAATGAATCCCATTATAGCGCATACGTACTAAGGCATCAATCATTTGGGTATAGGATTCCCAATCGTACTCTAATAGTGGCTCTTTTAGGTTGGCCAATTCATCTACATCGTTTTCAAAATAAACCAGTAGGGGAACGGCTGGAGGGGCAATGCGTTGGTTGGCAAATTCAAAAATTTGTTCTGTTTGAATAGCTTCCACCGGATGTCCGGTCCAATACTGTAGTGGATCAATTTTTAATACTTTTTCGGCGTAATCGTATACGGCATATTGCATGCCCTGTACATCACTGCCGGCTAAAACGATGGTATTTCGGTCTATTTTTTGCCAGAGGCCTCCCCTTGGGCCAGGGGTTTCAGTAGTTAAAGTAATAGCTTTGGCAGCTAATTTTTCTTGTACTAAAGGGTTGGAGACTGCCGTACCTAAAATGATTTTCCGTCCTTTTTCCACCTCTTTCTCCGAAACAATATTGACTACTAAATCCGTAACTTTTAAAAGATCAGTCTTCAGATCTTCGGCCGTCATTTGTTCCGTTTTGGTGGCATTATCGGCAACGACAATTTGGATCTCTTTGGCTGGCTGACAAGCAAAGAGGAACCAGCAAAAACTAAGGGATAAGCAGAGAGAAAATCGATGCATCATAGTGTTGTGGTGATCAAAAAAAGAAGTCGGCCTTTAGGGCCTTGAATGCGCCCAAAGACCGACTGCTAATCGCTATACTATTTACAGACAGTTTATTCGTTAACTATGATCATTTTATTAGTCCCGACATAAACTTGACCGTCTTTACCCTGGGCAGTGATCTTATAGAGATAAGTGCCACTGCTAAGATTGGCAGCATTAAAATTCATTTCGTGATTACCTTCCGTGAATTCCTGTCTATTTGCTTCAAATACTTGCTGGCCAGAAAGGTTGAATACCGTCAAAGTAACGGTTGATCGTTGGTCCAGACCAAACTTGATGGTCGTATTTTGGCGAAATGGATTTGGATAGTTTCCGGACAAATTCAATTTGCTCAGATCAAATTGCTCAGTAGAAGAAACTATTGAGGTAATTAATGGCGTTTGATCCATCGTAAGTGGGTCGTATACTATTTGAGCATTAACCATAGAATCTCTTAAAGAGGCTATAAAAGCATCTTTTCCAGCGATGTACTCTGCCTTTTCATCAGGGAACCAGTTTAAATCACCAAGCGGTAATTCGTCGGTTCCAGCCGTTCGTAAAGAGGAATTGGAATAACTCAAATCAAATGCCGGCGGCCAGCTAAGTACTGGAGCGCCATCGTTACCAAATGTCACTGGTGATGCAACTCGCCAATCCGACCAATCTTCGTCCGTTGCGATCCAACTACCATTGATATAGTTGACTATTGCTTGGGTATTACCTGGATGCATAGTGAATCCGGGGTCTAATTCAGCATAGTTTGCGCCAATAGTGTAGTCATTATCAGCAAGTATAAATGAATCCACGTCAGCGTGTTCCCACAAAAGACTAGGCGCAATAGAATCTCCACCAACGGTGTCAAACCAGTCCAGAATAGCCTGCTCCCGATAAAATAGGTTTTGGCCTAAATACAGTGAAACACTATCCAAATTGTCTTTTGAGTCTGCAAAATAATTCCACGTTGTAAAATAGGAATCATAGGTATTGTTAGGATTAGAATGAAATTCTGTTTTGTAACCTATGAAGTGAAAATTATAAAAAATGTTATTTGCGGTAATAAACTCATTAGCACGTTGTTCGTGACCAGCTACCGTTTGATTGAGGTAGGTGTTATGCAGCTCATGAATAGTGGCGTTATTAAAAGGACCACTGTTGGCGATCAACCGTCCGGAATTGACTACCGAATTGTTTTCCAAAAGTACATTGTCACAGGCCACATCCATCCGAAGAGGGAAACCTCCCCAGGGAGAGTTCCGTAATCGAAGCCCATTGATGAAAACGGAATTCGTGATGCTGATGGAATCTCCTTTATTTTGGTTTCTAAGCGCAAAATCTTGCCAGTCTGCAAATGCACAGTTATCTACGATCATTTTACTCCCACCTGTATTGGCTACGAAAGTACCTGCCACTTCCCCATTGTTGTTCGTTCCGCTAAAAAGCACATTCTTGAGTGTCAAAGATCCTCCTTCTTTAATTTCGAAGAAACTCCTGGCTGCACCATCAGCAGAGGGCGTATTAACCAATACCGGTGGGTTAGCAGCTTCCATGATCCAACCGTCATCTGGCCCCTGAATGGTTACATCGAAGGTTAAATCAATACGGCCATCAAAAGCATAAGCTTCACCCGCTTCAACCGTATAAACTCCTGAAGCAGTTATCTGAGTGTTTACAAACTCATTTGGATTGAGTGCGGTCTGTGCCGACACGGAGACCAGTCCGAAAGCACATAAAAATAGAAATGTAATTGCTTGTTTCATAAAACTTTTTTTAAAATTCTGAAAATAGATAATTGATTTATTTTTGAAACTTGTACCGCAGACCTATATCCACGGTCCTACCATAATATTCCACCGCTGATACTTTTTCCAAAGTACTTATGAAGGCACGATCAGCGGTGTTAGTAATATTGTTGACATTAAGATACACTTGGGCGCCTCCTCCCAGCCAAGGGAGTTTCTGGTAAGCGGTAAGATCCCAACGTTGGAAAGAATCCGTGTAAGCATCTAGTTCATCAAAAGTTCTATTCACACCAACCAGGATATTGTCCGTGTATACGTAGGATAAGCGTGCTGAAAAGCCGCCAATATCATAGCCAATAGTGAAATTAAATACATCATCTGGCTGATTGGGCATTCGACCGGCTCGGGTGGAATCAACAAATACGGTCGGTGCAAATGGACCTGTTCCTTGTTTAACTGCTGTTTGAAATGGATATCTCGTTTCAGAGTTGATGTGGGTATAATTGACACTTAAAACCAGCCCCTTGAGAAAGGAGGGTAGGTACCAAAAATTGGTTTGCCAATCCAGTTCTATTCCTCTTACTCTAGAAGGCGCCTCCAAATTTATCCAGGTGTTAATATTGGTTTGCTGGCTTGCTGGTAAGTCAAACCTATCGTTAATGGTTCCTGGATCCGTACTTCTAAAGGTGTTGGCGACAATTAAATTGTCTATTTCTTTATAAAAATATCCAGCCGTAAACAGTCCAAGTTTATTTTTAAAGATCGAGACATAGATATCATAGTTTTGCGCTAAGGCTGGGTCTAAGTCCGTATTTCCTAAATCTAAATTTGGACCACTAAAGGAATCAAAAAAGACATAGGGTGAAATAGCCCGATAATCTGGATATATAATACTTCTGGTACTCGCCAAGCGAATATCTAACCAATCGGTAGGTTTGATTCGGAGATGCATCTGTGGAAACCAATTGGCGTCTTTGATATCATTGTCTTCCACAGGTTCATTACTAGAATCTTCTGGATTAGGACCGAACCTGATGGTCTGGAATGCATTATAACTCATCTGGAAATTTTCATACCGTATTCCTGGCATAAACGTTACATACTTGCCAATATTCAGCTCCGCCATGGTATAAAAGGCGAAAAGATTTCTGGTATAATCGTAATCAAACTGGGCAGATTCTTTGACATCAATGGGGTAATAACCATTTTCCTGAGCCAACTCTTCGTAGCGATTCATCTTCGCAAAATCCGCTTTGTAAAAGAAATTATTAATGTTCTCTTCACCCGATAGGAAATCACCAACATCGTAATTAGGCGCTTCAAATAACGAAGCTCTAATACCAAGGTTTCTATCAATGTTTGCTAAACCAAGATCCGTCCATAAAGAATCTTGCAGTGCCGCCACAAATTGTTCCCCTATAAAGTTCCGATCTGGTTGACTGAAGTTTTGTGTCTCATCATTATCTCTAAAATTGCGAACGTATTTCCCCCCGAATTTCACTTTACCCGAAACACTTTTTGCGAGGTTAAAGGGTACGTTAAAGTTAACCATGGCCTCTTGCGCTTGCTCCGAAACATCCCGTTGTAAAGTAGAAAAACGGGTCGCTCGCTTGGCATTAGGATTTGAAATAAGTTGAGCTGCATTTAACAGTTGACTCGGGGTCGCCTTTAAGGGATCATCTAATGTTGGTGTAGTAAAACCAGCTTCGCCTTGTGCAATACCGACGCTCATTCTTAAATTCCCAGGAACGAACTGACTGGAAATGGAGTTGGAAACATTAAAATCCATGCTAAAAAAAGAAAAATCAAATTCCCCCTGGATCGCATTACTAATTACGGTATTGTCCTGCGCTCGATCCGCTGCAAATGCAGACCATTGATTCCCAATGAGGGCAAGAGAATTTCGCTGTTCCTGCTGTTCGTCAGAAAGTTGGCTGATAAAGTTATTAAAAATGATGGAGCCCTTTTCAAATTGATAGTCAAACACTAAACTACCACCTAATCTTTGCCGGTTTGTAATTCTATCGCTTATACTCACACTTGTGAGATCGATCGGAATAAACCCATCTTCCAAAACCGCCTCCTCATTTAAGGCATAACCAACATTAAGGACGTCCGAATTTCTATTGAAATTATTTAAAAACCCAGAAACCTGGACTCCCAGCTTATCATTAAAGTACCGATTACTCAAAAAACCACTTACTTGGTAATTTCCATAAGTTTCGGCTAAAGACCCATAACCATTTTGTACAGAAAAATTACCTTGCAATCCTTTGGCAGCTTTCCCGATCTTGAGGTTTACCGTTCCACCAACTGCATCTGCATCCAAATCCGCCGTTAATGCCTTGGTGACTTCAATACCACTCAGAATATTTGGGGCAATCATATTCAAATCCACACTGCGATCATTTCGATCGGTAGACTGCATGCGCACCCCATTTACCATCGTTACATTGTATTGGGGCGAAATCCCTCGAACGGCAACCTTCTGTCCTTCTCCGCCACTTCTAATTAAAGACATACCGGGTAATCTGGATACGGATTCTGCCGCATTCACATCCGGCACATCTTTGATTCGATCTGATGATACTACATTCTTGATGGTATTTGAAGCTAATTGTTGGTTAATCGCTCCCATCTGTCCAGAAGCCTGGGCCGTTACTAAAACCTCTTCCCCTTGAACGGCGGCATAATCTAATTCCATCTTTACTTGTAGCGTTTCACCTGAAACAACCGTTACGGATATGGTTTGCTTGGTATAACCAACGTAGGTGGCGACTAGTGTATAATCTCCGGCAGGGACTTGATAAAAAACAAATCTGCCTTCTTCATCGGTAGATGTACCCAGGCTTGTTCCCTCTAATTGCACATTCGCAAATAGTAGCTTTTCGCCGGAAGTTTTATCAATAACTACCCCCGAAATAGTGCCGCCTCCCTGAGCGTAGTTGGCGTGGATTACGCCAAAAAATGATACGAACACCAGAAACAAAACAGAAACGAATGATTTTAACATTGAACTCTCGGTATTTGATTGATCCATGTCTCTTCTATTTATGCACCTTAATATGTAGTACATATCAAAGCGACGTACCAATGTAATTATTTTAATTGAAAAACCGAATCAAATTTTTAAGAAATTTCATTTTCCACAGAATAAATGGAATCAAAGGTTGATTTTACGGCTTTTATTTGGAAAAGAAGTCTTGTCTACGAAACCTGAAAGGGATCGAATACTAATCTGTTAGGGAGAAGGAGATATTGACCAATCTGAGCGGAGTGCGGCTCGACGTTTTGCTGAGTAAATACTGCTGCCATCCAATTAGGAAACATCAAGTCTGATCTACAAAAGTCCACTCCTATTTTGAAAGGAATATGACGGTTGAAAGAAAGAGAACACTTTCTTTTAAGGTGTTCGATAAAGGGTAGTGCCAACCGCTTGGGCTAAAGGGAGAAATTTTCGAAGAAACGGGCTAAACCCTATCATAATGGGGTGTCAGATGCTCTCGCATATTGCGTCTGAAATCCGCAGCAGTTCCTTCTTCCAAAGTCTTAATCAAATCAAAATGATTAATCTTGCCTTTGGTAGGCGCTTTATCCAGAGTAGATTCCACCTCAATCATATAATTAAACACAGGCAATAATAACTTCTGAAATCGAGCTAAAGTAGAATTTCCCGTCATAGAATACAGCTTTCCATGAAATTTTATTTCGTAGGCAGACCTGACTTCCTGAGAAGATTTACATTCTGGATCATTGGCTTCTCGATGAGCTATATCTTTTAAGACCAATATATCTTTGGCCTTTTTCCGAGCAAATAGTAAATCTGCCATTCCGACTTCCAACACCAGACGTAATTCAAAAATATCCTGCATGTTTTCCTGTCCCAGTAAACCAGGATCCATAATTCTGGTCATCCCACTTAACAAGTCTGGTTCTGTAATGACCATACCCTTCCTTTTTTTCGACTCCACCATACCCAACATACGTAGTCTACTTAAGGCCTCTCGCACAATATTACGGCTAACCCCTAACCGGGTGGCTAAGTCCATTTCTTTTGGCAATTGGTCGCCTACATTAAAATTATTATTCTTTAAATAGGTAATTAGTTTTTGTTCAACCTGTTCCGCTAAAGAAATCTTTTTTTTAGGGTTGAAATTGGAATTTAAATCATTCAAGAATGTTGATTTTTATGCTAAGACGTGATATTTAATTTCTCCTAAATTAAAGAAAAATTCCAAGCCTGCCAATTTATTTACAGCTTAAAAACATACCCACTGAATAGGTTGTCATTTTTTTTTTTAATACCTTGAGTAAATTATTATGTACTACATATTAGAAGAGGACCCTTCATGGAAAAGTATAGTGTCTTAAATTTTGGAGGAATAGGCAATGGAAAACAGGATGAATCAACTGCGATTCAAAAGGCTATTGACGCGTGCTGCCGAAATGGAGGTGGGACGGTTTTTATCCCAGCAGGACTCACCCTACTTACCGGCCCATTCTGCTTGAAGTCAAATGTAACCCTACATGTAGAAAGAGGTGCCAGACTCATCGCTAACCCAGATGAGTCCGTTTATACCCAAAGTGCATTTCGAGAAAACAAAGGAGAAGGAAGCATCTGGATTAGCGGCGAACATGTAGAGAATGTGGGCATCACTGGAGGAGGTATTATT
The DNA here is from genome assembly GCA_035268885.1 of Saprospiraceae bacterium. Taxonomy (GTDB): domain Bacteria; phylum Bacteroidota; class Bacteroidia; order Chitinophagales; family Saprospiraceae; genus DATFKA01. The sequence continues at coordinate 51,561 of DATFKA010000026.1, forward strand.
GACGGTAACGGAATAGCCTTTATGGGAGCAGAGCGAAAAGATTCCTACCTCCTAAAACCTTTCGATGTCATTGACCCAAGGCCTCATTTGTTGACCTTAATAGATGTAAAGAATATCAGTATTTACAATATTACATTTACCAATGCGGCTTATTGGGGGCTGCATTTCATTGGTTGTGAAAATGTGCTCATCCGTGATGTGTTTATATTTAATAGTTTAAAAATCAGAAATGGAGATGGGATTGATATAGACCATTCTCAAAATGTTAATATCAGTAATTGCCATATTGAATCAGGAGACGATTGTATTTGTTTTAAAAACAGACGAGAATATGCGGAATACGGTCCATGCTCAGATATAACCGTAACGGGATGTACCCTTACCTCTACTTCCTGCGCCATTAAGTTTGGTTCCGAAAACATGGATGAAATCAAAAATGTCGTCATCAATAATTGCATTATAAAGAACAGTAATCGAGGAATAGGCATTCAAAACAGAGATGAAGGAACGATTTCTAATATTCTGATTTCTAATATCATATTGGATTGTCGACTTTTTTCAGATGTGTGGTGGGGGAAAGCAGAGCCGATTTACGTTACGGCCTTTCCAAGAGCCAAAAAAGATGGCAAAGATGGCGGCATTCGCTTCCCGCCAAATGCCACCAAAGGTCACGTTGGAAAAGTGTCTAATATCTTCTTTTCCAACATTAGATGTACCAGCGAGAATGGTATCTTCGTAGCTGCCGAAAATGCTTCTAAAGTCGATAATATTCAATTTAAAGACATCTCTATTCACCTGAACAAAGTGACCCCTTACAAAGGTGGCTCCTACGATTGTCGTCCTTGCGAAGGAACCGACATGATTTTTGACGATACGGCGGGGTTCTACCTGATGAATGTTGCTAATATTTCTATTAAAAATTGCCAACTGACCTGGGGAGAAAACAGACCGCCCTACTATAAAAAAGGCTTGAAATTAGTCAATTGCCAGGCTATTGATATTTTGAACTATGCTTATCCGACGGATAAGCATAAGGTAGAATTAAATACTCAGTCTAATAAAATCAACTCATGATTTTTGGATTAACTCACCTCGATATTATTATCATGCTGCTTTATTTCGGTGTAATCATTTACATTGGAGTCAGAGCCAGTTTCAAGGTCAAAAACCAAGAGGATTATTTATTAGGAGGCAGAAAGTTTGGAAAACTGACCAGCACTTTTGCCAGTTTCGGGCAGGCAACTTCAGCTGACGGTCCTGCCGGTGTAGCGACCACCACCTTTAACAATGGAGCGGCAGGAATTTGGAGTTCGCTTTTAATGCTTTTTGTAACTCCCCTTTTCTGGATAACCGCCCCCTGGCTAAGAAGGCTCAGAATCCTTACCATGGGTGATTTTTACCTGGAGCGTTACGGGTCAAAAAAAATGGCCGCTACTTATGCGCTTATTGCCAGTATTGGCATGATGGGCTTACTCTCTGTCGGATATATGGCTGTCGCTAAAACGGCTACCGCTATGACGCCCAAACCCGCTACCGAATTATCCGTGGAAGAACAAAAGGAACTACAACAAGCCATTAGCTTAAAAGAGCTGTCCTCGGTTGATGTAGAGACCCTGAGTCCTAAGGAATTGGAACGATTAAAAGTATTGCAGAAACTGAACCCTAAAAGTATTTTTTCGTATTTAAATGAAGGTTGGCTGATTTGGAGTATCTGCTTTTTAGTTTTGATCTATACTATTTTGGGTGGATTAGAGGCCGCCGTTTATACTGACTTATTACAAGGTGTCTTTATCATTATCTTATCCATTGTTTTATTACCCTTTGCCTGGTCAGCGATCAATGAATTATACGGAGGGGAAGGGATGCGACAAGCCCTCACCCATCTACATACGCAGCTACCGGAAGATACTTTTGAAATTTTTGGCGCTCCCCAAACCATAGACTTTACCTGGTATTTTATCATCACGGCTGCTTTGGTATCCGGTATAACCGTAGTAACGCAACCCAATCAACTGGTTACTGCCGGAGCAGCAAAAGACGAATACTCCGCTAGAATTGGTTTTGTCACGGGTACCTTTATGAAGCGAGTCATCACCATCTTTTGGGGAATGCTTGGCCTGGCTGCCATTCTATTATACAGCAACGAAATTAACAATCCGGATTTGACCTGGGGGCATGCCACCAGAGCCTTGTTAGGGCCACTAAACATGGGACTGATTGGGTTGATGCTGGCCAGCATGATGGCGGCCTTAATGTCTACCGCTGATTGCTTAATGTTGACGGTTTCGGGCTTAATTGTCAATAATTTATACAAACCATTCTCCAAAGACCCCACGGAAAAAGAACTCATTCTTGTAGGCCGGATAGCCGGTGCTTTTTTCTTGATAGGCGGTGCTATTATTACCACTCAATTCGATGATATTTTACAGATTTTAAAATTTATTTGGGAATTTTTTGTCGTTTTTGCAGCCGCCTTTTGGCTGGGCTTAAAATGGCAAAAAGCAAACAGAAATGGTGCATGGTGGAGTATTTTAGGCGCGTTTTCCCTGTTCTATTTAATCCCCATCCTGGTCCCACTTTTATTTCCGCAACTGCGGACAAACGCGACCTTATTAAAACAAACCAATCCACCCCTTATGGAACGCGTCTACACCGTCCGGCAAATGGATGTAACTGAACGCAATGAGACCATAGCCAACTGGTCCTCCACAAATCAGCAAGGGCCTGCGCCAGATCCCTTGGTAGTCGGCGAGACTTTTACAAAATCGTATCAACTGCCGCAAAAGTCTATTTTCTGGTCAAAGGGAATTAAAACCAATGATGATCAATCTCTAGAAGGAAGTGGTTATATTTACCTAGAATTGGTCCTTTTGGATGCCATTGGCTTCGATTTGGGTAAAAACCCTTACGCGCTTAATGAGACGATTCGATTGCTGATTCGCTTAATCACCCCGTTTCTACTGTTGATCATCGCTTCCTTAATGTTCAAAGTCGATCAGGAACAACTGATTCGACCCTTTTATACTAAAATGAGGCTGCCCGTCCATCAGTCAGGTAGGAGTGCCGACGCGGCGATGCTTAAAAAGGCAATGGCCAACTTTGAAGAGACCAAGTCTGCTTTAGTTTCACCCAATTCAAGTTGGGAATTCTATAAATGGAATAGACAAGATACCGTTGGCTTTTTGCTAGCTTGGGGGATGGTTTTACTGGTACTCGCACTCCTCTATGTTGCCGTTAATTTAGGTGCTTAAAACCGTGGAAATGGTGCCATAAAACGGGAAGGCCTGCAGATGGAAACCCCAAATTCAAAAACCATAATATTCTTTAATTTCAAAATCAAAAATCATGGAAGTCCAAAAAGAAAAAGTCTTTAGAAACTATGATCAGGGAGATATTACAGCAGCGGTAAAAGAGCATTATCGCAAGATGCGCAGTCGCCAAACCCTGGACTATGTGCAGCGCATGAAATCCAAATATTTAACCTACGACAAGCCCTTGGATCTTTGGGAGGCCCTGGCCAAATTAGATGCCTTGATTGATGTCAGTGATCCTGATTTAGACCTGCCGAATGTTCAGCATTTGATTCAATCGGCAGAGGCTATACGGGCTGATAATCGCCCCGATTGGATGCAGCTGGTAGGACTCATCCACGACCTGGGTAAGATAATGTATCTCTGGGGTTCAGATGAAGACGGAACCAGTCAGGCAGAGCAATGGGGTATGGTCGGAGATGTTTTTATCGTCGGCTGTGCTTTACCAGACACCTGTGTCTATCCCGAATTCAACGCCTTGAATCCTGATATGCAACACGAAATCTATAGCACGCCTTTAGGTATTTATGAAAAAAATTGTGGGCTCGACAATACACATCTAGCCTGGGGACATGACGAATACTTATATCAGGTATTGAACAATCATCCAACCAATACCCTTCCAGAAGCCGGTATGGTTATGGTGCGCTATCACTCCTTTTATCCCTGGCATACCGGAAATAGCTATAGCGATATTGTTTCGGAGAAGGATAGCCAATACAAGGAGTGGATTAAAGATTTTAATAAATATGATCTTTATACCAAGTCTGATAAAATCTACGATTTGGATGAAATAAAAAGTCATTATCAGCCGATTGCGAAAAAGTACCTGGGCGATGAAATGATTTACTGGTAGCGGAGACAGTTCTTTCTATTTCTTAAATTCCTAACCTTACTCCCTTATGCTAAAGCAAGTACTCTTCCTTTTTAGCCTGTTTCTATTGCTGGTGCAATGCAAACCGGCCCCGGGGCCAGCCACTTCAACTGAAGAAGAAAAGATTCGACCCGTTGATTTGGTAGCGCCCCTGGTGGATGCCGCCAATTCCAGATGGTTCTTTTTCAACTCCGCTACCAGACCTTTTGGAATGGTGAATTTGAGTCCGGATATGGTCATTGACGGAGCGTGGAATGCTGGTTATCGGTATCAGCGGGATACGATTCGCTGCTTTAGCCATGTACACGCCTGGCAATTATCCGCCATCCCCGTTTTACCCACTACCGGAGCGTTTAAAGGGCATCTGGGAGCCGATAAATACGGGAGCAGCTACACGCACGCAAAGGAAACGGTCAAAGCCGGCTATCATCAGGTTTATTTGCAAGACTATCAGATCGACGCAGAATTAACGGCTACGACCAGAGTGGGCTTTCACCGGTATACTTTCCCCAAAAGTGAAAAAAGCCATATACACGTTGATTTTTCTACTTTTTTAGGGCCTAACGATACCCAAAGGGGATATGCAAAAAAAGTGAGCACTCGAGAAATAGCAGGCTATGCCTTGATGGCACCAACGATTCGGCGGCCAAAGGCCACCTATGTCTATTACGTCATCCAATTTGACCAGGATTTTGACCACTTTGGCACCTGGAAGGACGGACAGTTATCAAACCTGCAAGAAATAGAAGGCGCAAAAACAGGTGCCTACGTAAGTTTTGCAACGGAAGAAGGCCAGCAAAGAATGATGAAAGTAGCCATTTCTTACGTCAGCACGGAACAAGCTCGCTTGAATTTGCAAACCGAATTACCGCACTGGGATTTTGACAAAACGGTCCAGGAGACGCAAGATGAATGGAATACCTGGTTAAGCAAAATTGAAGTGGAAGGTGGCACAGAAACCGAACAACGGCGATTTTATACCGACCTGTGGCATGCCCTACAGGGCCGAAGAATACTGAGTGATGTCAATGGGAAGTATTGTGATATGACCGGTGACCATCCCAGAACAGGTCAAATACCCCTGGATGAAAAAGGGCAGCCCAAATTCAATCACTACAATTCAGACTCATTCTGGGGCGCCCAATGGACCTTGAATACCCTCTGGCACCTGGTTTACCCAAAAGTATCTGAAGAGTTTGTCAATTCTATGTTGCTAATGTACGAGGATGGTGGACTTATTCCCCGTGGCCCATCGGGCGGAAATTATACTTATGTGATGACGGGGGCCTCTTCTACCCCATTCGTTGTAAGTGCCTACATGAAAGGAATTAGAGGGTTTGATGTAGAAAAAGCTTATGAAGGGCTGGCTAAAAATCATTCTGCCTCCGGCATGATGGCAAAAGCAGGCTATGAACACGAGACCTTTTTGGGTGGTGGTATGCAGTACTATCTGGAACGAGGATATATTCCGCATCCCCTGCCTGAAGGAATAGAAGGATTTCATAAAGATGGGTCCGGACAAACCCTCGAATATGCCTACCAGGATTGGACCTTAGGACAATTGGCAAAAGCATTGGGCAAAGAAAAAGACTACCAGCTCTATCAGCAAAGGTCCTTAAATTATCAGAACATCTGGAACGAAGAATTGGGCTGGATGTGGATCAAAAACCTGGACGGCAACTGGGAAAAAGATGTAGACATTTTGCGCTACGATCACGGCTGGGTAGAGTCAAACGCAGCACAGGCTACCTGGTTTGTACCACACGATATTGACGGCCTAATCAACTTAATGGGAGGTAAAGAAAAGTTCGTAGCAAAGCTTAATAAATCCTTCGAATTAGCAGCCCAACACGATTTCACTTCTGCCAAAAGCCACGATCAGGGCGAACAAGAGAAAAACCGTAGAAGATATTTGAATTACGGCAACCAGCCTTCTATGCAAACGGCCTTTATGTTCAACTATGCCGGCGAACCCGCCTTAACCCAATATTGGAGTAGACAAGTCATTGACAAAGTCTATAGCGGTGTTTCTCCAGAATATGGGTACAGTGGTGATGAAGACCAGGGACTGATGGGTGCCTTGGCCGTTTTGATGAAAATTGGCTTATTTTCTTTACGAGGAGGTACGGCAGTGGAGCCTGTCTACGAAATCGCAAGCCCTATTTTTGATAAAATAACGATTCATTTAGATGACCGTTTTTATCCGGGCAACAAATTCGTCATTACTGCGAAGAATAATGCTCCCGAAAATGTATACGTACAACAAGCTACTTTAAACGGAGAGCCCTTAAAGCAACCCTGGTTTAGCCACCAAATCCTCATCAATGGAGGAGAGTTAATCCTGGAAATGGGAGCGAGCAAGGGACAGTAAAGCACGGGGAAATCCACAGTGGTGAAGATTACCACTACCCCGGGCCACTGGTCCTGGATTTATTCGCACGCCAAGGTGGCGCGGATGGATATGGACGGTACTTACGTAAAAATCGATGGTAAGCCGGTGACCATTATGGAATGGCTGGCGGCGCAGGAGCGGTGATTCGTTTGGTGATTTGGTGGTGACCATTTTTATAGCTGGATCAATCGTCTGATGTGCCTAATGGCTTTTGTCATTCTGGGGGTCCGGTACTATCGGGAGCAGGGATGAGCCATTCTCTATAATTATCGGGCGTGATCACCTTAAATCCGGCATCGGGGTAAGCCTTCCCCCAGGCCGCAGGTGCTTTTACTTTTTTCCTCGGATTCCATTTAAATTCATAGCCATAAAGCTGCCCGCCCCGGTCTTCGACCCAGTCTATTTCTTGTTGGTCGTACGTCCTCCAGAAATAATTGTATACCAGGACAGCATTATAATGTTGAAATTTAATGCGCTCGCTAATCATATAATTCTCCCATAGAATACCCATGTCATTTCTCAGATGTACAGGATTCAAATTACCAACTAACACATTTCTAATGCCATTATCCAGAAAATAGTACTTACTACTCTTGTTCACTTCCTTTCGCATATTGCGGCTAAAGCCTCCTACCCGGGTGATGATAAACACTTTGGTCAATAAATCCAGGTATTTATCGACCGTATTTCTGCTCATCTGTAGTGATTTGGACAAGTCCGGGATACTCACTTCACTACCTACCTGGTAAGCGATAAGCCGCAGTAAATCAATAATTTTATCGGAATTTTTAATCGTCTCGAAAGTCAAAATATCTTTCAGCAAATAAGAGTTGAGTAATTCTCGTAAGTATAAATATTTCTCCTCATTGGTGGGTAGCTGTAATAACTCGGGATAGTTCCCATAAACCAGGCTGGAGTGAAGTTGATCAACTTGATGAATAAGCGGATGGACCTTTGCTAGTTCCTGTTCCGATATACTATACAAATTAAAGGTCATTTTCCTCCCGGTCAATGGCTCTCCTGTGTAATTCTCTACATCAAAAGCAGATGATCCGGTGATCAGTATCTTGAGATCATCAATGGTATCCACCATTAGCTTTAGTGCATTTCCGATATCCGGTATTTTCTGTGCTTCATCAATGATCAGAAAACGCTTCTTTCCCACTATTTTGGCTAAAGCCACCTGACTCCTACGGGCGAATAATTCTCGGGTGGCTATATCCTCGCCGTTCAGCAATGTATAGGACTCTTCCTTTTCACTCAGGATCTTACGAATAAGAAAAGTCTTCCCAACTCTTCTTGGCCCGAGTAATACCACCACTTTGTTGGGGCGTAAATAGCGCTCTACCTGCGCCTGTACTATTCTTGGAAACTGATCCATAGCTTTTTTTTGAACAAATTTACATTAATTCATTCAACCAATTGAACGAATTTAGCTAAATTCGTTCAATTGGTTGATCCTATTTAGCAAATCTATGCTTTAACAGCCCTGGAAGGGATCCTCCATATCTATAAATCATCGATCCCATTTCCAAACATACCTCCTTTAAAAATAGATCGGTATCGAACTTCCCACTTTGTCTGACTATATACATAGTAGTAAAGATATTGGTCTTCAAAAGACTGCATTAATTCTTCGTAGGTGAGAAGGCCCAGCGTGAAATGTTCATGGATATCTTGTAAATCTGCTAACAGATCTGTTTCAGCGCTGGTATTACCCAGGGCTTCTGGTAGGATGATTACTTCATCATATGCTAATGCCTTTTCAATATCGACTTCGAAATAAGTCGTACGGATGATTTTTCGATGATCGGGCTGAATGAGGATCGCTTGTACCTGATCGCGAAAACCACTGAGTAGTTTATATACCGGGAGATACTGATAGTGCAGTTCAATTTCTTTAAATCGGGACAGTTCATTAGGCATCAATTCAACGCAATTGAAATCAAAGTCATCATGCTTATGAATTTCGTAGGGCAGCTCTAGGTCTTTGTCGTAATGCCAGGTTAGTTTGTATTTATCTCCGACTAAATTTCCCAACTCGAGGTAGTCACCAGGTCTTATAGTAATACCACGATCTAACACTATTTTGTCAACTACCATTTTCTTTCTTTTTATCATCCGCTGCTGAAAACTACCCCAAAAAAAGGAAATCACCTAAATCCCATCTCTCCAATTTCACCCCTACCTTTAGCCTGGATACACCTAGATTTAGGTACCCAAAACCACCAAAATTCGTCATTGGATAAATCAATTCCGCTTACTACCTTTATGCCATTATTTAGAATGAATCCAAATTTAAATCAACCAGTATGGCTGCTGCCCGATTATCCTGGAAAAAAATCCGAAAATTATTTAACGACATCCATCTTTGGATGGGGATTGGCGCAGGTCTGGTGCTCTTTGTAGTTTGCCTAACGGGCACCATTTACACCTTTCATACGGAGATCGAAGAGTGGATCGATCCCAAACGTTATTTTGTGGAAGTGCCGAGCGATGCGCAACCCATGGCTACCGAACAACTCATCCGTCAGGTAGAGACACAGTTGAATGCCGGTACCGTCAATACCATTACCGTACCAGCCAATCCGAAACGGGCCTATATCCTCAATATCAAAAAAGAAGGAGAACGGCGTGGCAGTAATTATTATGTAAACCCCTACACCGCTGAGCTGACTGGCGAGGGACCTGGCAAAGCTGCAGGCTTTTTCCGGACGGTCTTCCGCTTGCACCGCTGGCTGCTCTTGGATACCAGCATTGGTCGGCCGATTACAGGCTGGGCCACGGTTATCTTTGTCTTTTTAGTCCTGACAGGTTTGGTCATCTGGTTTCCACAACGCATTAAATCCTGGAAGCAGGGACTAAAGATTAAATGGAACGCCAACTGGAAGCGCATCAACCATGACCTGCATAATGCACTGGGCTTTTACGCCTCCTTCTTCCTGCTGATCATGGGGCTTACCGGCTTGTTCTGGTCTTTTGATTGGTACCGTTCTGGCTGGTACGCCACCTGGGGAGTAGAGCGAGGAGGAAGCAGTAATCAAACGAAAGTAGAACCCGCGCCAATTCCGAAGGGGGAAACACTTGGCCTAGCTGAACTTTTAGCCATCACCAATCAGGAACTGAACTACCCGGGCAATGTGCGTATGAGTCTGCCTGACGGCAAAAACACCGATGTGTCCGTACGCAAAAACAAGGTAGGCTTTTTCGCGCCGGCAGCCGGTGACCAAATGAGCATCAATGCCTATACAGGTGCCATTACCAATAAGGACATTTTCTCCGAAAAGCCCTTCCCCGAAAGGATCGGCCGCTCCGTCAAAGCACTACACGTTGGGGATGTATTTGGCACCTTCTCCAAGATCATCTATTTCATTTCCTGCCTGATCGCTACCAGCCTGCCCATTACCGGCACCCTGATCTGGATTAATAAATTGAAAAAGAAAGCAAAACGAAAAAAACAAGAAGGAAGCGGCAGCCAGCGGCGATGGAAGCTTAAATAAAAGGAGGGCTCTGGTCCTCCTCTTTTGTTATCTTTAGTGGCCCCTTTGGTGTATTTTGTCATTTAACAACCTAAAATTGATTCAAATGAAAAAAATCTCCCACTGGGCCCGTCAACATCCGCTTTGTGCACCTTTTCTTTCTGGCTTATGTCTTGTATCCACGAAAACAAGCCCATTCTTATTATCGACAGAAAGCCTTTGACTTTTCCCTGGTCCTGACGGCCAGTCTGACTATTGCTTTTGGTATAAGTCGTCTATGGATGCAAATGGAACCAAGCCCCAGAGTAGCAGAGGCCAGTTTTATCAACTACCATCCAACCGGAAAAGAAGGTATCGAAGGTAATAAACGGGTAGCCAAAATTAAGCTTAGAGCTAAGCTTAAACAAGTTCGGAAGCAACTTCGTAAAGATTTACGCGAAATTCGTAAAAGCCTAAAAAAACAACAGAACCGAAAAAAGCGAAATTGGACCCGGTTCCTGTTTATTTTATCTGGCGGCATAGTCATCCTTGGACTTGCATTATTACTGGCTGGCCTTTCCTGTAGCATTGCCTGCTCGTGACAGGAGGGACTGGCCATTATCGCCATTAAAGCGATGGACCGGAGACACCCCATCATTTTAAAAGAGGAAGATGGCACCACTGGAGAAAATCTAAATTAAGGAGGCGGGTTTATGCGCTTAGTTTTTTACTTTTGGGCTTTATTCGTATACCTATCAAAAGTAATCAAGCAATGAATATACTCCACACTACTTATCAAGCATTATACCAGACTGGTTTGATTACCCTAAGCCTACTGATGGTTGCACTTTTTGCGCAAAGCTGTAGCCCCTACGATACAAAAGAAGTGACGTCCTTTGGTGATAAAGCAAATATCCAACTACCCGATGGCTCCTTTGTTGGGCTCAATGCAGGAAGCACGCTACGCTACAACGCTGCTGACTTTAAAGAAAAAAGAATTGTAGCACTGGAAGGGGAAGGTCATTTTACGGTCCGGCGCGGTGGCGGTTTTTTGTGTGAAACGGACTACGGGCTCGTGAGAGTACTGGGCACCCAATTCAACGTCTATACCCGGCCGGATGGTTTCGAAGTCAGCTGCTACCTGGGTAAAGTCGAGGTGCGCAACCAGGGAGAGATTATAGAGCTCAATATGAACGAAAAAGCCATCTGGCAGGAGGATCACTTTGAAAAAATACCGGAATACTCAGAAAAGCCCCGCTGGGTAATAGGGGAGTCCGTTTTTCAGGAAGCGCGGTATTCTTCCGTCCTGGACGAACTAGAACGGCAATACAACCTGGAAGTGAAAACCGAAATCACTGGTAATCCACCTTTTACAGGAAGTTTTCCACACGACAACCTACAGGAAGCCATGGATAAGGTCGTAGATCCATACGGTTATCGCTATGAGCAAAAAGAGCAAGAAATACGTATTTGGGAACCCTAGAGCTTAGCTAAACCAAGTACTACTTATCCTTGTTGTAATGCCAAAGTCGGTGTTGCGTTCGCCGATGATCACATAAATTGAAAACCAGACGAATGAATATAGATGAATTACTGCATCGGGCACTCCAATTAGAGCATTTAAGCAGAGAAGAAGGCGTCTTCTTATTTGAAAATGCCAGCACGGCGGAGTTGATGTACGTGGGAAACAAATTGCGCCAACACCATGTACCCAATGATGTGGTGACCTGGATTATTGATCGCAATTCCAATACGACTAACGTCTGTATCGCCAATTGTAAATTCTGTAACTTTTACCGTCGTCCCGGACACGGAGAAGCTTACATTACCACGATTGAGCAATACAAGCAGAAGATTGAAGAGACCTTTAAATTCGGAGGCGAACAACTCCTCTTGCAGGGAGGGCACCATCCCGATTTGGGCTTGAGCTATTACGTAGATCTGTTCAGCCAGTTAAAAGAACTCTATCCCAATCTGAAACTACACGCGCTCGGCCCACCCGAGATCGCCCATATCACCAAACTTGAAAAGTCAACGCATACTGAAGTACTGGCCGCCCTGAAAGCAGCCGGTCTCGACTCACTACCCGGAGCAGGTGCAGAGATTCTTAGTGACCGTGTGCGACGCCTGATTTCCAAGGGGAAATGCGGCGGCCAGGAATGGCTGGATATCATGCACGCCGCGCATAATCTGCACCTGACAACTTCCGCCACCATGATGTTTGGACACATTGAGACCAACCTCGAGCGGATGGACCACTTCGTACGCTTGCGCGAAGTCCAGGCCAAAAAACCTGAGGATGCTAATGGCTTTTTGGCCTTTATTCCCTGGCCATTCCAGGATGAAGATACGATTCTCAAAAAAATCAAGCGGGCCCGTAATACCTGTACCGGTGACGAGTACGTCCGCATGATTGCCATGAGCCGTATCATGCTGCCAAATGTTGTCAACATTCAGTCTTCCTGGCTAACCGTTGGTAAGCAGGTTGCGCAAATGACCCTACACGGTGGAGCAAATGACTTTGGAAGTATCATGATCGAGGAGAACGTCGTATCCGCAGCCGGTGCTAATTTCCGTTTCACCGCCGACGGAATCCAGGAAGCCATTCGCGAAGCGGGTTTCCGCCCACAACTAAGGAATCAGGAATACGAATACCGCGATCTGCCAGAAAACATCGTCCAGCAGCAACTGGATACCGCTAATATGATCGTAGACTAATGAGTACAAGCCCAAAAGGTAAGTTGTACCTCATACCGACGCCCATTGCAGAGGATAGTCTGTATACGATTCCGCCATACGTGACGGAGCGGCTCCATCAGCTCAAATACTTTATTGCGGAAAGGGCCAAAACGGCGCGCCGCTTTATTAAGACAACGGAGCCGCGATATCCTATTTCCGAGTTGCATTTCTTCGAGCTCAACAAACGCACCTCACCGGAAGAGCGCAATCAATTCCTGGATAAAGTACTGGAAGGGCAGGATATGGGTTTGCTTTCGGAGGCTGGCTGCCCAGGCGTAGCAGATCCCGGGGCCAAGATCGTTGCCCAGGCCCACCGACTGGGTATCCGCGTCGTTCCGCTGGTCGGGCCCTCCTCTATTCTACTCGCTTTGATGGCCTCCGGTATGAATGGCCAGTCTTTTGCTTTCCACGGTTACCTTTCGGTAAAAACACCGGAGCTGATCAAAGACTTAAAAAATCTGGAGCAAGCGGCCCGTCATGGACAGACCCAATTATTTATCGAGGCCCCTTATCGAAACCGAAATGTCGTCGAGCAAGCACTAAAAAATCTGCGGCCCGATACTTTCTTTGGTATCGCCATGGACCTAACCGCAGCCGAGGAATACGTTCGTTCGCTACCCATCCAGCGCTGGCAACAAGAAAAGCTACCCGAGCTGCATAAGCGACCCGCGATTTTTATGGTCTTTAAAGGATAAAAACAACAGAAGGAATAGTGGCTTTCGTCACTATTCCTTCCGGCAGGGATTTAGCTTTCGCTAGAAAGCCTCACCGACGCGCTGCGTCGGCTACGTTTTCTACCTTGTTGAACCCCAAAATTGCACTGAACTAAATACTCTGTAATCTAAATTTCTAAGCATTTTGAAAGTCATCTTTTTGTCCATTATTGCGTTGCGTACTCACCTTTGTAGCTAGACGAAGAAAGGGAATTCAAGGGGCCCTTTCTGAAGTAACAAGGCTCCGCCGCGC
>DATFKA010000027.1:0-48812 GCA_035268885.1 Saprospiraceae bacterium
ACATTAAACACTGTGAGGTGATGAAACTTTGGCAGCCATGCCCTCTGGTCTCGGGGGTGAGGATCCGGGATAACCGCCTCGTGAAGGTTCGAATCCTTCCCTCACAGCTACTCTTTGAAATTCTGAATAATTGAGTTGTTGAATTGACGAATTAAGTGTAATCCGGCATTCGACGATTGAAAAGCCTGGTAGATCCTAAGGATTTACCAGGCTTTTTTTTTGCATCTTCTGAATTAAAAAACAATTCAAAACTTTGATTATCAAAACTTTAACTTCCAAATAAACTATTAAAACTAGCTCACTTAAACTGTTTTTTTTTTCGAATTTAGATATTATCAGCAATCATACAAGGTCTTATATTTGATATTGAATCAAGGAGGCGAATCTCGTTTATTGATTTCGGTATATGAAAAGCATGTATTTGATTTGACGTATTTAATCTAAAAGTTCAAGCACGATCTCCCAGAGATCTTCGAAGGGGATGATCTCGAGCCAAAGATCCTGCTTTGCAGTCGCTAAGGGTTTTTTCTGAAGCTTACTTAGTAGTCGGCGCTCTTTCACATAGGCCTCGACTCTTACCCGGGAGAAGTCCTTGGTAACAACCGCAATCAACATTTTCAAAAAATATCGAGCCCGGTAATCGCCTTCATCTCTCAAGTGTTTGCTGGTATAGGTAATTAAAGATTCCCGTTTATCGATTAGCGTATCATAATTTTTATCGGCCAACCAGTGGATAAAAGTGTTGATATTTACAACAAATCCGAAGCCACCGGTATCGATTTTAAAGCTGGGGACACTTTTAATAAATTTTTTCACACTAAAAGGGTGTTCCTCCGGAAGGACACCTTCTACTTTACCGGATTTAACTAATATATGAACCGAAGCATTAATGAGATGGATGCGCTGCTGGAAAGCGGGGGAAAGCCCTCTGATAAACTTAGGGTGGTTAATCAACTTTTGACTCATTTCAAAAGCAGCCTTATATTGTTTAGAATGCATCATTAATATGACATATAAGGCATTAAATGGGAACCAATTAGGACCACCTTCTTTCAAATAATCTTTTCTTGTGTGGTATAAATCTTCGGCTCTGGCGTGTTTTTTAGTTTTGGTGTAATTCTCTACAGCCTGGCCATAAAAAACATTTAGGTATAATGAAGGGTATTTGGAAGGATGCCGTTTGGCATCTTCAATTACTTTTTCTAAAAGTTGGAGGGAACCATCTACGTTCTTTAGCTCTTCATATAATTTCGTCAGCGTGACTACAGCCATGGTATTGAGACGATAGGAAGAATGTTTAGCTCTGATGTCATTAATTTGCCTGATTCCGCTTTGTAAAATTTTCTCTTCCTCAGAAGTTAAGGTTTTGGCTGTCTTTTCGCCCGTCATTCTTAAATATTGATTATAGATAATGTCGATTCGGGCTTCTTCCCGGAGAATGATGGAATTCCGTTCAAATTCATTTTCATAGTAGGCAGCCTTATCGAACCTATTTTGGCGTTGATAATAATAATAGCAGTACCTGGATACAAAAAAAATGATCTCTGCAAATCCATGGTGCTTAGCTACCCGCATCGTTTTTTCTGCAAGGGATAAAATACCACTTAGAGGTCGACTAAAATGAACCCAAATATTAATGACAGCGACTCGCTTTGTACAATAAATATACCCCATGTGTACGGCATCATAAGGAGACTCGGTATAGTCAATAAAAAAGATTATATCTGCCAGCTTATTCTGTAAGTTTCTCTTTAGACGGTTAAAATAGCCTGATTGGTTTTTTTCCCGCGGGTAAAAGTACTTTTTGGCGCTAATCTCTGACTCAAACCGATTGGAAGCAATTCCTTCGTAAAGTTCTAAGAGCTTACCCTCTCTTGAAAAAACCGCTTCTTTTAGGTGTTTAATTTTATGTGGCTTAATAAAGCCTACCATTTCTTGAAGCTCTCTGAAATTACTCATAATCGCGTTTTTAGGCACAGCATAAAAAAATGATTATAAGTAAGATAAATATTTATTTTTTGATTTGATCCCTTTTTTTGAACTGTTTTATTTTCTCTTTTTGGTATAAGTGGGGGAGATGAGGCTGCTCTATCTTTGTAATGGCTTCTTAGAGCAGTTAACCTTAAACGAGAAAATAATGAGTGCAATCATCATAGCAATTTACATGTGGCTAGGAATACAATTTGGTATTACCCCGGGAGAGATCAGATTAATTGAGGAGAATAAGACAGCATTTCCGCAGCAAGCAAATGATCCAAATAGCACTACTACGTGGGATTTACTAGGAATTTAATCATAATACTGAACGACTGTTCTATTGTATACCCTTTATTAAAGTTTGAAGAGAACTAAATTTCCTTTTGACAGAGGCGCTAAATTTCAACAATTTTCCTGCCTACCATTTCTAGGTATTTGCGTTGATTTTTAGCCCTCTTTTTTATGTCTTTTGGGAATAGGCCCTAGGGCTGCAAGGCAGCACATAGTATTGAGTAGCAAAATATTGAAGAGAGGAGGAAAGAGAGGAAAAAATGGCAGCCTCTTCTTTTAGTATAAGATAAACTAGTGAGTAAAAAGTGAAGTAGAGGCTGCCCCATTCATTTAACGCCTATATCATCAAACCACTATCAATACGATTGGGTCGGATAAAACGCTGCCTGTCTTATTATTTTTTTTCTGTATCAGCCTTTTCGCGGCGTAGCTCCTCCAAAAAATCAGCCTTTCTGGGGGCGCGTCGACGTTTATTGGTCTCCGTAAAGAAAGAGTGCTGCTCTAAAAAATTGATTTGGAGATCCATCCAGGTACTGGTCTCTTGCACAATTTCTCTCGCCTTGAGTTCTTCATAGAGGCTATGGCCAATTCGGTAAAAATCATCCCGGCCCAGATAATCCAGATCAGCATCGCACAAGAGCTGACCTAATTTATCTTTGGGTGATTGGGGGATTTTCGTCGCCATAATCATTTCGTTAATCCGATCAATTTCTTTGGGACTGTAGCCAAAATCAGGTAGGTAGTAAGAGGCTATCTGGCAGCTGTATTTCTCGTGTTCCTGGCTACTCACGATAAAGCCCGCATCGTGAAAAAGAGCGGCTGTCTTTACCAGATTAGATTCGTATTCGTCAATATTCTCCAAATAACACAACTCTCCCACCGTCTGCAGCACGTCCAGGGTGTGATGCAGGCCGTGGTAAGAGAGATCTTCCGACAAATCCTCTCGAAGTTTATCAACAATAAAGTCTTTTGCCGCCTGATAATCCATTAGTATGGGAAATCTATGATGTAGTGGTTTAACAATCCTTACGGCTTTTTGTTGCGCCCGCAACGATCAGCGATCGGTAATAAAACAAAGATATCCGGTTACTTGTAGCAATGAAATGGCGCTTATGCGGCTCATCATAAGCGCCATTCTATTCTAAGCAGGACGGAGGTCTTATTTCGATTCTTCCACCAGGATTACGCCCGTGGCCAAAAACTTAAATTCTTCCTTTGGCTCGGTTATGGCCTCTATCTCTTCCTTACTTTTCCCCGCATCTTCTGCCAGGTGTCGCAGTTCATCTACGCTGGTCTCTTCTTTATACCCCTGGCCTTTCATAATGACGGTCTGCCCGGTGATATCCATCGGGACAAAGAAGCCGTAATCTTTAAATTTCACCGTAGTAGTCTCTCCGGTTTTATCAGAGACAATATTCATCCAGCAGCCCTTCATTTGGCATACGGCTTCTACCCGGCCCTTCACAACACCCTCTACGGATCCCGTTTTGGACAGCTTTTTAACAAATCGATCATACTTCATGACCTTTTTGGGCGTAAATGTCTCCCCAAAGTTCTGATTACTTTCTTGTGCTTCCAAAAAAGTAAGTGTACTCATAAGAAATAAGGCGGCTAGTACCAGCTTTGCTTTCATCTTTTTTTATTTTATTAATTAATCTAAGGGTGCTCTTCCCGGTTCAGGATTCTCCAAAGCAACCTTTTCATACCTAAAGATAAACGATATTCCTTATTATTTGCTCACTCCCGAGCGGATAAAATGCTAATCACCCTAAATTTAACACCGTTCTTAAGGTTTTCCCCCGCATATCCTAAATGAATCTTAACAAGACAATTTTTACAGCCACTTTGCGGTTTTTTAAAATGAATAAAACCATTACCTATCGATTAACAGCTACACCAAATTATTGCATAAAGCACTTTGGATTACACCAGTTTGAAGGATTCTAAGCGTCAGGAAATAGCGTACCCCTCAATTACCCGAATTTATACACGCCTCCTATACGCTAACAAAAAAGTATTTTATGAAAAAGATTAGCTGTGTAGGTCTGTTATTATTTAGTCTTACCCTTACGATTAGTGCCCAGTCTGTAAATTGTTTGCGTGGGGACTGTGACAGCGGGCATAGCCTTGCTGTCTTCTCCAACGGCAATCGCTACGAAGGTGATTTTGCAGCGGGCATGCCCCACGGCCTGGGCGCCATGGCTTTCCCCAACGGAGATGAATACTACGGCAATTTTTATCGCCGATACCGACATGGTAAAGGCCGGATGAAATTTTCCAACGGCGATCATTATTTTGGTGATTTTCATGAAAATGAAATGCAAGGCATAGGTACTATGCATTACGTGGGAGGTGGCCACTACGAAGGGGAGTGGTTTGCGGGGGTGCCGCATGGAACCGGTGTACTAAACACCCCCGGAGGGGATGAATATAAGGGAGAATTCGCTTCTGGTATGTTCCACGGGAGCGGAACAATGCATTACGCCGATGGCAGTATCTATCAGGGCCAATGGCAATACAGCCAAAAACACGGCCGGGGAAAATTAAACGAACGCAGCGGGCAGGTAAAAGACGGATGGTGGGAGGCGGATCAATTCCTCTCCGAAGACTATCCAACGACCATTCGTGATCTGGCCAATGCCGATACCGCTTATTTACGCAATTGCAACCTAGAGTTTTGTATGGCGGGTCGCGGTTCTTTCACTTATCGCAACGGAACGCATTACGTGGGAGAGTTTGCCAAAGGCACTCCGAAAGGAGAAGGTAAAGTGGTTTATACCAATGGGGATAAGTACGAGGGAGGCTGGCAATCACACCAGCCCCACGGCAGCGGGACTATGTATTACAAGAGTGGCCAACTGGTCAGAGCCGTTTGGGAGTTGGGCCGGCCGACGAGAATCCTTGAAGATATGGAAGCCCGTCAGCCCACCGACGATTATTCTACCCGGGAAGTCAGAATCTGGGCCGTTATCGTCGGAGCCGCCCAGTATACACACATGCGTGCACTGAGGTACACAGACGATGATGCCTACCAACTGTACGCCCATCTAAAAAGTCCGCAGGGTGGTGCCCTGAAGGATCAGCAATTGCGATTGTTAGTAGACGAAGCCGCTACTCGCGTGGGTATTTTACAGGCTATGCGGCAGACTTTCCAGCAAGCCGATGAGAACGACGTCGTTATTTTCTACTTTTCGGGCCACGGGATTAAGGACGCCTTTTTACCGATTGATTACGACGGTAGTAATAATCTGCTGCTACACCAGGAAATCCGTAAGGAAATTGAGCGCAGCCGGGCCAAGCACAAATTGGTCATTGGTGATGCTTGTCACTCGGGGGGGCTAGCCTTCCGAAACACCAGTGCTCAGGAGGCTCTTCGTAGATATTACGACGCTTTTGAGCAAACGAATGGCGGTCTGGCCCTGCTCATGTCTTCGAAAGGTATTGAATATTCTATTGAGGATAAGGGGCTGCGATCGGGTGTATTCAGCTATTATCTGATTAAAGGCTTAAAGGGAGCGGCCGATAACGATGCCAGTGGCATTGTATCTGTTGATGAAATCTACCAATATGTTTACCGGAATGTGCGTTCTTATACAGGAAGTGTTCAAACGCCACAATTGTTTGGGCATTTCGATCGACGTATGCCCGTTAGCGCGACCTATTGATCATCCCTCAAAATTGGTATCATGAGAGTCCTTTTATTACTCCTTGTATGGATCAGCTGGCCTTTGGCAGGCAACAGCCAATGTCTGAATGGCAATTGCAAAGACGGAAGTGGCATTTTACTGCACGCTAACGGTGAACGCTACATCGGGCATTTCAAGCTCAGCAGCCCCCATGGACTGGGTACTTTTTATTATGCGG
The DNA here is from genome assembly GCA_035268885.1 of Saprospiraceae bacterium. Lineage (GTDB taxonomy): Bacteria > Bacteroidota > Bacteroidia > Chitinophagales > Saprospiraceae > DATFKA01. The sequence goes on from DATFKA010000027.1 coordinate 6,133, forward strand.
ATGGCAGCTACTACTACGGCTATTGGAAAGCCGGCAGCCCAGATGGTGCCGGCATAAAAACACGGAGCGATGGCCGCAAGCAAAGAGGGCTCTGGCGCAGGGGCACCCTGGTACAGGAAGACCCCCAAATGGTCATCGAAGAGGATGGTGCCGTAAAACAATTACAATTAGGCTGTATTAGTGGTAATTGTGCCAATGGGCATGGTATTTTCTTACATCCGGATGGTTCTATTTACATTGGAGATTTTAAATCCGGAAAGAAAAGCGGTATTGGTTTGTGCTATTACCCCGGGAAGACCAGTTATCGGGGCAGTTGGCAAAACAATCTCCCCAATGGCAGCGGCACCATGACCATGCCGGATGGTGATAAAAAAGCAGGTATCTGGCGCGATGGCCAACTGCAAGCTCAGGCAGACCTGGCCAATCAGAAGAATCAGGAGCGCTGCCTTTCCGGAGATTGCCAAAACGGATATGGCGTTTATCAACAAAAAGACGGACGGCGCTATCAAGGCCCTTTCAAAAACGGCAAACCCAATGGAACGGGGATTTATTTTTTCGCCAATGGGGAGCGCTATGAAGGTCAAATGAAAGCGGGCGCACTGCATGGAAAAGGAGCACTGTATTTTCCCGACGGCCGGACGATTCGGGGCTACTGGCAGGATGGGAAATACGTGGCCAGCCTGGAAGTAGAAGACGACCCCCAACCCCCCAGTTCCCAAGCCGAAACAGAAACCAAAATTTGGGCGGTGGTCATCGGTATCGCCAGCTACCAACATATGCAAATCCTACGCTTCACCGATGACGATGCTTACCGCTTTTATGCCTTTCTGAAAAGTCCGGAAGGAGGGGCGCTGCCCGATGAACAAATACAACTCCTGATCGACGAATCTGCTACCCGCCAGCGTATGCTGCAAGCCATGAAGGAGACCTTCAGCAAAGCGGGAGAAAACGACCTGGTGATGCTTTATTTCTCCGGGCACGGAATCCCCGGAGCCTTCCTACCAATTGATTTTGACGGTTTAAATAATAAAATCTTTCATCAGGAGATCAGCAGCATCCTCGCGAGTAGCCGGGCGAAGTACAAGGTCTGTATCGCCGATGCCTGTCACTCCGGCGGCTTATTAGCCGTACGTACACCACAGGCCCGCCCCGAGTTGATTACCTTTTACAAAAATTTGTCCCAGGCCCAACCGGGTACGGCACTCATCATGTCCTCCAAATCAAACGAAACCTCTCTGGAATCAAAGGGGCTGCGTCACGGCGTCTTTAGCCATTACCTCATTCGGGGCTTAAAGGGGGAAGCGGATAAAGATGCCGACCAGATCGTCACCATCAAGGAGCTCTATCAGTTTATCCATAGCGGAGTGACCGAATACACCGGCTTTATGCAGTCGCCGGTCATCCGCGGTAATTATGACCCTAAAATGCCGGTTGCTGCGGTTCGCCAGTAGTTAGCCCACTCTGACTATGGCCATACTCACCTCTCCTTTGTGGAGCTTTTTTCGCCGAAAGGCAAAATAAAAAGCACCAATCGAACAAAAGGCTTTGACATTCAGCCAAAAGGCCGTATCTTTGCAGCCGTTTTTAACTAATTTATGTCTGAACCAATGAGAAATTACGAAGTAACTTTTATCGTAGACCCGGTGCTGTCGGGGGAAGAAACCAAAGCGACAGCTCAGACGTATGTAGAATTGTTGGAATCTGAGGATTGCAAGATTGTACATGTCGATGAAATGGGTTTACGCCAACTAGCTTATCCAATTAACAAGCGCACCTCTGGTGTGTATTACGCAATCGAATTCAGCGTTGAAACCGGAGAAGTCATCTCTAAGATGGAATTGTCTCTGCGTCGTGATGAGCGTATCATGCGCTTCCTGACTGTCAAGCTGGACAAATACGGAGTGAAATACAACGAAGACAAGCGCAACGGTTTGATCGGAAAGAAACGCCAAGAAGAAGAGGAAGAAGAAGCTCAGGAAGAGAGCAAAGGTTCTTCTCGCGAATCTTCTAAGCGCCGCAAACCGAGAAAAACTTTAGCCGGACAGGGTGCGGAAAAGCCAGCCGCCAAGAAGCCAGCCGCTAAAGCAGAAGAAGAAGAGTAAACATTATTTCATTAACAAAGAAAAAATTGAATCATGGCTAATAATAGAGATGATATTAAATTTCTGAGCAATCCGAATATTGGCTCCAAACGCAAAAAATACTGCCGCTTCCGTAAGTACGGAATCCGTCATATCGATTATAGAGATCCTGATTTCTTGCTGCAGTTCGTTAATAACCAGGGAAAAATTTTACCCCGCCGTATCACGGGTAACTCTCTGAAATATCAGCGCAAAGTAGCCATCGCGGTGAAGCGTGCGCGTCACCTGGCAATGATGCCTTATGTGACAGATTTATTAAAAAAATAGTTATTGAATTTTCCCGCTTCAGGCGGATACAAATATTAATGTCATGCAAGTTATTCTTATTAACGATGTGGAAAAGTTGGGCTACAAGCACGACGTGGTTGACGTAAAACCAGGTTATGGCCGCAATTTCCTGATCCCTCAGGGTCTGGCAAAAATTGCCAACAAGACCAATATGGCCGCGCTCGATGAGATCAAAAGAAAAGAAGAAGAAAAAGAAGCTGCTCGCAAAGCAGAATATGAAGAAATGGCCAAGAAGATGGACGGTATCGTACTAAAAATTGGTGCTAAAGCCGGTCAGTCTGGTAAAATCTTCGGTAGTGTTACGAATGTTCAGATCGCCGCTGCCCTGAAAGAGCAGTTGAACCTCGATGTAGAACGCAGAAAAATTGATATTGCAGAAGAAGTGAAAGACCTGGGTACTTATCAGGCGACCATTAAACTGCATTCAGAAGTTCAGCCTAATATTGCTTTTGAAGTAGTAGCTGAATAAACCTACTTTTAGAACGGGCGGATTAGAAGTCATACATCCGCCCGTTCTTCTTTAACCACTGCTCGTATTCTCTATATTCGGGCATCCGCTCCTCCACCAATTTCCAGTACTTCTTTGAATGATTCGCTTCAATTAGATGCGCCAGTTCGTGAACGATCACATAATCGATCACCCGCTGCGGGGCAAATAACAAGCGCGTTGACAGATTGATGATCTGATTTGAGGAGCAACTCCCCCAATTCGAGGTATTATACTTAAGTCGGACATCCGCAATCTTCTTGCCAAAGTGCTGCTCATTGAGTTCGTACACTCGTTGCTTAATCTCAGGTAGAAAATCCCGGGCCACTAATCGACTTAACACCGTTTTAATGGCTTTAGAAGCCTGCCGGGGATCGGTACCTTTCGGTAAAAAAACCTGCAAGCGATCTTTCTCCAGCCGGCCACCGACGGTTTTTCGATTGGCTTCCTCAATTATAATCGTATAAGTTCTTTTCCCAACCCGCAGGCTACTTCCCGAGCGGTATTCTTTTAACTTCAAATGATTAAAAGCATCGGGCTGCTCTGCTTCGACTTTACGCAACCAGTCCATAAACCAGGACCAGGTCTGTGCCTTCTGCGGCTTGCTTAAATAAAGGGGACAACGCAGGATTAACTGCTTGGTCCCAACCGCAGCCCGGGCCGACTGACGCCTTTCAAAAAACACCTTAACGGGGAAAACACCACTTTCTAAGGAGACTGTTGTAATCATGTTATGCTTTGCCGGCATATTCTCTTCCAAATTTATCCATCACATCTACTAATACTTCAACGCTTTCGTAGGGCATAGCATTATACATAGAAGCCCGGAATCCTCCAACCGATCGATGCCCTTTAATAGTGGAAATATTAGCCGCTGTACATCTACTGAGGAATTCCTGATCCAGCGAATGGTCATTAAGAAAGAAAGTGGCGTTCATCAAAGACCGATCTGCTATAGCCGCCACACCGGAATAAATATCAAAAGTATCGATGGCCTCGTACACCAGTGCGGCCTTGCGCTGATTACGCCGGGCCATCTCCTCTAGCCCCCCCTGGGCTTTGATCCAGCGCAGATTAAGCATCGCCACGTAAATGGGGAAAACGGGTGGGGTATTAAAGGCGGAGTTCTTTTTGACGTGCGTACGGTAATCGAGCATGGTCGGAATCGGCCGCTCTACCTTGCCCAGCATATCTTTGCGTACAATAACCAGGGTCGTACCCGCTGGCCCTAGATTCTTTTGTGCCCCGGCGTAGATCAGCCCAAAACGACTTAGATCAGTCGGCCGGCTAAAAATATCGGACGACATATCCCCTACCAGGGGTGACTCCGTACCTGGCCATTCGTGAAATTGTGTACCGTAGATCGTATTATTACTGGTAATGTGGAGATATTTTAAGTCTTCTGGCACCTTGTAATCTTTAGGAATACAGGTGAATCCATCTACTTTTGAAGAAGCAACGATTTCAACTGAGCCAAATAATTTCGCTTCCTTGATCGCCTTGACGGACCAGGCACCAGTGTCGATATAACCGGCGCACTCCTCTGCTCCCAGTATATTCATCGGCACCATATAGAATTGCGAACTGGCTCCACCAGTTAGGTAGAGTACTTCGTATTGGTCATCTAAACCCAGTAGTTCTTTAGGCAGGCGGCAGGCTTCTTCCAGAATTTCGGTAAAAGCCTTACTACGGTGGGATATTTCCAGAATAGAAAGTCCTTCTCCGGGCAATTCTTTGACGGCTTGTGCCGCTTCCGCAAAAACAGATTCCGGCAGGATAGCAGGTCCGGAGCTAAAGTTGTGTTTTTTCATGGTCTATTTGTCTAGTTGCACTTTTGCTAAACAAAGTAAATGAAAAAACCTCAATTAGCGGCCTTTTCCCGCGCTTACTTAAGCATTCTCCAACTGGTCAATGAGGGCAATGTATTGCTTTTTGGCTTCTTCGGTAGCCATTCCTTTTCGTTCGGCCCAGGCGTCGTACTTGGCACGTGCCTTGAGGCTGAAAGCACCCGGCCTTTTCCCACTGACGTCCCCATTTTTGGCTTGCTTAAACAGGGCATAGATCTTAAGTAGGGTCTCATTACTTTGTTTGGGTAGAGATTTGGCTTTACCTACGGCTTGTTCAAACTTTTCGTTGATGGTCATATTTCGTTGGTTTTAATGTATAAGTAAATAGTGGTTGAGGAGCTTGTTAAGACTGACGCCGCATTTCATACAGTATTTTCGTCAGGGCGGCCAATAGGATTAATGTGATCATAGGATTCGCGTTTGGGACTTAGAAATAATGTCGATATATAATAACAACGAAAAAACAGAGCGATCCGTTTCTTAAGGGAGTCTTAAAGCGCTTATTTTCAGACAAAAAGGCTATTTTTCTTTACAGAGAAGCCTTGAAATAGCTCCGGAAAGACATTTTGGTCGGAGGGAACACTCGACATTTATCTCCGTTATGAAAAAAATGAAGATCAACCACCAATACATGAGACTATTTACAGTGTTACTTCTTGCCCTTATCAGCTTTGCTTGTCAAACCAATCTTTCAGAAGAAGCGAAAGCCATTGATTATGATCGCTACCCGGAAGCTTTTCAAAAAGTACTGGAACAGCACGGTGGCCTCGAGCAGTGGAATCAGATGAGCAGCCTGGAATTCGAGCGGATCAATTCAGCGGGTAACGAAAAACACCGTATTGACTTAGTGAATCGAACCGACCGCATCGACGGTCCTGACTTCAAAATGGGTTTTGACGGGGAACAGTACTGGGTCGATGCCGACACTAGCTTTCAACGCGATCCGGTCTTTTATCACAATCTCATGTTTTATTTCTACGCTATGCCTTTTGTACTGGCCGACGAGGGGGTGAATTATAGCGAAGCCGACCCCTTGCAAGTGGATAGTACGACTACCCTGCCCGGTGTCAAAATGACCTTTAACGAAGAGGTAGGATCCAGTCCTGAAGACAATTATATCGTTTATTATAACCCGGAAACCTACCAAATGGAATGGCTGGCCTATACCGCTACCTATTTTTCTCAGGAAGCGAGTGATGAATTTAGCTATATCCGCTATGACAACTGGGCAGAATTCAATGGCCTCCAATTACCGCAATCCATGACCTGGTATCGCAGCGCAGAAGGCTTACCTACGGAGCCACGCAATACCATCCATTTCACGGCCACTAAGATTAGCGAGACGGTGCTGGAGCCTGATTATTTTGCACCGCCCGCTGGGAGTAGTATTTTGAACCAATTTTAGACAACTTCGGTATAAAACTATTTTGTAATAAAGTATATTTTGTAATTTGTTGTGTTTGAAGTTGTTTAAAAACTCCTCACTGAGCCCTTGGCAACACATTGAAAGCCATTACCAATCATCTCACCAGGAATTCTTAAACAACTTCTTTGATTTCCTTATGAACTTATAGACGGTCAAGGATTTATAGATTATTACACAAGCCTAACCAATGACTTACTTGGATATACTAATCAAGATTCGCCGAATCATCCGGTCTGTTAACCTGGAGAGCAAAAAAATTGAAAAGGAGTTTGGCGTAAGCATACCACAACTGCTATGTCTGCAGTATCTATCCCAACAAAGGGGCTACCGGGCACCCGCTAGTAAGATTAAAGCCTTTATCAATCTGAATGCCAGCACCGTTAGTGGAATCATCAAACGCCTGGAAACAAAAGGGCTGGTCGCCAAAGCTCCACACCTGGAAGATAAGCGCGTCACGCTGATTATCCTTACAGCTCAGGGCAGCGAGCTACTACACAATGCACCTACTACTTTACAACAGAAACTGACCAAACGGCTGGATCAATTGTCGCCGGAAGTCATCGGAGAGCTAAACCGCAATATCGATCTGCTCGTAAATTTGATGGACGCCGAAGACCTGGACGCCGCTCCTGTGGTTACGAACCGTGAATTTGATCTTCCCCCTAAATAAAAGCTTCCTATAGCAAATAGTATTTAAATTTACAACCCTCGAAATATGCAAAATGATATTTCGAGGTTTTTTTGTTGACCAATCATCCTGCTATTCCTTTATCCTAACGGATTTATTTAAACCTATCTCAGTAAGCGCTTGTTAGCTGAATTTAGTTTGTATAGAAACTATTTTGTAGTTTTGCAGCAAACTAAATATTTATTCATTGAAGCGGTTTAAACTTTTTGGTTCAAGCGGTCTTAAAAAGCTTGTAGGTTCTGGCAAAGCTCAATTTGAGATGCGTAGTCAAAGTTACGGATCGAAAATTAGCTGCCGTCCAGGTTCTATAAGACTTTAAGACTCAGCGAACTGAAAAAGTTTAAATCGCTTCATTAACATAATATACTATGCACTTAAATGTACAGCGCATTATTTTGTTATTAAGCTTATGCTTTTGGTCGGCGAGCCTGGTGGCTCAGAGCCGGACGATTAGCGGAGTGGTAACCGATGAGAGTCAAGTCGGCTTGATTGGTGCCAATGTTTTAGCCGTCGGCTCCAGTACAGGTGCCGTCACAGATTTGGACGGAAGCTTTACGTTGGAAGTTGACCAAACGACTAAACGTATAGAAGTGAGCTACATTGGATTTGGAACCAAAGTAGTCAAATTAACTCAAGCAGATTATTATGAAATCACACTGAGTGAATCCGTCGCGATCGACGAAATGGTGGTTACTGCACTTGGGGTAGAGCGGGAAGAGAAAGCACTCGGGTATTCGGTACAGAACCTGGGTGCCGAGCAGATTGCCACCGTAAAGCCCACCAACGTCACCAACGCACTGGCGGGTAAAGTTTCTGGTGTATACATCTCAGGATCGGCAGCCGGCCCGACTGCTTCGGCAAATATCAATATCAGGGGTGCTGCCTCTTTGCTGGGTAACAATCAACCTCTCTTCGTGGTCAATGGTATGCCCATTACCAATGATCTTTACAGCTTCGACGACGGGCTGAATGGCTCTTCTACCATTGACTTCGGTAACGCAGCACAAATTGTAAATCCGGATGACATTGCTTCCGTAAACGTATTAAAAGGACCGGCGGCTTCTGCCCTCTACGGTTCACGAGCGGCGGACGGTGTTATTTTAATAGAAACCAAAACCGGTGAAAATGCGAAAGGCTGGGGTGTTGAACTGAATAACACTACTATGTTTGCTGGCATTCTAAAGATGCCAGATTTCCAAGACACTTACGGCTTTGGTGGTGGTGGTAAATACAGCTACAAAAATGGCTCCAACTACATCGGTGGTAGAGAGTATTACGAAGCCTATGGAGAGAACTGGGGACCACTCATGAATGGTCAGTTGATTAAGCAGTTTAACTCGAATGGTGAAGCAGTGCCTTTTACCCCCGCACCGGATAACGTGCGCAACTTCTATCAAACGGGAGTGACCGCTATGAATAATGTAGCGATTAATAATAGTACAGAGACCAGTGATCTTCGCTTCTCTTACACCCGGGTAGACAAGACCGGCATAATTCCTAATACCGACCTGCGCCGTAATACCTTCCAGACCAGTGTAGGTAAGCGCATGTTTGATGATAAGTTATCAATCCGCATGAATGCGATGTTTGTGAATTCCAGTTCTGACAACGTACCTAATTCTGGATATGATGAATCTTCGTCCATCCAATACGGTTGGTTATGGTATCCGCGTCAGGTGGAAATCAATGATCTGCGAGACTATTGGGAACCTGGACAGGAAGGTGCTCAACAGCGTTATGTAGAAAATCTCTGGGTAAACAACCCCTGGCTAATCGCTAACGAAAACACCAACTCTTTCCAGAGTAATCGTCTGATTGGTAATATCCGCTTAAACTACGATATTACAGATCGCTTATCTGCCCGTTTCCGTTACGGAGCAGATGTACTGAACGAAGGTCGTCAATACCGCCGTGCACCCTCTACCAAGGCTGTCCTACAGGGTAGCTACCGGGAGGATGAGATCGGCTTCAGCGAGACGAATACAGAATTACTACTTACTTATAATAGTGATCGCCGCAGTGGCGCAGCGATCCAATACGACGTAAGTGTAGGGGGTAATCTCATGCGTCAGGATGCTAATTTCCTGGTGGCCAATAATCCACAGCTCAAGCTCTTTGGCACGACGGAAAGCATCTACACCCTGGCGAACGCTCGCTCGGGCGTATTGGTAGAATCACAGAAAACACGTGCAGGAATTAACTCTCTTTTCGCAACCGCAACGGTATCCTTCCGCGATTTCATTTACGTGGATGCGACCTACCGTAACGACTGGAACAGCACCTTGGTCAATCCAGTTGTTGGTTTGGAAAATTCTGAATACTCCTTCGGTTATCCTTCTGTTTCTACCAGCTTCATCCTTTCTGAAGTATTAGAACTGGGGGCAGACTCGCCCATTTCTTTCCTGAAAGTGAAAGCAAATTACGCAGAGGTAGGTAATGGAGCACCCGCTTACGCCTTTGGTACCACTTTTACCCCACAGGCAGCCTACGGAGGAAATTCCGTATTCACCACGAATCGTACCGTAGCCGACCCCAATTTGACGAACGAACGTACACAGGCCTATGAGTTTGGTGTGGATGTGCGTCTTTGGAACGATCGACTACGCCTGGATGCGACCTACTATGATATGTTGTCTTTTGACCAGATCATTCAGTTGCCCGTTGCGGCAACCAGTGGTTTTGATTTCAATCTTACCAACGGTGGTTCTATCCGGAACCGAGGTATTGAATTACTGATCTCTGGTAACATCATTAATAAGGAGAACTTCTCCTGGACCTCTACGCTGAACTTGGGCCACAACCGGGCAGTGGTAGAATCACTACCGGATATTATCACGAGTGGTCGTTACTCTATCGTAGCGAATATGTTCCCTAATGATGGTGGTACTGCTGGACTGGAATACGTTGCCGAAGAGGGTGAGTTATTAGGACAATTGTACGGACTGGGTTTTGTACGTCATCCTGAGACTAATGAGATTATACACCGGGATGGTATTCCGCTGACCTCTGAGGAAAAAGTCTCTGCCGGATCTTTTCAGCCAGATGTACGCCTCGGGATCATGAACGAATTCAAGTTAGGCAATTTTAACCTTAATTTCCTTTTTGATGGACAGATCGGGGGTAGAATCTATGCTAGATCACATGCACTATACGCTACTAGTGGTAGCATCACGCATAACGATGATCCCAACCTGCCGATTTCTACTCTGGATGGACGCCAGACCTACAGTGTCGATTACGATGTCGATGGTGAGCCGGTTTATTCGTTGGAGAATGCAGGTACCGGGGTAGTCGGCCCCGGCTTGAAATGGGAAGACCTGAACGAAGACGGTATGATTGACTTTGGTACGGAAACTTCTCCGAATGACGTGGCGGTACAGCCTGGTGGTGTTGGATACGTTGGTTACTTTTACCAGTACTACGGTAATGGCTTCCGCCGGGATAATATTGAAGCCTCTACTTACGACGCTACTTACTTTAAGCTGCGTGAGCTGAGTATTGGTTACAATCTTCCAGCTTCTTTATTAGAGGGTATTGGTGTACAGAGCGCTCGCATTTCTTTGGTAGGCCGCAACTTGCTCTTGTTCTCCAATGTACCAACAATTGACCCAGAGACCTATTCCATCCGTAACGGAATATTCATTAATGGTTTTGAGAGTCAGCAAATCTTCTCTACCAGAAATATTGGCTTCTCGGTAAATCTCGGCTTCTAAACAAGGTATTACTAGTGAGTCTGGGCTTTTCCCGTCAGGGGAAGGGTTCAGGCTTTCGCCAAAATCAAATGAATGAATAACGCAAAAATAGAATTTATGCAATATTTAAAATATATAGGTGTATTCCTGCTGATCGCAGGAGTAAGCGCCTGTGAACAATTTGAAGATTTTAACGAAAACCCAAACGAGCCGACGGTAGTACCCGCAGATGTCTTACTGCCGGGCGCGATTCGCCAGAGTGTTAACACCTCGGTCGATGCCGCTTATTTAGTCGGTAATAATGCCGCTCAGCTTAGCGCTAAAACACTACGTCTGGAAGTAGACGCGTACAATTGGAATGCCTTCCCTTCTTACTGGGATGGTTGGTACCGCAGCCTAACAGATATTTTTGAAATCGAGCGTATCGCCATCGACAACGGAAATGAAGCCCTGGAAGGGGCAGCCATTACGCTGCGCACCTGGGTCTTTTCCAGCTTAACGAATGCTTACGGTGATATCCCTTATTTTGACGCGATCGATGGACTAAGCAACAACTTTACGCCGGTCTACGACGCTCAGGAAGACATCTATGCCGATATGCTCGATCAGCTCGAGCGCGCCAATACCCTACTGGCCAGTGGAAATGGCTCCATTAATGGGGATGTGCTACTTGGCGGCGATGCTTCTAAATGGCGAAAGTTTGCCAATTCGATGCGTCTGCGCTTGTTGATGTATGCGAATGGACAGCTCAGCAACGTGGATACCCGTTTTGCCAGTATTGTAACCGAAGGAGCGATTCTGCAAAGCAATGATGATAATGTCACCCTGACCTACACTGGTAATTTCCCTAATCAGTTTCCCTTGATTAATCTGAAAACGGGCGATTTCGACGCGGTAGGACTAGCGGATGCTTCACTGACCGTTATGGAGCAGTACCAGGATCCTCGTTTGCTGCGCTATGCGCGTCCCAATAACGAAGATTTTGAAAATGATCCTTCCTTTATCGGAGCGATTAACGGACAGGGAGCAGGTTGTACCAAAGACGGGGCTTCGCGCCTGGGAGTCCAGTACTACAACTACCCGGGCTTAACTACCGCCAGCCAACGGGGCTTGCCCATGGCCGAAGGAATCATCATGACCTACTCGGAAGTGGAATTCCTTTTGGCAGAAGCTGCCGCTAAAGGCTGGATCAGTGAAGATGTGGAAGCGCACTATCGCGCAGGTATTGCCGCTTCTATGGAATATCGTCTGGTCGACCTGGAACCTTTCGGTTGGAGTAGTTTCGAGGATTTCTACGACAATTCAGGAGTAGCCTACGATGCCGTTACCGATATCTGGGAACAAAAGTGGTTGGCCATGTTCTTCCACGGTCTGGATTCGTACTTTGAGGTGCGCAGGTGGTATATAGAAAGTGGTGCTTCGTTCGACGGCATTCCCTTTTTGAGCGCTACCTGTGGGAACCTGAATAACGACCGCTTACCATTACGATTCTTGTATCCGGGACAGGAGCAATCTCTCAATGCGGCCAATTACGATTCGGCCCTCAGCGACCTGGGCGGCAGCAATAGTCAGAATGCCACGATATGGCTCATACAGCAATAATGACTGACGATAAATATTAGTATATTTTCAGACGTCGTTCTGGCTCTCGCCAGAACGACGTCTGCACTAATTAATCCTTCCTTTCATGAGTAAGAATAAGTATTTTGACATTCACGCACCGGTATTTTATCCGGCTGCTTTCATTATTCTAACTACTATCTTGCTGTCTTTTTTCTTTAGCGACAGCATCGTCGAGGTATTCTCAGCTTTCCAAAAGGGGGCTTCGGATAATATGGGCTGGTTTTTCATTATTGCTACCAATATTTTTGTGATTGCTTCGCTGTATTTCGCTTTTAGCAAATCGGGTAACATTCGACTGGGTGGAGATGATGCCAAACCAGAATTCTCTACCTTTTCCTGGTTTGCCATGCTTTTCTCTGCGGGGATTGGTATCGGTTTATTGTTTTATGGCGTAGCAGAACCCATCTATCACTTTTCGAATCCCCCCTGGCATAGCGATAATGCTGCAGAAAATGCCCAGAAGGCCATGCTGTATACTTTCTTACACTGGGGAATGCACGGCTGGGGGCCTTACGTGATTATCGGTCTGGCCCTGGCTTACTTTACCTTTAATAAAAACCTTCCCTTAACGGTACGTTCTTTGTTCTATCCACTCATAGGAGATAAAATATACAAATGGCCAGGGAATAGTATTGATGTATTGGCCGTAGTCGCGACGCTCTTTGGGCTAGCTACCACTCTGGGGCTGGGGGTGCAGCAGGTCGCAGCGGGCTTGGATTACCTATTCGGGATACCTAATACCACCCAAACGCATATTATTTTGATCGGACTGATCACCCTGGCGGCCACCACTTCGGTAGTAGCGGGCCTGGAGAAAGGCGTCCGCTTTTTGAGTGTGATTAACATGCGCCTGGCGCTGGTCTTTTTACTGTTGGTTCTGATTTTAGGGCCAACTACCCACCTACTGGATGGGTTTATTCAGAATGTCGGCCACTACTTTAATAATCTACTGACGGCGGGTACCTGGGCCGAGACCTACACCGGTGGAGAGTGGCAGAATGACTGGACGATCTTCTACTGGGCCTGGTGGATTAGTTGGTCGCCTTTCGTAGGCATCTTCATTGCCCGCGTATCCAAAGGTCGAACGGTAAGGGAATTCGTACTGGGCGTACTCTTGGTTCCCTCCATGCTTATCTTCCTGTGGATGTCCGTCTTTGGCGGTGCAGCCATTTTCATGGAAATGAACGGGATAGGGAATATCGCAGAAGCGGTCAATGCCGATTTATCGACTTCTTTATTTGTTTTTTTGGAGGAGTTTCCGCTTTCTTCTATCACTTCTTTTATCGGGATCGTCCTGGTTACCATCTTTTTCGTAACTTCTTCTGATTCTGGTTCGCTGGTAGTAGATAGTATCACCTCGGGAGGGAAATTAGATGCACCGGTAGGGCAGCGTATTTTCTGGGCTTTGATGGAGGGGGCGGTCGCCGCGGCGCTCTTATTCGCAGGCGGTTTAAAGGCTTTGCAGTCGGTGGTTATTTCTGCGGGCCTACCTTTTGCCATTTTGTTGCTAATCGTAATTTATTCACTGAATCAAGCCTTTAGAGCTGATCTGGACGCTAAACGCAGACGTGCTCTGGAGAAAGAAAGAAAAGAATACATCCGTTACGTTAAAAACATCATTCAATCCGAAGATAATGAAGATCAATAACATCCTAATCAGCCTCGACTTGTCGGGCTTTGACCACTCTGTGGTGGATTACACCCTATTTTTTGCCGCGAAGGCCGCCGAAAAACCACACCTTGTCTTGTTTCACAATATCCGCTACGATTTCCTGGATGATAGCCTTGGCCTGGAGCCCGATGAGACCAAGAAACTGAAAGAAACCATTGAGGCGAATATTCGCACGGAATACAAGAAGAAGATCACCCAGACAGGACTTACCTATGAAATACAGGTGAAGGAGGATAACAGCACGGCACAGTCGCTGTTGCGTAGTAAAAATGAAAAATACGTGGATCTCATCATCATGGGCCAGAAAAAGCCTCCCTACGGGGCCGGCATCCTACCACAAAAGATTTTAACCCTGGATCAGGATCGTACCCCCGTCTTGCTGGTACCGGTTGGGCTTACGCCAAAAATCGATAAGATGCTGGCACCGATTGATCTGTCTCCGGCCACTACAAAAATTCTGAACTGGGTGACCCTGCTCAGCGAGCAGCTACAAACCCAAAGTGAAGGCATCTACGTCTATCAGTTACCGATGACTTATTTCCCTTATTTCAGTACCTCAGATGATGAGCTGGAGGCAAACCTTAAACGCAAAGCAGAGAAAAGAATTGAGGCCTTTATGAGAAAAAATGCTGTCAAGCCCAAAGAAAACTGGCCCATCACCGTAAAAAAAGGAGCTAATATCACTGCCGTGATCCTGAAACATCTAGAAAAGCATCCTGCTGATTTAGTTATTCTGGGGCGTATTGGCCGTACGAGTCTACTCGGCAATCAGCTAGGTGGTATTGCCCGCCGGGTGATGGCCGCCCGAACCGCCACGCCTTTGTTGATTGTGTGAAGCAAGCGCCCACTTAGAAAGTGTACAATTTACACAAAGATAGGCATTCACGCCCATGATTTAAATCACTGGCCAGGGTGCGTCTTCTTTGCCGATCATTCCTGCAAGTATTTTACATTTACAGCGAAACAAAAACTACGACATGTCTTTCCTTCCTTTTATCCGAAGGCACTTATTAGTGTTACTGACCCTGACGTTTTTGATCCTCTCTTATTTTACACACGGCTGGCAGGCTTATTTAGGTCTTAGTCCACAGGAAGAGATCGCGGCGATTATCCTGGTTGCTACGGCTATCTTATGGATTAGCGAGGCCATCCCGCTATATATTACCAGCCTGGGTGTACTGTTCTTTAGTATACTCTGGCTGATGCCTGCCCTGGAAACGGCCGGTATTGAAGCGAGCAAAAATGACTTTCTCATTGCCTTCTTCGGAGACATTACGCTTTTATTTATGGGTGGCTTTGTGTTGGCGGCTTTGCTTAATAAATATGGCATTTCTCAGATGCTGGCGCAAAATATTCTCAAGCGTACGGGTAGCAGTTCCAATCGAATTCTCTTTTCGATCATCCTGGTCTCGGCTTTTCTCTCCATGTGGATTAGTAATACCGGTACGGCAGCAATGATGTTTGCCATTATGGCGCCGGTCATCATGGAGTTACCAGACACCAACCCCTTCTCTAAAGGTATTGCCCTGGCCATCCCTTTCGCCTGTAATATTGGAGGTATTGGCACCCCGATTGGCACCCCGCCGAACGCCATTGCCATGGAATACATTACCCAGACGGGCATTGAGATTACCTTTTTTAGTTGGATGCTGATTGCCATTCCACTAATGTTATTATTACTATTTCTATTGTGGAAGATCCTGCTACGCATCTACCCTCCGGCCGAGAAAGAAGTACATTTGCATATCGAAGCAGACCACGATTTTGGCGCAAGCCAGTACCTGGTCGTCGGCATTTTCCTACTTACCGTTATCGGCTGGCTGACCTCCGGCCTGACGGGTATCTCAACGGGAACCGTTGGCTTGTTTGTTGTCCTGACCGCCTTTGGCACGCGCCTGTTAGAGACACAAGACTTTAAGAATATCTCCTGGGATATTCTCTTTATGCTGGGAGGTGGGCTTTGTCTGGGTATTGCTTTACAGAAAAGTGGCTTCACCGCCACAATCGCCGATTTAATTCCTACCCAGGGAAGCTACTTGCTGCTACTATTGATACTACTGATCATCTCCGCGGTCATGACGACCTTCATGAGTAATACGGCCACAGCCAACCTGCTGATCCCGGTAGCGGTATCCTTACCCAACGGGGAACTCATCCTTTCGGTAGCGATCGCCCTAATGTGCTCCACCTCCATGGCCCTACCCATTAGTACCCCCCCGAATGCCATTGCCTTTGGATCCGGTTTGTTAAAATCAAAAGACATGCTCAGTTCCGGTTTAGTGTTGACCGGACTAGCCCTAATTGGTATTCTGCTGGCTTGCATTTTTTACCTGCCCCTGGTCTTGTAAAATCTACAATAGTGAGCAAAATCATCCTTCAGCAGGAAGATTATTCCACTAAGTATTCCTTTTTATGCTTAATTTTAATACCATGACAAACTCCGACCACAAAACTTCAATCACCAATAAAACCAAGGCTATGGAACTTCATACACAACAATGCCAAAACTGCCAGTCGGATAAACTAAAAAACATTCTTTATCGCAAAAGCGGTAAAGCCGATAAGGTGTACGTGCAGTGCCAAGACTGTGGAGCCTTTGTTGCTAGCTACTCCATTGCTCCCCGCGGGTATTATCACCACGGCAAGGGATATGAATCCTTCCTGCGCGGCATTGCCCGGGGTGGTGAATTCATGAGTGGCTCGCGGGTAAAAAGACTCTACGTCGAACACAAAGAAAGAGAGCTCGAGAATTTTAAAAAAGTACTGGAGTTACTCAAGGAGAAGGAGCTGAAGACCGAGTAGGCCTACTGCCCACGGTCCAAACGCTCTAATATTTCATCCAGTGCCGCGCGGTCGTATAACTTCCCTTGTTTGATCACCGCATTGATCCGCTGGGTATTGCGGATCTCTTCCAATGGATTGGCATCCAAAAGGAGCAAATCCGCCCAGTAGCCTTCTTGCACGCGTCCCAATTCCTCTTCCATACCAAAGTACCTGGCCGGATTAATCGTACCCGTTTTTAAGACCTCCGCCGTAGGGATACCGGCTTGCTCCAGATTCCACAACTCCTCGTGTAGACTTAGTCCCGGAGTCAGGAAAAAGATCGGGCAGTCGGTACCCGCCATGATGGGGATACCCGCTTCGTGGATTTTAGAGATCTCCGCAAAGCACCAGTTTCGGTAAGCCTTCTGGTCTTCATTCATACCCGTAGCAGTATAGCTGGCGATACCCTCCAACCACTGTTCCTCCATCGCAGGCGGCAGATAGGTCATGCTTTGCTTCCAGTCCTCCCGTTCGAAAGGCAGGTATAATCCTGCACGGATGAGGGTTAGCGTGGGGGTTTGCCAGACTTGATGCTCAGCCAAGGCCTCTAGAACTCTGGTTTCCTGATCGGGATCAATGGCTTCAATAGCTGTCTTGCGCTGGGCGGCGTGAATACGGGAGCGAAGTATGCCTCCCATGTCGGTACGGCCCGCGGCTAATAATTGACGGCGCTGCTCCAAAAGTTCCTCCCAGTTGCCGGCCATCGACATCTCCAGATTGCGGATATGCTCCATGCTATTCAGTCCAGCTTCGGCGGCCGAGATGACGTCCATACTCAGGGGTACGTGACCGGTGACGAGTAGGTCTCTTGCTTTGGCTTCCGCTAAAATCGCGCGGAACTGATCCGGACTGAGCATTTCGTAGGCTTTGAGTAAATCTACGCCCTGCGCATCCAGTTCTTTTACTTTAGCCACCACGTCCTCCGGGGTCTGGCTACCAACCCCCAGGGGCGGATTAGTCGGACTACTACCGTCATAAACGGTAGGTACGCCATCCAGCAGTGGCCCCGCAATCATGACCCGGGGAGCCTCGGTCGGATTCGCCGACGCAGCCGCTTTCCACTTTTTGACAAAATCGATCTTGCCACCCGTATCGCGTACACTGGTAATCCCGTAAGCTAAAAACAGATTAAACATACTGGGGGCCAGCTCCTCCAGATAGGCGAAGTGTACGTGGGCGTCCCACAGACCCGGCATCAGGTATTTGCCGCTACCGTCAATAATCGTGTTTTTCTCGTCCAGGGATAAGTCTTCCGTCGGGCTGACCTGAATAATCTTATCCCCTTCAATAATGACCGTCCGTCCGGCTTGCTCCCCGTCAATAGGGTCAATCACCGTCACATTTTCGATGCAAATCGCATCCGGATAATAAACTGCCGAGGGCTGACAGGAAAGCAGAAAAATAGCTAGATAGATTAGGATACCATTTCGCATAAGCAACCGATTAAAATAAGATAAAGACTACCACTCCGTATGAAAAGTTCCTTCCCGATCGAGGCGCTCGTAAGTATGGCTACCGAAGTGATCGCGCTGCGCCTGCACCAGATTAAGATAAAGACGACCCGAAGTAAAAGCATCAAAATAGGCAACTGCGCTACTTAGCCCTCCCGCCGGAATCCCTTTATCGATGGCGTAGGCCGCTACTTTCCGTGCCGCATTTACTGTATCCTGAATTTTAGCTGCAAAGTCTTCGTCGAGCAGCAGACTTTCCAGTTTCGGATTTTTGGCGTAAGCCGACCGCATATCTTCCAGCAGGGCCGCCCGAATAATACAGCCCCCTCGCCAGATCCTGGCAATCGTAGCCATGTCCATCCCGTACTGATACTCCTCGTCGGCCGCGGCCAGTTGGGTCATACCCTGGGCGTAGGTGACGATGAAGGCAAAATATAGGGCCCCTTCCAGGTCCGCCTTAGTCAACTCCGCTGCCGGACGCGTAACTTTTAGCCCGTAGAGCTCCTGTGCCTTTTGGCGGGTATCTTTGATAGCAGAAATTTGCCGCATACTGACGGCCATATCAATGGTGGGCACCGGAATACCGAGGTCCATAGCATTTTGGGAAGTCCACTTCCCCGTCCCCTTCTGCTTGGCTTTATCGAGGATGACGTCGATCAGGTCAGCATCGCTTAGTTCGTCCTTGCGGGAAAAAATATCCGCCGTTATTTCTACCAAAAAAGACTGTAACCGGCCTTTATTCCACTGCGCAAAGACAGATTGTATTTCTTCATTTTCCAGTACCATACCCCGCTTCATCAGCCAGTATACTTCGCTGATCAATTCCATCAGACCGTATTCGATACCATTGTGGACCATCTTTACGTAGTTCCCCGCTGATTTTGCCCCCATATAATCCACGCAAGGCTCCCCATTAACTTTAGCGGAGACCGCTTCGAAAATCGGCTGAATCACCTCATAGGCCTCTTTGGAGCCACCGGGCATAATGCTGGGGCCACGACGGGCACCTTTAGCACCTCCGGACACCCCGGCACCAAAGAAGTGGATACCTTTTTCTTCCAGCTCCTCCGCCCGACGATCGGTATCCGTAAAGAAAGAATTCCCCCCGTCAATAATGATATCGCCTTCGTCTAGTAGCGGCAACAGGTCCTGAATAACGATATCAACCACCTTACCAGCCGGCACCAGCAGCATAATTTTCCGGGGCCGCTTCAGGCTGCTGACAAATACTTTTTTATCCGTACTGGCGTCGACTTTATCTTCATCGCCCTCTTCTTTGAGCGCATCGACCTGCTCCTGGTTAGTATCCAGACCAAAGGCTGAATAGCCGTGATCGGCCACATTTAGGATAAAATTTCGACCCATTACTCCTAATCCGACTAATCCAAAATCGTATTGATTTGTTGACATAGTTGTTCGTATTTCGTGTGCCCTGTCCCATGTGGTCATGTGGTCATGTGACGGCACGATTTGATTTGAAAATTAAGTCTTGCTAAATTACGTTTCTGAACGGTGTGTTCAAAATAGTACTCTATTTAAGCGGTATTTTAGTTTTTTTTCTTTTGCCTGATAAAAAAATGGACTGAAATTAGGTATAAATCATACAGTACCGTTATTTAATAAAAGTAAAGACTTCGTCATTATTCGATTCTTTTCAGTCATCAAACCACTAAATCAATCAATGTAGCTATGTCGCAAAAAGTGAAAAACCAACAACTGGTCATCTTCGGGGCTTCCGGAGATTTGACCGAACGCAAGCTGGTCCCCGCCGTCTATGATCTCTACATACGCGGATTCCTTCCGGAAAACTACGCCCTGATCGGTGTGAGCCGCACCAAATTTTCCGATGAGCAGTTTCGCAACAAAGTGGTCTTTAACAATAAACACTTAAAGGGCAAGGCTTCTGATCAGGATAAGATGGAGGCTTTCGCCAAAATGCTCTACTACCAGCCGATTGATACGGCAGAGTCCTCCGATTACGCTCGTCTGGTCGACCGGCTGAACGAGTTGGATGACGAGCTGGATACGGGTAACAATATTACTTTTTATCTCTCTACGCCCCCCAGCCTGTACGATACAATTGCGAAGAATTTAGCAGATAACGGCCTGAATAAAAGACACGATGGCTGGAAACGCCTGATCATTGAAAAGCCCTTTGGCTACGACCTGGACTCCGCCAAAGAACTGAATAATGAATTACTGAAGTGCTTCGAGGAAGACCAGATCTTTCGCATCGACCATTACCTGGGAAAAGAGACGGTACAGAATCTCTTTGTCATGCGCTTCGCCAACAGTATCTTTGAGCCCCTTTGGAACCGTAACTTTATCCATCGCGTCGAGATCACCTCAGCCGAAAGCGTCGGCGTGGAAAAACGAGGCGGCTACTACGACTCCTCCGGCGCTCTGCGGGATATGGTGCAAAATCACCTCTTACAACTCGTGGCCATGGTCGCCATGGAACCCCCCGCACAGGTCGACTCCCATTCTATCCGCGACGAAAAACTGAAATTATTTAAATCTATTCGCCACCTGAGTAAAGACGATATTAAGAATAACGTGATCCGGGGGCAGTACGTCGCCTCGACTATCAAGGGCGAAGACGTCAAGGGTTACCGCGAAGAAGAAGGCGTCGACCCGGAATCGCGGACGGAGACCTACGTGGCCCTGAAGTTCTTTATTGACAACTGGCGCTGGGCCGGTGTACCCTTTTATGTGCGTACCGGTAAAAAGTTGCCAACTCGAGTCTCCGAAGTAGTGATCCACTTCAAACCGAATCACCTGCCCCTGTTTAAGACCGATACCGTGCAGAACTCGCAGAATATGCTGATCATGCGCATCCAGCCCGACGAGGGCGTACTACTCAAGGTGGGTCTGAAAGTGCCGGGCGCTGGCTTCGAAGTAAAAACGGTCAACGTCGACTTCCTCTATTCTGATCTGGCCGACAGCTATCTGCCCGACGCTTACGAACGGCTGCTACTGGACGGCATGCAGGGCGACGCGACGCTCTACGCCCGTGGCGACTCCGTCGAAGCTGCCTGGGAATTTATTGACCCCATTCTATCCGCCTGGGAAAATGATCCGGATATCCCCATCTATGGCTACCCCGCCGGCACCTGGGGGCCCGAAAACGCCGATGAACTGATCGATGGCGAAAATATGGCCTGGCGCTCTCCCTGCGCAAATTTGACCAATGACGGAATCTATTGCGAATTGTAATTCACCAATTCATTAATGTAACCATCCAAAATTATAGATATGCCTTTAGTATACGTACAACCCGATAACCAAACCGTCGCCGAAGAATTTGCCCAATGGCTGGTAGACTGGGCGAAGGAACAAGATCAGGATAAAATCACCATTGCGCTCAGCGGTGGCTCTACCCCCAAAGTACTGTTCAAAATCCTGGCGGAACAGTACGCCGATGCTATGCCCTGGGACAAGCTTCATTTCTTCTGGGGTGACGAGCGCTGTGTACCGCCCAACGATGAAGACTCAAACTTCAAAATGACGAAAGAGCTACTGCTCGACCCCATTGATTTTCCGGTGGATCAGACCCACCGCGTCATGGGAGAAATCAACCCCGAGGATGCCGCCCGTGCTTACGAAAAGGTTATCGCTGAAGTAGTCGATCATGAAGACGGCTGGCCCGTATTCGACCTGATCATGCTGGGGATGGGAAGCGATGGCCATACGGCTTCGATCTTTCCCCACGAGATGGAGCTACTGGAAGCCGATACGGTCTGTGCCGTAGCTGCCCATCCCGAAAGCAGACAGAAGCGCGTCACGCTGACGGGTAAAGTCCTCAACCACGCCCGGCAGATCTGCTTCCTGGTTACGGGTGACTCCAAGAAAGAAAAGGTCTACGAGATCCTGAAGCAGGAAGGGAATTATCAGGACTATCCGGCGGCACATATCCAACCCATTGATGGGCAGCTCAGTTGGAACCTCGACGAGGCGGCAGTGGCGCTGTTGAAATGAGAAAGCAGCTTTGTCTTGACTTCCAAGCCGTTACCAATCATCACATCAGGAATTCTTAAACAACTTCTTTTAATATAGCCTGCTGTTTATTCAGAAAAATCCATTATTCTCATTACCTTTACCAGGTAATAACTATCTTAACAAATCATAATCGACAACCCTATGAAAAACACTCTTTACGCCCTATTTATCCTCGTTTTTGCTCCGGTGCTTCTGAACGGACAACCCTGTACTGGCCCAATTACCCTTACCACCCAGACAGAAGTCGACAATTTCAATTGCACCTCCGTTACTGGCGAATTAGTAATTGGTTCTGAGTTTGGCCCCGCAACGAATGCCATTACTAACCTCGACGGTCTAGCCGGACTAACCACTGTGGGAAGGCTTGTCATTGGATACAATTCCGACCTGAATGACCTGAGTGGTTTGAGCGACCTGGAATCCGTGGATGAATTAACCATTATTGGAAATGCTTCCTTATCCAGCCTTGAGGACTTAAGTAGTCTGACTACTATTAATACTATTCTTTCAATCGACGGAAACCCAATGTTAAGCAGTTTGGCCGGATTGGAAAACCTGAGTACGCTGGATGCTTTAAGCCTGAACGCCAACTTTACGTTGTCTGATATTAGTGCCCTGGCAGGTTTCACCTCCATTCCCGGTGGTATTTTTCTTCAAAGTAATGCTTTAAGCAGCTTAAATGGCTTGCAGAATCTGGTATCCGTCGGAGACTTATCCATTATTAATGAACCGTTAAGCGATTTAGATGAGTTGACAAATTTGACCAGTGCCGGAAGTCTTCTTATTCAGGTCAACCCTAACCTTACTAATCTTGATGGCTTGCAAAATTTAACGACGGTTGATAACTCAGATGAAAATTTTGGATTTGAGACCATTTATATTCGCAATAATCCCAGCCTAACTAATATTGATGGCCTGCAAAATGTCACCACTTTTACGGGGGTGGGAGATATGATGACACCAGCAATATTAATTGATGACAATCCCCAGCTCAACGATTTTTGCGGATTATTTCCGGTCATTGATGATAGATCTGAAACTGTATTATTCTATAGGGTGGAAGGAAACGGAAGTGATCCATCTCAGCAGGACATCCTTAATAACGGCGTTTGCACCCGTATTTTACCTACGTCTGATGAAGAACCACCAGTCGCCTCCCAAGATTTGCCCTTGTTACCCAAAGGCTATTTGATGCTCTTATTGGGTGTCATGAGCCTAAGCGGCATTTTAGCGATTTATCGCCTTAGCAATTAGCAAGTTGTTGATGATACAAATACATATAAGCCCTTGCTTTCCCCAAAGCAGGGGCTTTCTAATTCATACCAACAGCGCCCGCTCAAAGTAATCATTCAGCGGCTTGAGCTCCAGATAGGCCCGCTCGACAATATCGACCAAATCATCGCCGACCACTTCTTTTTGGGTCAGTGGGTGGATGGCCGCAAAATTTTTCCTTCGCATGAGTTCGATGTGTCGGTGATCCTGGGTATAGCCCTGGGGGCTGGTCTTCAGCTTTTGATCATCCTCCGTTAGTCCACCGAAAAAGTCCTGGAAAGAATCCGCATGGATGATCTCCAGCAGCTTTTCCCCGTCGTAGTCGATGGCGGCCCGGATCGATTTTAGGATATCATTATCGGGTCTGTACAATCCGCCGCCGATCCAGGATTCTTTGGGAGAGACGTGCAGGTATAAAGTGCCGCCTTCCATATCGGGTGGACTAAAACCAAAATTGTCTTTATACACGGGTCGATCCGGATGAAACATCCGATTGTTATTGATACGCATGATGGTGTCTTTGGGCTTGATTCTGGTAAAGTGCGCATCGTGTTTGCTGAGTCGCTTCAGGATATTCGAAATTTCTTCCAGCCAGATTTCCTTGGCTTCGTGGTAGCGCTCCCGGTTTTCGTCCATCCACTCTTTTGAATTGTTCTCTGACAGGTCCCGTAGGAATTGGTAGATCTTTCTTTTATTCATCCTTTATCTTTTTAGCACAGCTTTTTACCTACGGTGTAACGGATGATTCGATGACTGGTTCTTAGTATTCTGGATTTTCTCATTCCACTGCCCGCAGCCTACGCAAACCCTCCTGCGGATCTTCGTAGTCCGGAGCCAAAGCCAGGGCCTGCTCATAATCGGCTTTAGCTTGCTCCGTACGCCCCATAAACTCGGCGGCCAGTCCGCGGTAATAGAAGGCGCGAATGTGCAGCGGCGATACCTGCAAGCAGATGTTAAAGCGCTCGTAGGCCTGCGGGATGGAATCCATATCCAGGTAGATTAATCCAGAATTGAAGTAGGCGTCCTCGTAGTCGGGATCGATGGCGATGATATTGCGATAGACTTCGATGGCTTCGCTGAGCTTATCCTGATCAGCCAGGTAATCAGCCTTGGCGTGACGCACTAATATATTCTCCGGGTTCACGGCGATACCGCTGTCGAAGTACTTTTCGGCGATAAGCCGATTGCCCTGGGCGACTTGTAGTTGCCCCAGCTTGATCCAGGCGTCCAGCAGTTCGGGCTCATTCTCCACGGCAGTCTGGAAGCTATTGATGGCCCGCGCCGTATCCCCCTGCTCCACAAAATTTTGTCCAAACATAAAATAGGCTTCGGCATTCTGCGGCTCGATGCGCAGGATCTGATCGATGGTACGCATCGATTCCTCATACTGCTTAAGGATCAGGTGGAATTCGCTTTTCTTCAGTAAGGTGTTTATATTCCTGGGGTACAGGTTGGCGGCCGTTTCCAGCGTCTCCATCGCTTTTTTTGACTGATAATAGTCCAAATAGACATCCGCCAGCTTGTGTAGACTGTTTAGATGAGTAGAATCTGCCAGCAGGGCTTGCTGCAAATCGGCCACGGCCTGCTCGAAGCTACCGTTTTCATAGTAGTAGTCGGCCCGGGCCAGATAAGCCTCCGGTTGATCTCCGTTGGCTTGCACCTGTTGGTTAAGCTGTTGCAAAACGGGATCGGTCTCCGTGGGCGCTGCTGTTTTTTCTTCTTTTGGCTGACAAGCCAGTAAGCTAATACTGATAAAAAATAAAAGCAATGATCTTAGCAAGCTCATTATCTACTGGTTTTATTCCGCGTGATTTATGTAATCCATTAACGCATAGCTTACCCCTTTGGCTTATATCTAGCCTGATATTTTTTTGTCCAGCAGCGCTGAGCGCGCAAAATTGGACGGATGCGCAGACTTTTGGTGAAGGCCAACAAAGTCTCGAAGCCCTTCTACCGACGGAGCAAGGCCTGTTACTTGGTCTGGCTTTTAGCGAAAGCTACGGCGAAATCAATAGTGTCGGCGAGCGAGACCTCCTCCTGCTGAGACGAAGTGCAGCGGGCGAGGTCGAACTATTACTCCACGGCGGGAGTACCCGAGACGACGACTTGGACGTCCTGGCCGAAGATGCCGACGGCAATCTTATCTTGGCGGGTGCTTTTTGGTCTTCCATTGACTTTGGTTCTTTCCAATTGACCAGCAGCCCGGAGAACCCCCGTGCCCTGTTTCTCATCAAGATCGATCCGGAGGGGAACCTGCTATGGTCCCAGACCTTCGAAGGTGGGTCCATTAAACAAATCAACGACCTGGTACTTGATGCGCAGGGTAATATCTTCATGGGAGGCTACTTCGACCAGGAATTACAGTTTGCGGATACCAGTCTGTTGAGTACAGCTGAGTCGAGTGCCTTTTATGCCCGCTTTCGCAAAAATGGAGCACTAGACTGGTGCCATAGCTTTGGCGAGACGGGAAATACCCGCGCTACGGTGGTCGAACAATACGCAGGGCGGCAATACCTGCTGGGCGGTTATTACGACGACAGCCTCAAAGTCGCTAGTCAAAACTTCCCGGCCAATACCAATGATGACGACGCTTTTCTGCTGGCCCTGGACACCAGCGGACAGGTGGATTGGGTACGCAAAGCCGGCGGTGTTTTCAATGAATTACCAACGGGACTGGCCGTGGATGAGACCGGACACAGTTATTTGGCCGGACAGCTGGTGGGCGTACTGGTCGTTAATGATTCCCTGCGTATCGAGAGTCGGGATGGCAATGCCGACTGTTTCCTGATCCGTTACGACAGCCTGGGGCAGGCCGATTGGGCACAATCCTTTGGTGGTGATCAGTTGCAATTCACTAATGACTTGCTCTACGACAAAGGTCAGCTCTGGCTCACGGGCCATTACCAGGAGAACCTGGAGATAGGCTCCTTGCGGCTGGAGGCCGGCGCAGCCCTTACCTTTGAGGGCTTTATCAGCTCGCTGGATACCAATGGTCAGGTACAGGAGTTGACCGCTTTGCCCGGAGCTCCCGGCACGGTGTTGGCCAATCATTTGGCGATTAGCTCTCGGGGCATTTGGCTGGGCGGTGATCTCAGTGGTCAGCTGACACTGGGCGGTTTTCAGTTAGAAAGTTTCTCTGGCAGTTTTACCAGTTACATTGTAGAGTATGGTGTCGTGGCGACAGCTACTCATCCTGGCGAAACAACCCGTTCCATAACCATTTTCCCGAACCCCACACGGGATCAACTCTTTATCACATCCGCAGTAGAGGTTGGTCAATATAGCATCTGGAACCAACAGGGACAGTGTCTACGCCGATACCAGAACACAAATAAGCGGTCTATAAGTGTAGCTCAGTGGCCTGCCGGCCTTTACTATTTGTGGGTCCAACATGCAGAAGGTGTTCAGATCCTTCCATTTGTGATCCGGTAATTCATCCCGAAAAAGTGGACATTGGTAGAAAACTACCTGGGATCTAGTCCGTTAGACTATAAAGCACTGGGGTAATCATCTGGACAAAAGGTGATTTTTTCGTTAATTTGTACCCCTGTTAGATTATTTTCAACAAAAAAAGTAAAAGATGAGTCTTGTTAAGAAAAGCTCGATCCGTTTTACCGGAGCTTTGCTCGCCTGCCTGTTCCTGTTCTCAGGAGCACTCTGGGCGCAGAAAACCTCCAATCACGGTAATAAGTTTGAGCAATTAGGTACCGTATTACCTACCCCCAACCAGTATCGCAGTATGGACGGATCACCCGGCCCTCAGTACTGGCAACAAAGAGCAGATTATGATATTAATGCCAGCCTGGATACCGAAAACCAGCGCCTGGATGGCCAGGAGACGGTTACCTACTATAATCAATCTCCCAATACGCTACGCTACCTCTGGCTACAGCTAGACGAAAATGAGCATGCAAAGGGAGCCGATAACCACATCTTCGATCCCAGCTCCATCAATAATCGGATGGGCATGAGTGGTTCCCAATTAGAGCTTATTGCCAAGGGTGATAACGAAGACATGGCGAAGTTTGGTCATAAGATTCAAGCCGTTACCGACGAAAATGATGAGCCGCTGAACTACTTCATCAATAAGACGATGATGCGCGTGGAACTACCCGAACCTCTAAAGGCCGGCGAATCCTTCACCTTTAAGGTAGATTGGTACTATTATCTGACCGATCGTATGGATCCGCTGCAAGGTGGTCGCGGCGGTTACGAATACTTCGAAGATCAAGATGAATATATTTTCACCATTACGCAGTGGTACCCACGCATGTGTGTCTACAGTGATTTCGAAGGCTGGCAGAATAAACAGTTTACTGGTCGCGGTGAGTTCGCCTTGAATTTCGGTAACTTTGTGGTAAAGATGGATGTACCCAAAGATTATGTGGTCGGGTCTACCGGTGAATGCCTGAATTACGGTAGCCTGCTTACCGACACCCAAAAACAGCGTTGGGAGCAAGCCAAAACGGCTGAAGAACCCGTCAAAATCGTCACCCTCGACGAAGCTAAGAAAAATGCCAAGCGCAAAAAGACCAAGGACCGTCAAACCTGGATTTATAAAGCCGATATGGTAAGGGATTTTGCCTGGACTGCTTCTCGTAAATTCGTTTGGGATGCCATGCCACATTATAACGAGGATGGTAAACGCGTCATGTGTATGAGCTATTACCCAGAAGAATCTTACCCCATATATAGTAAGTATTCTACCAAAGCGGTTGCCCACACGCTGGAGGTCTACTCCAAGTATTCTATCCCTTACCCCTATCCGGTCGCCATTTCCGTAGAGGCTTCTAATGGTATGGAGTACCCCATGATCTGTTTTAACTACGGTCGGGCCGAAGAAGACGGCACCTATACCGAACGGGCCAAGTACGGTGCGATTGGCGTAATTATCCACGAGGTAGGACATAATTACTACCCGATGATCATCAACTCTGACGAGCGCCAGTGGACCTGGTTCGACGAGGGGATCAACACCTTCGTACAGTTCCTGGCCGAATCGGAGTGGGACAATGATTATCCGGTTCGTCGCGGTCCGGCGCATCTCATAACGGACTACATGGCTAGTGATCCAAATCGTCTCGAGCCCATCATGACTAACAGTGAAAATATCGTGCAGTTTGGTAATAATGCTTACGCAAAACCTGCCACTGGACTCAATATTCTGCGCGAGACCATCATGGGACGCGAGCTGTTTGATTATGCTTTTAAAGAGTATGCGCGTCGCTGGGCTTTCAAACACCCGACGCCTGCCGATTTCTTCCGCACCATGGAAGATGCCTCAGGGGTAGATCTGGATTGGTTCTGGAGAGGATGGTTCTATGGAATAGAGCCGGTAGACATCAAACTGGATACCGTGAAGTGGTTCCAGGTAGACATGGAGAATGATCCGGAACCTATGGAGCGTACTTTCCCACAAAAAAGAGAAAAGCCTTTCCGCTCGATTTCTCAAATTAGAAATGCGGAAGATACCAGCATTCAGTTTCTGACCGAAGAAGATCCCGATGTGGTAGACTTTTACACCAACTACAAGCCCTGGGAAACGGAAGATTCTATTCAGCAGGTAACCATTACTTACTTTGATGAAACCTACAAGAAGAAAGAGAAAGAAGAAAAATTCGCCGGTAAAAATTACTACGAGCTGACCTTCGTCAACGAGGGGGGCTTACCCATGCCCCTGATCGTAGAGTTCACCTACGAGGATGGTACCAAGGAGATCGACCGCATCCCGGTGGAAATCTGGCGTAAGAACGAAAATAAAGTATCGAAGGTATTCGTCAAGGATAAAGTAGCCACGGATATCCGTCTCGATCCTTATCGCGAAACCGCTGATATCGACGAGAGCGATAATTCCTGGCCCGTCAATGAGATTGAGGAGCCCAGCCGCTTCCAGGTTTTCAAATCGCAATTTAGCGTAGAGGAAACTATGAACCCCATGCAAAAGGCTATTAAAGCTGGTAAGCTGGATAAAGATGGTAAAGTCATTAAGCCTTAAGGCTTAATGACGCATAAAACACGAAACGGGATGTAGCGCTAAAATGGCGCTCCATCCCGTTTTCATTTGCCCCGACATGCCCGCTACCACATCGTCCCCTGAGTCAGGGGCAACCTTTCCTCTTTCGCTCCGTCTTTATTCAAAGAACTTAGCCCCGGGATACTTTGATAGAGTAAAACCGGCAATTGGCCGATTATGTGAATTTCATGAAAAAAGGATAAGCGAGATATTCATTACCTTCCGGGTATGAATGAGCAAATTGATACATTTTTGCGGCCCGTTGCCGATTTCCTGAAAGCCTTTATCTTTTTTGAAGTGAATATAGCCGGCGTCCAGTTCCCTTTGATTGTGATGTGGCTGGCCGTCGCCGCTTTGTTCTTCACGGTCTATTTCGGTTTCATCAATGTCCGGGGCTTTGGACATGCCTTTCGCTTATTAAGGGGGGACTTCAGCTCGGACAAGGCGCCCGGAGAGATCAGTCATTTTCAGGCCCTGACAACTGCTTTATCGGGCACCGTGGGGATTGGTAATATTGGTGGTGTCGCGATTGTGATCACCCTGGGCGGTCCGGGGGCTTTATTTTGGCTGGTGGTGGCCGGTTTTTTGTCGATGTCGACCAAGTTCACGGAGTGCATCCTGGGGGTTATGTACCGGCAAGAACATACGGATGGCACCGTCTCGGGTGGTCCCATGTACTACCTCGAACATGGATTAAAAGAGCGCGGCCTACCCTGGCTGGCGAAGCCTTTAGGTGTATTTTATGCCATTGCCATCGTGATTGGCTGCTTGGGGATTGGAAATATGTTTCAGGCCAATCAGGCCTTTGAGCAATTCGTTTTTGCTACCGGATTTACGGAAAGCGCCTTTCAGGATCAGGGGTTGATCTTTGGGATTGTGATTGCTCTTTTGGTCGCTTTGGTCATCCTTGGCGGGCTGCAGCGCATTGCGAAAGTCACCAGTCGTTTGGTTCCTTTTATGGGGGGATTATACCTCGTCGTTGGCCTGATCATTATTGGTATGAATTACGCCGAGCTCCCACGGGTTTTCTCTGCGATTTTCACGAATGCCTTTGCTCCTAAAGCCATGGGTGGAGGTCTCATTGGCGTTTTAATGCTAGGGTTCCAGCGGGCCGTTTTCTCCAACGAAGGAGGGCTGGGATCTGCAGCCATCGCTCATTCGGCGGTACGTACTTCGCATCCGGTGACGGAGGGCTACGTAGCCTCAATGGGTCCGTTCATTGACACCGTAGTGATCTCTAGTATAACCGCCCTGGTCATTCTGACTACGGTTTATGAACCCAGCATGACCGGAGAGGTGCAGGGGGTACAGCTTACCGCAAAAGCCTTCGGCGATACGCTGAGTTGGTCCGTAGTCCCTTTGTCGATCGTAGCTATTCTTTTTGCCTATTCTACTATTATTTCCTGGTCTTATTATGGCCTACAAGGCTGGACTTACCTCTTTGGCAAGTCCAGGCCCTTACAGATCCTATTTAAAGTGGTTTTCCTTGGATTTGTCGTACTGGGCTGTACGATTCAATTAGATGCCGTACTTGACATTTCGGATGCGCTCGTATTTATCGTCGCCATTCCTAATATTATTGGCTTATACATTCTAGCGCCAGTGGTGCGTAAAGCACTGAAAACCTATCAGGAACATATCAAAAATTATTGACAAATTAACTGGCCGGTCCAGGTACCTTCCTGGGCCCTTACGGTAAAATAGTACGTGCCCGCTATACCCAGCTCTGCTTTACGAATAGTGATGCCAAGAGACTCGTCTAATACCCCCGACCATACCCTACGTCCCTGCTGATCGAATAGATGTATGTCTCCATTCAGTGGTTTTGGGAAACGGAGCTCGGTTTGTTCTGAAAACGGGTTGGCTCCAATCTGAATATCCAATGTTTCTGCCGTCTTTTCAAAGCTCAGCTCAAAGGGATAAACGCGATCCTGGCGATAGGCTTCCCCGGCTAAGGTTCGCTGATCCTGCGCCAGTAAAGTACTGAGTTGGATGGTCTTTTTTGCGCGCAAGCGTAACTTTAAGATCCCATCTGACAATTGATCATTTACCCAGACCGTTTTAAGCAGTTTTTGATTCCCCTGATTTTCAATGACCACCTCGCTCAGGTCTCCACTGACTTCGGCCGATAAGAGTTCTGCTTTATCGGCGTCTAAACGCAAGGCAAATTGGGCCCCTTCCCAGGACTTCAATGCTGGTAACTTCAAGTTAATTTCTGTTATTTCGCCAGGTACCATCTCCTGATCGATGACATTTAGGACAGTCGCTTTTTCACTTCTGCTTTCTACATCACCAAATAAAGAACCATTCGCATCACCGATCTTGATGGCTATAAAATCTGTCTGTACCTGTGATGGATGAACCCCTCTTGGCACCTCCAAGGACGTTGGAATATTATCCACCCAGGGAGCATCCGGACTTGTGAATTGGTAACTCAAAGGAATAAAATACCAAACTTTCGGTAAATCTTCCCCAGTCTCAAGCCCCAAAACCATTTTTCTAATCCTGATTAAATCCATAAAATTAATGCGGGCATTATCATCCAGGTCGGCAGCTAGTAATTGATAAGGGCTTGCAAAAGGTTCGATCCCAAGGATATGTTTTTGAATACGAATCATATCTCCGGTAGATATGCCCGCCCGGGCATTGGTTTCTACGCCTGGGGTCACCCGTAGTGTTCTGAAATTAGAAAAAATGGGTACACTGTACCGACCTTGCGCATCCGTACTCGCTGTAAAATTCAGACCACCACTGATTTGTACCTCCACGTTTTGTAGTGGCCTATTGGCTTGCGTTACGATATGCCCGCTTAATTCAATCAACTCACCAGATGTACACAATCGCTGATTATCCTGAACAATTATATTGGTAAGGCAAAAATCGCTATTCCCTACATCGTCCCAGGCATGGATTTCTACTGGCACCGGGCTAGCCCCCAAATTATCACAATTTAATTGAAGTCTATTTTTTGTGCGATCTGCCGGATCTCCAACGAGGTTGATAGAATAATCGGTAACCAATCGATTCCCGTTCGGTCCACGGAGGCTATCAGATTGACCAGAACAGTCAAAGACAGGAGAAGCGATAAATGCACTTGCTTCTACCTCCGCAAAAATACTCAAATCATTATCCGGTGACATTAACTCCACCGTGAGGTTTTCCCGGCAGACTGGGGCCGGTGCGGTATCATCCAGTACGACCAGTAGGTGCTCTTTCTGGGTCGTATTGCCACAAAAGTCACTGGCGGTAACAATGATCCGGTGTGTCCCCAGTTCAAAGCGCTCTCCAAAGAAGTCATTCCCATAAGCAAAAGTCAGATCCATAAGGTTCTCCCCGTCATTTTGACGATCGACCTGTATTTGTACGTCTACATTATCAACGGAGCAACTATCTGTGATGAGGAGTGGTTCAAACAGGGAAACACTACAATCTGAATTGTTATCCGCATAAAGCGTATCTGGGAAATCCCAGATGATTTCGGGAGGCGTCTGATCAAAAACGGTAATGTGTTGTGTGTAAAGCCAATAGCCAAAAGAACCATAGCGCAAATCATTATCATCCTGAGCAATGTTACCGGCGATATCAGAATCTTCTTGATTTTCATCAAAGGACCAGGTGGAACAGTTGCCCTCGTAGTATTCTTCTTCACGAGGATTACTACCGCCACTTATCACCCGCCACCAATAGTGTTCCAGGCTATCTGTATCTGGGTTATCCGGCAAGCCATTGTAAGGGTTTTCATCAATATCGTACCATACGGTATCGGGTAGCGTATCTGTAAAGTCTCGTTTCACGATAACATAAATGTCACTATCCCCGGCGACATTATTCCCATCTGGTCTGGGATTATCACAACGTCCAGGGTTTGTCCCGTGCCAGTCGTCCCAGTCTCGACTTACCACAGAGGGAGCCGCCTGTCCTTTGTATTCACACCAGTTGATGACACGGTGAGTTCTGAAAATGGTATAGCAACCCGGGTTATCCGGATTCTCGAAGCGTTGGTCCGACGCCCCCACCGCAATTAATCCACAACCAAAATTTTGACTGACCGCTACGGAGGTGTCCAGGCTTTCTGAACAATCCGTTGCAATATCTGCCGGAAATTTCAGCCAGTAATGAAAGACGCTGTCCTGACTACTTTGAGCTTGCAAGCCAGGGAGGCTTAGGTAAAAAAGTAGCATTGTAACAAAAACTGGTTTCTGTAGAGGTAATTTTGTAGCCATGATTTTGAGGTTATACTTGATGAAATAGCTATAAAACAATGGCTATTCGCTACCATTGCTTTGATGGGAGGATGATAAGAAAAGAGCTATTTAACTACAAAGAAGGGTATCTATATTTCGCTTTATAAAAGTAAGGTTTTTTTTGACAATTGACAAAATTAGCCCCCTTTTAAATGGATTGGAAGCATAAAATATAATTATGCTTCCAATAAAAAATATAAATAAAGTTAAATGATTTTTTACTTTACTTTTGCGATATAACCAAATAAAACAAATATGCGCAAAATCACAATCGCGAAGGGCGACGGCATCGGTCCTGAAATCATGAATGCCACCTTATCTATTCTTAAAGCCGCCAATGCACCCGTCGAATGGGATGAAATCGAGATTGGCGAAAAACTATATCTCAGTGGGAATACCAGTGGTATGGATAAAAGAGCCTGGGATAGCATTCGATCCAATAAAATCTTCCTGAAAGCACCTATTACGACACCGCAGGGAGGTGGTTACAAGAGCCTAAACGTCACCATGCGTAAAACATTGGGGCTTTATGCCAATATCCGCCCCTGTCGAAGCTTTCACCCTTTCGTACATACCAAACACCCGAAGATGGACGTGGTGATCATCCGGGAGAATGAAGAAGATCTATACGCCGGCATTGAACACCAACAGACCGAAGAAGTGGTCCAGTGCCTGAAGCTCATCACCAGACCGGGCTGTGAAAAGATCGTACGTTATGCCTTTGAGTACGCTCGTTTGTACAAGCGTAAGAAAGTCACCTGCTTCACCAAGGATAATATCATGAAGCACACAGATGGTTTGTTTCACCGGGTATTCAAAGAAGTAGCTGAAGAATACCCCGACATTGAATCCGACAACTGGATCATTGACATTGGGGCTGCCAAACTGGCAAATAGCCCGGAAATGTTTGACGTCATCGTCATGCCCAACCTCTACGGGGATGTTGCTTCTGATATTGCAGCAGAAATTTCCGGTTCGGTTGGCTTGGCGGGTTCCGCTAATATTGGTGATCGGGTGGCGATGTTCGAGGCCATTCACGGTTCTGCTCCTACCATTGCCGGACAGGGGATAGCCAATCCTTCGGGGCTGATCAGAGCCGCGATTATGATGCTCAATCACATTGGAGAGCAAGCAACTGCCGAGTTGATCCAGCACGCCTGGGCACGTACGATTGAAGACGGTATCCACACGCCGGATATCTACGTCGAGGGGGTCAGCAAGAAAAAAGTAGGCACGGCCGAATTTGCGGAAGCGGTCA
The DNA here is from genome assembly GCA_035268885.1 of Saprospiraceae bacterium. Classification (GTDB taxonomy): domain Bacteria; phylum Bacteroidota; class Bacteroidia; order Chitinophagales; family Saprospiraceae; genus DATFKA01. The sequence continues at coordinate 41,057 of DATFKA010000027.1, forward strand.
TTGCCCGCCTGGGACAAAAGCCCGAAACCTTACCGGCAGAGACTTACGCTCGCGGAGTAGAAATGAAAATGCCCGTGTATAAAAGAAATAAAGCCCGCAAAAAGGCCCTAAAAGGAGTCGACATCTTTGTGGACTGGACGGGCAAAAAGCCTGACGAATTAGCCGAAAAGCTAAAAACGCTGAATAATGAAATTAAGCTGACCATGATTACCAATCGTGGGGTGAAAGTCTGGCCCAATGGTTTTGACGAAACCTTCTGTACAGACCACTGGCGCTGTCGCTACGAAGTAGAGAATGGGCATCCCGCTGAGAAGATGGCCATCGTCGATGTACTGAACCGTGCTATCGAAAAAGATATTGACGTGATTAAAACGGAAAATCTTTACGAATTCGATGGGGAGCGGGGCTACTCGCTGGGACAAGGGCAATAAGCCGCGCACAAATGGAAATAAATAAAAAACCGCTCTGAAGAAATTCAGAGCGGTTTTTTATTTATCCGGTAGTAAGACAATTACTGCAGACGGAATCGGATAGGCATACGGAACTGTACTTTCACAGGACGGCCACGCTGGCGTCCTGGTGTCCACATAACACCTTCTTCTTGCATCGTCTGTACTGCACGTACGGCTTCTTCGCCACAGCCGGCACCAATATCACGAAGCAATTCTACATTCGTAATACCGCCATCCTTTTCTACTACGAACTGTACAACGACCATACCTTCTACCCCGTTTTCACGAGCAATAGCAGGATACTTCAGGTTTTTGTACACGAACTGCTGGACTTTGGAGTCCGAACACTTCTTTTTCGCAGCTTTATCCGGCTCGCTTTCACAGCCGGGGAAAAGTGGCATATCCTCCACTACCATGAAGATTTCATCCTCTTCGGGTGGTGGTGGCGGTGGTGGTGGTGGTGGCGGAGGAGGCGGAGCCTTCTCTACCGGTTCTTCGATGATGAGTTCTTCGTCTGCATCGATAGATTGATCTTCGAATACAGGCTCTTCTTCATCTAATAATTCTTCTTCCGGTACCTCTTCGATAACCGGTGGTGGTGGTGGTGGCGGCGGCGGTGGCGGCTCAGCAGTACGGGGTGGCTCGATTTCGATATCTTCCTCAATCATGATGAAAGAACCTTCATCTTCGAGTTTTTCCTCGTATTGTGTCCAGCTAAATGCCAGTACGGTAATCCCAAGAGAGGCTACCAGACCAACATTAAAGAAAGTACCACTTAGACGAAACGGATTCGCTTCGGGATACTTATTTCTCGACGCCAGACCAGATGCGTTTGAACTTCCGGAAAGACCTTCCTGTGACCTCTTGGCAAAGCGTGCGCGCATGAACATAATGATAGCCAGCAGCAGCACAACAACGCCAACAAAGGCCAGGACAAAGCCCGTTCCAGAAACAGCTAAATTACCCATTGTGACGAGATTTATTAAAAAAATTAATTCCTTTTGCTATTAAAGCGCCCACTAAGTTAGCAAGCATATCCCACCATTCAAAATACCGACCCGGAAAAAAGCTAAATTGAACGATTTCCAGGACAATTCCATACAGTGCGATGCCTCCTACCAGTAGCCAGGCTCTTTTATTTTGGTATTGACCATTACGAACCATAGCCCAAAGGGCTAAGCTCGTTAATACAAAATAAGCCAAAAAATGACCTATCTTATCCGTTGCCAGCACATCGGGCATTGGATTTGGGGCTTGCGCCCCCAAAAAAGTAGATAATAAAAAGATGACTATGCCAACTAAGATAGCGGGTATATAGTAGATCATTTTACTATCTATTGGGTTAGATGCTGCTTTTCTAAGTTTTGGTGTGTCGAAAAGCGATTTTTTTAAAAAAATTAATCTACCAGCTTTTCGTAAGCCGAACTATCCATCAATTCGTCTACCTCGGAAGGATCAGATAATTCAATTTTTATGATCCAACCGTCACCGTAAGGGCTTTCATTGATGGCCTGTGGATTATCTTCTTCGTCTTCACTCAGTTCTGGGTTGAACTCCAGGATCTTTCCCGAAACGGGCATAAAAAGATCCGAAGTTGTTTTTACGGCTTCAACCGTACCAAAAACTTCATCCTGGTCGAGGCTCTCTCCGACCGTTTCAACCTCTACATATACGATATCGCCCAGCTCTCCCTGCGCGAAGTCAGTAATCCCCACGTAGGCAGTATTGTCCTCTCCTAGTCTGATCCATTCGTGCTCTTCGGTGTATTTTAAGTCTTTTGGAAATTCCATTCAGATAGCGCTTATTGATTTATAATAATGATGGCCACTTTACAGCTCAGCCAAATAGTGGGGCTAAAATAATTTATTTTTCCATTTAGTCAGATGATTAGGCTGACTTTTTAGTGATGCTCGGATAAAAGTTAAAAAAATAGGTCTCTACACTACAAAATAGAACCCTTCTTTACCGGGTTTCCACTTAATGCAGGTCCTACTCCATTTTTATGCCCACTAAAGTAAACATGCTACCTCCTCATCAGTTAAGCTAATAAACCATAAAGAATCGTGGATGTTGATGAAATTTTAGAACAATCAGAGGATAAACTCATGATGCTAACCTTCACTACGGATTGGTCAGGAGCTTCTCATATCCAAAATATTTTTATCGATCAACTTTCGACAGAATTTGAAGCCGATATTGATTCACTGAAGTTTGACTATAAAACAACGGATTCAGATAAATTGGATTATTTTAGCGTCAATACCATTCCTACCACCATGTTGCTCAAAGAACGCAAAGTAGTTGGCTTCTGGGAAGGACTTACTTCGAAAAACAGAATACGGAAGGTAATTGAAGCCAACCTGGATTAGCGCTTAATGGATTTTTCGTAAATAGCATTCCATTCTTTGGCATTCATCCCCCCCTTGTTATAGCCAATCCTTTCTTTTAAAGTAATACAGTAAAAACGCCACCACCACTGCCATAAAGCCCAACAATATGAAATAGCCATAGCGGTATTCTAATTCAGGCATGTGGGTGAAGTTCATTCCATAAACACCTGCCAAAAAAGATAAAGGAATAAAAATACTCGAGATGATGGTCAGCATCTGCATGACATTATTGGTTCGAAAGCTGAGCTCCGCCAACAAGAGATCCTGCAAACTCTGTAGACCATCCCGGTAGGTATCCGTCATTTCTAACAAGTGGGATACGTGATCAAACAAATCCCTCAGGTAAGCTTCCGTTGCTTCCGCAAAAAAGCCTTCCTCAACGAGGCCCAGGCTCTTGACCAGTTCCCGTAGCGGAAATACAAATTTTCGAAATTGGCTCAACTCCTGGCGCAAGGCGTAAATATCATTCCGATTATCCGTAGAAGCAGAGGCCAGAATGGATTCTTCCAGATCATCCATGGCTTCCTCCATGGCTTCCAGGACCAGGTAATAATCATCGACAATGGTGTCCATTAGCGCATAAAAGAGGTAGTCGGACTTGCGCTTTCGAATACGACCGCTGCTTTTCTCCAGACGTCCCCGCACGGAAGCAAACAGGTCTTCGGCATCCTCCTGAAAAGTAAGAATAGTCCCTTCATTGGTCAGGTATAGCGAAAGATGCTCGGGGTTGAGCAAGCGCTGCTCTTTATCAAAATTCAGGGCTTTCAGGGTAACAAATATCCCATTGACGTATTCATCCATTCGCGGACGTTGCTCGGTATCGGCAATATCCTCCAGTGCCAGCGGGTGAATTCGAAAGACCTCCCCCAGCCCCTGTATCAACTCTGGATCGTGCAGCCCACGGATATCATACCACTGTACCATTTCCGGATTCGGCTGATGAAAATCATTGATCGTGTAGTTATCGAGATCCTGTATGGTATAGTGCTCCTCCCTATACTCCATATAATGGATCTGGATTCGCTCTACTTTGCGCTTACCCGTAAAGACAATGGTACCCGGTGCAAGACCGGTGTTTTTCTTCCTATTCTTTGACTTCGGTAACTTCATTCTTTGGATTTGTCTTTTGAATGATAGCGCGGTGTGGATAAGCTAACTCTATATCCGTCTGATCAAATCTCTTTTTTATTTCTTCCAGCACCTCACAGCTGAGCAGGAAAGAATCGGCCGTATCCTTTGACCAGGCCCAGGCCCGCAAATGAACGCCTAGCTCGGTTAGGTTCAACACCCGCACGGGAACCAGCGGAGCACCAGCTTCCAGCTGCTCGGGTTTGCGCCGGTCAATCAGCAGTGGATGGGCCGTAACCACTTCCGTAATGATTTGTTTGGCCAGATCCAGATCACTATCGTAAGTAATAGTCAGTTCAACCCACCGACAGATCCCCTCGTCGCTAAAATCTGAATTTACGATGACTTCATTGCTGATTACCGAATTGGGAATGATAATTCTCCGATTCTCAAAATCGCGAATCACCGTATGCCGCAGGGTAATATCTTCTACTACACCAGTGCGGGTACCAATCATCAGTCGATCATTCACCTTGAAAGGCTTAAAGATCACGATAAAGGCACCCCCTACGATATTACTCAATGCCTGCTGCGAAGCAAGACCAATGGCCACGGCAAATATACCGGCACTCGTCAGTAAACCGCTGGCGATCGTTCGGAATTGGGGTAATTGATAGAAAGCCAACCCCAGACCAATGATGTAGATCATGGCGACCGTGGTGTGTCGCATAAAAAGATAGTTGGTCGGATTGGTATTCTGGAGTAACCTGGAATTATTGATCAGCTTGCGAAAAAAACGTCTGACCAGACTGGCTACGATAAAGGTCGCGACAATCGTCCCCAGAAAGATCAGTATGGTTTGTGTCATTACGGGTAGCTCCATTAAATTGTATTTGTCCTACACAATAATAAGCGTTTTTTGGTAGGCTTGTATCTTTTTACCCCAGCCAGTTCTTAAAGTCTTTAACCCGGTCGCGGGATACAATGATCTCCTCCTGCTCTGCATACTGCAGAATCACTTTCAAACGACTGGATGAAAAAGTAATAATATCTTTAATATAATCAATATTGATCAGGTGGCTGCGGCTCACGCGAAAAAACTGCCGGGGATCTAATTCCTGTTCCACTTGATCAAGCGAGGGATCAATAGGGTAGGAGCGTTGAGCCTGGGTATGCGCAAAGGTAATCTTCTGTGCGCTGTAGAAATGAGTAAGATCACTCACGGAAAAAGTCCGTAGATGCTCGCCCACCTTCACCAGAAGCCGGCTGCGGTATTCCGGTTTTTGCTCCCGCTGCAATAAGGTACTTAAGGTCTGTAGATCTACCTTTGGGGGGCTATTGGCCTTTTTGAATTTTTCCAGGGCCGCTTCCAGTTCTTCCTCATCAATCGGTTTGAGCAAGTAATCGATACTATTCTGTTTGAATGCTTTGATGGCGTACTGGTCGTAAGCCGTCGTAAAGATGATGGGTGCTCGCAGCTCATGCTGCTGTAAAAAATCAAAAACAATACCGTCGCTAAGGTGAATATCCAAAAAAAACAGATCAGGCTCTGCCGTCTGGTCCAAAAAGGATTGTAGCTCACGATTGGAACCACAGACCCCCTGCACTGCCAGGCCCTGCTTTAGGAGCATTTTTTGCAGGCGGCGGCCCGCCACTGCCTCATCTTCCACAATCAGTACTTTAATCATAACAAGGGAAGTTTTACCATAAAGATTTCGGGCCGGTCAACAATCTCGACACCATGCTCCCCCATGAGAGCATAGCGGTCCTGGATATTCCGTAAGCCTATTTTATTGCCTTCCTCCAGGTTGGTACGGGCCAATTTATTATTCTGTACGATCAGCTGTCCGGCTTCGGTTTTTAGTTCAATCCGAAGTGGCATCCGCTCGTCGAAGCGATTATGCTTAATCGCGTTCTCCAGCAACAACTGCAAAGTCAACGTAGGTATTTTTTTTGACTGGAGTTCTTCCTCGATGGCAAGTTCCAGCTTAATACTGTCTTCGAAGCGCATTTTCTGCAATGACAGGTATTTTTTCGCGAAAGCGATCTCCTCCTGTAAAGTGGTGGTCTCTGTATTTCGTTGCTCCAGGATATAACGATAAATTTTAGACAAGCCCGCTAGAAAAGTCTGGGCTTTCTCCGGATCTTCGTCGATCAAACCCGACAAAACATTAAAGCTATTGAAAAGAAAGTGGGGGTCGACGTGCGCCCGCAGAGCATTCAGCTCCGTGAGTAGTTTCTCCTGGCGCAGCCTGGCATTAATTTGCTTCTCCTGCTGCACTTCTTTATAAAAACTGATGGCGTGCAAAACGGTAGAAATAACCACCGTAATGATCACCGCAATGACATAAAAACTGCGATTCTCTGGCGAATAAACCACGCTGAAATCATCGCCCCATATCCAACTCCAAAGAATGATATTTAACAAAAAGATGGTCGCCATGGTAATCAAAAAAGACCCAATAATGCCCCAGAGTACACGGCGGCGGGGCTGCTCATCCCAGGGATAAATGGGCTCCAAATAATCAAAAAACCACCCATTGATGATGCTTAGCGGCACCCCGTAATAGGTGTTGTAAAGGATTTGTTGGCTGACTACCTCCCAGTTGATCCAGCCCATCAGGAAATAATTGATACCGACGGTGACGATACTGATGATCAGTACAATCCCGCCGGCAATCTTCATATCTTTCAAAAATCTATTCACCTGCTTGAATTTTTTCTGCGGCTTCACTCTCGTATGATTTTTTAATCATACTCGTTTCATTGACAAGATTGTGCTACCCGTTGAGCCCGCTCCAGACCGTAAGTAGGCGCAAAGGGCATTTCTTTCTCCTGGTTTTCAAATAAGGGGATCACTTTTTGCATCCGTTTGCAAAACGGTGCCAGGTCCTGGCCAAAAAACCGGGCCGTACCCATTTCGTATTCGATTAGGTTAGCATGTGCCCTCGGATTATTCTTGTCTAATGTAATTGCTTTTTGGTGTAAATCCATAATTTTTTGTCCGTATTGCATAGCGTAGGTCTGCGGGTCCATCGCCACGTAGGCCGTGTACAGGAGCCCTTCGAGCGTATGGACTTCCGAATTTTCGGACGAACGCTCGTGCGCTTCGGCGATGTAAGCCTTGGCTTTTTCCAGCAAAGCTTGCTTGCGCGATTTGTCCTGCGTCATGAAAGAAGAGCTGATTAATACGTTGGCCGCGTAATAACTGGGCAACCAGCGCTCCGATTCAGCCTGGGCAATCCGCTCAAATAAAGCTACCGCCTGCTCCGTTTCCTGCGCCTCCCAGTGCTGGAAGGCTTTCTGCATACCCTTTTCATAATTTCCCTGAGCAAAAAGGCCAGTCCAACTGAATACACCCACAAGAATAAGTAATAATTGATTTTTCATCTGTATATAATTTAGTAAAAGTCTGTTTTATAGCTAGTTATGAAATTTCAAAAAAACTAAAATTCCGCAAAATCTTTTGCCGCTCTTACCCTTACTTTTTTGCAGAAAAAAAGTAGTCCGCCTGAGGCGGACCGGTCGTGGAAGCATTCGCTAAAAATTCAAACTGCTGGCCCGCTCGAATCTCAAGCCGTTCGGGCTTAAGATTTTCGCGTATGCTTCAGTGCTTCGGGCTCACTCGTGATCTTCTCTTTGGGCCTACCCACCATTTGAATTTTCTTAACGCGAATTCTTCAATACCGGAGTCCTCTTATAGAAAAAAATATTCCAGAAAAAAGACTTCCGCGTCTCAGCCCTGTGCCCTGACCAGCTTAGCCTGGCATCTTTACAATCACGCGCGAGTTTGCCGGCTTTAGGCTTTACCCAGGTAGTCCGCCTTAGGCGGATTAAGAAATGGCT
>DATFKA010000028.1:0-7607 GCA_035268885.1 Saprospiraceae bacterium
GCCATTTCTTAACGCTGCACTGCCAGGAAGCAGCCTAAAGCTGGCAAACTCGTGCGAAATAGGGAATGCTAAACTTAATGGTAGTGTAAACTTGGCATAGTCGGTAAAGCTTGAGTTTTGGTTTTACTCAAACAAGGCCAACTTTTTAACGGCTTCTTCCTGACGACTTCGCTAAAATGGCTGAGACGCGGGAATATTCAGGTGGTCGGGTAGCTATGTGGCCAAATGGCCATGTGACTACATAGCCAAATGGATAAGGTAAGAGTGGCAAAAGATTTTGCGGAATTTTAGTTTTTTTTTGAAATCGCATAACTATCTATAAAACAAGACTTTTACTAAAAGTATATACAGATGAAAAAACTATTTCTTTTAGCCCTTGGAATACTGTTGTTTTATACCGGAGCATTTGCTCAACCAAAAACAGAAGTCGATCTGAAAGTATTGGATGAGTACTACGCTCAAATGGTGGAAAATTGGGAGGTGCCAGGGGCCAGCATAGGTATCGTAAAAGATGGAGAACTCCTATTTACCGGTAACTATGGGACCATGGAAACAGGAAGTAATCAAAAGCCCAACGAACATACCCTGTATGCCATCGCCTCGAACTCTAAGGCCTTTACCTCAGCCATGATAGGTATGTTGGTACAGGAAGGAAAGCTCAGCTGGGACGATAAGGTACAAAAATATTTACCCTATTTTGAGTTATATGATCCCTGGGTGAGTAGCCACACTACGATTAGAGATATCTTAAGTCACCGGGTCGGCCTGGGGACCTTTAGTGGGGACAATATCTGGTACAAATCAGAATTACCGGCAGAAGACATTATCAAACGGATCAAGCATGTCCCCCAGGCCTATGCGTTTAGGGCGGGATATGGCTATTCTAATTTAATGTACATCACTGCCGGGGAAATTATCGAAACCATAACGGGAAAAAGCTGGGCAGAAAATGTGCAGGAAAGAATCTTAGATCCCCTTGACATGGACAGGACTATTGCTTCCGTTGATGAGTTGGCTTCAAAGGGTAACTTCGCCACGCCACACGCCAGGAAGAATGAGGAAAATTATGCTATCCCATGGGCGAAGTGGGATAATGTGGCGGCGACCGGTGGGTTAATTTCCAGCGTTTCGGATATTTCCAGGTGGATGATCTTCAACCTGAACCACGGCATCATCGGACAAGATACCCTACTGACTCCCGCTACCAGAAATAATGTCTGGAGACCCCACAACAACTTTTATGTTGATCACACCCAGGAAAATGATTTAAACACCCACTTCAGCGCTTATGGTTTAGGCTGGGGACTTCGAGATTACCACGGTAGGATGATGGTTCGACATACGGGTGGTTACGATGGCATGATTACGGCCGTTACGCTTATCCCGGACGAAAATCTGGGCGTCGTCGTGTTAACTAATGGCCCGAAAAGTCCCATTATAGCGGCTACCTATTACGCGCTGGATAAATTTCTGGGCGTAGCAGAAGAAAAAGACTGGTCCGCAGCACTACTGGAAAGTGCCAATCAAGGAGCAGAAAACGATACGCGTATTGAGGATCGCATGAACGCCAGGGTCCTGGATACGCAACCGATTATTTCTCCTCAAAATTTTGTTGGTGATTATTATTCAAAACTTTACGGAGACATTCATATTTCCCGAAAGGATGATCAATTGCGGCTGGAATTTTCGCATTCTCCGCTCTTGTCCGCCACGCTGACGCACTGGCACTATGATGTTTGGAAAATTAACTGGGAGCACCCGCAAGCTTGGTTCAGTTTTGGGACCATTAAAATACAGAGTAATAGTAAGTTAGAGGTAACCGGTCTGGAATTCGACGTACCTAACGATGATTTCTTTTTTGAAGAAATCAAGCCGAAGAAAGTAAAAACAAGCAGTGAATAGAAGTTATGAAAATAGTTAAGTATTTTTTATCCAGCCTGGCTGGACTCCTACTGCTTATTAGTCTGCTATTCGGTCGCCTGAATAAGTCGGTGGATAGCCTTAAAGATAAATATGCCCAGGCACCCTCCGCTTTCGTGTCGGTGGAAGGCGTGGAGGTCCATTACCGCGACGAGGGGAATCCAGAAGACAGTCTACCCATTGTTCTGATCCACGGTACCGGCGCCAGTCTGCATACTTTCGAAGATTGGGCGCAGGAACTAAAAAAAGAACACCGGGTGCTGCGGATGGATCTGCCCGCTTTTGGCCTGACCGGTCCCTTCCCTGACCGGGATTATTCCATTGACCATTACGTAGCGTTTCTGGAAGCTTTTTTGTTGGCCAAAAATATTGACCGCTGTATCCTGGGAGGAAACTCTCTGGGCGGATCAATTGCCTGGCGCTTTGCCCTGGATAGGCCGGATAGGGTAGATAAATTAATTCTGATTGATGCGGCGGGTTATCCCCGAAAAACGGAAAGTGAGCTGATCGCTTTTACCATCGCCCGTATTCCGATTTTGAACAAAATCCTTACCTTTATTACGCCCCGCTTTGTAGTGAAATCTAGCGTGGAGAATGTCTACGCCGATAAAAGTAAAGTGACAAAGGAGCTGATCGATCGGTACTACGATCTGACTTTACGGGCCGGCAATCGTCAGGCTTTTGTGGATCGGATGCAGGTAGATACCAATGACAACCCTGTGGAGCAAATCAGTAATATAAAGCAGCCCACCCTGATCCTCTGGGGTGCCGAAGACGCCTTGATTACTACGGAGAGTGCCTATCGCTTTCAGGAGGACTTACCCAATGATACTCTGGTCATTCTAGAGCAGGTCGGGCACGTACCGATGGAGGAAAGTCCGGGGGAGAGTTTGCAGCCGGTACTGGATTTCTTGAGATAGTACAGACAAGTTCTCTATATTCGTCCATTAAACGAAACCAAAAAACATGATACATTTCCCGAAGACAGTACTAATATTACTCCTATCTTTTGCTTTGAGTTGCGCTACCCAAAAGCAGATTTTAACAGATAACAGCTGGCAGCCGGTAGGGGCTAGCGACGGCTCCGTGCCGGTAGCCCGTCACGAAGCTTCCTTTGTAGAAGCCGGTGACGAATTTGTGCTGCTGGGGGGGCGCAGTATCCGACCCGTCTCCATTTATAACCCTAAAAAAGGGATTTGGCGCGAGGGCACCCCCCCGCCCATTGAGTTGCATCATTTTCAGGCTTTTGAATACGATGACAAGGTGTACATTGCCGGCGCCCTGACCGGCGGCTGGCCGGGTGAGACGCCCGTACCCAACATTTACATCTACGATCCGGCGCAGGATGAATGGTCGGTTGGTCCGGAAATACCGGAAGGCCGTCGTCGGGGAGCGGCAGGCGCGCTGGTACACAAAGATAAGATCTACCTGGTCTGTGGGATTGTAGACGGCCACCGGGGCGATCATAAAGACTGGTTTGATGTGTATGATCTGAAGACAGATACCTGGTCCGTATTACCCGCTGCCCCGCGCCCGCGGGATCACTTCCAGGCGACGGTGGTGGATGGGAAATTATACGCGGCAGGTGGCCGCCTTTCCAAGGTAGGAGATGATGCTTTTTCGACTACGATTGGTGAGGTAGATGTTTACGATTTCAAAACGGGTAAATGGTCTACTTTGGCTACGGAAATTCCAACCCAACGCGCGGGCTCCTACAATTTTGCTTGGGGCGATGAAGTAGTGGTACTCGGCGGTGAATCCGGTACTCAGGTACCAGCCCACGCTGAAATGGAAGCTTTGGATGTACGGACTAATACCTGGCGTACGCTGCCCCCGATGATCGAGGGTCGCCACGGTACTGGGGTGCTAATTTATAACGGTGCGGTCTACGTTGCTTCGGGGAGTGGTAACCGCGGCGGTGGTCCGGAACTGACGACGATGGAGAAGTTTGACCTTACCCCCCGCTAATCCTACAAACTAAAGTCAATCTCCGTATTATCCCCGATGTTCAGGCTTTGGCGTAAGCCAGTGATGGCCGTATCGTTACCGATGACGGACTTCAGGAGGACGACTTCGTGGATGGAGGCATAATTACCAATGATGGAGTCTTTGAGGATGGCATTTTTGATGCGGGCATTATTACCAATGGTGACGTGTGGACCAATGATGGAGTTTTCGATACGGCAATTACGACCAATACTGACGGGTGGGATGATGATGGAGTTCTGGTATTGGGGCAGATCTTCGGAAGCGTAGCCTTTTTTATTGAGTAGGATGGAATTTGCTTCGAGCAACACATCTTTTTTACCGCAGTTATACCAGTTGTCGACGGTAACCGTCTTAAACTCGACTCCATTTTCAATCATGCGCATCAGCGCATCGGTGAGGGGGAATTCCCCTTTGGTACGGATGTTTTGGTTGATATTGTGCGTCAGGGCATCCACCAGCAAGCCCACTTCTTTAATTTTATAAAAACCGACCATGGCCATGTTGGACTTGGGGATCTTGGGTTTCTCTACTACCCGGACCACCTTCCTGGATTTTTCCTCTTCAAAGTCGTATTCCACCACCCCGTATTCGCGGGGGTCGTGTACTTTGCGTACGCCCAGGGTACTGTGTGGAGAGTCAATAATCTTATGGAAATCAACGTCAATAATCGTATCGCCAAAGAAGATAATGACCTCTTCGGCATCCTTGAAGTGCTCGCGCGCCGTCCAGATCGCATGAGCAGAGCCCAGGCGCATTTCCTGATTTACGAAGGCTTTTTTGAGCTGCGGATATTGCTGTTCTACGTAGGCTTTAATCTTTTCGCCCAGGTAGCCAATCACAAAAACAAAATCATCCACGCCCACTTCTACCAGACTATCAATGATAAAAGAGATAATGGGCTTACCAGCCACGGGGATCAGTGGCTTGGGTTGAGTATAAGTGAGCGGGCGCAGTCGGGTGCCGGCTCCGGCGACGGGAATGATTGCTTTCATGGCTGCTCTGGTCGTTTAATGGCTCGAAAGATAAACATATTTTGGTAAGTGAAGTTTTGTAGGCTTCCTTTGAGGAGTAGCCCAAAGGTGGTTTTGATCGTTCAGCGGGGAAATCTTAGACAGGTTCATAGTATCAATCTAATATTCCAGAATAAATTTGGATAGGTTTTGTCCTTTTTTCAGATTCAGCCTTTTGCGTAAGCGATATCTGGCTACCTCCACGCCTCTCACAGAAATTCCGAGAATATTAGCGATATCTTTTGTCTGTAAATTCATTCGTAAGAAGGCACAGAGTTTTTGCTCGTTGGGGGAAATATCGGGAAAATCTTCCCGGAGTCGACTCAAGAAATCGCCGTGAACGGCATCAAAATGATATTGAAACTGCTCCCAGTCTTCCTGTACTCTAAGATTTGTTTCTATTTCTTTGACGATCTTTTCTATTTCTCGGCGTGTTTCTTTGCGCTCACTTTTTTGTTTGATGGCTTTGAGGTCATTCTTGATAGACTCGATAAATTCGTTTTTTACGACGAGGTTCATGGTAGAGGCGGCCAGTAAATTATTGATGTGCTGTAACTCACTTTTTATTTTTGCCTCTTTTAATTTGAGGAGTTCCTGATCCTTTTTTTGCTTTATGGACCTAAGCTTTTCTTGTTTTTGAGCTAGTATTTTTTGTTGTTCTTTCTCCTTTTTAGCTGTTTTTCTTTTGTAGCGCTGCTTTTGTACGCGCGTGAGCAGAAAGATTGAAGTCAGCCCCAATAGTAAGTATATGATTTGGGCCGTTATACTTTTGTAAAAGGGTGCTTGAATCGTAAATTTGTAGGATAAACCTTCCGTAATTTGCCCTACCTGATTTCGAGTCTGTACCTTGAGGGTGTAGTCCCCTTCTTCAAGATTAGTATATTCTTTTATGGCGCTATTGGTCCAATCTCCATAGTCTTCTTCTAATCCCTGTAGTTGATAGCGGAATTGTTGATTCTCCAGTCCATTGAACTGGAAGAAATCGACATCTATTTTAAGTAGTCGTGCTCTGGCTTTTATAGATAAACGGGGGAGTGACTGCTCCGCTGGGGCGAAGGGAGATCGTAGATAAATAGATTGCCCTTGTTTTAAATCAGCTATTTGACGGATCACCATTAAATAGTCGGACCTGATGTTTTCCACTAGCGGGTCGTAATGGATAAAGCCATCATTTGCGGAGAACAGCACCCCAGAGCCTGTTCCGGCGGAAAGGTGTAATAAATCATTATTCAGATGGTAGCGAAGCTGGTACAAGGAGGACCGGACAAACTGGTGGTTATGGTCACTAATGGGATTGTAGTAAGCAATAAAATCCTCTGTGATGATATGAATCCGGTTTTTTTCATCCTGTGCAAGTAAATAGACGGGCTGTTGTCCAATTTCGGCAAACTCCTGCGCTTTTTCAAGCGCTCCGGATTCGGTAGCTATTCGGTAGATACCCATTCTGGTGGCCAGATAAAGCTCGTCATTGATTCGGCTCAGAATAATTTGTTCTTTGATGGGAAGCTCCGATTGGTCAGAGATGTTTTGTACCTCTACCGTTGTCAGGCCTGCTGAGAAACTTAAGCGGTACAAGCCCAGGTAATACTGTCCTACCCAAAGGTTACCCTGATTGTCTTCTTCCATGAACCTACTCGATGCATTAAACCCTGTAATGGCCTGCATCGGTTCTAATTCTCCTTGTGCATTTATTTTAAAAAGGAACAATCCAGAGTAAGTGCCACCCACGGCAAAACCTGGCTTAGACCTCAATTGTTTGACTTGCCACAGGCCGTCCGTATTTGCTTTGCGTATGGCTCTTGCGCCTTTCAGCAAAAAAAGACCGGTATGGTGACCTGCGTAAATTTTACCGGCGATCTCTTGAATTCGGTAAGCGGGTCCTTCGGTACCTTCCAGGAAGAGACACTTATCTGCGTCTCGCGCCAGAAAAAAAATACCATTGGAAGTAGTGAAGTAAGTCCCTTCAGCCGTTTCTAAAGCATCATAGCCACTACCCTGAAGATTAATTTCCTGGCTAAGCAATCGAAAGGGGGCATTCACGTGTACTAATGCAATCCCATTCTGCATGCCAACCCACAGGTTGCCAGCATAATCCTGGAAAGTGCGCAAACAAGCATTGCTTTCGAGTCCGTTTTGGGTAGATAAATGTTCGATTTGTTCCGTCTGTAAGTCATAGAGGAACAAACCGGCTCTTTGCGTGGCAATGGCTAGCCGATTATCAGATAGTTGAGTCACATGGTTCACAAAGGTACCTCGTAGCGCAGCGGAAAGTTTTTTGTGCTCCGGGCTGGCGTCATAGGGGGTACTGAACTCAATAAGCCCGGAATTATAAATAATGAGTAGTCCATTGTTTTGTGCGATTAAGCCCGCAATGATCTCCTTTTGTAAGGTTTGTTGATAACTTGAATTTAGCTGATTTCCAACCACCTCATAAAGCTGCCCGCTTTGGTCCTGTGTGAAGATTTGCTCATTGATAAGAAAGGAGCGTTCGAATTCTTGTTTGGGTTTAATGACTTCTATTTTCTGCCCGTCGTAGCTAAATATTCCCTGAAATGTACAAAAGAAAACCTTTGAATTTATCAGGTAAACATCCCATACTTCGGTGAATTCACGGTGCCCTTCCGGAATCAGATGCGTTAAGGATTCATACTGCCAATTGTCATGGTAGAAGCCGAATTCGCCTTGCGA
>DATFKA010000029.1:0-10321 GCA_035268885.1 Saprospiraceae bacterium
AAGACGACGCACAATTGGAGTTGATGCAATAAGTAGGAGCTTCGACCGAACAGGCTGGTACGAAGCTCCTGCTTCGTGCCAAAAACAGTAACAGCAGAACAAACCGAATACATGAAATACCCATGCGCCTCAGGCGCACCAGAACGCGGATGAATATGGGGGATTTACTCTGGGCAAAAGGATAAAGTAAAAAGGGTAAAGGTTAAAATGTGACATGACTTTAACCTTGGGACTTTAACCTTTAACCTTCGAATTCAACCTAAGCTTAAGCACTACATAACTATCTATAAAACAAGACTTTACTAAAAGTATATACAGATGAAATACACCTTTGTTTTTTTGCTTTCTATCTTGCTGATCCTTCCTGCCTGTGTTTCCAATACAGAGGAGGAGACGTCGGAATCGCTCTCAACTACCGAAAATATTAATGAAGCAGCAGTCTCCCCTCAAGGACTGACTACCTTACAAGGAACGATTAGTCATCAGGATAATGGTAAGACGATCCCTCCCAGTGCTTATGTCTTTATACAACTCGTGGATATTACGGATGGGGTAGAAAAGGCCGCGCTGGTAGAAGACTACGTATATCAGGCCGGACAGAGCGAAATTCCACTTCCCTTTAATATTCGCTACGACGATGAGATAATTCAGCCGGAGCGTAAATACGGTTTGCAGGCGGAGATTAAGTTTACGGATTTAAGTTTATATTATGCGCTGGAGCCGGTAGAGGTGATCAGTAACGGCGTCAAGAGAGACATTGATCTAATATTAGCGAAGGGTCCAAAAAACTAAGAATTAGATGGCATTATCAGAAATTCGATTATTGGGAGATCCTATTCTCTACGAACGATGTGCTCCCGTAAAAGTAGAAGAAGTAAAGGGTTTAATGGACACGGTGGACCAAATGGCGCGTCTGGTCCTGGAGTTTAGAGGGAAATATGGAGCGGGTCGGGCCATTGCCGCACCTCAGGTAGGGGTACTCAAGCGCCTGGTGGTGCTGAATATTGATCAACCGGTTGCTATATTTAATCCCGAGTTATTTGCTCACAGTGAGGAAACGATGGAATTGTGGGACGACTGTATGAGTTTCCCGAACTTACTGGTGCGTTTGCGACGACATCAGTCAGTTAAACTCCGGTTCCGGGATGAAAACTGGGCGGAGCAGGTATGGACCCTGGAGGGGGATTTATCTGAACTCTTACAGCACGAAGTAGATCATCTGGATGGTATTCTGGCGACCACCCGCGCCATTGATGGGGCCTCTTTTCAGTGGCGTGTAACTTAGCTGACATTTTAGAATGGCTTTTTTGCGAAAGCAGACGGACGATCATAAAAATGTTTATCTTAAAGCAAGCATCTCCGTTGGTTATGAATAAACATTCATTTTTCTATTGGTTTTTACTTTTGCAGGCTTGTACTATCCTTAGGACGAGCGGCCAATCTACGGCTATGCAGGTGATCCCCATGGGAAGTATAGATTCATTGGTACGGGAGGTCTTCATCAAGGAGGGAGACTGTGCCAAGGTGAGAAATATTCAATTGATCGGGAGGCAAGCGGGGGTGGGATCTTTTAGTGTCGAAGAAGGAGCCACTTCTATCGGCATCCAGGGCGGTCTTATTCTGTCTTCTGGTGATGCGATTGACGCGGTTGGCCCGAATAGTATGAACAACACGACGAGTTCCGGTTCTTTAAACAGTAGTGATGATGATCTGCGTCGACTTTCCGGGCAGGACGTATTTGATGCGACCGGTATTGAGTTTGACTTTGTACCCACCAGCCGGGAGGTTTCCTTTAATTACGTTTTTGCTTCCGAAGAGTACTGTGAATTCGTGAATCAGGAATTCAATGACGTCTTTGGTTTTTTTGTCAGCGGCCCGGGGCTGAATGGTAAGTTTAATCGCAAGGCGATCAACGTGGCGATTTTACCCAACACCGAAGAAAGGGTAGCAATTAACTCGGTTAACCATTTGCGTAATGCTCAGTTTTTTATCCCTAATTTCTTAGAAAAAGACATAGAAGAGTGCGGTTTGCCACCGAGAATTGGGCCTCTGCGGGACGTAGAGTTTGATGGTTTTACGACCCGGCTGCGGGCTACCATTGAAGTTATTCCCTGCGAGACCTATCATATCCGCCTGGTGGTAGGCGACGTAGCGGATAATATTCTGGATTCCGGTGTTTTTCTGGAGGCTAATAGTTTTGATCTGGGCGGAAGCATTGGAGTCAGTGCCGAGGTGGTCAACAGTACGGGCAATACCCTGTATGAAAATTGCTTGGAAGGAAATTTTGTTTTTGAGCGCAAGACTCTTATGGATCGGGCCCGGCCTCTACAGATCAATTACCGGGTGGAAGGGGTTGCCGAAAATGGTATTGATTATGAACAAATTCCCCGACAGATCACCATTCCGGTGGGGCAGCGCTTTGCCCGCTTACCGATTAAGGCGTTGACTGACGATTTGCCGGAAGGCACCGAAAGCATACGGATCATTACGGAGCTTCCTTCCTGTGATTGCGTAGAAAGGGATACCGCCGAGCTGTTTATTGGAGATGAGAAGGTCGGAATGTCCGTCGATTTCGAGGAGGAGTTAGCCTGCCTTAATGATTCTTTCCAACTGGCGCCGCGCCTAGAAGACGGGCTACCTCCGTACCGGTACCTTTGGAATACCGGTGATACCAGCCTGAGTATTGAAGCATTGGTTTCGATGCCTACTTCCTACAGCCTGACGGTGACCGATGCCTGTGGTGCCGTCGGTATGGACTCGGTACGAGTGGGTATTCAGCTACCCCCGCAGGCCAGCCTGAGTGGTACGACAGACTGGTGTGTGGGTGCGCAAGGGATTAGTTTACCCGTTTCTTTGGAGGGGAACCCACCCTGGTCACTGACCTACCGCGATGGCCGGGATAGCCTGATTAATTTGGCTAACATTAGCCAAAATCCCTTTGCCTTGCCCGTCAATACAGTGGGTAAATACGAATTAGTCCGGTTTAGTGATAAGCATTGCCGGGGTGCTGCAAGTGGTTCCGGGCAGGTGAATAGCCGCTCCTTCACGGCAACGTATTCAGTCTTGCCTCCTTCCTGCCGAACGGCCAGTGATGGGGAGATTCAGCTGCGGCTGCGCGGCGGGACTCCTCCTTTTCAGGTGAATTGGGAGCGCCCTACGGTGGATCCCTTCCTCCTGTCTTCGGTTGGAGTGGGAACTTACGAAGCCCTGATTCGCGATGCCAGCGGTTGTACAGAGACCTTACAGGCCAGTATAGACGCCGCAATGGTGCGAGAGGATTGTTTTCTGCCACGGGAATCTATTTACATCCCCAATGCATTCTCCCCCAATGGTGATCAGGTCAATGACATTTTTCAGGTGTATCCGCGCCTGGGTAGTTTCCAATCGCTGAGTTTTGAGGTTTACGACCGCTGGGGAGGTTTACGGTATCGATCGGAGTCCTTTCAGGGGGCTCGATCCGGCATTGGCTGGGATGGCGGGCAGGCACCCATTGGGGTCTATCTTTGTAAGGTCAGGGTCGAATTAACCGACGGCAGGTTAGAGACCTTAAGCCAGTCTTTTCAGTTGTTGCGGTAGGCTTTCGCCAAAAAACTAAAAATAAAGCGCGTACGGGCCACTGGGTTTTTTGTATATTTGATTAGGTCAGCTCAGTAATGTGGCCTACTATTGTGATCTATCCCGGATGACAAAACCCAAAGAACGATGAAGCAAACCTTGACCATTCTTCTTACATTTTTTTGTTTTCAAGTCTTGTCCGGACAGCAGCAGCAGAGTCTGGAGCTGGCTTCCAATATCTATCACGAGGGAGAGGTCGCCTTGCTAAAGGGCAAGTATAAAAAAGCCATCCGTCTGTTTAATAAGGCCCTGCGGGTGAAACCCGACTTGCGGCCCGCTCAACGCGGTATTGGTATGGCCTACGATTTACAAAAAATGCCACGCGAAGCGCTTAAATATTATATAGAAGTGCTGGAAAACGACCCCTGGTTCTCGAGGGTACTCTATTACCAGGTTGCCGAGGCCTACTACAAACTGGGCGCTTATGATGAGGCGATTTTTTACTTTGAAAAATTCGACTATCTACAGGCCGAAAACGATACCAAATTTACGGTAAACGGCGAAAAAGAACGGATTCGGGAAATAGAGTTATCCGCACAGTTGAATGATGCCATTCGCGCCTGCCAAATATCAATGGATTCGGCCTCTTTCCGCCGGGATGTGAAGGTGCTCAACCTGGGGCCTACCATCAATTCCAGGGCAGATGAGTATTTCCCCTTCCTGTCTAATGACCAGACCACTCTTTTTTATACCAAACGTAAAGACCGGGATACCGATGAGAATTTATACATCAGTCTCTTTGAGAAAGGGCGCTGGCGCAATGGGAAGCTGGTGGACGGAGATTTCAATACTGACGAAAACGAAGGGATGTGCACCATGGTACGGGACGGCCGGAAGATGTACTTCACGGCCTGCAATCGAGATCAGGTCGACGGGCCCTGTGATATTTGGGAAGCCACCGTCACCGGTACGGAGATTAGCCTCATGCAGCCCTTACGGGGTGAGGCGAATACGCCGGCCTGGGAATCACAGGCGGCCGTGAGTTGTGACGGGCGGACCCTGTATTTTGCCAGCATGTGGGAAGGTCCGGGGCATCAGGGCGGCGCAGATATTTGGTACGCTAAAAAGCTGCCCAGCGGACTCTGGAGTGCCCCCATCAATATGGGGCCGAGAATCAATACCCCCAAAGACGAAGAGTCGCCTTTTATTACCAACGATGGCAAGGCCCTTTATTTTTGCTCAACCGGGCACCTGGGCCTGGGCTCTGCCGATATCTTTATGACCATGTTGGGTACGAATAACGAATGGACCATGCCTATTAATCTGGGCCCTAAGGTAAATAGTCCCTACGAGGAGCTGGGTTTCTTTCTGTCGGCAGATGGTTCTACCGGTTATTTTGCTTCGGACCGGCCGGGGGGCTACGGTGGTAAGGATATCTATCGCGTGTTATTATCGGATGAATTGACGACTTCGCCCGTTACCTTTGTGGAGGGCTTTGTCAAAGATGCCGCGACGGGAGCACAGATCCAGGCTACCATCACTATTAACGAAGGGGAAAAGATTCGGACCGATCGGGCGGGGCGGTTTTTTCTTTGCCTTCCGGCAAACTATGAATTACATACCAATATTTTCGAAAACGACGATTATCATCCCTGGGAGAAGGTCTTCTATATTCCGGAATCGGATAACCGCAGTTTTTATGGTATCGATTTACCACTGCGCCCGGTGGACATACCCGCGGAAATGGTAAAGGGAATCAACCCGGACTTACCAGCCGTAGAGGATAGCCTGTCGGCCGCTACCATTGCAGAAGACACCCTGGAGGCCAGTCCAGTTTCGAGTCGCATTCGGGTGCGCCGGCATTACCAGCATTCCGTATTTTTTAAATTCGATAGTGCGGATGCAGAGAATTCTGAACTCCTGAGTTTTGATGCCTTTTTATCCGATTTGCAAGGCAAAGAAATCATTAGTATTGAAATCAATGGTTATGCCGATGATATTGGTGAAGATTTCTACAATCTGGAGTTGTCCGAGAAACGCGCCAAACGTATCGCACTTTACCTCTACGAGAAGGGTCTGGTCATCGATAATATCTCCATGAAAGGCTTTGGTTCGGTAAATAATGATTTTCCCAACGAACGCAATCGCCGGGTAGATCTGAAAATCACTACGCTGGAATAATTACAGTAAGAATTGGTACAGCTCTACCAGCTCCGTAGTCACCGGCTCGGGCCGAAAACGCTGCGCGTAGGCGTAACCCTTCTGCGTCATGGTTTCTCGTAGTTCGGTATCGCTTAATACCCGGTCAATCGCCTGGGCAATCGCCTCGGGCTCGTGGGGATCAATCAGCATAGAATCCGGTCCTGCAGCCTCCGGCATAGAGGAGCAATTAGAGGTGATGACCGGGGTATGGCTAAACAGTGCTTCAATAATCGGAATGCCGAAGCCCTCGTAAAAAGAGGGGTAAATAAATAAATTGGCCTTTTGGTAAATAAAGGGTAAATCTTCGTTTTCGGGCTGAATGAAATGCACAAACTTTTTTAAGCCTTCTTTTACCAGAAATTGTTGGACCTCCTTGAGGTAACTTCGGCCGCCTCCTACAATGACCAGCGGTAATTCCATATCCCTGGGCAGGCGTTTCATGGCCTGTAGTATACCGATCAGGTTTTTTCTTTCCGTAATGGACCCCACGTAAAGCATATATTGGCTGGGTAAATTATACTTTTTACTGACCTTTTCGATCAGTGCCTCTGACTTGTCCTGGAAGAAATCTTCGGCGCAGGTCTGATAAATAACGGATATTTTATGTTCGGGTACGCCGTAATAATGAATCAAATCGGCTTTGGTCGAGGCACTAATGGCTACGATCTGGTCACTGTGTTGGCAGGCGTATTTGGTTTTGAGATCGTATATCTGCCGGTCAATAGCGGGGTAGTGACGTGGGAAATGTTTATAGATCAAATCGTGTACACTAACTACTTTTTTTACCGGAAGGTGATCCAGACCAAAAGGGATTTCATTGCTCAGGCCATGAAAAAGATTGATCTTGTGCTGTTTCAATTGC
Source organism: Saprospiraceae bacterium (assembly GCA_035268885.1). Lineage (GTDB taxonomy): Bacteria > Bacteroidota > Bacteroidia > Chitinophagales > Saprospiraceae > DATFKA01. The sequence continues at coordinate 6,620 of DATFKA010000029.1, forward strand.
TGTCTGACCCGATAAGTGCGCCAAATGGGGCGTTCGATTCGTCCCGGAGTATGCACGGAGTAAGCCGGACTATTTAGAAAGACGGTGGTATCCGGATTCTTTTGAATCTTTGGGGTATACAGGAAATAGGCAAAGTCGGGATAGTAGTACACCAGGTTCCGCACCAGGGTGCGACTGTAGTTGCCCAGTCCCGTAAAATTATTAAATAGTCTTTTGGCGTCGAAGCCGATTCGATGCATAAAGCGTAATTCAGATTGGATTAGACAGAAAAGCTCTCTCCGCAGGCGCAGGTGCGCGAAGCATTCGGATTATTAAAGTTAAAGCCTTTCCCTTCGAGGCCACCTGAGAATTCGAGGGTAGTATTGCATAGATAAATAAAACTACTCAGGTCAGTGACGATCTTCTCCCCATTATCTTCAAATACCTGATCATCTGGTTTCGCTTTATTGTCAAATTCCAGATGATAAGACAAACCGGAACAACCACCGCTGGTCACAGCCACCCGGACAAAATAGTCCGCATCGTATTGTTCTTTTTGGCGAATCTCCTCGATTTTGGCTTTAGCACTATCTGCAACGTATATCATATCGTATTGCTTTTATTCATTTCAGCACTATTGTAAGTGCTATTACTCTAATATACAAACCAAAGACAATTTGAGTTCTTTTTTTTAAAAAATTAATCCACCACCCGACCACATGACCACATGACCACATGACCACATGACCACCCGACTAAGCCCATCCCATGGGGGCCAGATCCACACCATCCTGAAACAACTGCCAGGCGGGGCTCTCGGCCCGCACTTTGGCCACCGCTTTTTTTACTACCTCAATACTGCGGTCGATCTGCTCGGTCGTGGTAAATCGACCCAGACTAAAGCGCAGCGCCGCCTCGGCCATGTTTTCGGAGATGCCCATGCTGAGGAGTACATGTGAGGGGTCGGGGTTAGCGGAGGTACAGGCCGAACCGGAAGAGACGGCCAATTCTTCTTTAAAGGCCATCATCAGGGCTTCTCCCTTAATATACTTGAAGGATAAATTACTAACCTGTGGCAGGCGTGGTGAGGCCGGGCCATTGCGGTACACTTCCGGTAGCTCCAGTAATGCGGTCTCCAGCCGATTTCGTAGTTTTGCCAAACGTTCGGCTTCTTTGGCCATTTCGGTTTTTGCCAGCGCCGCTGATTTACCAAAACCAACGATACCCGGTACGTTGAGCGTGCCCGAGCGCATACCCTCTTCGTGTCCACCCCCGACAATCTGCGCACCGATCTTGACGCGTGGTTGCCGATTGCTGACGTAGAGGGCACCTACGCCTTTGGGGCCGTAAAGTTTATGGGCGGAGCAACTGAGTAAATGCACCCCTGCTTCTTTAGGAAAGATGGGTATTTTGCCAACGGCCTGGGTCGCGTCACTCATGAGTAGGGTGTTTTGCTCGGCACAGACTTTCCCAATGGCTTCCATAGGCTGAATGACGCCCGTCTCGTTGTTGGCCCACATAATACTGACCAGTACGGTGTCGGGTCGTATGGCTTCCGCCAAAAGGTCCAAATTTACCAGGCCCTCTTCGTCTACCTCGAGGTACGTTACCTCGCCGCCCATCTTTTCTACAGCTAGGCAGGCATCCAGTACGGCTTTGTGCTCCGTTTTGACGGTGACTATATGTTTACCTTTACTTTGGTAGGTTTGAAAAACCCCTTTGATGGCCAGGTTATTCGATTCGGTGGCACCGGAGGTGAAGACCAGTTCTTTGGCCGATACGTTGATTAGGTCAGCCACTTGCTTGCGGGCCTGATCAACGGCATCTTCGGCCGCCCAGCCGTAGGCGTGATGGTGGCTGGCGGCGTTACCAGGGTGATCGTAGAAATAGGGGAGCATGGCGTCCACGACGCGGCGGTCAACCGGCGTTGTGGAATTATAATCGAGATAGATGAGTTTGTTTTTATTTTCCATCGCTTTGCGGATGAGTTTTGTCAAAAAGCTTCTATTTATAAAAGAATTTCGTTAAAATTGTTGACTAACAAGATAAACTACTATGGCAGACATGTCCAGCTTATTTTCTGATTTTTCTCCCGTCTCGAAGAAAGAATGGCTACAAAAGGTCGAAAAAGACCTAAAGGGCAAACCGCTCGAAAGCCTAAACTGGGACCTGGAAGCAGGTATTCGCCTAAGTCCTTTCTTCCATCGGGAAGATCGGCCTGAGGCCCGACTCCCGCTCGTACACCAGGACGGGAAAAACGACTGGGAAGTTGGAGAGTACATCGCCGTAAAAGATGTCCCTGCGGCGAATAGCATCGCCCTGGAAGCGCTTGCCGGTGGCGCCAATGCCCTGGGTTTTCAATTGTTTCATCCGCTGCAGGCTAAAGATCTCAGTGCCTTGTTGGAAGGGATCGACCTGAATATGATTTCTACCAACTTTGGTGAAATGTACGCCGAAAAACACCCGGACCAGTTGCTGGACCTGGTCATCAACTATATCAAGAAAAAAGAATACGATGCCACCGCAATAGAAGGATCGATCGACTTTGACCCGATTCTCGATTGGTCAGAACCACCGATGGGATTAGCGGCGCAGAGTCTGGAAAAAGCGGCAGAGTCCTTACCATCGTTTAAAGTATTACAGATCAATGGCACCCACTACCACGCGGGCGAGGAGGAAAGTAGTCGGGAGTTGGCGCTCATTACGGCAAAGTTTAGTGCCTATCTGGAGCAAATGGGAAAACAGGGTCTGGTAGCCGATAGCGTCGTAGGTAGTATGCAGGTCTCCGTATCCTTAAGTACGAATTACTTTGTAGAGATGGCTAAGCTACGGGCCTTAAAGATTTTACTGGCGAATGTCGCCAGACAATACGGTTGCCAGCGACAATTCGTACCGCAGATCGTAGCCCACCTGGCTAAAGAGTCGCAGGTAGATAATCCGAATACCAATATGATTCAGGCGACCACTCAGGCCATGTCGGCTGTGATCGGTGGGGTAGATCGCTTGTATATTCTACCGGCGAATGCATTCCAGGCAGAGTCTTCTACACCCTTTACCCGGCGCATTGCCCGCAACGTCCAGCATTTGTTGAAGGTGGAAAGCTTTTTACAACAGGTAAGCGATCCGGCTGCGGGAAGTTACTACCTCGAGCAATTGACCCAAATTTTAGCAGAGCAAGCTTGGACACAATTTCAAGGCCTGGAAGAAGAAGGGGCTTTTCGCCTGGACTAAATCTCCGCCTCGTCCATTTTTCGCGTAAGCCGCTGCACGAGCTTGAATTGCTTAAAGAATTCGCGACCAACGACCCGGAAGATAGTATACGTTGGGATAGCCAGTACCATACCCATGATACCTGCCAGGCTAGCACCCATCAGAATAACCAGAAAAATTTCCAGCGGATGGGCCAGTACCGAATTCGAAAAGATAAAAGGTTGCAGGATGAAGTTATCAAGCATCTGCATACTGGCGAAGATCACCACTACCTTAATGAGTAGGGGCAACAACTCTTCGTAGAAAGAAAGATCCAGATTGGAAGAGATGGTAATGAAAACGCCAAAAGCCGCACCAATAATGGGCCCCAGGTAGGGAATGACATTGATACCCGCCGCAAAGAGGGCAATCAAAAAGGCATTTTTTATACCAAAAACACTTAGCAGAATGGTCATATAGACGGTAATAATGGTGATCTGTAACAAAATACCACTAAAGTACCGCGAGAGTAAA
>DATFKA010000030.1:0-22375 GCA_035268885.1 Saprospiraceae bacterium
TTTAGATTTTGACCGAGCAGATTTTTTGCCTAATCAAGGCAAAAACTGCGTGTGGTTAACACCAGTAGCAGTTTTTAACGCAGAGTAGGTGAAAAAGATGCCGTCATAAATCATAAAGGTTAATTTTGTGGACTACTTAAGCCCTAAAGCCTAAACCCACTTATAACCAAAAAAGTAAAACTTGCGAACTTTTACTTTACCCTTTACAACCCTACACCGGTACCTCCGTCGGCATTGGCTCTTCCGTGCGCATCCGAATCTTGATCTTAAAGGCCGCGTAGAACAGAGTCATAAACGGACTGATATAATTAAAGAAAGCGTACATGAAATAAGAACCCACACCTACCCCCAATACTTCAGATTGATAAGCACCACAGGTATTCCAGGGAATGAGTACAGAGGTGACCGTCCCGGAATCTTCCAGCGTACGACTGAGGTTTTCGGGGGCAAGGCCGCGATCATCGAAAGCATCTTTGAACATCTTACCCGGGATTACAATGGCCAGGTACTGATCAGAAGCAATTACGTTGAGACCGATACAGCTCAAAACTGTACTGGCGAAAAGTCCGAAGATAGACTTCGCTACACTCAACAAGGCAGCGGTAATTCGAGCCAGGGCACCAATCGCATCCATCACCCCGCCAAATACCATGGCGCAAACGATCAGGAAAATGGTCCATAACATACCAGCCATCCCTCCTGAACTGAATAATTCCGTCAGCTTGGGATCGGGGGTTTCAATTTGCACACTGCTGAGTACCGCAGTAATTATGGATTCAGCACGGGAGGCCGCAATAACATCCAAAATGTCCGGCTGAAAAATGAAGGCAAACACAGCGGCTAAGGCCACGCCGCTACCCAGGGCAATGAGGGGCTTGGTTTTCATGACAATGAGTATAATGACTACTCCCGGTACCAAAAATAGCCAGGGCGATACATCGAAAGTCCCTTCGATGGTCGTCAGTAGATTACTAACGTCTGCCGATCCAGTGGTCTCCGTAGTCAGGCTTAAGATGGCGAAAATAACCAGGGAGATTAATATAGAAGGAACGGTCGTATAAGTCATATAGCGGATATGGGTGAACAGGTCTGTACCCGCCATAGCCGGTGCCAGATTAGTCGTATCCGATAGGGGCGACATTTTGTCGCCAAAATAAGCACCGGAAATCACCGCTCCGGCGATCATGCCTGGAGGAATACCCAGCGCACTACCGATCCCCACCAAAGCAATTCCCACCGTCGCCGAAGTAGTCCAAGAACTACCCGTAGCGATAGAGATTATAGCCGCAATAATTACAGAAGCCGGTAGGAAAATTGCCGGGCTCAACACCTGCAAGCCGTAATAAACCATGGCGGGAATGATACCGCTTACTAGCCAGGTTCCCGCCAGGGCACCCACCAAAAAGAGAATCATAATCGGTATGAATACACTTTTCCAATTGTCCCAGACCGATTTAGCCATCTCTATTAAAGAGGTTTTATTATAGAGACCGACTACAGCCGCCGCTCCTCCTCCAATCAGTAGGATCAACTGGTTAGAGTAATCACCCAGCCAGGCACCATCCGCAAAAAATATATTATAAGCCAACAAACCAACTAGAATAACAACCGGAACTAAGGCTTCTAATAAATTTAGTTCGCGATTCTGGTGGATTTCCGTTTCTTTCATTATTTGTGCTTTAAGGAAAAGATGATTTGGCTCTTTTTTACTTTATGACTAGCTTGTAGCCTTAGTACTTGAAGACCCTAAAGTAAAAAATATATTAAGGATGTCCAAAGCAAGTTTTGATTCCCTGCTGATATCGGAGACACAAATTCGTAACCTTCTGCCAGATATATTTAGCAAAGCGGTCAAGGAGGTAAAGCCACTGACCGGTGAAGTCGATTTCAATTATAAACTGACCGTCACCAGCGGGGAAGTTTTTCTGCTGAAGATCAGCCGTCCGGACTGCTCGGCCGAAGAACTGGATTTTCAGGCCGCCATGATGGCCCATCTGGCGGGGCAGAAGATGTCAATCGCAGTACCCGCTATTATACCAACGACCTCGGGAGAATGGGGGCAAATCTTTCAGGACGAAGCGGGGCGCGATCGCTGGATTCGCCTTCAAACCTGGATCGAAGGCCGGGAAATAAGACAGGCCAATCCGCGCTCGGCTGCTTTACTGGAGCGGTGGGGTGCTGCTTGCGGACAAATGGCCAGGGCTTTGCAGGGTTTTGATCATCCCTTTGCCCACCGCGATTTTCGTTGGGACCCCTGCCAGGTATTGGCTGCCCGGCCGCTTAGAAAGTACCTGGATTTGGAAGAAAAAATGGAAATGCTGGATTACTTTTGGATCTTGTACGAAGAGCAGGTGCTGCCTTTGATAGCTGATTTACGCAAAAGCGTAAACCACAACGACGGACACGAGCGCAATGTGCTGATTGATAAGGATTATACCGATCCGCAGGTGAGGGGAATCGTCGATTTTGGTGATGCTGTCTATACCGTCACGGTAAATGAGTTGGCCATTGCAGCAGCTTACGCAATTATGGGGCAGGCCGATCCTTTGGAGGCCGCGGTTTCGGTAGTTCGGGGATTTCATAAGGTTTTCTCCCTTTCGGAAAAGGAAATTAGTGCGCTGTTTCCACTGATTTGTGCCCGACTGGTGATTTCGGTTTGCTATTCGGCCAAGAACAGAGTAGAAGAACCGGAGAATGCCTACTTACAGGTTAGCGATCAGGATGCCTGGCAACTACTTGGACAATTGCGCCATCTGAATCCCGCTTTTGCGGAAGCCAATTTTCGAGCTGCCTGTGGTTTAGAGCCCTGTCCAAAACGTCTGGTATTTGAGCAATGGCTGGAGGAGGAAAAACCAGTCTTCCGGAATGTTATTAAGGTCGTGGGAAAACGACTTTGTTTTCCGGATCTTTCCGTTGGCGGAAAGGTATTGGGGAGTACGGCAAGCTTTTCGACTCAGAAAGCGATGCACCGAAGGATTTACCGGCACATGGAAGATCAGCGTGCGCAGTTGGCAATTGGTGGATATCTGGAGACCAGGCCCCTGTATACCACCGATGCCTACGAAGTCATGGGCAATCAAGGTCCACAATGGCGAACGGTGCACATTGGACTGGATTTCTGGGAAAAAGCGGGTACTCCCGTTTATGCTCCGCTTGCAGGTCGGGTATATGGACTACAGGACAATGCCGTAGAACGAGACTATGGGCCTACCATTATTCTTGAGCATCAGGTAGCTAAAGGTCTGACTTTCTATACTTTGTTTGGTCATTTAAGTAGGGCTTCTTTAAAAGGCCTGAGTCTGGGCGATAGGGTAGAAGCAGGGCAGGAGATCGCCCGGATTGGACCCGCTCCCGATAATGGCAACTGGCCGCCGCATTTACACTTTCAAGTCATGCTGGACATGCTGGGGAATAAGACAAATTTCCCGGGGGTGGCCTTCCCCAGTGAAATAGCCGTCTGGAAAAGCATTTGTCCAAACCCGCAGTTGATTATTCCCGATTTGGTGGGGGTGGAATTACCACGGTACGAACAGGATACGACGGCTTTATTGCATAAAAGAAAACAAGTGATGGGCCGGGGACTAAGTATTTCGTATCAGGAACATTTGCACATAGTTCGCGGGGCAGGTGCCTACCTGTACGATACTACGGGCCGTCGCTACCTGGATACGGTGAATAATGTAGCCCACGTTGGGCACGAACATCCGAAGGTAGTGAGGGCCGGACAGGCACAAATGGCTGTTTTGAATACGAATACCCGTTATTTACATGAGCAGGTGGTGGAATACGCTGAAAAATTGTTGACCACTTTTCCGGAGGAGCTTAGCGTGGTTCACTTCGTCAATTCCGGAAGCGAAGCTAATGAATTGGCCCTGCGGATGGTCGAAACGATCCGGGGGAGCCGCGAGATGATCGCTTTAGAAACGGGATATCATGGCAATACGGGCCGCACGATCGATGTAAGTAGCTATAAGTTTGACGGTAAAGCAGGGAAGGGAGCTCCTCCCTTCACGCACATTGTACCGATGCCGGATGTCTTTCGTGGAGCGCATCAGGATGCAGGTACTGCCGCCGATGATTATGCGGCCTATATCGATCAGGCAATTGCACTGATCCAAGGAAAGGGAAATGAAGTGGGCGGCTTTATTGCGGAGCCCATAATGAGTTGTGGCGGGCAAATTGTTTTACCGCAAGGCTACCTGCAAAGAGCTTACGCAAAAGTACGCGCGGCCGGAGGCTTGTGCATTGCCGATGAAGTGCAGATTGGTTTTGGTCGGACGGGCGCTCAATTCTGGGGCTTTGAGTGGCACGGCGTCGTTCCCGATATTGTTACGCTTGGAAAACCCATCGGGAACGGTCATCCGATGGGAGCGGTTGTTTGTACGCCTGCGGTGGCAGAAGCTTTCGCAAATGGTATGGAGTTCTTTAGTACTTTCGGTGGGAATCCGGTATCTGCGGCTATCGGTAATGCCGTGCTGGAGGTCATTCAGGAAGAAGAATTACAGGCCAATGCTTTAGAAGTGGGAAATGAATTATTGGAGGGAATGCGAAAATTGCAACAGCGGCACCCGGTGATCGGTGATGTGCGTGGACAGGGGCTCTTTCTAGGATTTGAATTGGTGAATCAGCAGGATGAGAAAACACCTTTATCATTGGCAGCTAAATACCTGAGTAACCGGATGAGAACCTTAGGTATTCTGACCAGTACGGACGGTCCTCAGGAGAATGTGATTAAGATAAAGCCGCCTATGTGTTTTTCGAATCAGCAAGCGGCATTTTTTCTGAGTCAACTGGAGCGGGTACTAGGGGAAGATTTCATCAAAAAGCCTTTCGGATAGGTTTACTGGTCTAAAATGACATTTAGTTTTTCTTCAATCTTATGCTGTGGTAAAACGCCGAAGAAAGTCTCGCGAGCTCTGCCTTTACGCACTAAAACGGTAGTGGGTAGTCGTTCGACACTTGGAAAGTGGGACTGAGCCATTTCGGGAGTAGGAACGGTGCAGCGAAAAAAAGGAATGTTATGTTGGTATTTTTTGGCAATCTTATTCAGGACGGATTCTAATAGAAAGGAATTGTTATCGGTCCTCCGAAAAAACGTAACCAGAAAAGCTTTATCCCTAAATTCTTTTTTGACATTTTTGAGTTCTTCCAGGCTTATTGCCTTGATTTGTTTGGTGTTGTACTGATTTGCCATTTATAGTTCTGTTTATGTTATAACTCTAAGCCATAACAATATGTTTACTACCCCCCTTCAGTATACAAATTTTTTTTTATTCGAGAAAATCAAAGCGATCAATATCCCATTTGCGCATTCTGGAGTCAAGCGTTTTGCCATTCATCCCTAAGAATTCAGAAGCGCTATTCTTCCCGGTGACTTTTCCCTTTGCTCTTTTTAAGGCTTCGATGATATGTTTCTTTTGGAGTTCTTCCATGGTCAGAAATCCTTTCTTGTCTTGTTTTTTTCGATTATGGGGGATTACGTTTTCCAATTGTAATGTATTTCCATTACTAATAATGACGGCTCTTTCCACCAGGTTTTCCAGTTCTCGTATATTCCCGGGGAAATCATAGCGCTGCAAGGCTTTCATAGCCCCTTTGGGAATTTTATCAATTTGTTTTCCTGTTTTTCGTGAATATTTTTCAAGAAAAAACTGAACGAGTAAGGGGATATCATCGGGTCTTTCCCGCAGTGGAATATTATCAATGGGAAAGACATTCAGGCGGTAATACAGATCTTCGCGAAACTTCTTTTGCGCGACCATTTCTTTTAGGTTACGGTTGGTAGCGGCGATAATTCTAACGTCTACTTTAAAGGGTAGCGGGTTACCCACCCGTTCAATTTCGCCTTCTTGCAGGGCACGCAACAATTTGGCTTGTAGTTCCAGCGGGAATTCCCCAATTTCATCCAGGAACAGGGTACCCCCATCGGCCACTTCAAACTTACCCATTTTGCGGGTAACGGCACCGGTAAAGGCGCCTCTTTCGTGACCAAACAACTCACTTTCGATTAATTGACTGGGCAGGGAGGCGCAGTTCACTTTGATCAGCGGCTGCTCTTCGCGTTGACTTAGGCCGTGGATTGCCCGAGCCAGCAGCTCCTTACCCGTACCCGTTTCGCCGGTGATCAAAACAGTACTATCGGTATCAGCTACCTGGGCCACCTGATTAAGGACCTGTCGATAGTTGGGACTCGTACTTATAATGTTGTTAAAGCTGTAGTTTTCGGATACTTCCGCTTTGAGATAAGACTTTTCTTCTTCGAGACGAGCTTTAAGCTGCTGAATTTTCTTCATGGCTTTCCTTAATTCCACTTCTTTAGCTCTTCTCCTGCTAATATCCCGCATGAAGGCACAGCAGTAGTCTTCCTCTTGAAAGGTGACAAAAAACAGATTAGTTTCTACCTGAAAGGCGGTACCATCCTTTTTGTAAAAGGAATGTTCTGCTTCCAGATCTCCTTCTTTTTTTAGGTTATTCCAATAGCTTTGAAATTCTTTGGGAGAGAGATCTGGATTGATATCCGTCAGTTTCAGTTGTTTCAACTCTTCCCGCTGGTAGCCTAAAAAGTCATATACACGGGCGTTCGCATAGAATATGCTGGCATCCTCTCGTAACCAGAAAACGAGGTTTTTGGAGTGATCAATGGTGAAGCTAATTAATTCCAGTAGGGCTTGCGCTTCATTGTCGTGGTCTGCCCTGGTATTTCCATCCAGGGGCCGTAAGGCTACCAGGTAGTCATTGGGGCCGTAGGGGGCCAACATAAACTGACCATCAGAGAATTTTTCCTTTGAGGTGCGGATTTTTTCTGATGATTTATAGAAATTTTTTCCTTCGACTTCCTGTAGTACTTGTTGCCAATCAAAGACGGAAAGGGTGGGTACCAGTTCGAATATTTTGTTGGGCAGGTTAGTTTGCTGTTCGAAAAATGCCCGGGCGGCCTGGTTGTAGTCCAGGATGCTTCCCTGCTTATCTACCCAAAGTACCCAGCCTTCCAGCACCTCGAAGAGTGGCTTCAGTGATTGCATTTTTTTTGTCATAGCTGCGTATTGATGCTTAAATATAAGCAAATTCCTTAAATAAAAGAGAATGAAACAAAATAATTTTTTGTAAGTATCTGTTTATCAGTTGTTTATGTTTTTGGCACGGTGTTTGGACTACTATAAGTGAATTTTCGAGCAACAGTAAGAAAAAAATACTATTTATTTTATGTCAACATTAGATTTTCAAAAAAACTTCGATCAGCTAGAATCTTTATTATTTGCATTTGCGATGAAATTAACCCGCAATAAAGATCGGGCGAAAGATTTGATGCAAGAAACTGCTTTCAGGGCTTTCCGTCACCGCACCAAATTTAGGCAGGGAACTAATTTCAAAGCCTGGGTGACCACAATTATGCGTAATACTTTCATTAATAACTATCGCCGTAAAAAGACGCGTAATCAGGTGGAAGCACCGGTAGAAGATTATACTTTTGCCATTGAAAGTAAGACCATTGATAATGGAGCGCAAAAGCAACTGATGTATCAGGAGCTAATGGGGCTATTAAATAAACTATCAGATCTCTATAAAGTTCCATTTTTGATGCATTTTAAGGGGTATCAGTACCAGGAAATTGCAGAACAATTAGACATCCCGATGGGAACGGTAAAAAGTCGAATCTTTTTTGCACGTCGGAAGATGAAAGAAATGATTAAGGCGAATTACGGCCCAAATTTCAGAAGAAAAAGAAAGAAAAACAGGTAAACCTTTCGCGCTGGTCTATCTAACACGCATTAGTAAATCGATACTTTTTTATCACACTATAAAATATGTCAATTAAGCAAACACCCTGGTTGCGCGCGAAGAAGAGATTAAAATGGGTATTAAATAAGGATATCACAGAAGGGATTTTTTTGCTGCTGGGAGTAATTGTGGCCCTGATATGGGCCAATTCTCCCGGGCATGAATCCTATCATCATCTTTGGGAACAAAAACTTTCGATTCGTTTTGGATCCTTTCAATTCGAACAAAATTTTCACCACTTAATAAACGATGGCCTGATGGCCATTTTCTTTTTCCTGGTCGGTCTGGAGATCAAACGGGAAGTCATGGTAGGGGAGTTATCTACTTTCCGTAAGGCATTATTTCCGATTATTTGTGCCGCGGGCGGAATGCTTTTCCCCGCCTTAATTTATTTTGCATTCAATCCATCGGGTGATGCTGCCGACGGTTGGGGGGTACCCGTGGCTACGGATATTGCATTTGCTCTGGTACTGGTCAGTGTACTGGGAAAGCGGGTTCCGGTGGCTTTAAAAGTTTTTTTAGCTGCCTTGGCTATCGCCGACGATCTTGGCGCCGTTATGGTAATTGCCATTTTTTACACCGATGAGATTGTGATTAATTCCTTATTGATTGCTTTTTCAGTATTTGGCTTTTTAATCGTAGCCAACCGCTTTGGCATTCGCAATCCTTGGTTTTACGGCCTGGTTGGGATGTTTGGTATTTGGTTGGCCTTTTTACAGTCTGGCGTACATGCCACCATTGCTGGTGTGATAATTGCCATGGCCATCCCAACGGATGTTTTAATTCGAGGGGATAAATATGCTTATAAACTAAAGCAGCTGGGGCGTAAGTTTAAGCGTACCGACGGCCACGACCATCAGATGGCTACGGACGATCAGCTTGAAATTGTAGGTAATGTAAAGAAAGTTACCAAGGCCGTCATGCCGCCGCTACAAAAGATTGAACACGCTATTTCTCCCTTTGTCAGTTACTTAATTCTCCCACTCTTCGCACTAGCTAATGCGGGTGTGCGCCTGGAAACCAGCTTTTGGGAAGCCATCCAAAGCCCGGTCAGTCTGGGTATTATCTTTGGTCTGGTCTTTGGTAAAACCATTGGAATTATGGGTTTCGCCCGGCTCTCAACCTGGTTGGGCATTACTCAAATTCCCGCCGCCATTAGTTGGCGACAATTATTAGGTGCCGCTTCCTTTGCCGGTATTGGATTTACGATGTCCTTATTTATTGCAGAGTTAGCCTTTAATAATGAAGCGCTATTAGTTAATGCCAAGTTTGGTATCCTGTTGGCTTCGGTAGTCGCTGCCAGTATTGGATTAATTATTTTTCTGGGTTTTCGACCTAAAGAAATTGAGGTGACGCTGCCTTCTGAAAAAGAGTAATAAATGTAGTATTTTTTTGTTGTTTTGGGCGCACAAATCTCTTACGAGCGGGTTATATAAAAAAGCACTTTATTTTATACTATGGACAAACAACAACTAATTGATCAGCTTAATTTATTGATAACTAGAAATTTTGATGCTAATAAAGGGTATACCGAAGCCGCCATGCGGGTCAGTGACCTACAATTGCGTAAATGGCTCCAAGAAAATGCCAAGCACCGTAAACAATATATCTCTGACTTGTCTCGGGAAGTGCGACTGCTCGATGGTACACCGGATCAGGGAACCAGCCTGAGGGGAGATCTGCACCGTACCTGGTTAGACTTTAAAGCAGAAATATACGACAGCGATGCTGCGGTATTGCAAGAATGTATAACGGGTGAAAAAACGCTCGTGAATAATTATGCGCAGGTCCTGGAAGAGAAAGACTTACCTAATACTCTCGAGACCTTACTGAACAATCAATTACAACAAATAAAGCAAAGCCTTACGGCCCTAGAAAGTATTGAAGAATCCGTAAGCGCCTATTCTTAACAAACGATAAGTCAAAGATTAAGATACTAATCTTTTTTGGTCCTTGGCTTACACTAAAAAATAAATTAATGGACGAAGAAGATACCACTCAAGTTACTATTTATTACAATCCGGAAATTAATAAGCACAAGAAAACAGTGGCACATGCCCAAAGTATTGGTGAGGTGCTGGCCATACCGTTTTCAGAAATGCCTACTGCCCATAATATCTGGGCTTCCATTTACGAAAAGTTAGATAAAGATGCAGTAGCCGTTTTTGATGAAGATTGGTACGCCAGCCAAAAACTGGATCCGCAGGACTTTGATTCCTGGTATAAACTGGTCACCCACAATCCGGACCGTATTGATTCCCCCATTGCTGTTAAAAAAGACGAAGTTGTTTTGTGCAAACGGCAAACGGAGGTCTACGATTTAATGAAGACCGCAGTGTAAGAATAATATCAAACAAAACTAACCAATTTAAGCCATGCACGGAAATCGTGCCATGGCTTTTTCATTTAAACCACTTCAAAATTTATCGATATGAAATATACCTATTATTTATTATTGTTTCTATTCTTAAGCAGTTGCTACAACCCCTACATGCGGATCAACCAGGAAGATGAAACGCTAAGCCGATCTGCCCGATGCACGGATCCTATTCTGGAAGATATTACAACCCGTACGGCCGGCATTTATATTCTATCTAAGTTTCTGGGGGGAGACCGGGGCGAGCTTTTGGAAGAAAAGAATAATTTTATTTTCATGGACATGAGCCAGAAGTTTCCGAAAGAATGGATAACTCCTTTTGAACAGGGACTTTTGCTTACCATCCCGGTAGAAGATATTTTTTACGAAAATGGTGGCCGGCGATTAATGGATATTGGAGAGCAACGGCTTACTCAGCTGAGTGCTCTGCTGGCAGAATACCCAGAAGCTTCCTTTATCGTAGAGGGACATAATGACACTAATATCCATAGAAAAAAGAATTTAAAAATTGCTTTTCGACAGGCTAAAAAGGTAGGTCAGTTTTTGCGAAAGCGTAATGTAGATAAGCAACGCTTTGAGGTCATCAGCTATGGCTGTCAGCAAAGACTGACAGAGTCGGGTGCGGAAAATAATCGTATAGAAGTAGCTATTGTTAACAGATAGAAAAAAAAGCTAGTAAATTGCTGGTTAGTTGCAAAGTTTTTCAGTATTTTTGAATGTAATAGACGATATAAATATTAAAATTGCTTCATAAGTTAATTTTTTAATCTAAGCTAATCATCTCAGAAAAAATGCAGACAAACACCTCAAAATTACCAATTTCAGGTTGGAGAAATTCAGCCTTTCTTTTGCTTTCTCTGATTCTCTTATCCACGGGCTATCTATTTGGTCAATGTGATCCGGTTTATGCTGGACCAGATTACACCGGCCAATGTACAGCAGATGGTGGAGCCTTTCTGCGTGATGCTGCCGCACAAGAAGATCTGAATGGTAGTAACGAGCTAGATGTATTTATCTCATCCGATGGGGTCGCTATGAAGCCGACTATGCGCAATAGCGATGATGGGTGCGTAGTGGCAAATGGTGCCATGGGAACGGGATCCGAATTCCGTAGTCTAGCCTTCCCCCAAGACCTTATACCGAATATTGATGATGAGCTCACGCTGCTTAGAAGAACCAGACACGGTGGAGATTGCGTCGGAGAATCAACTACTATTGTGCTGGATTTTACTACCCTAAACGCCAGGCGCCCTTCCGGTTTGAGTTTTGCGCTTTCTGATGTTGACAACGATCTCGATTCTATTCAGGTGAAGATTTATTCAGGTAATAGCTTGGTGAATTACACGGTTAATACTTATGCTAATACCTTTGTGCGTCAGTTTGGAGCCAGCCCCACCCTAAGGGTTAATGGTACGGGGAATGGTAATGCGCCCAGTCCGCCCTCCACGGTAACTGATGAGGCAGAGTACTTACGCGGCGTGGTAGAATTTACGGCCACGGCGGGTGTCGAGGTAGATAGTATCGTTCTAACGCACTTTGTAAACGATCCGAGTGATCGTACCACGGGCGGTGCGCCTTCTTTTCGAATTACTAATATTAACTGGGCTTGTGTAATTGAGCAAGCCGTTCAGACGGGTTCTTTTACCCTGACGGGCTTTCCAGCCGGCGGCACCTGGAGTGCTGCTCCGGGGAATCCTCCGGGAGCTTCCGTAGGTTCAACTACTGATGGTGTGGCCCAAGTAAATTTTACAGCAGCGGGTAACTTCGAATTTATTTATTCCGTAGGGGGAGAGTGTAATGATTCGACAATGGTGACGGTCAATACCCCGGTAAATCTACCAGCTATCCCTGTTCGAAAACTCTTGCTATTTGGATTTTTAGTACTTGGAATTGGCGCGATTAGCCTTTATTACTATAAATAATCTAGTCTCTTTGTTCGACTTAAAAAAAGCCTTTCTTCCAAAAGGGAGAAAGGCTTTTTAAGTAGGATTCGTATTTTATCCAATGTCTTATTGGGCGGTCGCCAGTTTATTAGCAGCCCAGGCATCAAACATCCATGATTCCTTCTCTTTATCTCTTAACATGGCACCAATTAAATCAATCGTTCCTTCATCATTGACGGAATCTGCCGCTTTAATCAAGCTACGCATATTTTTGATTAGTTTTCCATGATTTTCTAAGACCATTTCCACCATTTTAGCGGGGTCTTCAACGGTACCAGCTTCTTCGATACTGGCTTCCTTTATATATTCTGACATATTACTAAGTGGTGCAAAGCGCAATGTGAGGATGCGTTCGGCTACCTCATCAATATTTTCCTGTGCGCTATTGTACATCTCTTCAAACTTTTCGTGTAAGTCAAAGAAATGGACACCATCTACGTTCCAGTGGAAATTTCTCAGATTTTGATAGTAGATATGATAGTTTGCTAATAGTGTATTTAATTCATAGGCAGTTCCCTGCAATTCATCGCGGGTTTTTCCTAAGTAGTTCATATATGGTTTTGTATTAATTAATTAAATTACATCTATACAACGGAGCAAGTGGCCTGGTGTTCGCTTCCGGCTAAAAAAGGAATAAGCATGAACTACTTTCCCGAAAATCCATTTTGCTTACAAAGTAATACACTATTATGCAGCGGCTCAAAGACTATTTTACACTTAATAAGGAAGTACAAAACGAATACCAAGACCTTGAACTCGAATTCGATGCGCCCCTACCTGTGGATTTGAACGGTACGCTTTTTCGTAACGGAAATGGTCGTTTTGTGCATCAGGGTGTACGCTATGACCATTTGTTCGACGGAGATGGAATGCTTACTAAATTCACTTTTCGGGAGGGCAAGGCTTTTTACCGCAATCGTTATGTGCAGACGAGAGAATTTCAGGAAGAAGAAGCGGCTGGCAAAATGCTTTACCGCAGCTTCGGTACCAACCTGCCGGGTGGCTTTTGGGCAAATGCCCTGAAGACCCATTTTAAGAATGCTTCCAACACCAGTGTGATTTGGCACGGAGGAAAATTATTGTCTCTCTGGGAGGGAGGCTGGCCCCATGAAATAGACCCCTACACGCTGGAGACGAAAGGTCGCTTTCACTATAGCGGGTACCTAAAAAACAGCTTCTCAAAGGTAGACGCCAAGATTTTTCCCGAGTTGGCCTTTAGTGCCCACCCCAAAATACATCCGGACACGGGAGATTTGCATAACTTTGGAGTAGTACCGGGTCTGAGTAGTCGTCTGGTCCAGTACCAAATCGATGCCGATGGACAGTCTTTGCCTATCTGGGCTAAAAAATTACCCGCCGTTTCCTTTACGCACGATTTTATTCTGACGGCTTCGGGTAAGCGGATTTTCTTTTTCACCCCAGTAAATTTTGGTCTGGCCGCGATGTTTCTGGGGTTCAAGCCACCGGTCGCCAGTATTCAGGTACGGCAAGATGAACCTATAGAAATCATGGTTTTCGATCCGGATGAGGATCAGGAGTATAGCTTCGAAACAGATTTTGGCTTCATCTTTCATTTCACGAACGGTTATGAGCGTTCCGATGGCCAGATTGTTGTGGACGGTTTTCTGATGCCGGATTTTCCCGACGCGGAGGTGAATAAACAGCTTTTTGAAGGCGATGATTCCGCAACGCCTGCGGGTATATTATACCGATACCTACTGAATTTAAAAACCGGTGAAGTTCAGCGGGAGCGCCGCAGTCCTTATCCAGGGGAGTTACCGACCTTTCATCCCTCCCTTACGGGAAAAAAATACCGCTACACCTGGTGCCTGGGACTCCCGGAAGGCGCTGATTATAAAATGTTGGATGGTATTCAGAAGATAGACGTGGAGCAGGGTACGGCGCATTTAAAATCCATGCACCCTCATTTACCGGGTGAGCCACTGTTTATTCCCAAATCCAAGGCCCAAAAAGAAGACGAAGGTTATCTGGCGGTTTTGATATTTAATGCCCTGGAGAAAACCACCTGGCTGTATATACTAGATGCGGAGACACTATCCGAGATTACCAAGGCCCGCTTACCACATAACATACCGCTCGGCTTCCACGGAAAATTTGTGGATCGGCTATTTATCGAATAAAAGAAAGCCATTCCAAATGATTTGGAATGGCTTTGTATAATCGTGCTCTAGTAAAAGTCTGTCCCGAATTAATTTCGGGACAAGACTCATCGCATATTACTATGCGCAGGAACTAGAGCTGATTTTATCCTTCTGCCAGTGTATTCTTCACTGTTTTGATAATGACCGCTGCTACCTTGTAAGGATCCGCTGCGGAGTTGGGACGACGGTCTTCCAGCCATCCTTTCCAGCCGTTCTCCACGGTGGCAATAGGAATCCGGATAGAAGCACCGCGGTCAGAGATACCGTAGCTAAACTTATCAATGGCCTGCGTTTCGTGCAGACCTGTCAGGCGCAGGTGGTTATCGGCACCGTAGTTGTCGATACACTCTTTGATGATTTCGGGAGAGGCACCAAACCCTTCGCAGACCTTGTCGTAGTACTCTTTGTTGCCGGCGGTACGCAGGCCAGAGTTAGAGAAGTTCGCGTGCATACCCGAACCATTCCAGTCGCCGGATACGGGCTTACAGTGCCAATCAACGGCTACGCCGTATTTCTCAGCGGTTCTTTCCAGCAGGTAACGTGCTACCCAGATTTGGTCACCGGCAGCCTCTGCTCCTTTGGCAAAAATCTGGAATTCCCACTGTCCGGCGGCTACCTCGGCATTAATCCCTTCTACATTCAGACCCGCTTCCAGGCAGATGTCTAGGTGCTCTTCTACGATGGCTCTGCCGTAAGAGCGGTTTGCTCCTACACCACAGTAATAGGGACCCTGAGGTCCAGGGAAACCACCCGCTGGGAATCCTAAAGGGAGTTCCGTATCGGGATCATTCAGGAAATACTCCTGCTCGAATCCGAACCAGAAGTCATCGTCTTCATCGTTAATGGTTGCCCGACCGTTCGATTCGTGGGGTGTACCATCGGCGTTTAATACTTCCGTCATGACCAGGTATGCGTTCTTACGGTCTGGATCCGGAAAAATAGCCACCGGCTTGAGCAGACAGTCAGAAGAACCACCCTCTGCCTGCTGAGTAGAACTCCCATCGAAGGACCATACGGGACATTCTTCGAGGGTACCCCCGAAATCACTTAATACTTTTGTTTTACTTCTTAAAAGTTGAGTTGGCTTGTAACCATCTAGCCAAATGTACTCTAACTTGGACTTTGCCATCGTTAAAATGTTTGTTTTGGTTAAAAAATATGATCAGCTCCATCCCTGTGCTCCGTCAAAATTACGGATGGCAAAAGGTGGATTTAAAATATAAGCTCTAATTGGGAAATGGATATTCACAGCTCCGCTGCGATAGCGAAAAGATTTGTTTATCATTTCTCTCAAGATACAAATCTTTGATAAACTATACTTTCATCCCTTTATTTCCCCTTGGCTCGGTTTTCCTCTTTTGGAAAAACGAATCGGATAAGCTATCTTTAAATCTAGGTTTTCTCTAAAGGATTACCTTTTGCAGTTTCCCGGTAAGTTGTTGGCGCGACTCCGGGGAACTCTTTGGGACAACCGAAGATTATTTCACGGCCATATTGTAGGCAGATTCTTCGGAGGCTGATTCGTAAGCATGCATATCGTGCTCGGCAAGGTCCAACCCTCTTTCTTCCTCACTTTCCGTAACCCGCACGCCCATTGTCACTTTGATCAAATACATCAGACCAAAGGCAGTGATAAAAGAGAAGGCACAAACCGATAAGGTACCGTAAAGCTGTGTCCACAATTGGCCCAAACCAGCAGAACTACCAAAAATACCTACGGCCAGGGTTCCCCAGATACCGCATACCAGGTGTACAGAGGTGGCCCCCACCGGATCGTCGATTTTTAAGGTTTTATCAAAGAAAACGACCGATAAGGGAATAATGACGCCCGCAATGGCACCGATCAATATCGCTTCCAGCGGACTCATCAGGTCCGCGCCGGCGGTAATACCTACCAGACCTCCCAGAATACCGTTTAGTACCATAGATAAGTCATGTGTTTTAAACATAAACTGGGCCGTAAAAAAGGCGGCAACGGCACCGGCAGCAGCAGCCAGAGAAGTGGTCACAAAGACAAGGGAAACCATAACCGGATCTGCCGATAAAACGGAGCCACCGTTGAATCCAAACCAACCAAACCATAAGAGGAATACACCAATGGCTGCCAGCGGCATACTATGTCCGGGGATGGGTTTGATCCCATTGCGTAAATATTTTCCACTGCGTGGACCCAAGACGATTACGGCGGCTAAAGCGGCGGCCCCTCCCATGGCGTGTACCAGCGTAGAACCGGCAAAATCATAAAAGCCAGCTTTGTCTAACCAGCCGCCTCCCCATTTCCAAAAACCAGTAATCGGGTAGAAAATAGCCACAAAGATGGCCGCAAATAATAGAAAGGAATTTAATTTAATTCGCTCGGCTACCGCGCCCGATACAATCGTAGCGGCAGTGGCGGCAAACATGGCCTGGAAGATGAAATCTGTCCAAAAAGCATAGGCACCGTCGGCGTAAGTAATACCCGGGTCTTCAGGAACAAAAAGGCCCAGACCACTGGATTCTAAAAAGCCGGGCAGGATGGCCGTTACCGCATCTCCACCGGCCCCGGGATACATAAGGTTAAATCCGCAGGTGAAATAGGTAAGCAATCCGATCGCAATGATCATGGCATTCTTAAAAAGAATGTTCACCGTATTTTTTCTCCTGACAAAACCTGCTTCGAGTGCAGAGAAGCCCAGGTGCATGACAAAAACCAATACGGTAGCCACCAGCATCCAGACATTATTCGCAGTAAATAATGCTTCGTTCATATGGTTGATTTGTTTTGTTTTAAAATTGTTGCTAATGAGCTTCCGCTCCGTGGTTGGTATTGGCTAGGGCAAATAAAAACAAAGTTAAATAGCTTCGGAATTTTTCTCCCCCGTACGGATACGGGTGACACTGTCGATATCATAAACCATAATCTTACCGTCACCGACTTCGCCGGTTTTTCCTGAAGACTCAATGGCTCCCACAATGGCCTCGACCTTGTCTTCGGTCGTTAGAATGTCCAATTGCAGACGAGCGATGTAGTCTGCATCGTAAATACTTCCTCGATACATCAGCTTTTCGCCTTTTTGTAGGCCAAAACCCTTGACATCTTTTAGTGTGAAGAATCGGACACCAATTTCGGCCAGGGCATCCCTCACTTTATCAAAACGAGAAAGGCGAATAATGGCTTCAATTTTTTTCATCTGTTTATATTTTGATTTTTACTCTTGTTCCGTTAAGATGAAATGAAGTTGTTTAAGAATACCTGAGATTTGAGTTTTCAGCGTACCTAAAATTTGTTATCTTTAAAGATCAATAATTCGCAATTTTAGAATATACATTTTGATCAGGCAGACTAATATTATATCAATTGATCTTGCGAATTACCGGGGTAAGTGATCCTGTATGTTTCTATAATCAGGAAAGTTTTTTTCCTGGATTGGAAACTCCGGTTCATACCTAATCACTTGCTCTTAAAAAGTAAGAAATATATTTCTTTCTTTTGCCAGGACAAATGTAAAGCAATGGTAAAAACCAAAGTAAGTAAATTTACTATTGCCTGTGATGTTCAAAAGGGTGTTTTTGTAAATTAAACCCTGTAAATCAATAGGTTAAACTAAAGAGCATTGTTATGTTCAACACCCAAAAAGATCAATTATTTACGCTGGTTAAGTCGCTGAGTAAATCCGAAAAAAGAAATTTTAAGCTTTACGTCAATCGGTTTCAGCATCGGGGGAGTACGAAATCTCTTAAATTATTTGATACCCTGGATAAATTAGATGCCTATGATGATGCTTTGGTTATTGATAAAAACCGGGGCATTAATAAAAAGAATTTACCCAATCTAAAACGACATCTCTACAAACAAATATTAACCAGCCTTCGCCTGATCCATATCAATAAAGAAATTGATATCGAAATTCGAGAACAGCTGGACTTTGCCCGCATTCTGTACGGTAAGGGCATGTATATGCAAAGCCTGAAAATACTGGAACGCATCAAGCGGATTGCCGTGGATCACCATCAGGATATTCTCCACCTGGAAATCCTGGATTTTCAAAAAAGGATTGAAGCTCGTCATATTACCCGAAGCAGACAGGCGGGGAAAATTGAAGATCTGCTCTCCAATGCCATACGCCGCAGTTGGGTGACCTACGCCGCCAGTCTCTTCTCCAGCCTGAATATTCAGATTCACGGTTGGTACATTGAAAATGGACATGCGATATCGCCTGAGCAAAGAGAAGCCATTCTAATTTTTTATGAAAAACAAACCCCAACCGAATTAGAAGCAGACCGGATGACTTTCCACGAGAAAGTAAATCTGCACCAGGCGAATATGTGGTTACATTACATCCTTTTGGACCTAAAAAAAAGTCAGGACTTTGCTCTGAATTGGATCAATCTATTCGATTCGGATCAGGCCCTGATGGATAAAGATCCGGATTTGTATATGCGGGGGTATTATTATCTGTTGACCCTGCTCTTCATGCAGGGAGACCGGGAAAATATGCAGCGTTATTTTCAAAAATTCGACCAATTTATTAAGGCCCGGCAGGAGCTGTTTAACGAGAACTCAAGTATGACGGCCTTCGTTTATCGACAATTGTCCAACCTGAATTACGCACTTTTGCAGCGAAACTTTTCCGCCATTATTGAAAAAGAGCAAAGTATTCTGGGCCAAATTGATCGCTTTCAGGCCTTGCTTGATCCCCATCGGGCTATCCTGTTTTACTATAAATTTGCCTATGCGCAATTTGCATTGCGTGCTTATGATCAATGTCTACTTCGGTTGAATGCCATTCTGAGTTATAGCGACAATTTCTTACGCTCGGATGTATTATATGCGGTTCGCTTACTGCAAATCATCTGTCACGTAGAATTAGGGAATTTCGACGTGGCCACTCATTTGATTGTCTCTTGTAAACGGTCTTTTTCACAACGGACGAATGTGAGTCCATTACAGCATAAATTGCTAAGTTTTCTGGATCGTCTCTGTAAGATATCTCCGAACCAGCACCAAAAACTCTTTCTGAGTTTTTGGCAAGAGGCAGCTCCGCTATCAACCAGCTCAAAAGAATTTAGAAATACCCTATTTTTAAACCTGAAACCCTTTATTGCCCATAAGTTAGACAAGACTGAGGATGATTTGATGCATCCTGATTTTACGATAAAAGCCATTGCTGACAAATGATCTGCTATTCCGAAAAGCTCCTGATCAGAATGCCCCGCTTGATTACTTTGGTATCGCTGTTTCTCGGTTCGGCCCTTTGCGCCCAGGATATAGGAGCTGATCTTCTTTTACCTCCCGAATCTCTCGAGGCGATCGAAGACTTTTTCCAGAACACCAGTTCGGAAGGCGACTTTGATTTTAATACCCTCTTTGAGCAGCTGGAAGCCTACCTGGAGCGCCCCCTCAATATAAATCGGGCAGAAGAAGCCGATCTGCGCGGCCTGGGCTTATTAACCGATGTGCAGATACTCAACTTCATCCGACATCGTCAGGAAACCGGGGATTTATTAGCCATCTATGAACTACAAGCTATTTCGGGTTTTGACCAAAATACCATACTTCGCATTCTGCCTTTCGTCCGGGTACAGTCTAACCTGGATGATTTTCAACTGGGCCTGGGGGAGATGCTGCGGGAGGGAAAGAACGAATTGTATCTGCGCTGGAATCGAATTTTAGAGACGCAGCGGGGCTACCGTATTCCCGAGAATCCGGGGGCAAATCGGTACCTGGGGTCTCCCAATCAATATTATGTACGCTACAAGCACAGCTATTATAATCGCATGAGTTACGGTCTCACGATGGAGAAAGACCGCGGAGAAGAATTCTTTAGGGGATCGAACCCACAGGGCTTCGATTATTACTCTGCTCACTTTTACTTGAAGGATTATCGCTCCTGGCTAAAAGCGCTGGCGATTGGCGATTTTCAGGTGAGTTTTGGGCAGGGCCTGATTCAGTTTTCTGGATTTGGATATGGGAAATCTGCCCAGGCAACAACTATTAAGCGTTCGGGCCAGACCATTCGTCCCTACAGCTCTGTGAATGAAGCCTTATTTATGCGGGGTGCCGCAATCGAACTCGCACCGACACCCTATATTGATGTCGCGTTCTTCGCCTCTTCCCGCCGTCGCGACGGGAACCTGATCAGCGCCATTGACTCTTTGGGTAATGAAACTTTTGAGGCAGCCATTTCTTCGTTTAACGATTTTGGCTTACACCGGACTCCCGCCGAGATTGCCGACGAGGGGGCGATCGGACAAAAGACAGTAGGGGGAAGTATCCGTTTACACAAAAATGCCAGACATATTGCCTTTAATCTGCTCTATGATCGGCTAGACAAGCCACTGGATATCCGCCCCCGTCCCTATAATCGCTTTAATTTTAGTGGCGATCGCCTATTGAATGCCAGCGTAGATTATTCCTTTTTGTACAATAATTTTAACTTCTTTGGAGAGACGGCCATTAGTGATAATGGAGGCTGGGCGACCACGAATGGCCTTTTAATTGGACTGCATCGGCGGGTGGACCTGGCCATGCTGTACCGTAATTTCCAACGGGATTACCAGGCCCTGAATGCCAATCCTTTAGCAGAGGGGATTGGAGCCCGCAACGAAGAGGGCTTCTACCTGGGTTTAATCCTTCGACCCGCTTCCAAATGGGAGTTTTCGGCATACTTTGATCAGTTTCGTTTTCCCTGGCTGCGCTTCCAGGTGGATGCGCCGAGTGGAGGCTACGAATACCGGGCCCGGCTGGCCTATGAACAGCGCCGCCGCCTTAGAATCTATCTGGAAGTGAGAAATGAATCTAAAGACATCAATGCGCCGGATAATGAGACCGCTTTTAATTTTGCCGTAAGGCGGACCCTCTTCCAAACGCGCTTACACATAGGAAATCAACTGAGTAAAGCCCTGGAACTACGCTCCCGTTTTGATTGGGGATACGTAGATGATGAAATTGAGGGACGACGCCACGGATTTGTTATCTTACAGGATATTATATTTCGGCCCATTGATTCTCCACTGGCCTTTTCGGCCAGGTATGCACTATTTGATACCCATGGATATACCATACGTTTTTATCATTACGAAAATAACCTGTTGAATACTTTTTTGATACCAGCTTATTATAACCGGGGCAGCCGTGCCTACGTCAATCTTCGCTATCGACCCTCCCGGAATCTAACGCTGGAGGCTAGACTGGCGCAGACCTTCTGGTCGGACAGGGAGTCGGTAGGCAGTGGCTTAGAGCAGGTGGCCGGCCCCGTAAGAACGGAGGTCGGCGCTCAAATAAAATTACGTTTTTAACACATGACCAGACCTTATGGATAAATATAAAATCATCGGACTGATGTCCGGCACTTCCCTGGATGGACTGGATTTGGCTTACTGCCATTTCACCAAAGTACGGGACCGGTGGCAATATAAATTAGTGGCTCAAAAAAGCATTGCGTATAGCCTGGCCCAAAGTCAGAAACTAAAAAACAGCGTACAGTTAGCAGCGGATGACCTTTTGCATTTGGATATTTTATTCGGGCAGTGGTTAGGCCAGCAGATAGCACTTTTTGTAGAAGAGCAGCATTTAGAACCCGATTACGTAGCCAGTCATGGACACACCGTTTTTCATCAGCCAGAACGGCGCTTGACCTATCAAATGGGCAACGGACAGGAACTGGCCAATGTCTCCGGCTTGCCCGTTATCTGTGATTTTCGATCTAAAGACGTCCTACTAGGTGGCCAGGGAGCACCCCTGGTACCCGTGGGGGATCAGGAGCTTTTCAGTGAATATACCTTCTGTTTAAATTTAGGGGGTATTGCGAATATGTCCTTTGCCCTGCACGGCCAACGCATTGCTTACGACGTCTGTCCGGCAAATATGTTGTTAAACGAGGGCGCAGGCCAACTGAATTTACCCTATGACAAAGGCGGGCGGATTGCTCGGGATGGGAAAATGGATCATGCTACCCTGGCTAAATTAAATGCGCTGCCTTATTATCAAAAAGAATTTCCCAAATCGCTGGGGTATGAATGGTTTGTGGCAGAGATGCTCCCCATTATCGAAAAAAGCCAGCTGGATCCGGCAGATTTATTACGTACCGGGGTGGAACATATTGCCCAAAGAATAGCCCATGATGTACTACAGT
>DATFKA010000031.1:0-4205 GCA_035268885.1 Saprospiraceae bacterium
GACTTACAAGTAGCTGTAATTCAAGCAGATGAAGCCTGGTCGTTTGTGGGTTCTAAAGATAATAAATGTTGGATTTGGGTAGCTTATGAAAAGACTTCTCAACAGGTAGTAGCCTTTCACGTAGGTGATCGATCCAGAAAATCAGCCCAGGCATTTTACGATAAAATACCCGATACGTTGAAAGAAAAATGCCAGTTGATTTTTACGGATGATCACAAGTCCTATGACGGTGTCATCCCAATCGCGAAGCATCATGGAAGTAAAAAGTTTAATCAAAATATTGAAAGGCTCTTTTGTACTATGCGACATAGAGTAAGCAGGGTAGTGCGTAAGAACTTGGCTTTCTCAAAAAAGTGGAAAAATCATGAAATGGCGCTCAGGTACTTTTTCTGGAACTACAATCTTGAACGATCCTTACATTATTAGCACTACCAAATTCAGTCTGTGCCGATAGTACGGTGGAAAGACCGAGGAAAAGAAGAATCAGATACTTCATAATCGGAGGTGGTGTTATTTTGATTGAAAAGTACAATAAAATCCATTGCCATAACCGGACAAAGTCGGCCATTTTCGGACAAAGTCAGCCAAAACGGAATATTCGTCGACGGAAGTTCTAGTGGAAATTCCTTACCTTTTCGCCATTCTCTTACTTTCGTAAAATGACGAAATGGATCTAAAAACAAAAACTATCCTTGATCGCATTGATCATAAATTGGAGCAATTAGTGAGCGAGCTGGAACAACAGCCTGCGGAGCAATTAAATCAGGAACCAAGCCCCGGTGCCTGGTCGCCTCTGCAGGTACTCTACCACCTGCTACTGGCCGAAAAACTGAGCCTGGGCTACATCAAAAAGAAACTCAGCTACGACCCAGAGCTGCCTAAGGTGGATTGGCGGGCTCGCCTGCGTACTTTTGTCTTGGATACCTACTTAAAGACACCCCTCAAGCGCAAAGCACCGGATAATGTGAATGAAACGAAATTTCCGGATGATTTGTCACTGGAGCAGATTGCGAAAGAATGGCGGGTATCCCGTCAGGATCTCCGCCGCTACTTCGAAGGCCTGGAACCGGAGCTGTTTTCCCGGCAAGTCTACAAGCATCCCTTCGCTGGGCGCATGAGCCTGGCGGGTATGCTCTCCTTCTTCGAAACCCACTTTGATCGGCATTACCGGCAGATTAAAAAGGCCCTGGCCGCTACATAGCCACACGACCACATAGCCACATGACACATGACACACGACCACATGAATTATATTATAGGTATCACCGGCGGCAGCGGATCGGGAAAAACGACTTTTATCAGAAAACTGCGGGAAGCCTTTTCTCCCGAAGAGCTGTGCATCATCTCCCAGGATGATTACTACCGGCCCCTCGAGGAGCAACAGCAGGATGAGAATGGCGTCACCAATTTTGACTTACCTTCTTCCATTGACGATAAAGCCTTCCTGAAGGATATTAAACGCTTGCGCCGCGGAGAGACCGTCCGCCGCATGGAGTATGTCTTCAATAACCCTAAGGCTACCGCCAAAGAACTGGTCTTTAAGCCGGCGCCCATCATCATCGTGGAGGGGCTCTTTATTTTCCATTACCAGAAGATTGTCCGTAAAATGGATATGAAGATTTACGTGCACGCCAAAGAAAACCTCAAAGTCATCCGCCGCATCCGCCGCGATCGGGTGGAGCGCAACTATCCGCTCAACGATGTACTCTACCGCTACCAGCACCACGTACTGCCCGCTTTTGAAAAATATATTGCGCCCTATAAAGAGGATGCGGACCTGGTCATCAACAACAATCAATCCTTTAAACAGGCCTTTCGGGTCTTTACTGGTTTTTTACGCGACCAACTGCGCTAGGTCTCCCATTTATTTTTCTATTTTTGTCGTAATATTTAGTTCTGATCAATAGCATTAGCTCAGGGAGATCTGTGGTCCCCCTTGTCTAAGCAGAGCTGATTGGTTCTAGGACCAGTGCTAAAATAGATAAAATGCGTGCCTTTAGGTACGCAAACATGGGTAGAAAAGGAGCTTATTGAAAGACCGCCGTGCCTTTAGGCCTGCCTGCCTCAGGTAGGTACGGAACGTAATTTATACCAAAGATCACGTTCGGTACCTAACGGCACCGTTTTATGATGATAAGCATTCCTATCTACCCACGTTATGTGCCTAACGGCACATAATGAATAGGACATGGCTTAGAACCAATCAACCCTGCTTTGAAGGGGGATTAAGGGGGATGACCAGAATAGTAAAGAAAAGGCTAGTGATTCAGCCAAACAAAGCATAAACTATGATCTTCTTAGAAAATTTCGGACGCGGTATCCTTGGCATGGCCATTTTAATTGGTATCTGCTATTTACTCAGCAAGGACCGTAAGGCCATTAACTGGCGTACCGTGGGGATTGGCTTGTTACTGCAAGTAATCCTGGGCATTTTAATTCTGCGGGTGCCCCTGATGAAAAATATCTTTGATGCCATTGCCTCCTTCTTCGTGGTGGTGCTGGATTTTACCGATGCGGGTGCCGATTTCGTGCTGGGGAACTGGCCCGAATTTGTGGCCTACGAGAATCAGGCGGGCGGTGGCGTTGTAGAGATCGGCTACGTTTTTGCCTTCAAGGTACTACCGACTATTATATTCTTTTCCGCCCTGTCTTCGCTGCTGTATTACCTGGGTATCCTGCAGCTCTTTATCAAGGGCTTTGCCTGGGTGATGGTTAAGACTATGCGGCTGACGGGGGCAGAGAGCCTGGCGGCGGCCGCCAATGTTTTTATTGGTCAGACCGAGGCACCCCTGGTCGTAAAGCCGTATCTGGAAGGGATGTCCCGCTCGGAGATCCTCTGTCTGATGACGGGCGGGATGGCGACCATTGCCGGCGGAGTATTTGCCGCCTACGTGGGCTTTCTGGGGGGAGACGATGAGGTAATGCGGCAGGTATTTGCCACGCATTTACTGACGGCTTCGATTATGTCGGCACCGGCGGCGATCATCGCGGCCAAGATCCTCCTCCCCGAGAGTAAGTCGGTGGCCCTCGATAAGCAAAAACTGGATATCCCGCGTCAGGACGTGGGCTCGAACGTACTGGATGCCATCTCCGGCGGAACGGCCGACGGGATCAAGTTGGCAGTAAATGTGGGGGCGATGCTGCTGGTATTCACCGCCTTCGTCTCTATGCTGAACTATATTTCCATCAATTGGATCGGCTCCTGGACCGGGCTGAACGACTGGGTGATCGAATCGACCGATGGTCGTTTTCAGGGTTTTAATATCGAGTATATGCTGGGCCTGCTCTTTTCACCCATTGCCTGGGTATTGGGGGTAGCCTGGGAAGATGCCTTTTTGGTGGGGCAATTGCTGGGGCTCAAAACGACTTTAAACGAATTTTTTGCCTACGCCGCCCTGGAAGGCATGCAGCCTGAGCTCTCCGAAAAATCCGTGCTGATCGCTACCTATGCGCTTTGTGGTTTTGCGAATTTTGCCTCCATCGGTATTCAGATCGGAGGGATTGGGGCCATTGCGCCGGGTCAGCGTAAAGCCCTTACTGAACTGGGCCTCACCTCCCTGATTGGGGGTACGGTCGCCTGTTTTCTCACTGCCATCGTTGCCGGAATTATGTATATACCTTCTTCTACGGATTATCCCCTGGGGTCTACTGCTGCACCCGAGTCCGGGCTTTCGCAAGCTTACGCGCAGGAGCGCGCGGATCTATTATCGGAGGTCGTTTACGATATGCAGTTGAGCATTCCCGAGGCGCAATCAGCTCCGGTGCAGGGACAGATGCAGGTACGCTTTACCGCAAAAAATGCCGATTCGGATATTTACCTGGACTTTCGTCAGCCCTCCGATTATCTGGTTTCGCTTTCGCTAAACGGCGATTCCCTGGCGGCAGAAGTCATCAACGATCATATTCATTTGCCGAAAGGCAGCCTGAAAGCCGGTGAGAATATCGCTGAGCTGAGCTTCCGCGTGGGGGACCTGTCCCTGAACCGAAATCCGGATTATCTCTATACGCTCTTTGTACCCGATCGCGCCTCCACGGCTATCCCGCTCTTTGACCAGCCGGATATCAAGGCGAAGTATCGGCTTGCCCTGGATATCCCGGAAAATTGGGAGGGAATGGCCAACGGTCCGCTGGAAAGCTCGGAAATAAAGGAGGGCCGCAAGCACTTACAATTCGCCGAGACTAAACCCTTCAGTACCTACGTACTG
>DATFKA010000032.1:0-6650 GCA_035268885.1 Saprospiraceae bacterium
GTAATAAGGTGCTGGCTTTTTTGGGCTAGTTCGAGGCGCAAAAATCGCGGATAGCCTAGCTATCCAAGGCTTTTTGCAACGAAGAAATCGCCCCAAAAAGACGCAGATTATTGCTTGATTTAATTGGGCAACCTACTTATAAGAAATAAAGGGAGATTATGAGAAATACGAATAAAACCAAGGCGGAAATTTTAAATAAACTGGGCATAAGGGAGTTGAACCCCATGCAAAAGGCAGCCCTGGAGGCGATTCCCAAACAAGCAGAAGTCGTATTACTTTCCCCAACCGGAACGGGAAAAACACTGGCCTTTTTATTGCCCCTCACTGATTTCCTCCATCCCGACCTGGAAGCCATTCAGGCCCTTATCCTGGTTCCATCACGAGAACTGGCCATTCAGATCGAGCAGGTGGCCCGGGAAATGGGCAGTGGTCTCAAAATCAACGCCGTCTATGGCGGAAGATCAGCTTCAAAGGATAAGTTAGACCTACAACACTCCCCTGCCCTTTTGATTGGTACACCGGGCAGGGTCGCGGACCACATCAAACGAGGGAATCTAAAGACGGAGGCTATCCGGTTTTTGATCCTGGACGAATTTGATAAATCGTTGGAGGTCGGTTTTGAAAAAGAGATGAAAGCCATTGTGCGGGCCTTACCCAACCTGGAGAAAAAAATATTGACTTCAGCTACCCAGAAGGTAGGCATCCCCGGCTTCCTGGAGCTAAAGCAGCCACGTCAACTCGATTTTTCACAGGAAGATAAACACCTCGCTTTAGCCTTACGACTTCTGTGGGCAGAGCAGGCGGACAAATTAGACAGTCTTAAAAAACTGCTCATGCAAGTGGGAGATGGCCGGGGGATTATCTTCTGCAACTACAAAGACACGATCCAGTTCGTCAGTGAATTCCTTGAGCGGGAAAATATCGAGCATATTTGCTATTACGGAGGACTGGAACAACAGGATCGCGAACGCGCCCTGATCCAATTCCGAAATGGTACCTATCGACTCATGGTCGCTACCGACCTGGCCGCACGGGGGATCGATGTCCCAGCCCTGGATTTTATCATCCACTACCAACTGCCCTTTCAAGAGGAAGAATTCATCCATCGTAATGGCCGGACGGCCCGAATGAACGCCGGAGGCACGGCCTATTTGATCCATTTCAAAAACAAAATCCTACCGGATTACCTGGATCCAATTGAAGCATTGAACATTCCCGACCAGGGGCAGGTTCCCAGTTCCAGTCAATGGACGACACTATTCATATCGGGCGGACGGAAAGACAAAATCTCCAAGGGAGATATCGCCGGCCTTTTCATTAAGGAAGGTGGCCTACCGCCGGATGACCTGGGCCTCATTGAACTGAAGCAAGATTGTGCCTTCGTGGCAGTCGCCAAAAAGCATAGTAAACGCCTGGTAAATCAGCTGAATAATAGCCGCCTGAAAAAGCGTAAAGTTCGGATCAAACTTATATAAAACATTTCAATGGTATGATTATACAGGAAGCACAAATCATCCCTGTCGAACAAAATCAACTCTTTGCCTATCTGAGTGATGTGACTCAACGCACCGCCTATATTCCTATGCTGGAGGATCTCATCCTGCTGGACGAACCTCCCATACAACCGGGTAGCCGCTATATCGAAGTAGCTAACATCGCTGGCAGACAGCTAAAAACCACCTACCAGGTAGTCGAATTACTAGCTCCGGAACGCATCAAAGTAAAAACAATCAAAAGTGTCTTTCCTATTGAAGCCAGTCTGCATCTGGAGGAGCGATTAGATAATACCCTCCTGACCCTCGAGTTAGACTTTAGCCTCAGTGGCATTTATAAACTTGGCGCTCCCGTGGTGCGGGGCATTGTGCAGCAGCAGGCAAAGGACATTCTCGAGCGGCTGAAGACAATCTTTGAGGAAACTTAATTGATCTGCAGAAAACGCGCTTGTCACCAGTGGAGCTCAGTACGTGCACTTCCTCCAATTCGCGGCTGAGCTTAGTAAGTGAGTGGAGTCCAGTCTTAAAACATAGGTTCACAAACGAAGTAGTAAGCGTTCAAAATAAGAAAGCCTGGAAAAATAAAATTCTCCAGACTTTCAATCTTCAATATAAGAAGAGAAGGAAAAACTATTAATTCCCTCCTTTAAATCTCCCCATCACAAGAATGGCTGTTCCAAAGATAAGTACTCCGAAAAGAAATAATCTTTTGGAACTAAGTACGGGTAAATCCTGAGCAGCCCCTCGCACATTGATATAGGCCACCTTGGTTTCTGTGTCTGTGCAACTCGAACTCGTAATATTTGCGGGCTCTACGGTCAAGGTAACTGTTTTAGGTCCGGTGGTGGAATAGGTGATGCCCGTTGGATCTTCAACTTCTGAATCGGTCGGATTCGCTCCTGCACCAAAATCCCAAGCATACACTAAGGTTCCACAGCCACTATTATTAGTTTCATCCGTAAAATTAACAGTTTCTCCAACGATGACATCTGTTTTATCGGCCATAAAATCTGCAGTTGCCCTGGCACCGGCAAAAGCGGAAGAAGCTAAACATAGCAACAAGGTTGATAGTATAAAATTTTTCATTTTTTAGATGTTTGACTTGTTATTAGATAGAATTTGTCTAAATATAATAATTTTTTACCAGGGATTGGGCACTGGCATTCCAATTACTGGATTTTCTTTGAAAAAACCAAAGGGCCACAGCTTAAATCCACTGCGATGAATGGGCATATAAGGCCAATCTTCCGGCCTTGGCAAATGAGTCATTCCAAAGGTGTACCAAAGTACCAGATCTTCATTTTCCAGATTACGATTGGCCTGAGTCCATTCGGGTAATCCACTTCCCGGCAATTCCGGGTGCACGTAATCACCAGCCGCATGCCTTTCTTGAGCTACGTAGGGGGTTACCCATAAATGGTGCTTTAAAAAACCGTACTGTTTCATTACGGGAGACTCCGCTCCAACTTTTGGAAAAGCCGTACCCGTAGGCATCAAAAAATAGGCAGGCGATTGATCCGGTGCTTGATTTTTGGTATCATTACTTACCCGCCAGTGCCTGCTCATGTGTACACTGGGCTCGCGTTGGGCCATAGACTCTCCCTTCAGGTGCTTAGCCTGATAATAGAACCATTCGTGAGCGGGGTCGTCCTCTTGATTTTCTGAGGCTAAATTCATTTCATAAACATTATTTTGGATACCATCCACATCCAGGTCGATACGATAATTGAAGTAGTGCTGGTGAAGCGGCGCAGCTAAACGCGGCCCAACTACCGTAAAGAAATGCTTGGAGCGGTCTGCTAATACAAGCTTTTCTTTCTCCGTGGGATAGGGATAAAATTGTACCTGGCCGGATAAAACCATTTCAGCCTCTATACCGCCAGCCTGGTTAAAGATCCAGGACATGGAGAAATCGTAGTTGTCTATTACGACATTGGTTTTCAGTACAAGCTCTCTGGCTCGGCGAGACTGATTATTGTGCCTCCAGGCTATCCCACCATCCCGCTCGTAAATAGCAATCGCTCGCTCGATTTGCATTGGTTCTCCCAGGTGATTATGAACAGTAGCGGGTAATAGAACGGCATTCGGAGGTGTATCTTCACCCAAAATCATTGGACGTAAACCGTAATTAGCCATCATCATATCCCCGACATCAGAGGGATACCAGGAACGGTAATCGGGATCCCCGTATGGCGTGACCGCCTCGGTGAGACCTGCCCGGTATAGTATAGAGCGCTGACGACCCTGACTCTGAAAAGAAACATCAAAAACTTCTAAGGCCCGGCGAGGTGACATCCCGAAGTGTATCTGCCAGTTTTGCCAGCTCACCTTAGAGCCATTAATTTCAAAACCAGTGCCCTGCTGCTGGGTAATACTTAAGGGCTTGCGTTCGGGCCAGTCTGCATCAGTTGATATCACTGCCTCACTCGAGGGCCGGTTAGCCACAAAATCCGCAAGTCTGAGCTCCTTATCCGTAAGGATAGAATATTTTCCAAACTTACTTTGTGCGCCGTAAATTTCTCCCGTCTTGCCATCATACTGAGCAGCCAGGGTATAAAACAATTCATCCTGATACTCCGCTTCGTTCACCCACATGAAACAAGA
Source organism: Saprospiraceae bacterium (assembly GCA_035268885.1). Taxonomy (GTDB): domain Bacteria; phylum Bacteroidota; class Bacteroidia; order Chitinophagales; family Saprospiraceae; genus DATFKA01. The sequence goes on from DATFKA010000032.1 coordinate 4,098, forward strand.
GTATAGATCTGGATATTTTTCACTACCTACTCTGACCGTGTAGTAACCAAGATCATTGGGCGAATCGATCTTCAGTTGTTCCAAAGCAGCTATAAAATCTGGATCAGAACTAAGGATTTCCCTGGAGCGCGCAGCGGCTAATGCTTGGGTAGGTGGTCCGGAAGTACCTACATCTATCCAGGAGGTGATTTGCTTTTGCTCGAGGTCAACCACCGCTTCTGAGGTCATTCTATTTTCCCAATTATACAGAATCCCAAAGGCCTGCCTGGTAGTCGAGTCATTTCCTTTTTCAGGCTCATGCAGCTCCAAAACTACAAATCGATGCAATGGTGAAAATCTGGAATCATTCCTCAAAACCTGAACTGCAGCTCTAATTTCCTCCTCCTCTAAGGGGTCGAGGCGGTGCCTATAGTCAGAAGGCCCAGGTGTATATGGGGTAGATTCATTTTGCTGGCAAGCAGTCAAAAGAAAGGCAAAGGCAATGATAAAATAGAATTTCTGCATGGATATCAACTGTTGGTTTTCGTGTCAAAAGTAAGATATGATCCAGAGATTTTATAATCTACTCCTCTATGGCGGACAGAACGCTATTACTATGATACCATTCTATTTTGTTAAAACTCAATCGCGAGGTACCCAGGGTTTCGTTTTTTCTTTAAACAGAACTTAATACCAGATTTTACATAAAAAAAGCCATACAGAACAATCTTAGGGTTTCGGCTTAAAGGACCCTTTCACTAGTAGCCTCTTGCTAAGATTACTGATGCTTCGTTTTCTTTTCCTGAATAGCGTCGCGAATTTTGGTGGCGCTGATGTAGTCTTCTTTGGCGACCACTTGTTTTAATAGCTTTTCTAACTCCTCAATGGAATAATCAATCAGTCGTCCTCTTTTACTGGAAAAAGATTTACTGGGGCTATCTAAAATAAAGCTGGCCTCTTGCATGATTTTTTCTGTAGTGAAAATCGAGCAGTCAAACCGAAGCGCTATGGCAATGGCGTCGGAAGTCCGGGTATCTACTTCCAGAGAAGAACCGTCCTTTTGAGTTCCTATCAGTCGAGCATAAAAAATATCTTCTTTCAGTTCGTGAATCAACACCTGTTTAAGCTTAGCCCCTAAAGTATCCAAGGTTGTCTTGAACAGATCATGGGTCATAGGCCGCTCAATGGGTACTTTTTCCAGGAAAACAGCAATCGATTGTGCCTCAAAAGGACCAATAATGATGGGTAGCCTGCGGAAACCATTTTGTTCTTCTAAGATCAGCGCAAAATTACCTGGCTTGGACAGACTATCGGAAAGCGCTATGATATTGAGTTCGACTTTTTTCATTTCTTAACGATTAACAGTAAAAATCTTCTTGTCGGACTATGGACTACTTTTTCGCCTTATAAATATATGTTTTCGTAAACGACAAAAGTACCGTAGCCAATACAGAGCAGCGAAGAAAGTACCACTAAAGCCAACTGAAACTGTTGATTATCGGATATTTTTCTTGAAAAAGGCAAGCTGAAAATCCCTGCAGCAACCAACATCCCCAAAACGGATCCAACACCAAATATCAACAAATAAATCATACTATTGAAGGTGCTTTGAATTTCTGACATCACTAATAAAATCATAGCGCCACTACCCGCCAATCCGTGAATAAAACCCACCCCATAAGCCAAATGATGCTGATGTTTATCGTCGAATAACTCTTCTGACTGCCGCCTCTTTATGCGATACTGCCGCAGGCGATACACCCCCAGTAAAACCAGCATCACACCAACACCGGCTTCAAAATAGCTAAAGTAGCCGTTGAGAAAAGTAGCTTTACCCACGATAATGAGTAATCCAATCAGGAAGATAGTAGAAGTATGGCCGAGGCCCCAGTAAATGCCGTCTTTGACGGCTAGTAGTAATTTATCCCGTTTGGTAACGATATTGCTAACGGCCACCAGGTGATCAGCTTCAAAAGCGTGGGAGAAACCGACCATTGCGGCAAAAAATAAAGGAACTGATGCTTCCATAATCAAATTAAATGATGGATAATGACACGGTGATTTCCAGTATCGGCAATCACCATAATTCTATTTTCTATACAAAGATGAAAGGGCCAGTATAAACTTTCCTGCGTAGCGTGAATGGAATTTCGATTCTCTACCCCCTTCCGGAAGTTCTCCTGACCAAGCACATTGTTTGCCGGTGCGTTATTCGTCTGGGGGAGATGATCAAACCAAAGCACCCGACTGTTCCCCGTATCCGCTACCCAGATACCCTCCTGATAAAAGCAGGTATGATAAGCTCAACAAGAAGAAAAGATTAAATCCCTGGATCAGTAAAGTACTAGAGAGTGGCATTCCTTCCCTGAAAAACTTTGCTAAAGGATTACAACAAGACTACGATGCGGTTAAAGCGGCGGTATCTCTGGAATGGAGTAATGGTCAGGTGGAAGGACAGGTAAACCGATTGAAAATATCAAGCGCCAAATGTATGGCCGAGCCGGCTTCATATTACTGCGAAAGCGGGTGCTGATGGATTCCAGTTGATCAATACCACCAAAAGTGACGAAGAAC
>DATFKA010000033.1:0-17742 GCA_035268885.1 Saprospiraceae bacterium
TGTAGTAGATACTTTTTTATGTAAAAATTTGATTTTTAGTGTTTTAAATAGGTACGAAAGCTTGGGAAGAGGTGTGTTACTGTCTAAGAGAGAATAGACCATAATTGATGGGGAAGGCTGTGCAGTGGAGTGCGACACAGATATCTGTGTAGTTTGAGATCGGTTGGAGTGGACGCGACGTAAGATGTAGTATCGGGAAAGTATGCTAGATTGAATGAGATGTATCTCTAGGGCTTTTTTGCTGGCAGAAAACTTTTTAGCCGGTCAATTTCCCCTAAAAGCTGCTGACGCCAATGACGGTAAAGAGCACGCTGAGCGATTAACAGATACATCGAAATCAGGCTCAAGAAAGAAAATACGAGGAGCCAAAAAGAGAACTGGACTCGACTTTGCTGTTTTTTTTGCTGTAGAACTCGCTTGTGCATTTTCTGATAATTCTGTATTTGCCGGGTATGCTTTTCCGTAGCCTCTGCGGTATATTGCTTTGACTGTAGAGGGTGTTCCATGCTACCATATTCTGGAGAAATTAATAAAACTTGTTGCTGAGGGTATATCGCTTTATACCACTTGACAAGAAGAAGGATGTCCGTCTGCTGTTTTAGAAGACTGAGCTTTTCCTTATGTTGGTAGGGTTTGACCGGTTGAACAATTCGTGGAGGAGGTTTACAGGCGAACATCTGGAGGAGAATAAGTATTGCCCCCAGCATGCTATGCTGTTGACATCCATACTTACCCAACTCACAAATTTTATTTTTCAAGGATATATTCTTTTTATATAGAGTTGTTAAGAGTCAAATGCAAGTATCATGGATTTTTCGCGCAATAATTTTCCTGTATAGGTTAATGTATGCCATCTTTTATTAGTAATGCGATATGTGTTCCATCATGCGTTTGATTGGTGATAACTGATTCGGAAAAGGACAAACAAAAGAAATCTGCAAAGAGATGTTTGCAGGAACCTTTACAACTTACTAGATCGGATGCATACTGATTAAATAAGTATAGGTAAAAGATTATGCTCTTTTTAAGTTGTGCATTCGATAAGTACGTAAAACAAGCTCTACACCTAATCAGTATTCTCTCGAAAGATAAGGCTAAATATTGCACACAATTGTGTGCAATTATAAGAATGTATCCTTTTGGAATGGATTAATAGAAGATACGCCTTACATAGGGATAGTAATGAGGTAGTAGTTAGGACCACCTCAAAAACACTCCTTTGGGGTTAGAAAAGTACCTTTTGGCCCTGAACAGCATTACAAAACTCCCGCTAGCAAGTATGGGATAGTTAAGGTTATGCGCGCTTGCTATACCTTATTCCGGGCCAAAATTATACATTTTCAACATCAAAAACATTTTCGAAATGGCTTCTAGTATTCAAGCTTCCCGTCCCAGTGATATTTTTACTACCTTAGAAAGGAGGGCAACTTTTTTGTTGCGGCTACTTTCGGTCTTCACCTTAAATGCCTTATACATGCGCCGTAGAGCAGAGCTCAGTCCATCAGCACTCAGATAGACCTGTTCGGCTAATTCCCGGTTACCGATAGAAGGATTCTCAAAAATAGTGGTAATTATAGTCCAGGAGGATTCACCGAGGGATTTGCCCAGGTACGATTCAATCTGCTCCCGGTCGAGTTGTACGTCTTGTTGGGCGTCGGGTACTGCGATGGATTGTACGACGAGCCGTTCCTTCAGAGCATCGATTTGCAGCAGTAATTCCCGGTATTCCTGTTTGGCTCGTTTTTGGTGATAGAGAAATAAACCTACAAACACAGTTAGGATGAGTATGGCCATACTCCCAAGTATATACATTCGTCTTTGGGCAATGATTTCTTGTCGTATCAGTTCTTGCTCAAACCTAAACGCATCGGCCATTTTTTGCTTTTCGTATTCATAGCGAGCTTCAGCCTGATAGACGGCACGTTGGTTTTTTTCTTTGTAGATGGTATCCTGCAAACGCTGCCATTCCTTATAGATGGTTAAAGCCTCTTTATATTCCTGTCGGTCTTCATGTAGGTGGATGAGTAGTTCTTTAACATTGGCTAAAAAAAAGATGTTTTTGTTTTTCTTTAATGCCAATTCTTCAGCTTGCCTGGCATAGTATCTTGCGGAATCAGGCTGGTTATTCCGGTATAGTTTTGCCAATTCATACTGGACTCCACTTAAATAATCAAAATAACCATTGCTTTTGGCTAAAGCTAAAGCCTTCAGATAATATGCTTTTGCGGTATCGACTTGTCCCTTTGCAAAATATGGTTGTCCCGTTTCAATGTCAAGTAGCGCTTCCAGTGGACCAAGTGATATTTTGTGGTTGTCGTGCAATTTCTGGGCTTGTAGCAAATAGTGTAATGCTTCATCATAGCTTTTTTCCTGCCGATAACTTACACCTATGTTCATCAAGTATCGGATTTCATTCAGGATATTTCCCTCTTGTCGGGTATCTTCAAGCACTTTGTAAAAATAGTATCTGGCCTTTTCATACTCCTCCATAAAGGAATAGAGAACACCAAGATTCGCCATTGTTCCATTTATGCTCTTTTGGTTTCCCTGCTGCTCGGCAAGGATCAGTGCTTCCGAATACTTATCTATGGCCAGCTTAAAATCGGAATTCATAGCATAGCTGTTACCTTGTAGCTTTATTGCCCTCAACAATGAGGCTGTATCGCTAGTAGTAGAGGCTGTTTTTTCTGCTCTTTGAGCTCTTTTGAGCCCTTTTTCACGTTGACTAGTGATAAAATATGCTGCTGATAACTGTAGATCACGCTGAATGTGAGCTTGGCCATCGCCCCAGGCTGACATCATCCCTTCTGACTGTTCATAAAAGTGAACCAGGCTATCCGGATAAGCATTCAAAAAGTTAGTTTGCCCAAGTTCACTAAGGGCTTTCAAACGCTCCCGTTCAGGTAAGTTTGTATCCCGGTGGCGGGTGATTAGGGAATCGTAGGTGGTATTCTGACCAGAGACTGTAGCCAGAAAGAAGTAAACCAATAAGAAAAAGCTTATTTTTTTTGTCAGCATGGCAGGGGGATTAAAAGTAACTTATATAGGCAAAAAACCAGACTATTAATCTGCTATCAGGCAGAATTCTTATTAAAGCGAATCCTCGTGTGCTTCAAAAGGCAGACAGGGCAATTATGTTAGTTGTTAATGGTGAATTAGTGGAAGGGTATCAGGATAACTGGGAGGTCTGTTATTGTAATCTTGGGTTAGAGGGCTTTTGTGTGTAATCGCGCCGGGTCACTGTATTTCTTACGAGCGCTTTGGGGCTACCTCTGATCTTTAGATTTTACGCTAAAACCTAAACTAATATAAGAAAAATAGTAATGATGTTATAATACTCGGAGCTTATTTGAGGTACATCAGGAATGCGTTGGTACGGGAAGCGCAAACCAGTAGCAAAGTATGTAAACCTACAAATACCCTTGCGCCTGCAGGTGAAAAAGCTCGGCGTATTTACCTTGCTTTTGCAATAGTTCTTCGTGGCTACCCAACTCGAGTAGTTGGCCATTTTCGAGGAAGAGAATGCGGTCAGCCATGCGGACGGTAGAGAAGCGGTGGGAGATGAGCACGGCAGTCTTACCGGCAATAAGTTCGCTGAAGCGCAGGAATACCTCGTGCTCGGCCCGCGCATCGAGGGCCGAGGTGGGCTCGTCGAGGATCAGCAATTGGGCATCGCGCATGTACGCCCGGCCCAGGGCTACCTTCTGCCATTGCCCACCGGAGAGATCAACGCCGTCTTTAAAGCGTTTCCCCAGTACCTGCTCGTAGCGTTCGGGCAGGGTGTCGACGACCTCATCGGCCATACTTTTCTGGGCAGCTTCCTCAATGGTGAGTTGCTCGGCGAGCTTATCGATGTTGCCTACCGCAATGTTCTCTTTGGCCTTGAGCTGAAAGCGGATGTAGTCCTGAAAAATAATGCCAATGTTACGGCGGAGACTGTCCAGCTCAACCTGTCGCAGGTCGATACCGTCGACCAGGATGCGTCCCTCGGTAGGATCGTAGAGGCGGGCCAGTAGCTTGACTAGCGTGGTTTTGCCGGCTCCGTTCTCGCCCACCAGGGCCAGCTTTTCGCCCTTGCGCAGGGTAAACGACAGGTGTCGTATAGCCCACTTATCGGTACCAGGATAACGGAAGCCTACATTTTCGAAGGTAAAGCCTTCCCGTAGCTCTTCCGGGAACCGCACACTTTCGGGCGTGCTGATAATGGAGGGTTCCAGATTCAGGAAATCAAAGAGATCCTGCAGGTAGAGGGCGCTTTCGGTAATGCGGGAAAACCGGTTCATGATGGCCTGCAGCATACTGCGCATGCGCGCAAACGAGCCAGTAAGGAAGGTCAGGGTACCCAGGGAAATTGCTCCGGAGATGGTCTGTAGAGCGATGACCACATAAGCCCCATAGTAGGCCAGGGTAGCCAGCGTAGAGAGTAGTATACCCCAAATGGCCCGTTGCGTGGCAATCTTGCGGTTAGCCAGATAGTATTTGTGGGACAGCATACCAAAGCGGCGGGCCAGAAAATCAGATAGGCCAAATATTTTAACCTCCTTCGCCGTGGCATCACTGGCTCCGATATAGCGCAGGTAATCAAGCTCGCGCCGCTCCGGGGTCCACGAGCGGGTAAGGGAATATTTGCGTTGATTGAAGTGGCTTTCGCCCAAAAAGGAGGGGATCACCGCCACCACGAGAATCAAAATGAGCCATGGATTAAAAGCGACGAGGCCGGCACCAAGCGTTAATACCGTGATCATATCTTGTAGCTGTTGCAAAACCTGGGTCATCAGGGCTGTACGACTCGAAGTCTGCCGGCGGGCCCGCTCCAGTTTATCGTAGAATTCCGGATTTTCGAACTGATACATATCTAACCGGGCAGCATGGCGGATGATGTCGACGGAAGTGCGGTTGGAAAAGAGGTCGCCCAGCAGAATGTCAACCAGGGTAATCCCCCGGTTAATTACGTCGGAAATTATAGCCAGGGCCAGTTCAGCGCCCAGGTACCACCACAATAGGGTAGGGTCGGGGCTGTCCTGTGCAATCAGCATGACGATCTCGTCAATGATCAATTTTCCAACGTACAGCATGGCCAGGGGAATGACCGATTTGATGAGGCGTAACGTGACGTTAGTGACGGTCAGCCGGGCTGAAGTCTGCCAGATTAACCGGAAAAAAGGAGGTAGGTTACGCAGGGCAGAAAACTGTTCCCGGAATTTTTTTGCTTCTTTAGGTTTAGACATGGAATTAGAACATTATGAAGGAAAAAGTGGTTTTGCTTTCCAAATCGTTGCCCTGGAATAAAATCACTGGCAACGTAAGCCGTTTTTGGCGAAAGCCGCAACCTGCTCAAAAAATACCGCTATGGCAAAAGGCCTCCAGGAGTTTATAGACCTCAAAGAACAGCTCTTATGGGAAAAGGAAGCTGATCTGGAGCAGTATAAACAAAAGATTGAGCGTCTCCCCCTTGATAAGCGCAAGGAGGAAGGGGTGGCCTGGTATCCACTTAACGTATTGCAGCGGGGCTACACCATCGGCGAGCGAGCCTTTGTAGTGGTGGAGCGCACCACTATGCTGAATGAAAAGCATCAGTTTCGGTCGGGCAAGACGGTACGCCTGTTCTCCAACCAACCGGCAGTAAACCGGGGTGAAGCCAATGGGGTAGTGTACTTCGTGCACAAAAACCGGATGAAAATCATCCTCAACAGCAAAGATTTGCCCGATTGGGTAGGACTGGGGATGGTTGGCGTCGATCTTTTGTTTGATGAGCGCACCTATCAGGTGATGGAAAAGACCCTCGATATCGTGATGGAGGCGGGAAACGGCCGCCTGCAGGAGCTGCGCGACATCTTTCAGGGCAAGCAGGATGCCCAGTTTAACCCGGTAAAGAGTCCGGTGGCATTGTCCAGTCTGAATGTATCGCAAAATGAGGCCGTACAGGCGATTCTGTCTGCTCGCGATGTATCCATCGTACATGGCCCGCCGGGTACCGGTAAAACCACGACCATTGTACAGGCGGTACGCCTGCTATGCGAAACGGAGCATACGGTCTTGGTTACTGCGCCCAGCAATACGGCAGTAGATTTGCTAACGGAGCGCCTTAGTCAGCAGGGTCTCAATGTAGTGCGTATCGGTAATATTTCACGGGTCGATGAGGATATCCTCTCGCACACGTTGGATGTGCGCATGTCGGAACACCCGGACAGTAAGAACATTAAAAAGGTGAAAATTGAGGCGGCTGAAGCTCGTCGGCAGGCCCGCAAGTACCGGCGTAAATTTGGACGGGACGAATACCTGGAGCGCAAAAATCTTTACCGCGAAGCGAAGGAGTTGATGGCCTGGGCGAATCAGCTGGAAGACCGGCTGATTGACCAAATTCTCGATGGTGCACAGGTCATTACCTGTACCTTGATTGGGGCAGCCGATAAGGTACTGACGCGCCGGAAATTTCGCACGGTAGTGATCGATGAGGCTGCGCAGGCTTTGGAACCGGCCACCTGGGTGCCCATCCTCAAAGCCTCTAAGGTGGTGCTGACGGGGGATCCCTATCAGTTGCCGCCAACGGTAAAATCGCGTAAAGCGGCGAATGCTGGTTTTGCGGTAACGCTCATCGAAAAGAGTCTGGACCGCCTGCACGGGGTGCAATTGCTACGCACACAGTATCGGATGAACCGCGAGATTATGGGCTTTTCGAATCAGGAGTTTTACGATGGACTTCTGGAAGCAGCACCTAGTGTAGCGGAGCAACGCCTGACCATACAGGATAATACACCGGTAATATTTATTGATACGGCGGGCTGTGGTTTTGACGAAAAGATCAACCCGGCCTATCGCAGCCGCTACAATCCGGAAGAAGCGCAGATTTTATTTGAGCATCTGTACGAATTGGTGGATCACCACCTGGGGCTGGAGCTGCCCAGCATTGCCTTGATTTCGCCCTACCGCGAGCAGGTCTTACATCTGGAAGATCGGGTAGAAGATGATGCAAAACTAGCGGAAGTACCGCTCACCATCAATACCATTGACGGCTTTCAGGGGCAGGAGCGCGATGTGGTTTATATTTCGCTGGTGCGATCAAATGCAAAAGGGGAGATCGGTTTCCTCTCCGACTACCGGCGCATGAACGTGGCCATGACGCGAGCCCGTAAGCAACTGGTGGTGATTGGCGATAGTGCTACCATTGGTAATACACGCTTTTACCAGGATTTTCTGGCCTACGCTGAAGATAAAGGCGAATACCGCACTGCCTGGCAGTATATGATGTAGCAGATAGCAGGGATAAAGAAAAAGGCCCGCGCAATGATGCGCGGGCCTTTTTCTTTGGTCTGGGCTCTTCTAGACGGAAGAGCCGCAGGGCGCTTCCCATCTAGCCTCTAAGCATTACTAGTAGGTCCACAGATCGTTCTCGAAGTTGAAAATTTCAGCTTTGATTCGTTCGGCTTCCATAAGTAGTTCGCGACCGGTGTATTCATCTTGCAGGCGCAGGTCTTTCACGTTGGACTCCTTAAAGATGTAGCTGGAGAAGTACCGCATTTCGAACAAGTCTTCCCAACTCATCGGGCTGGCGTCGTTGGCCGAGCTAAATACCCGTTCGTTAGACAGGTGCTGGCGAGCTTCGGGGTAATAGACCCAGAACATCGCCCGTTCACCAACAATTTGGTCACCTGCTTCGGCTCGTACCGGAATGACCGGAGCGATACCCAGGATACGGACCTGCATGGTAGATGATTCTTTGTCGAAGAACCAAATTTCTTTTACCCGGTAGCGCTGAATATCGTCGGGGTTAATGTCATTGCGAATAACTTGTGGCTTTTGTTCGTACGTTTCCGGGTCGGTCACCATGATAGTGTCGACATCATACAGTACGTTGTTAAGCTCGGTAGTGTCCAGTTGGATCTGGAATTTTTCATCCTGAAACACCCGCATGGGAGCTTCATCGTTTTTGGCTGCATCAACCAGGATTTTGAAAAATGGGCGCTCGGGGTAGCTAAACGGAAGGTTCATCTTTTCCCGGATATCAATAATGCGCCAGATGCGTTTCTTCCAGAAGATGTCGGCCTCCCGTAGTGATTCGTAAGGCAGGACGCGTTTGGTAGCCACCGTAGTGGGTTCAACAATGTCATCCAGAGGAGGTTGTACGAGAGGTTCGCCAGACTCGGTCATTATATTGCGTGGAACCTGGGCAAAAGCTGATCCGGCCATGAAGACCAATACAAGTACCAGACCAAGGAGTTTTCCTATTGTGTTCATGCTCAAACTGATTTTTGCAGCCAAAATTAAATAGTGCACCAGTGTAACGAGTCAGACTGGTGCACTATTACATAAATGGCCTAAATTTTTATCGAATTCGGAAGACCATTGGGTTAATCTTACGCGAAGCGACATCACCAGGACATTTCGCCCGTACATTATTGAAGTAGTAGGTGTCGCCAGGCTTCGCCTGATTGACCAGGTTGCGCGCCTGCTGTGTGTAGGTAGCCCCACCATTGGTCACGGGAACCGGATCTTTACGTTTTGGTACATAAACCAATTCGAAGCCGGCAATCTGGCAACGTGCGTCGAAGTCGAAGTTTTGCAATTCTGCAATGACGCCCTGTTGTGCTTTAAAGGTACCGTTACCAATATCGCCGCTGGTTTCACCACCCAGTTTGGCCACTGGATCGGGAATAGGTTTCACGCGGAATTCGAAGGAGGATCTTTGCAGACCACCCCCGGATACGGTAATATTCGCTCTTCCGGGTTTACTGACCCGGGCTACGTATTTACCGTTACCACTGGTAGGAGTCAGTTGAATACCACCACCAGAGGCATTTACACGCAATTCGTTGGAAGAAATACCGGCAGCGACGACGGAAATAGGGTTATCTACGCCCACGTACATCACGTTCATCTTGTCGGCAGAAACCGTTACGGAGCGACGACCTACTTCGTAAGTGAAGGTACCATCGCCATCGCTTATCTCACCGGTAAGGGGGTTGCGCACCGCAACTTCCATAGTCAGTGTTTTTTGACCGGTGGTGGATGAGGTTGCGGAATATTCGGCCCGACCTTCTGCATTGACCGGCAGTGTGCTGCCGTTCACCTTAATCGTAATATCATCGGGATTGATCTGTGAGCTGTATGTACCCACGGCGATTTGTGCTTTAAATGGTTCACCGGCGATCACGTAGGCCTTGTCAGCCTGGACAACCGGGAAGAAAGCATCAAACTCTACGACCCGACCACCGGCCAGGGTAGCCATTTGGTTAACCAGCGAGGCCTCCGAAGATTTAGCGTCGGATTGCATCTGACTCAACAGAGGCAGCACTGCGGCCAGGGGCATCTGCCGGAATTTAAAGTCTTCCCAGCTCTGCTTATCCGTTTCCTGCCAGGTCTCATCATCGACGTCGAAGGGAATGTTATCACCGATAGAGGCGACATTACGTTGAATTTCCTGCTCAGAAAGGCCAAAGGTCTCTCCGTGCTCTGTCAGCAAGGCCGTGTAGCTGTCGATGAGGCGTTTGCGAGTGGCAAGGATTTTCTCTTTGAGCTCGCCACCTTTACCGTCATCTACCAGAATACGGGTGGTGATATCTTTATTCTTTTTGCCTTTGGGCACTTTTTTACCGTGATCTTCGATGTAGTCGCCGTCGTCAACTTCACCGTTTCTATTACCGCCAATATCAATTAATGTGTCACGCATGTTATCCACATAGCTGTTGAAATCAGCTACGGCAGCACGCACTTCATCAACGGCGGGCTCGATTGGCTTAAATTTAGCCTTGGATTCTTCATTCAGCAATTCTTTTAAGCCGGTGACCGTCTGATCAAGCTGGGTTTCGACAGTGTTGATGCTTTCTTTATTTCCTTTATCGAGGGTAAAGAAGGCATTCATCACCTCTGCCGAAACGTTCAGGGCCAGCATCGCCGTCAGTACCAGATACATCAGGTTGATCATCAACTGCCGCGGCTCCTTAGGTATAGACATAATTATGGAGTATTTTCAGATTAACAATGAATGGTTGGCTCGTAGGTACGGGCTTAACCATTATTTACATTGGACATAGCTGATACCACGTTTCCGTAAACGTTGTTCAGGGAGCTATACGTCTGATTGAGACGGCCAATGTTGGTATTCAGATCGTGCAGTTGATCTTTGTATTGTTTGGTTGCTTCTACCGAGTCGGATAAGTCAGCCATAGCTTCATTAAGCTTGCTGTAGAAGTTGCTCATGGCCTGCAGTTGGTCTTTGGTACCGCTGAAGTCTACTTCTTGCAGGGCTTTCAGGGAAGACATACTGCGTGACATGGTTTGCAGCTCTGTCAACATACCACCGAGTTGTTGCTCGACTACTTCACCGTTGAGAGCTGGTACATTAGCGGGTTGCGAGACGCCACCGGCAGCCAATGGTGTTACACTACTATTGTAGGTATCCAGGCCGGGATAAAGTTTTTCCCAGTAGTAGTCCTTTTCGGGTGGAATGATACCGAGCAGGGCAAAAATGAAAGCCTCGGTGAACATACCAGCCATCAGCATTTGATTAGCATATGGCCAGGAGAGGATTTTGAAGAGGGCACCTAACAGCACAACGGCGGCACCTAAACCGATGATTAAGTTCTTCAGATACTTAAAACCTTTGGACTTAAAAAAGCTCATCTTGATGTATTTTTACAGGTTGTTATTGATTAATTCGTAAAGGTCAATTCACTAGTTTGGGTAGTTCTACCCGTTATAATGCGTTGCCCCGGAAAAGTTACAGGTTATAGATAACTTTTTTGGCGAAAGCCTGGATACGAAAGAAGGATATTGCAGGAATAGCCTGCAATATCCTTTTCGGTACCCGAAGTGTGTTAACGCGTTGGTCTATCCATTAGAAATCATTCAGGGAGCGACCCATAAAGGTTAGCGCACAGCGGAAACCAACGTATGATTTCGTGGTATCCTGGTATTCATAGGTACGAGTGCTGGTTTGCAGGAAGTGGTAAACGTCCTTCCATGATCCACCACGGACAACTTTGCGTTTGTCGGCAGGGGTATCATTTTCTTCCGCATCGTAGCGAATATCCGGGTTCATATCGTGGATAAAGGCGTAAGAGTTTTCGTAGAACGCACTGCTCGTCCATTCCGCCACGTTACCAGCCATATTGTACAGCCCGTAATCGTTAGGGAAGTAAGCGTCCGCTTTTACGGTATACATACCACCATCTTCGGGGTAGTTACCACGGCCGGGCTTAAAATTAGCCAGCAGACAGCCCTTGGCATTGCGGACATAGGGGCCTCCCCAGGGATAGGGCGCCAGATCGCGACCACCACGGGCGGCATATTCCCATTCAAATTCGGTAGGCAGACGGAAGTTCTCGATCTTTACGCCATTTTTTTCCTGGGCCTGGTAACTGTTCCAAAGTTGTGTACGCCAGTGAGAAAAGGCAGAGGCCATCTTCCAGTCGATACCCACTACGGGATAGTCATCGTAAGCAGGGTGTGAGAAGTAATTTCGCGCCATCGGCTCGTTGTAGGAGTAGGCATAATCCCGTACCCAGACCAAAGTGTCGGGGTAAATATTAGTTTCCTGCTCAACAATGAACGAACTCCTGGGGGAATTACCCCGGTCCCTGGCTGCGCCTTTCCAGTCGTACCATTCGTACTCGTAGTCGAACAATTCAACATTGTAATCTTTAGCATTACCCAGACGATCATCGCCCTGATAATAAAGCTCTTCCAGAGCTTCGTCTTCCCAGTCGATTTCGTACTCCCAGTCAATTCGTTCTATATCGGAATCTTCGCGGAAATGCCCCAAAATGGTATGGGCGATGGAGTCGCGAACCCAGTAGACAAATTGCCGGTATTCGTTATTCGTAATTTCTGTTTCATCCATATAAAACCCCTGAATAGAGATCGTCTTAGGACGCTGGATAAATGTGTTGGCAACATCCTGGTCGCCGACGCCGATCGTGAATGTTCCCGAGGGAACGTATACCATGCCGTAGGGGTTAATACCACTCCATTCCGGACGGTTTTGAACGCCAAGCAGTTCTCCAGTTTGTCGGCTTCCGCCGCAGGACGTGGCAAAAACAACTAGTGCTGCCAGTGTAATCTTCAGTACATTTTTCATGTTAACACCCGAGTTTTCCTTCAGATTAATGTGTATGACCTTTAGAAAGCGGTTACAAAGATAGACCGTTTGCAACTTCTAAAAAAATAATTTAAAATAGACACTCCCTTTCGGAGCGTAGTTTAACGTTTGACACATGAGTAACGTCCCCTCAATCTTGCTTATTATAATGCAGCAAACTTATTTTTTAATTCTGGCGGCCCGTATCTTCATTCAAGAAAAAATAGTGACGGTCTCTGTGGGTAAATGAAGCGGGCAGTACCGAAAACGATGCATTACAAGATGGTGGTATCCTCACGGTGCCAAACCGATATATATTAGTAGGAATGACCTTGTTATTGCCGCCCAAGAAGTAACCTGGGCTTTGCCAGCTACTTCTTGGGGAATAAGTACAAATAGAGCGGATAATCGTTCACTGTATTTTGCAGATAGCGGTTATGAACGAAGGCTTATCGCAAGGTTAAAAGGCTCGTGGATGATAGATGATGCGGGGCGGACGTCCCTGACCGATGGTTTGGTTGAGGCGGTAGCCCAACATGATTTCGTGTGATCCGTTGCTGACATTATTCAGGTTGGAAATAGTCACGTCATAGGCATAGGCCAGACGCAGACTTTCGCTGATATTCCATCCTCCGATAATCGCGATGGCGTCGAAGCTGTCGGTATTGTAGCCGCGAACCGATCCTCCCAACATGAACTTATCTTCATAGACTCCAATTAAGGATAATTCCGTCTGAGTTTGAGTTAAATCACTACGCACCATTACCGAGGGTTGTAGCGAAAGCGTATAGCCCAGATCAATGGTGGCTGTTGCCGTGCCAAAGTAATTGCGGGTCACCTGAATGTCGAGCGTGCTTAGTCCGATTGTTGGTTCGACCAGGTTGCGCACCGATAGGCCACCCTCGAGCCATTCACTTTTGTAGTAAATACCAGCATCAAAAGTAGGGGTTTGGCCACTTTCTTCGGTAAGGGGTAGTATGCCGTCCATATGGTCAAACAAGCCATTACCCTCATCGTAAATACCGTCAGGAGTGCGAATACGGCTGCCATCAATAGATCGCTGCAAAAGTCCTCCCGCTACACCTAGCGATAGAATACCGTCGCCAATCTCCAGTTGGTAATTGTACGCAAGTTGCACCAGGGTGCTCTGCTGCACACCAATAACATCAGACTCAAATTGGATGCCAATTCCACCCCGGGCAATGTAAAGGGGCATATGCAGGTTGATGGAAGCATTGGAGGGACTCTGTGGAACGTTTACCCACTGCTTTCGGTAGACTGCATTGGCACTCAACTCATAGTCCATTCCCGCGTAGGCAGGATTATAGTTGAAGCGGTTGAGCATATACAGGCTATATTGAATACCTTGCTGCGACCAGACAGTACTTAGGCTTACGCCAAAAAGGAAAACTACCAATATCCAATTCTTCATTCGGACGTATTTAAAATATGCGGCAAATCAGCCGGGCTATGAACTGCTCAGGTGGATACTTCGCGGATCATGGTCAATGCCCTGGCTACGCTTTGAACCGGTAATTGACAGGAATAGTTTTTACAGACGTAAATAAGCGTCTCATTATCTTTGGCCAGCCTCTCGGCCAAAAGGGGAAATTCTTCTTCCTGTTTTTCAGCTGCCATGACTACCCGGTTAGGCCAGTATGCACGTTGCAATTCCTGCCACTTTGCCGGCCAGTCGTCTCCTGTAATCGCCACTTCGGGGCCCGGAAAAGTTTGTGCGGTCAAACAACGCGCCCAACGGGCAAAGGAGGTTGGAAAGCGCACCAGAGCTTCTCGCATCTGTATCAGCATCGTAAAGGCCTGCTCGCGAAACTCGTTTTTATCCAGATAGCGACTCAGTAGCCATAAGTTCAAGCACATCGTTGCATTACCGGAAGGTACCGCCGAATCGTACAGGTCTTTTTTGCGCACCACCGTATCTTTTTGTCGCACTGAAGTAAAATAGAACATTTTTGTGTCTTCATCAAGGAAGTGTTTGCGCACGGACGCCGTAAGGTCGGCTGCTTGACGAATGTAGTCTTTTTCCTGGGTGACCTCAAAGAGAGTTAGTAATGCCTCAATCAGAGCAGCATAATCGTCGAGGAAGGCTTCTTGTTCCGAAGGGCCGTTTTTCCAACTATGGGCGAAAGTGCCGTCTTTTCGCTGCAGACTTTTGAGTAAAAAGCTCATCTTTTGCTCTGCTCGCTCCAGGTAGGCAGACTGTCCCAGCGCCTGTCCGCATTTTGCGTAAGCGGTAATCATCAACGCATTCCAACTGAGCAGTTGTTTGTCATCCAGTCCGGGGCGAATGCGCCGGGAGCGCACGGTCAGAAGCTTTTGCCGACTTTGATCGAGTTTTTCCAGGAGTTCTTTTTCGCTGAGGTTAAATGCAGTGGCTGCTTCGCTCCATGTGTGGGGTTGCCAAAGGATACTTTTACCTTCCCAGTTGCCGCCTTCTGAAACCCCGTAAAAGTAATTGAACAGCGGAGCGTCATCCTCCAGGATTTGGTCGATCTCTTTTTTGTGCCAAACATAAAACTTGCCTTCCTCGCCTTCGGAATCGGCATCGAGGGCAGCGTAGAATCCTTCTTCGGGATGTTGCATTTCGCGTTCTACCCATTCAATGGTCTGTTCGATCGTCTGACGATAGCGGTCGTTGGGAGCTAATTGATAGCGATCAGCCAATAGACTTAAGAGAAGGGCATTGTCGTACAGCATTTTCTCAAAGTGGGGAACTAGCCAGGCTTTATCGGTGGCATAGCGGGCAAAGCCACCACCAATTTGGTCATATATTCCACCACGGATCATCTGCTCCAGGGAAAAGTCGAGGTGCTCCCTTGCGGGGGTGTCGCCGGTATGGTAGTGGTATTCCAGCAACCACCGCAACGACATGGTCATGGGGAATTTCGGTGCGCCCCCGAACCCGCCATCCTCTCGGTCGAAATTGGCGTGGAGCTGTGTGTAAATCTGGTGAACCGTATCGCCCGTCAATACCTCATCTGACGGCTGACTGATTGCCTCTTCTTTAATGACAGCGCGTTCTGACTGCTGCAGTACATCCATTAGTTTGTCGGCCTGCTTCTCAAGGGTGGGGTGGTCATTCTGATACATTTGGTGCACGCGCTGTAGCAGCTCAATCCAGGAAGGGCGGTTTTGGAAGGTGCGCGGAGGAAAGTAGGTGCCGGCGTAAAAAGGGCGGGCATCAGGTAGTAAAAAGCAGTTGAGTGGCCAGCCACCACTGCCGGTGATAGCCTGGCAAACTTCCATGTAGATCTGATCAATATCTGGTCGTTCTTCCCGGTCTACTTTTATATTGATAAAATGTTGGTTCATGAAGGCCGCCACAGTTTCGTTTTCGAACGATTCGCGCTCCATAACGTGGCACCAATGGCAGGTCGAATAGCCAATGCTGACAATAACCGGTTTGTTTTCGGTGCGGGCGCGCTCAAAGGCTTCCTCCGACCAGGAGTACCAGTCAACGGGGTTGTTGGCGTGTTGTAATAAATACGGACTACTTTCGTGCTGAAGACGATTCATATTGGAGTTGATATTGTGTTTTCCTGATGGTCCGGCTGCATAACAATCCGGCTTCTACCTATGACCACAGGGCGAGAAGTACCGGTAGTTCCTCGTATGAGCCGGCATCATACAGGGACGGATTAGCTAATTGCGTAAGAAGTTAGTCGACTGTTCACTTTCAGGATTTGCTTGACGTCCTCCAGGTCGACTTCGTAAGGTTTGTAGACGACATCATTATCAGAAATAAGCCGTAGCCGGGTCGTGGAAGAACCATTTTTTATTTGCTGTACGCGTTTGGCAACAACCGTATCGGTAACTACGACATAGACGTGATTGTCGCGCAGCGGGGTACCCCGATCCAGGCGTTCGCAGATGACGAGATCGCCATTGGTAATTGTGGGTAACATACTGTCACCATTAATTTCTACGGCGATCAGGTCGCCGGTGAGGCCCGGGATAGAAAACCGGGGCAAATCATCGCCAGCGCCAATATCCTGATTGACAGCATCCCCGGCTAGTGCCTTCAGGGGAGCCAGGACGATATTGCCGGAGCTGGAAAATTGGCGCTCTTCCAAATCGCGAGCCGGCAAACCTCCCGGGATGTCAGCATCCGGCATAAACATTTGCCGGCTATTCCCAAACAGGTAGTTGGCATTAATACTATACGTGTCAAACAATTTGTTGAGTTGGTCGACGGTAATATTGCGCTGCCCTTTCAAAATGCTATTAATCACGTGGTTATAGGTGCCCAGCTGCTTGGCAATATCCGATTTACCCTTGATGATATTGCGTTTTTCCAACTCGTGGTAAACCGTATTAAAGCGCTGATTGACGATATGATCTGAAAAATTGCCCATTTTTGTTTTAAAATGTTTGAATAAACTTGGCTTTTTAAAACTTTATGTTTTATATTTGTGGTGTTGCCGCTCTTAATAAACAGCACATTGTAAGTAAGGGTGCTTAAGATACAAAAAGTTGCGTAAAATTTAGGTTATGAGACAGCATCAATTCAATACATTCTGGAAGACGAGAACGGATAAATCCAAAGATCGGGAAAGAAAAAGCGGAGGCTTATCGGTTAATATTCCGGCTAGTGCTCCCTTTCTGGCCAGGGTACTGGCGGGCCCCCGGCGTTTTTTCGCGGGTCTGTACAAGTGGTACGTTGCCCTCAAATACCAGGTTTTTCGGGCTAGCGGAGGAATTCTGGGACGGGGGCGTTTCCCCTGGGTCAAGCTTTCCTTACTGGTTTTGGCGCTGGTTCTCTTGTTCAAGAAAGATCTTCAGTTTACCCTAAACCTGGGCCAGGGTAAGCAAACGGGCAGGGTAGAGCGTGCGGAGCGACATAACCAAAAAGTTGGAGAGCTGGGCATCGCTTCTCAGTTGGCACCACGCAAAGAACAACGTCAGCCACGAAAAGAAGCTACGACAGCGACGGCAAGTGATTTAAGAGAACGCGACGTTCAGGTGTATATTGATCGTTTTGCAGAAGTAGCTCAGATGGAAATGAAGAAATTCGGTATTCCGGCCAGTATTAAAATGGCGCAGGGGATAGCGGAGAGTTGGGCGGGTACCCACCCGGTAGCAACACAGGGGAATAATCATTTCGGAACGCCCATGCAGGAAATGGCTTACAACACCGCCTGGGAGAACTGGCGGGCCCACAGCGTTTTATTGCAGCAGAATTACCCGGAGTTGTTTGAGCTACCGTCCAATTACACAGATTGGGCCCGGGGGCTACAGAAAGCTGGATATTCCGATGAGCGAGGGTATGCTCGAAAGCTAATTCAAATTGTGGAAAAATTCGACTTAAAAGCCCTGGATTAATCTGGATTATTTATGCCTTTTTTGTAGGGAACGGCGCAAATGATGGTTAGGCTTGGCAATTCACAGGAATGGGCTATGCAGGCATGTTCCCAGATACGTCAGGCAGCGAAAGAGGAGGACAGCCAGGAATGGCGGGCCCTGTGAAATGCCGGGGGCATCGCTTCGCTTTAGTGCACCGGGTATCGCGTACTAGATTAAAATTTATGCAAAATATGGGTTACTCTCTTAAACACCAGGAATTCCATCGCTCCCGAAGTGGATGGGTGAGTTTCATACCACTCCAGGAGTGTCATAGAAGTCTTTTCTATTAACGTTTAATCTTTTCT
>DATFKA010000034.1:0-61721 GCA_035268885.1 Saprospiraceae bacterium
CGGGCTGAATCTTGATGCTCTAAAAAAATACCCAATCTTTGTACTAATTGGTATACCTGTCATATTTATTATAAGATGGTTACTTATCAAAGCCACAAGAAAGTTTACTAATTGGAAAGAAGTTAAAAATTAATCTTAGTAGGTTTAAAGTGAGGAGTGCTCTAGACTCCTCACTTATTTGTTCTGAGCTAAGCATGACGCACGTCTAGTGGATGCGAATCCTGTGTTCGCCCGATAAGGGTAGGAACGAAGTGTTTCTAAAGTGGGGTGCACATAGTACATATTATGACCGAGCCGATTATACCAACAGGTAGGTAGCTTTGAAAAGATGGACTTCAAAGTTAAGGTACCGATAGTGTAACTGTAAATTGTAAGAGCCCATTTATCGCGTCAAAAATCGGCCCATTTATCAGGTAAAGTGACAAATACTTGTGTTGCAATCTGCAAATTTTGAAACATTATCTGTGCATAGTGATTCAACGCGGGATGTAGAGAGGAATTTGACCAATTCGGAGATACGAATATAGTTAAGTAAAGTCCAACAAAAAAGCCCAAACAACATTCCTGTCATTTGGACTTTCTCCTGGAGGTCGGTAGCGGATTTGAACCGCTGTAGGAGGTTTTGCAGACCTCTGCCTAACCGCTCGGCCAACCGACCATCGTTTTATGGAGTCGCAAATATAAACACTTTTTTAGGTATAAAGCAAGACTCAATCAGAAAAATATGAATTTTCACTAAACCACTAAACCACTAAACCACTAAACCTCACTCCTGATATTGCAAACGAAACTTTTCCTCCAATCGTTCCATCGGGTAGCGGTCCTTAAGCTGGTAGCGTAGATGCAAATCCTCGCTGATGCGCTTACTGTAATAATATAAGCCCAATCCCTTAGCGTAAATCTCGCGGCCGTTGTATTCCTGCTCCAGTACGCCCTCCTTATCGTAGGCAATTAGTTCTTTCAGCTCAAATATCAGGGCAGCGTATTGCTGATCCTGGAAAGTAATGGTCGTATCGCCCAGGTAACGCCGATTTTTGATGACATCAATGGTAGCACCACTGTCCTGAGGAGGCTGCCATCGGATGTGGTACAAATAAACACCGCCGTTCTCTTTTACCCGAAAGGGAAATACGTCGTCCTCAATCACTTGTACCGGTATCTGAATTTGTACCTCGGCATTACTGCTATCGTTTTCGTAGAGAAACAAATCCTGTAATATCATGCCGGCCCCGGTCATGCGCTCATTGGATAATTGTTGCGGAATCAGCTCCTGCTCGTAATAAGTCCCCGTAAGATTCACCTCATCACCGTCAATTAGCGAGCGGTAGTACCAATAGGCCGTGCCGTTCGGGCTAATGCCCAAAGGCTCATACTCGTAGACCAGCCCCGATTCCAGTGTTTTGAGTGGAAAGTAATAGTTTCGGATGTCCTGATAACCATCGCCCAACTGACAGGCTTGCAGGCCGAGCACCGTCATTCCGATGAAATAAAAATAAAAACTTTTCATATTCGAATAAACCGGAAATTATTTCCGTTTGTTTTAAATGGTCGCGCCAATTTGGCAGTAAAAGGGAGGTTTTATCGACATTGGTATAAAAACTGACGTAAAATATGGGCAAGGCCATTGTACACACCGTATCTTAGCCAACCCAAAACGGTTTGATCCCGTTTAGTAAGAAGAGATGGTATAGAAAATCAACAATTCAACAATCGACAATATATGTTAGGTGGATTAGGAAAGACAATCAAGAATATCTTCGGTACCAAATACGACCGGGACGTTAAGCAGTATTCCCCCATTGTGGAAGAGATCAATGAGATCTACGACACTCTAAGCGAACTCTCCAACGATGAACTGCGTAACAAAACCCTGGCTTTCCGCGAGCGTATCGCGGAATTCCTGACGGAGATCGACGCCGATATCGATCGTTTAAAGCAGGAAGCAGAAGAAACCAAAGACCTATTACAAAAAGAGGAGCTGTTCAAAGAGATAGATGAGCTGGTCGGAGAAAGAGACAAAGAACAGGAAATCGTACTGAAGGAAATCCTGCCCGAAGCCTTCGCCGTCGTAAAAGAAACGGCGCGCCGCTTCACCGAAGAAGAGGAGATCGTCGTGACGGCCACCGATCACGATCGTGATTTGGCAGCCAACCCTAAGAAAACGGGTTACGTGAAAATCAAAGGCGATCAGGCGATCTACCAGACCTCCTGGCAAGCGGCCGGAGGGGATATCGATTGGGCTATGATCCACTACGATGTACAGTTGATTGGTGGTATGGTCCTCCACGACGGTAAAATTGCCGAGATGGCTACGGGGGAGGGTAAAACGCTGGTCGCTACGCTGCCCGCCTACCTGAATGGTTTGACCGGACAGGGCGTACACGTGATTACGGTCAACGATTACCTGGCTCGACGGGATGCCGAATGGGTCGGACCTGTCTTTGAGTTCCTGCTCCTGACCATCGATTGTATCGATAACTACAAGCCGCATTCTGAGAAGCGCATCAATGCCTATCATTGCGATATCACCTACGGTACCAATAATGAGTTTGGTTTCGATTACCTGCGTGATAATATGGTGCGCACCGAAGCCGAAAAAGTACAGGGTAAGCACCACTTCGCGATGATTGATGAGGTTGACTCCGTCTTGATTGACGATGCGCGTACACCGCTGATCATTTCCGGACCGGTACCCCAGGGCACAGAAGAGCAGGAGTATATTGAGCTACGTCCCTACGTGGAGAAGCTCATGAATGTACAAAAGAAATTAGCTACGGATGCTTTGAGTGAAGCTAAGAAGCTGTATGCCGAAGGGGTTATTGGTAACCAGGAAGGAGAAGCCGGTATGGAACTCTTGAGAGCTTACCGGGCCCTGCCTAAGTACCGTCCGCTGATTAAATTCCTCAGTGAGGAAGGAACAAAGGTGATGCTACAGAAGGCAGAGAACTTCTACATGCAGGAGCAGTCCAAGAATATGCATATTGTGGACAAACCCCTGTACTTCACCATTGATGAAAAGAATCGTCAGGTAGAGCTGACCGATACCGGTGCAGAGTACCTCTCCAAATATACCGATGATGATCAATTCTTTATCATGCCCGATATTGCTTCGCGTATGGTCGAGATCGATACCGACGAATCCCTGGATGAAGAGGGGAAGACCGAAGCCAAGACCAAGCTGTCGCAGGATTTTGCCGTCAAGGCGCGTCGACTACACGCGATGAATCAATTGCTTAAAGCCTATACCTTATTTGAGCGGGATTCGGAGTACATCGTGATGGATAACGAAGTGAAGATCGTCGATGAATCGACCGGTCGTATGATGGAAGGCCGTCGCTATTCGGATGGTCTGCACCAGGCTCTGGAGGCAAAGGAAAATGTAAAGATTGGTAACATCACGCAGACTTACGCGACGGTGACCCTACAGAACTACTTCCGGATGTACCACAAGCTGTCGGGGATGACCGGTACAGCTGAGACTGAGGCCAGTGAGTTCTGGGAAATCTACAAACTGGATGTGGTGGTGATTCCCACTAACCGGCCCATCGTTCGCGATGACCGCGAAGATTTGGTGTATAAAACCGAAAGAGAAAAATTCAACGCCGCTGCCGAAGAGATTACTCGTTTAAGCCAGGCGGGACGACCGATTCTGGTGGGTACCACTTCCGTGGAAATATCCGAGCGTCTGAGTCGCTCGCTTCGTTTGCGGGGCATTGATCACAACGTACTCAACGCCAAGCAGCATCAGCGCGAGGCCGATATTGTCGCCGAAGCGGGTAAAGCCGGAAAGGTGACCATCGCGACTAACATGGCCGGTCGGGGTACGGATATTAAACTGTCGCCCGAAGTAAAAGAAGCCGGTGGTCTGGCGATCATTGGTACCGAGCGTCACGATTCGCGACGGGTAGACCGTCAGTTGCGAGGGCGTGCCGGACGTCAGGGAGACCCCGGTAGCTCGCAGTTTTACGTGTCACTGGAAGATAACCTGATGCGCCTGTTTAATTCGGAGCGCATTGCTAAGGCCATGGACCGTATCGGCCACCAGGAAGGAGATGTGATCCAGCACTCGATGGTCTCCAAATCGATTGAGCGCGCGCAGAAGAAAGTGGAAGAAAACAACTTTGGTATCCGGAAGCGACTGCTGGAGTACGATGATGTGATGAACATCCAGCGAGAAGCCATCTACAAGAGAAGGGACAATACCCTGTCGGGAGATCGCCTCTCCGTTGACCTGAACAATATGTTCCGTGGTATGATCACGGTGCTGGTGAAGGATCATAAGGAACGCGGGTCTTACGAGACCTTTAAGCAGGACAGTCTGAGTACCCTGGGTATTGATCCAAAGCTCGAAAAAGCAAGCTTTGATAATACGGGGGCCGAAGAGCTGATTGAGCTCTTCTACCAGGAGTTTGAAGAGTTTTATAACCGAAAAGCAGAACAGATATCACAGTTGCTGTTACCGCAGATCAAACATATCCACGAGACGCAAGGACACCAGTACAAGCGCTTGTTGATTCCATTTACGGATGGTCGATCGACACCTTATAATGTGACCGCTGAACTGGAAGATGCGGTCGCCTCTGATGGCCGCTCGATCATGCATGATATTGAGAAAGCCGTTACGCTGGCGATTATCGATGTCAAGTGGAAAGAGCATCTGCGTAGTATGGATGAATTGAAAGAGTCTTCTCAGGCGGCCTCTTTCGAGCAAAAAGATCCGCTAGTCATTTATAAGATGGAGGCCTACAATCTTTTCGAACAATTGGTACACGACATCAACGAGGAAGTAACGAGTTACCTGTCAAAAGGTACTTTAATTTTTGCCGATGGTACAACCCTGGAGCAAGCGCGGGAGCGGCAGTCGGATCTGGGGCGTACCCGAACCAACAAAGATGAGGAAGCCGAAAACCAGGCGCGCCGTCGGGCCGCTGCCTCCGCCGGAGGTGGTCGTCGCAGCAAACCAGAGACGGTACGCCGAACTGAAAAGAAAGTAGGAAGAAACGATCCTTGTCCTTGCGGAAGCGGCAAGAAATATAAGAAATGTCACGGGAAAGGGGCTTAAGATGATACCCTTCTAAAGTGGAATATTAACCTCCGTTTGGCTTAAGTAGGTTGCCCATATTGAGTCTGTAATAAGGTGCTGGCTTTTTTGGGCTAGTTCGCGGCGCAAAAATCGCGGATAGCCTAGCTATCCAAGGCTTTTTGCAACGAAGAAATCGCCCAAAAAGACGCAGATTATTGCTTGATTTAATTGGGTAACCTACTTAATCAGTTGAGCGGAGGTTTTTTATGTTTATTTGCAGTTTTTCTTACTTCCTTATTCGGAAAAAATATATCTTGCGACTTAATGTTGTGTTTTACAAATTTTATTTTATAAATTTCCGATGCCTCAAAACCCCGTCATCAGGCGGGCAGCTAGAAAATAAGCAAAGAACGGACGCAAAAAGATAAACATGGACATCGCTGGTTATATTGACCATACTATTCTAAGGGTAGATTGTACCGCAGACGAGATTCGCCAGTTATGTGATGAAGCCATTGCTCATCAGTTTGCAGCGGTTTGTGTGCCCCCGTTTTTTGTGCAATTGGCGGCTCAGCGCCTGGAAAAACACCTGCCAAAAATTAAAGTAGCCACGGTGATTGGTTTCCCAATGGGCTATTCTTCCACACCCGCAAAGATCGAAGAAATTAAGCGCGCCATTGATGACGGAGCCGATGAGGTAGATGCCGTCATTAATATCTGCGCGGTTAAAGGCAAAACCTGGAGTTACGTAGCCAACGATATCGACAGTATGACGACGGCTGCCCGTCTAAAGGGTAAAAAGATCAAAGTCATTCTGGAGACGGGCTTGCTTAATGAAGTCGAACTAGAGAAACTCTCCGAATTTGTACTCAACAGCGGGCCAGATTTTGTCAAAACTTCTACCGGGTTTAATGGTACCGGGGCAGAATTGGGTAAGGTGTTATTCCTAAAAAAATTGTTGGGGGATAAAATTGCAATTAAAGCCTCTGGTGGTATTCGCTCCCGCGAAGACGCGCTGGCTTTTATTGAGGCAGGCGTCGCTCGCATCGGTACTTCTTCCGCTCTGGAGATCATCAAGGAATAGTAATACGGCGCAATGAAAAAGATTGACTGGCTTAACCACCTCTTCAATTTTACTGCCGTTATCCTGGGAGTTTTCCTGGCCTTTTACGTAAGTGATCGCGCCGAAAAGCGAAAAGAAAAACAAGAGCTAAAGATCATTGTTGAATCCTTGATCGAGGATTTAAAAAGTGACCAGTCGACCTACCTGGACTATCAATTGCCCGTCAATAGAAAGCACGCTGGGGATATCGCAGAACTGTTGGAGGCGATCTTGAACGAAGAGCTAGACCGCATAAATGCTTACATGTCGGAACTGTTAACGCTGGATAATTATTCGCCCAATAGTACGACCTACCTGTCTAGTACCACAACCGGTAAGCTAACTTTAATCGAAGATCTAGAGACTAAAAAAATGCTTAGTGCTTATTTTGATGTTCAGGCTGCTGAAGTACAAAAAAGAGGAGAGATTCAAACTGATTTTTTCCTGGATGATTTATTACCCTGGTTGACGCAAAATACCAATCTAGGGGATATGGACCCTAAAAGTCTGGTGGGGGACCAACTCTTACTCAATAAGTTGGTGATTTATCAGAGTTTTATCACCAATAAAATACAAGGCTATGAAGAACTGGTAGCATTCGGTGCAGAGCTAATCGTGGAATTAGAAGCTATCCTGGCAGATCTGAAATAAAAAAGCCACTGGCCTAGACCAGTGACTTTCATTCCTAAAATCCTTTTACTTTGCTTAATTCGTTCTGACCCGTAGGCCGCCGTAATTCAGGCGGGCCGTAATGGTGGCCTGGGCGTTACTTTTCAGACTGTAACCCTCTACTTCCTGGCTAGATGATTTGGAGATTTCCTTTACCACTTCAAAGTTAGAAGGGTAGCTGATACCGGCGTAGGTAGCCATGGCATCCATCCGGTAGGCCGCTCCGGAAGCAACGTTAACCTTGAAATCGGTATATTTTCCATTCATACTCGCTTCCTGGAACTGTCGGCTTAGGCCAAAACTGGCAGAGCCGTATTCCATGTCGAGGTCTACCCGCTGACTGACTTCTTCGGCCTCTATGGAGCTGTATTTACCCTCCAGGCTGACATTGCGGACTTTCTGTATAGAGAAGTTATCGTATTTGCCGTAGTTCTTAAAATCGGCCACTTCCATCAGTCGGTAGGTATCGTATTTCGTTTCGCAGCGCACATCACCGGCCCGTTCAATATTAATTTTGGAATACTTGGTGGTCAGTGATATATCATTTACCTGCTCGATGTCCAGTTTTCCGTAAGAAAGACTGGTGGTCAGGTCTCGGGCTTTTTGGATAGCGCCGTTGCCGTAGGCAAAATCAATCGTAGAGTCATCGCCGACCCCTTCCACCTTAAAGTTAGCGTATTTAAGGTTGAGCTTTACCTTTCCTTCCATATTCGCCACGTAGGCATCGCCGTACTTGAGCTCCAGATCCAAATTGTTACTGGTGGGCAGGTACACTTCGTAATTGATCTTGTAGTCTCCCTTCGAGCTACTGGAGCCCCAGCTCCACCAGGAAGAGCGACTGCTCTCGATCTCGGTTATTGCTCTGACGTAGTCTCGGGCATTAGAAAAGTTAACAGTAATGCGGTCAAATACATCATTGGCTTTGTCCTCTGAGTTCGCATCTACGACGATATTGACACTGATTTTGACCCGATTACGATCCCAGGTTTTTACGGTTACTTCACCGTATTTATTACTGAGGTAGGTCGTGCCATTAGCGGCAATGTCGAACTCTTTCTTAATGGTTTTAGTATACTCACGCCGGCTGATTTCATCCGTGCCAGCGGTACAATTCACCAGAGAGGCGAAGAGGAGTAGCATGGTTAATTTAAATACTGATTTCATCTTGATCTTTTTTATTTGTTTTAGTGGGTACGGTGGATTCCATCTTTTCCAGAACGCGCTCTAGAATGGCGATCTTCATTTGGTAATTTTGGATCAGATTCTCCACGATTTCTTGTTCTTGTCCTTCGGGGGCAGTACGGATTTCTTCCTTCAGTTCTAGCATAGCCTGATCAATTTGGTCCAGGTCTTGTAGCACCTGAGCGTCGGGGTCATAACGGACTAATTGGTTGACGCGGTTGTTGATCTGGTTTTGGAAATACGCCTCCATTTCGAAGTATTCGGGGGCAGTTTCCTGCAAAATGGCCGTTGCGCTGTTACCCTGATTGGCCTGGGTGAGGTAGCTACCAGCTACGCCGCCCGCAATGAGCAGCACGGCCACGGCTGCCGCCACGCGCAGGTTTTTCCAAAGGCGAAGCCGACGGGCTTCTTTTTGGTTGGCTGCCCGGTCAATGGCCGCCCAGACCTTTAGGCTAGGCACTTCGTTATCGAAGGCGCTTCGGTTGTCGTTAATAAATTTTTCTAAACCATCCATTTTTACTGTTTTGTTTGAGACCAGAGGTTTCCGAGGTTTCCAAAACGTAGGAAGTCTGGATTTTTTCTATAAATTAGAAACTAATTTTTGTGCTCTTAAAATATCTCTCAGCTTGGCTTTAGCCCGACTGTATTGTGATTTTGAAGTGGTCTCGGCAATACCGAGAATATCTCCAATTTCTTTATGATCATAGCCTTCCAGCATATATAGCGAAAAGACGACCCGGTAGCCATCGGGTAGATCGAATAAGGCTTGTTTTACTGCTTTTACGCTTAGCCCTTTGGTGTCGTCTGCGTGTGTGATGCCTTCTTCGGGTACCGCTGCATGGCGATCTTCCAACTCCTGAAAGTAAATTTTCTTCTTTTTCAGGTAGTTGATGCAGTTGTTGATCACAATTCGTTTGATCCAGGCTCCTACCGAAGACTGGTAGCGGAAGCTGTCCAGCTTGGTGAAAATATCTACGAAGGAGTTTTGTAAAAGATCTTCTGCATCGAGTTCGTCTTTTACCATACGCAGGCAAACGTTGTACATCGCTTTTGAGTACAGACGATAGAGTTCGAATTGTGCCTGGCGATCGCCCGCTTTGCACTTTTCTACGATCTCTTTGTGTGTGTCGGCGTAATTCAATGTCCTTGTTTTGAGTGTCTGGTCTGTGGTTTTCAACTGCTTTGCGGAGCCTCGTTTTTTCGGCACTAAATGCCGGATCGATGTTTTCAAAGCCTTCGGTTTTTCCTTGTAAACTTAATTCATTCTTAGAGACAAGACTTATTGGTAAGGGTTGCAGGTAAATTAAAAAAATCCTTTCGCCGGGAGATTGCCCCTGGCCGAAAGGATTTTAAGAACTCTTTTTTGATTTATTCTTAGTTCCAATAATCGCGGTCGTTGGTACTGTTATTGCTGTCATCACTAGTGGCGGGAACAATCCGACCAAAATAGATTTGCATACCAATGGACAAGTCAATGGCATTGGTATAAGACTTGGAGATAGTCAGCACATCACCGAAGTCGGTCTCGGTATTACTACGGGCCCAGTTGTATTTCACCAGGGCTTCGATACCAATACCATCTCTTGAGAATATGGTAAACCCAGGACCTATACCCAGAGCTAATACATCAGTAGAGGTATTTTGATTGACGCCATCGATCCGGATGGTGTTGGATGAGCTACCTATGCCAAAGGTGGTTTCTAAAAAGAAGGCTTTGTCTTCGCCAATCGGAAGATAATAGCGGGCGAAAGGACCAAATAAAAGATCACTATCTTCCTGACGATCGACTTCTGACTCAGGATCTAATATGGATTCGGGTTCACGGGTAATATTAGAGGTGTAATCCAAACCAACTCCCATAGCAAAATTATCAGTTAGGAAATAACCAATTGCCGGCGCAATGTTAAACTGGCTGGAGCGGGTACCCCTACCTTCAATTTGCTGGTTATTATCGTCGATTTCAAAATTGGACTGAGCGGTCGAAAACCCAATCGTACTACCCATAATGAAGTTTCCACTTTTCGTAAATTGGGCAGATAGCAGGGTACAGGTGAAGAGTAAAATTAGGCTGCTTAGTAGTGTTTTAAATATTTTCATAATAGTTGATTTTCTGAGCGGTAAAAGCTTTGCGCAGCGGATGCTAATCGAACTGCCTAACTGGGTTTTAATGCTTACCTACTACCTTGTTAACAAAACAGCCCGGAATATGTGCGATTCAGCCCCAAAGACCGGCGAATAGGGGGGGATAGAAAAAAATTACTTTAGAAAAACAAAAAAATTTACATCCTGACAAAGCCCGATAAATAGAAATATTCTTTCCGATACGCCTGTCTTGTAAGAATTTTATTCCCTTTATTTTTTTGCGAAAGCAATAAATAGCGCAATCAAATCATTTTCAGGCACTTTTACACCTTAAACTGTGCATAACAAACCCAGAAATTCTTTTCTATAACCGTAAAAAAGCCTAAATTTGCAGCGATTTAAACCTGGGCGAACTTTGAAAAGGATAAAGTGCTCCCGGATTTAAGATCAAAAATTACTTTTCTTTCATTCAAATAGATGAATTTGTTATGGCGAACACGGGTCGAGTAAAACAAGTCATTGGTCCAGTTGTGGACGTTTCTTTTCAGGACGAGGCAGCCCTCCCTGAAATTTACAACGCGTTAGAAATTAAAAGACCTAATGGGGAGATTTTGGTGCTGGAAGTTCAGCAGCACCTGGGAGAAGATTCCGTACGTACGGTAGCCATGGATGCGACCGATGGTCTAACCAGAGGTGCCGCAGTACTCGATACGGGAAAGCCCATCGCAATGCCGGTGGGAGAAGCCATCAAAGGCCGCCTGTTTAACGTAGTAGGAGAACCGATCGATGGTATTGGTGCCGTATCTAAAGAAGGTGCTTATCCTATTCACCGTCAACCACCTAAATACGAAGACCTGTCTACCTCAAAAGATGTACTGATTACGGGGATCAAGGTAATTGACCTGGTGGAGCCTTATATGAAAGGAGGTAAAATTGGATTGTTCGGTGGTGCCGGTGTTGGTAAAACCGTATTGATTCAGGAGTTGATTAACAATATTGCCAAAGGTTACGAAGGTATTTCGGTATTCGCTGGAGTAGGTGAGCGTACTCGCGAGGGGAACGATTTGCTGCGCGAGATGCTGGAATCTAACGTAATCAAATACGGAGAGGCCTTTAATAAAAGTATGGAAGAAGGTGGCTGGGACTTGTCCAAAGTGGACGCAAAAGCTCTGGAAACTTCTCAGGCTACACTGGTATTTGGCCAGATGAACGAACCACCCGGAGCACGGGCACGTGTAGCTTTGTCCGGACTGACGATCGCAGAATACTACCGCGATGGTGATTTAAGCGATCCCAATGGGGGACGGGATATCCTGTTCTTTATCGATAATATTTTCCGTTTTACACAGGCCGGTTCTGAGGTATCTGCCCTGCTGGGACGTATGCCTTCGGCGGTAGGTTACCAGCCTACACTGGCGACCGAAATGGGACTGATGCAAGAGCGGATTACTTCTACCAAGCGCGGTTCAATTACCTCCGTACAGGCGGTTTATGTACCTGCTGATGACTTGACGGACCCTGCTCCGGCAACGACCTTCTCTCACTTGGATGCGACTACGGTATTGTCTCGTAAATTGGCTTCTCAGGCGATTTACCCGGCAATCGATCCACTCGATTCTTCTTCTCGTATCTTGGATCCACAGGTGATTGGAGATGAGCACTACGATACCGCACAGGAGGTCATTAACATTCTTCAGCGCTACAAAGAGCTGCAGGATATCATTGCTATTCTGGGTATGGAAGAATTGTCAGACGAAGACAAGCTGGTCGTATCACGCGCCCGTCGTGTGCAATTATTCTTGTCTCAGCCATTCCACGTAGCCGAGCAGTTTACTGGTCTGAAAGGTGCTTTCGTAGAAATCGAAGATACCATCAAAGGCTTTAAGATGATTCTGGGCGGTGAAATGGATCAGTATCCAGAATCTGCCTTCCACTTGAAAGGTACTATTGACGAGGTAATTGAAGCCGGCGAGAAAATGTTGGCCGAAGCTGCCGAAGCCGCTTAATTATTAATTGAAGATTTCGCCTTTCTCGGTAATGACTTACGGAGAAAGGCGATACTAAAATATACGATCCATGCATATTACAGTACTGACGCCCAATCGGGAAATTTTCCGGGGTAGAATCGAAAGTGTTAAGCTGCCCGGGGTTGATGGAGAATTTCAGGTCCTGAATAACCACGCTCCGATTGTATCGGCACTGGATGAAGGGAAAGTAACCATCGTGACCTCTACTGGTGTGCACCGTTATTTCGACGAGGAAAGTGGTAGTATCAAAGAAGAAGAAACCGCTGGCAAGAAATTGATCTATCGGGTCAATGGCGGCTTTATTGAAGTGCTGAATAACGAGGTATCGCTTTTATTATCTGGCCTCAAGGTTGCCGCTGCCTAATCGCGGCCTCCATTCGAATAAAATCAGGAAAAGGTCCGTTGCTCTTTATGGGGAACGGACCTTTTTATTTTTCGATCTCCAAAGACACCCAATCCCCAACGGCCCATTTTGCAGAAGCGGGAACGGGTACCTGTAAAGACTGGCCGTCCAGATCTAAATGGGCAACTTTCCCTTCCGGACGACTTTCCAGGCGGGTGATTAATGCTTTCAGCTGACTAATTCTGGTAGATAGAAATACCCGCTCGGGAGCGCCACTGTGGGTGATTTTCCCCTCCTCGATACAAAAGACCTGATCAGCCATATTGCGTACTTCGTTTACATTATGACTAACCAGGATGGTGGTCAGGCCAAAGGCTTCGTGAAGTCGGCGGATGTATTGCTGCAGCTTAAGGCGAAGTTCGGCATCTATGGCGGACAGCGGTTCATCCAGTAAGAGTAAGGCGGGTCTTTGTACGAGCGCCCGGGCCAGGGCTACCCGTTGTTGTTGACCGCCACTGAGTTTGGTTGGCTTTTTGTGGCGTAAGCCTTCCAGTTCAACTAATTCGACGAGCTCGTCGATAACATTTCCGCTTTGGTGGCGCTGCAGCGCAAAACGCAGATTCTGTTCTACGGTCATGTTAGGGAAGAGGGCGTAGTCCTGAAAAACAAAACCTACTTTTCGTTTTTGGGGTTTTAGATTAAGCCCCTGATTGGTATCGAACCAGGTATCGTGCCCAAATGATATTTTACCCCGATCTGGTTTCATGAGTCCGGCCAGCATTCGCAGAATAGATGTTTTGCCCGCTCCCGATTTACCATAAAGGGCTACGAGTTGTCCTGCTTCGAAGGACAAATCAATCTCCAGTCGCATGGTGCCACTAGCCGCATCTAATTGCTTCTGTAATTGTAACTTGATCATCGGCGTAGGCTGCTTAAGTATCCTCCATTAATGAGGTAGACTGCTAAAAGTATCAAAAATGTAATGGCAAACAAAAGCGCAGCGTACAAATTCGCCGTACTATAATCCAGGGATTCCACCGCTTCGTAGACGGCAATTGAGGCAACCTTGGTACGACCGGGAATACTGCCGCCGATCATTAGCACCACGCCAAACTCTCCAATCGTGTGGGCAAAAGCCAGGACAATACCCGTCAGCAGGGAAGCTCGAATGTTGGGGAGTAATACCCGAAGCAGGGTGGTCCAGCGGGATTTGCCTAATAAATAAGCCGCTTCCTTTAATGAAGGAGACAGACTGCTAAGGCCGGCCTGGATGGGCTGAACCATGAAGGGCAGGGAATAGATCATGGAGGCCAATACCAGACCTTCAAAAGAGAAGATAAAGCGCACATTCAGCCAACGCTCCAGCCAGGCGCCAAAGCTGCCATTTGGACTAAAAACCACCAATAAATAGAAGCCTAAAACGGTGGGCGGCAGCACCAGGGGCATACTGACCAAGGTTTCAATAAGGGGTTTAAGCCGCGAGCGGGAAAAGGCCAACCAATATCCCAGGGGAATACTCACTACCAACAACAGCACTGCGGTTAACAGCGCTAGTTGAAAGGTAAGTGTGATTGGTGTCCAGTCTAGCATGATTAGTAATACTACTGCTTAATGATGGGAATAGTCAGCTGACTCGCCCTTTCCTGATCCAGGATTTGTAGCCAGTAGGTACCCGCTGACCAGCGGCTGGTGTCCCAGGTCTGGCTGGGCTCTAGTCGGCCTTTTTGTATCGTGCTCCCGGTCGCTTCCAGGATGCGATATTGCCATTGCCGGTTTATACCGGGTGGGGTCCAATTTAGCCGTAATTGATCCTGGAAGGGGTTGGGAGCCAATTCAATGAAAGCCCGCATCCACTCCGACTGGGTGCCCACAAAAATCATTTCTACCATCTGGCAGGTGCTATCCTGACCAAAGCGATTTTTTGCCAAAAGGCAGACCTCATAGGTGCCCGCCAGTTCATAGCGGTGCCCCGGGTTTTGTATGCGACTACTATCACCGTCCCCAAAGGTCCATAGCCATTCCGTGGGTAAATGATTACTGGTATCCATTAGCTGGATACTATCTCCTTCGACGGCGCTTATGACAAAGCCGGCTTCTGGAATAAGGTGCTCTACTTCAAGGGTAGTACATAAGGTATCACTGGTAAAGCTATTGGCCGCCACCAGGCATACCGTATAGAAGCCTTCTTGGGTGTATTGATGGATCGGGCTCTCTTCCATAGCCGTACCACCATCGCCAAAGTCCCAGGTAAACCGGGTGCTGTTGGCAGAGGATAGATTGAAAAAGCGGAATTCTCCCTGTCCAATGGAGTCAATATCAAAACCAGCGGATGTTTGTAATCCACTTACCATCAGCATCTGTTGGGTTGTATCGGCCCCAAAGCTGTTTTCGACGATCAATTGAACGGTATAGTTGCCATCCGCGGAGTATTGATGAGTCGGGTTTTGCGCATTACTACTGCTGCCATCTCCAAATTGCCACTGCCAGCTTTGTGGTGTGTTTTGGCTTTCGTCGGTAAAGGCAAAAAGACCAAAATCCGGTTCCTCAAAACCAAAGGCAGCCACGGGAAGTAAATCACTGACACTTAGAATTTGACAGAGGGTATCGCTACCCAGGGTGTTGAATACAATGAGACATACCGTATAATTACCTTCTGCGGTGTACTGGTGGGTCGGACTGTCCTCCAGGGAGCTATTTCCATCACCAAAGTCCCAGTGGAGGCTATCCGTATTACTTGAGCTTTGATTGGTAAAGGTATAAAGTCCTGCTCCGTCCTTTTGGATGTTAAACTGCGCGGTGGGAAGGATATTGTCAATCAGGAGCTGTTGGCAGGTACTGTCACTTCCAAAGGCATTGTTGGCCGTGAGACAGACCGTAAAGGTACCTTCTTCGGTATATTGGTGCTCGGGCGCTGTCTCCAGCGAGCTACTACCATCGCCGAAATCCCAAATGAAATTGCTACTTTCCCCCTGCGTTAAATTGGTAAAACTAACCTTGCCAGCTGCTCCTTTGCTAAAGCTAAAACCTGCCAGTGGGCGTAGCCGTTCAATGACAATGGTCTTACAGGTGGTATCAGCGCCGGCGCTGTTGCGCACTTCCAGGCAGACCTCGTAGCTGCCGCCTACACTAAATTGATGCTGAAGGCTGGGCGCAGTAGCTGTAGTACCGTCGCCAAAGTCCCAGAACCAGCTGTCTGGCTGATTACTGGATTGGTTCAAAAAGAAATAAGTCGATTGATTGATCGGGAGGGTGTCAAAAGCGGCAACGGGAGGGTCAATCATGATACCTGTAGAGTCATCCAGCTGGCTATTCTCCAGATCCAGTACCGAAACCACGGAACTATTGGTGTTAAAGCTTGACTCATCTAGTGTGACCAATGGGCCGCGCGCCGCCTCCGTATACCATTCATAAGTAACGGTCTGTGTCGAATTGGCACTGATGAATTGCCGCCCGGCCGCAGTTGAAAAGAAGGTGGAATCTACGCGACTACGATTCTGTTTGATACGTAATACGGAGAATTCTCCCTGGGGAAGTTGCATCAAGCCTTCGGCATCTGCTTTGCTTTGGATTCGTTCTTCTTCCACGCTAATCAGGAAAGTGCCCGGTGCAATCTCCCCCAGGTTACGTTGGGTGCGGACCAGAATCTCAAAGGCCGATCCGAATTCAGTAGGATAACTAATCTCTTTTCGGGGGGGCTCCAGTATATTAAATAAAGCAGTAGCACTATCGCCAGTATTAATATAAGAGCCGAGAGAGAAAAAAGCACTATCTGTATTCAGCGCAAAAGAGAAATTCACCCCATTCCCAGGCGAAAAGACCAGGTTGGCATCGGGAAAGGAGTCCCTGCCGGGAATATTATCTGGTGGTACTATGTTGATGGTTTCCTGACCTAGCTGCACAAAGTTGGTAAAATCCCAGACTTGACCTTGGCCAGGAGCACCCGGACTTAAGCCCGAGGCCGCGGTGTTAATCTTGTAAACCAGCCTATTCCCAATTTGGGGACTGTTTTCAGCCGTAATACGTACCTGAGCCTGTATAGCCAGAGGTATTAGACAACAGATAAGGAGGTATAGATTCTTCATAAGTGGTAGATGGCTTTGGTTTGAGCTTACTGAATTATTAATTTTCGGACGATGGCTCCTTCTTTACTTTGCAGTCGTACAAAGTACATACCCGGTGACCAGTTGCTGGTGACAATTTGCAGGCGATTTATCCCTTTCGGTAAAAAGGGACGCTGCTCCTGCCAAATTACTTTCCCCTGGATATCCAGTACTTCCAGCTGATGGCGATCGATATTTTCTCTGGTGTATACTTGAAGCTGTACCTGATTGGAAGCAGGATTAGGGAACAGATGTAAGCGAGTGTTTTGCTTCAGCCGATTGGCCGTCGAGGTATGCCCCGGAGCTGCAATGGTCACACAGTAGTCTTCTACTTCACCAAAAAAGTTAACGGCGTCTCCTACACAGGAGGCCGGCTCTCCGTTAAATTTCATGATGACCCGCATCCGCGTTTTACCCTCCAGAGCATCGGCCGGAATAATTATGTTGGTATCAATACTCTCCGTGGTTAATTCAGGGGCGTCAAAAACAACATCCCGGGAAGAGAAGAATCCGTCCTGATCGTAGTCGATCCAGACTTTGAAATATTCTTCAAAGGCAAAACCGGAATACCCTGGTGTCAGTACCAACCGTATGGTGTCACCTATCCGGAGGGTAGTAGAGGCCAGGTCAGAGTAATCGTTATAGCCGTTTCCTTCGGAGGTGTTGGTGAAATCGTTTAATAAGATATTGGCAATCCATTCCGAATCGGAACGGCTGGCATCTACCTCATTGGGTGTACAGTAGTCCAGATCAATACAGGCGCCACAGCCCAGCGTAGTGAGCAATACGGATGAGCTATAAGGCGAGTTTTCATTGAGACAATTGGATCGAACCTGAAATTCGTAAGTCGTACAGCTTTCCAGGTTCTGTATACTCCGGTCATCTCTGGGCGAAAAGCGGTTTATCCAGGCCTGTGCTCCTTCCTCCCGGTAGCGCAGGGTATAATCATCTGCGGCGAGTACAGGTTCCCAATCTAGCAACATACTAATGTTCCCAATAAAATTAGTTTGTAATCCTTCCGGGGCATCGCAGCAGCCATCGGTCGTAAAACTGTATATCTGGTCTTCGTAAGCCAGTGTATCTTCGCTACAATAGACCCGGAACTGATATTCGTAACTGGTACAGGCCAGCAAATCATCATAACTGATGGGGCTAATGGCACTGGTCACTTCCTGCCAGTTGGTCTCGCCGAGCTGGCGGAAGCGGAAATCAACCCGGTTGATCAAATCGTTAGTGATCCAGCTGATATCGGCATAAGTATCCGTCAGGTTTTTGGCGCCTACCTGTAAGAGCGGTGGGCAGTCGCCACACTCGTCTTCTAAGAGTTGCAGCGCCTGGTGAATATTTAAACGCCCGCCGGTAAGGGTAATATTGGCGAGGGTAGGTTCCGGAACTACACTGCGCAGCAGTAGGTCTTTTACCAGTAATGCGGCGTCTGCAGGAGAGTTTTTATAAATCGCGGACAGGGTAGGGCAGGAAGAGGCATAAAGTAAGCCGACGGCTCCCGAAACCATCGGGGCTGCAAAGCTGGTACCTCCGTCTTCGGTATAAGTATTCCCATCGCCGGTCATGAAAATCTGATCGCCAAATGCTCCCAGGTCAATACTGGTAGCACCGAAGCCGGCATCCACTACTTTTTCACCATTGCCGGCCACATTTGTCACCGAGATCAAGAAATCACTGCCACAGGCGGTAGGCATGTCTCCAATGGCATCGACGTCTACATTCTTATTATCGGTGGCTGCGATATTGATGATACCTTGCATACCCAGACTATCGTAGACCGCACACCAAAGAGGATATTCTTCTGGAAAACTCTCGGAAACTCCCCAGCTGGAGTTAGTGGCCACCACAAAAGCACCCCGATCCCCATTGGTCTCATTGTAAAGCCGACGCTGGGTGAGGGCGTATTCGTAGGCTTCAATTATTTTTGATTCCACCGCCTGACCAAAGCCCCCTACAACAATCATGAGTTTAGTGTTCCAATTGATGCCGGTGACGCCCACACCATTATTACCTTTTGCGCCAATGATCCCCGCGGTAATCGTACCGTGCCAGTTTTGATCATCGATGTTATCATTCTGCCTGGCGACGTGCCAGCCGCGGTAATCGTCGACGTAACCATTATTATCATCATCTTTCCCATTGTCGGGAATTTCCTGGTGGTTGTACCATACGTTACCTTCAAAATCTTCGTGCTGGGTATCTAGGCCATTATCAATTACGCAAATCACGATGGTATCGCCTTCGGGGGTGACACCTCCGGTACTCAGCTCCCAGGCTTCTTCCATACCCAGGTCTACTCCCGGCGTGAAACCCGCTCGCTGGCCGGTATTATTCAGGTACCATTGGTCTCCATACAAGGGGTCGTTGGGTTGGCGGGAGCGTAAAGATACAAAGTGATTAAATTGGGCTGCTTCTACGTCGGGATGGCGCCGAAGCTCCCGAAGTAATGTATTTTCATTAATTTTGGTCCAGTCGAAGCTTAAGGACCAGACGCGGAAATGGTCGGCAATGCAGTGGTCTACCCTGGGTGCCGCCGCGCTACGCAGAGTGCTACTGGTGAACGTCCAGCTTTGGGGAGCTACCTTTTTTTTGAAGCGAATCAGAATTTCTCCCTGTACGTGGTCGAGCGCCTGAGCAGATAGGGTCTGGCTTAGGCCAAAAAAGACGAAAATCGATAAGACGAATATTTTGATCTGCATCGGCGGTCTGATATTTTTGCTGTGCGTGGTTTGAGAACGAACAGCTTACGCAATATAATATAGGCATCGTAAAGATTCTACTTTTCCAAGTGACTACCAAAAATACTAGTGGCAATGAAGCGACAAAGGCATCATTTTTTAATCTTACTTATAATTTTTGTTTTTTCTACGGGTTTGAAAGCGCAGGAGGAAGAAGTAGAAGTTACCCTGGCTACCCCTTACAATACGATGCTGGTGCACCTGCATTATCTGCAGAGCGATTCTTACCAGCCGGCCCAATCGGGCCGAGTCTTTGAAAGTGTCAGGGATAGTCTGCGCGGTATTCGTCTCGCCATCAAACTGAAGCAAATTTACGATGGAGAGGGCCTATTCGTTCGTATGAACACCATTCCTCAGGATAGTAATTATATCGACAGCCTGACGATGAGTAATATTTATACACCCTTTCCCCGGCAGCTGCCAGATATCTATTTAGAGAAAATAGAGGATCAATGGTTTTACGCCGAAGCTTCGATGGAAGCCATTCCCCGCCTTCATAAGCAGGTTTATCCTTTTGGTACCGACAAAATATTGAATATGATTCCCCAGGGTGCTCAGCAAAAAGCCCTGGGCCTAATGTTATGGCAGTGGTTAGGGCTATTCCTGGCATTGGGGCTGGGTTTATTATTGTATTTTTTATTTGCCTGGGTACTTAATCCCCTGGTTAAACGCCTCTCTCGTTCACGACTTTATCCGTCTTTAATTTCAAAAAAGTTAATCCGGCGTCTGGCTCGCTTGATTAGCTTCTGGATTATCATCAAATTACTTCGGGTTTTTATTCCAATTTTGCAGATGCCCATCGAAGTTAATACGGTGGTAATTACCGTGCTAAAGTTGTTGACTATTGTCATTTTTGTGGGGATTGCTTTGCGAATCTTAGATGTTATAATGGCGTATGTGGAAAAAGCGACCCATAAAACGGAGAGTAAGATGGACGAGCAACTGGTGCCATTACTGACCAGGACGCTGCAAGCGGTGATCTTTGTAATCGCGATCTTATCTGCAATGCGCCTATTTAATGTAAATATAACCGCCTGGATCGCAGGTATTTCAATCGGTGGCCTGGCCATTGCTTTGGCGGCTCAGGATACGATTAAAAACCTGTTTGGGTCCGTCACGATCTTTTTTGACAAACCCTTCCAAATTGGCGACTGGGTGAATTTCAATGGGGTAGATGGCACCGTTGAAGAAGTAGGCTTTCGTTCTACCCGCCTGCGTACTTTTGCCAATTCCGTAGTCTACGTACCCAACGGAAAGCTGGCCGATATGGTGATCAATAACTATGGTTTGCGCGTGTATCGTCGCTACAGTACCAAATTGGCGATTGCTTACGATACCCCTCCACACCTGATTGAACAGTTTATCGAAGGGCTGAAGGAACTGGTGGTGCATCATCCCGATACGCGCAAAGACTATTACGAGGTACACCTCAACGAAATGAGTGCCAGCTCACTGGATATCCTGTTTTATATTTTCTTTTCCGTAAAGGACTGGAGCTCAGAGCTCAAGGCCAAGCATGATATGTTGCTAAATATCCTTCGCCTGGCGGCAAAAATAGGGGTGCGTTTTGCGTATCCGACTTCTACGATACACATCGAGGAGTTTCCCGGTAATGGCAAGAGTAGCCCGAATTATAATTTGGATGCGCAGGCGACCGAGGCTGAAATGAAAGCCTTTTTGGAAGCGTATAAGCAGAAGTATAATTAGAGGCTTGATCTCCTGGTAGATGACCTCACTCCACCACCAAAAACTCCGTCCGACGGTTATTTTGGCGGCCCTGAGCCGTATCATTGGTATCGATGGGTTGGGATTCTCCAAAGCCTTTATAGGACAAGCGATCGGCAGCGATCCCCTGATCTACCAGGAATGTATAAACCGCTTTGGCCCGGTTTTGCGAAAGGATCTGGTTGTCTTCCTCTTGCCCGATGTTGTCGGTATGGCCGTCGATTCGAATTTTCATGTTGGGGTTTTCGGCGAGAAGCTGATAAAGCTTATTGAGTTCTTTGGTGGAAGAGGGGAGGAGCTCGGCCGATCCGGTGGCGAAAAATATATTGCGCAGAACTACTGGTTTGGGTTCGTCCCCTTCTTCATTTAGGGCTACGGGCTGGATGGGTTGTAACGCTATATGAAGCTGGAAGGGCTTATCGAGCGAAGCCGCTTGCATCAGATCAAAATTCTCTGAGTAGAAGAGGTAGTTTTCCTTTTCTACACTGAGGCCATAACGATTGCCAGCGGCGAGGCTAGTGAGGATTTGTCCTTCCCGATCCGTTTTTTCGGTGTAGAAAACGGCCTCGTTATCTGGGTTGTATAGCTCTACCCTGGCAATCAGTGGTTCCTGTGTTCTGGCGTCCACTACGGTTGCTTCTAGGTAGGTGACCGGTTCTGGCCGGGCAGCTTTGTATAATTCAAAGCGGTAGATGTCGGTAAAGGGAGCTTTGGGGTTTTCCCGGTTACTGGCAAAATAGCCGGTCTGGCCATCAAGACTGACAATCAGGGTGCTCTCTTCTCCATTGGTATTGATGGGGTAGCCCAGGTTCATAGGCTTCGACCATTTTCCGTCCCCTAACAGAGTGGTTTTGAAAAGATCTGATCGGCCCAGCCCGAGATGGCCGTTGGAGACAAAATATAAGGTGCGCCCGTCGGGATGAAAAAAGGGTCCTTTTTCGTCTCCCTTGGTATTGACAACTTCACCCAGATTCTGGGGTTCGCTCCAGCGACCATTCCCCAGGTTATAACTAACAAAAAGATCACTCTTGTTTTGGCTATTGCGGGTACTGGCAAAGAATAGATAGCGTCCGTTAGCCGATAAGGCAGGTTGGGCATCCCAGGCTCCGGAATTAATCTGCTGGCCCATGTTCATGGGGCGACTCCAGTAGTCGTCTTGCTTGTAGGAGACGTAAAGGTCACAGCTCCCCAGGCCATCTCGACGGTCGCAGGCGGTGAACACCAACATTCTACCATCCGTAGTCATCGTTTGTGCTCCTTCATTGCCATTGGAATTCACTCCGATAATTGGTTGCCCCGGCTGCCAATTTCCATTTCTCTTTTCGGAGAAAAAGAGATCTTCCTGTCCTCTTCGCCGGACCGTATAAACCAACTGTTTACCGTCGGCAGTAAAGGAAGGCAGGTACTCTGAGGCGGGTGAATTAATACTGGATGGAAGTTTTTGGGGATTAAAAGGTACTGGATGCTTAATCGCTTCTACGGCGAAGCGAGACCGGGCTAATAAATCTTCGGTAGCGGATTTTCTGCTTTCGGTTTTGGCGAAAGCCATCGCCCGCTGCAAATAAGGAACGGCTCTGGAATAGTAATCAAGCTCATAATACATATACCCCAGTGCGTAAGGGAGACGGTCCAGATAATTGCTATCGAGCGCATAAGCTGCCTCGTAGGCCTGGATCGCCGCGGGGTAGTTATTCTGGTCAATGTAGAGGTCGCCCAGCTTGATGAAGGCATCGATAAAGCTGGCATCCCGTTGACTGGCCTCCAGGTAGAATTCTTTCGCTTTTTCAATATCGCCACTTTTTTCGGCTGTTTTTGCCCGATTATAGAGTTTAAGTGGCTTTTTTTCGGCTGTTTTATAGGTAGTATAGGACTGGGCTGGCAAAAGCAGTGGCCAGGCCATACCACAGAAGAACAGCAGAGGTACCAGATAATATCTTTTGAGTATAGCTTGCCTCATATTGTTAGTATTATTCCTAACCATAACGATTCAAAGCCTTAATAATTACTCTTCCCGGATCAATTTTTCCTGTAATTCTTCCAGGGGTACCCCTTTGGTCTCTGGCATGACAAAAATGACAAACAATAGCTGGAAGACCATCATTAGCGTGAAAAAGGAAAAAATAGCTACGGCGGAAAAAGCCTCCAGGACAGGCAAGGTGATCATAGTAATCAGCGCAGCAAAAATCCAGTGGGTACTGGCGCCCAGTGACATACCGTAGTCGCGAACTTTATTGGGGAAAATTTCGGAAATATACACCCAAATAACGGCTCCTTGTCCCAGGGCATGTGCCCCTACAAAAGCACTGATGAAGGCGACAACAATAAACCCTTCTGCACCGGTAGCAAAGGCCCAGACCACTCCGGACAAAGTGAGTATATAACCAAAAGATCCAATCAGAAGTAACCGCTTGCGTCCGACCCGGTCGATCAGGAACATTCCCAATAGAGTAAAGATGAGATTCATGATGCCAATCGGAATAGAAGCACCGAGGGCACTTTCGGCCGCCACGCCAGCCTGGGAGAAAATACGTGGGGCATAATAAAGCACGAAATTGATACCGGAGACCTGATTAAAGAAGGCCACCAGGAAAGCCAGCAAGATGGGAAAGCTATACTTTTTGGAAAAGAAACGTTCTTTTTTTAAGCTGGATTTGACAGAATTGCGGACTTCCTGAATGAGTTCTTCTACG
The DNA here is from genome assembly GCA_035268885.1 of Saprospiraceae bacterium. Taxonomy (GTDB): domain Bacteria; phylum Bacteroidota; class Bacteroidia; order Chitinophagales; family Saprospiraceae; genus DATFKA01. The sequence continues at coordinate 23,688 of DATFKA010000034.1, forward strand.
TCCCGGCCGGGATTAAGTATTTTTAAGGTGGCACTGGCCTGGGCCACGTCGTTTCTTTTCAGAATCAACCAGCGGGGGCTATTGGGTACCCCCAGCACCATCAAGGTGTAAATCAGGGCGGGAATACCTTCGATGCCAAGCATCCAGCGCCAGGCGTTTTCTTCCAGAAAAGTACCCAGTAGATAATTGGATAAGTAGGCCACCAGTATTCCGAATACAATATTGAATTGATAGAGGGCCCCTAGCTGACCGCGCCGCCTGGCCGGAGCAATTTCGGAGATGTAAATCGGTGCAGCCACCGAAGAAGCGCCCACGCCGAGCCCGCCGAGAAAACGAAAAAAGGAGAACATATAAGGCCCGGTAGCCAATCCGGAGCCAATAGCGGAAACGGCGTACAGTACACCAATCCAAAACAGGGTTTTCTTGCGCCCAAAGCGATCACAGGGAATGCCGCCCAAAAGAGCACCGACGACGGTACCCCATAAGGCCATAGACATAATAAAAATGCCATGAAATTGTGAGGAGGTATTCCATAGCTTCTGGATCGGCTGATCTGCTCCTGAGATGACAATGGTGTCAAAGCCAAATAAAAAGCCCGCCAGGGCTACGGTAATGGACCAATAGAGCAGGTTGTTTTTTCGCATGCTGTTGTATTAGCGTTTAGATGGTTTCTCTGAAGTGTAGGAATAACCGGGAAAGCAAAATAGGAAAAATTTTAAAAGGCGCGAAGAAATAAAAAAACCTCTTTCCGTACCAAACGGAAAGAGGTTTTTTAGGGATAAACTAAATCATAGCTTAGGCAGAAGCAGAAAGTAGGGCTTGCGCCTCGCCCGAGCCACACTTGGCTGCACGGGAAAGATCAGCTTCGTACCCTTTTTTACCCGCTTTTTTCAGAGCGTAGCCGCGATAGTAAAATTGATCGGCTTCGGTTGGTTTAGCTTTGCCTTCTTTTAACTCCATAGATTTACTAAAGGCAGACACGGCTTCGTTGTATTGTTGTAATTCCAGTAGTACTTGCCCGTAGTCGTGCAGTACCTTTTTCGTCCATTGTGCGTTGGGATTACTTTTGCGGAATTTTTTGATTGTAAAGAATTTATATTCGCGGGCAGCTTCTTTGAATTGCCCCAAATGACGGTGACAGTCACCTTTCAGCCGGCGGGCCGTCCAGTACACAGGTTGGTGGGGGATGGAAGTCTTAGTTACCATATCCAGGTCTTTGACTGCTTTTTGAAAGTCCCCTTTGGCCAAATAAATATTGGCCCGGCCCATAAAGGCATCAGCACTAGTCGGGCAAATATCAATGCTTTTGCTAAAATCGTAAAGCGCATCTTCCGCATTGCCTAGTTGTTGATTGACGTAGCCGCGACGCTCATAAGCCAGGGCGTGGCGCTCAAATTTCGAAATCGCATCACTAAGGGCTTTTTTGGCTTCATTATTTTTACCCTCTACCTGCAATTCCCGTCCGTGCAGGAAGGATTGAATCGCTGCTTTTTCACTCTTGGGTTCCAGGTAATGTTCCTCGATGACTTTACCATCTTGTAGTTTCCAAGCATGGACACTACCGGCAATGGCGTAATCGACCAACATTTTCAATACACTGATGGTATTACGCCAGGTGCGATCGATGGCATTACCCGACAGGCGGTTGAGGCTGAAGATGTATTGCTCTTCGTCAAAAGCTTCTTCTTCATTAATAACCACGTCGTTTTTGTAAGCCTTTTCCAGTTTGTGAAGGTATATGCCGTATGCTTTTTCAAAACTGCGCTTGCTTCCGAACTCCAGGTGTCCGGAGAGAATTACTTTAAAATCCATTTTCTATCTATTTATCCCTGCTATTAATTATGTTGCCATCTCGTATTATCGTAAACTCTGGCGTGCTCACGAACTCGCTCTCTGATCAATTTTGCCCAAAGTCGCTTGCCCCTCGATGTGATCAAGGTCGCTTAGGTCTAGATTTTTTGTTTATTTATTCTACCAGATTGGTAAAATAGTAACAGTAAGTGTATAGTATGGTAATGCTTTATGAAGTCCACCGACATAGAAAATCGTAGACGTAGAATGTCCTGAAATGCGGACAAAAAAAGAACTGTCTTTGATTTTTGCAAATTAGGGCGGACAACAAAGATGCACTTATTTTTGGCGAATGGCAAATTTTTTTATCCAATTATTGTGGAAAAGTATCACCTGATTCAAGCACCGTTTTATAGAAGCACGGGTGTATCTTGTTAAGTAATGTGTTTATCCAAATTGATAGAAAAATATTTTAATAATCCACGAGCAAATAGAATTTCATTCTTCGGGTCGACTAAGCCAAACGTTCAGTCCCTCCGTACAATTTTGGCAGATATCGATATGTTTTCTACCTTTTAGTATCTGTCCCCGGAAGTTTTGGTAGGTTTCGTTTCGCCAGATGTCCGAAAAAGGCTGCGTTTGTAAATCTCCCATAGCGTACTGGGCATCTTTATCGAAGCAACAGGGCACCACTTTTCCGTCCCAGGTGACCACACAGGAATGCCAGAGTTTCCAACAGTGGTTCTTCAGCTTATTTTTAATGCGAAAAGTGCCATCGGCCTGTCGGATATAGCGCGCGTATTTTTTAATACTTGGGATTAATGGACTCCCCTGCCGATAATCGTAAATTTGGGCGGATTTTAGTAGTACCTGATCTACTCCAATTGATTTTGCCAGGCGGTAGACTTCAGGAATTTGGTGTTCATTGGGCTTGACCACCAGAAATTGAAAGATGATAAATGGTTTAGTCGCTCCCATTTCTTTGCGCAGTCTGATTAGGTTGCGGGTGCCCTCGAGTACATTGTCGAGGTTTCCGGCTTTGCGGTACTGCTCATAGACTTCCTGCGTCGTGCCGTCGATAGAAATAATTAGTCGGTCCAGCCCGGAATTAATTGTTTTTCGGGCGTTTTCTTCGTTCAGAAAATGGCCATTCGTAGAAGTGACGGTGTAGATTCCTTTTTGGTTTGCATAGGCGACCATATCCAGAAATTCGGGATTGATATAGGGTTCTCCCTGAAAGTAAAAATAGAGGTAGACCATCTTCTCCCCCATTTCGTCGACCACCTTTCGGTAAAAGTCCTGTTTTAGGGTGCCGGTAGGGCGGGTGAAACTTCTTAGTCCACTGGGGCATTCCGGGCAGCGTAGGTTACAGGCGGTGGTGGGTTCTATACTTACGGTGATGGGATGTCCCCATTGCACGGGTTTCCCCCGCAGGCGAGCGTAGTAAAAACTAGCCAGTAGGCGGAACCAGTTGGCTAGTTTTACGAAAGTAAGCTTGCGCAAAAAATTGAGGCGGTCGTGCCTTTTCATCTCACTTATTGTTTTGGGCGTCTACTGCTGTTTTAATGCCTGGTTAAATTCGTCGAGGTCGATCTGCTCACGGACTTGTAAGACTTTTACTTCGATCCGACGGTTATAGGCGTGTTGTTTTTCGGTACAGGCTACGCCATCGCTGCATTCATTGCGCAGTTGCGTTTCTCCGTACCCCCGGGCTTTGATGCGCTGTGGCGTTACCCCTTGTTCGATTAAATAATCCTGTGCGTACAGCGCCCGGGTTTGGGAAAGGGCCAGGTTGTATTCGCTGGTCCCCCGACTGTCGGTATGGGCACCGACTTCTATTTGGATACTCGGATAACGCTGCAGCAAAGCGGCCAGTGCTTCCAGATCGCGCGCTGCCCCTTTGCGGATGGCGGACTTATTAAAATCGTAGGCAATACCTTCCAGGAAAATGGTCATGCCAGCTTCTAGGACATTTCGTTTTTCTGTCGTAGGGTTTATTTTAGCCGGGGGCAGCGAAAAGTCAACGGCAAAAGAGCGACTGCTGCCGAGTCGTTCCGTAGACAGCTCTTGTGTCTGAGCTTCGAAGCCCGTTTTAGAGGCGGTGATCAGGTACTGACAATTGGGGTCCAGGCAGTATTCGTAGTCTCCGTCCACATTGGAGCGCACCACCTCAACTTCTTTCCCGCAATTACTGATGATGCGTACCGTCGCATTGGGAATGGCTTTATTATAGCCCTCGCTACGCAGTCTGCCCATTAAGGTGATACAATCGTTCTTCTCCATCAGGACTTCCAGGGGATAATAACTCTCCGAAGGATTGATGTTGAGGTCTATTTCCTGCGGGTGGTAGCCTTCCCTTTCCAGGAAAAGCAAATACTGCTCTTTGGGATCCAGGCTTAGGATAGCATAACCATCTTTTCCGACGACTGCTTCTGGGGCGCCCAGTACGGCCGTGGACCGCCGTCGTTCTACAATAGAGAAACCACTGCCCGAGGCTCCGGAGGAGGGTTGTAGTTCTACTTCGTAAAGATCGCCATTCCGTGGGCTGCCATCCGGCGCTTTCTCAAAGACCCGAATCTTGGTACCGCTCAGCATCGCCTCGGTTGCTGCATCTTTTACGGATATACGGGCCATGATTTGCTTGGCTACTTTCACCCCCTCTAAGCCTTCGGGCGCGTTAAAGACATAGAGGTCGTCTTTGCCCTCTCCTCCGTCCCGATTGGAACTAAAGAAGCCCTGGGTGCCCGTCGAATTCATACTCAGCCCGAAATCATCTTGAGCAGAGTTAAAGGGCTGTCCGAGGTTGACCAGCTCTCCCCAGACGCGCTGACTAATATCGATGAGGAACAGATCCAGCCCGCCAAAACCAGCATGACCACTGGAGCTAAAAAAAAGCACCCCGGTAGGATGGATAAACGGGAATACCTCGTTGCCCGGGGTATTGATTTCCGGTCCCAGATTGATGGGATCCATCCATTTGCCATCTATTTTATCGGTCACGTAAATATCGTAGCCGCCAAAGCCCCCCGGCCGGTCCGAGACAAAATAGAGTTTTTCTCCATCGGCGCTGAGGCTGGGATGCATAAAGTTATATTCGACTTCGTTGAAGGGTAGGGGTTGAATGTTTTCCCAATCGTATTCCCCGCGCCGGGCGGAGTAGAGTTGGTTTTTGACGACCTGCGCTTCTTTGCGCTTTTTTTTGCTGGTGATGACATTATTCCGGGAATAGATCATCTGTGTAGCATCGGCCGAGAAAGTGACGGGGCCTTCGTGGTATTTAGTGTTGATCTCCAGCGAAAAAGGTTTGGGTTTGTAGGGCGTTCCATCTTTATTGAGTTTGGCATAGAATAGCTCAAAGTAAGTCGTATTCAACTTGGGATCGTATAGCCCTCCGCGTTGACGGGAGGTAACGAAAACAATGCCTTCCCGATAAAAGGTAGGGGAGAACTCTATATAGGAGGTGTTTATGGAACGAAGATTTTGTACCAGTACCCGATCGCCCAGTGTTTCCATGCGGGGATTATCACTGTTTTGGGCGAAAGCCGAAAAAGCGAATAAGGAACTGAGACAAAAAATACAAATTCGGCACTGTGTAAACATATAGATGCTTAATATCTTAAAAATACCGCGGATTATCTACTTCTTCTTCTCCCGATTTCTGACCAAAGGTGTAGCGCACCAAACCTTCCAGGGTGCCACTATTGTACCGCTTAAGTTCGGATAGGGTAGCGTCGTAGGATAATCCCAAAAAGAAATTAGGGCTCAGCTGAATACCAGTCAGTAAAGATAGCGCCTCACCAAAGCCACTGCCCTGCGATCCGCCGAGCCGGTAAGAAACACCCGTCGAAAAGCTATTGCCGATCAATAGGCTAATATTAAAATCGGCATCCAGGGGTGCCCCCGTCACGTACTTTAACAAAACTTGCGGCTGTAGGCCCAGGTTTTCGCTCAATTCGATGGTGCCACCGGTCATAAAATAAGCATGACTTACCTCTTTTGCAATGACGCCTCCGTCGTTTGACAGATCAATATTCGTACTCAAAAGCCGGGGGATCGAAAAGCCCAGGTAGAAATTGGGGCTGTCGTAATATAAGCCCGCTCCGAAATTGGGCACAAACTTGCTCTGTATTCCCTGGGGGATGGCTTCGTCCTGAGTGACGGGCTGAGTTCCCCTGAGTTGAGAAAAATCAGCCTGGAGTAGCCTTACCGAAGCCTGGATGCCAATGCCGAGGAACCCCCGGGGTACCTTAATCCGGTAGGCATACATACCATCCATGGTGTAAAAGTCAGAAACGCCGATCGATTGGCGCACGATATTGGCACCTACCCCGATTCGTTGATTCAGGATAGGTGCGACCAGGGAAATGACCTGCGTTTGGGGCGCCCCTTCCAAACCCAGCCACTGGTGGCGACTCATGGCCGTGATACTCATATTTTCCCTGCTGCCCGCATAGGCCGGGTTTAGGCCTTGCTTGTAGTGCATGAACTGGGTGAAGTGTTCTTCCTGCTGGGCGTAGCCTTTCGGCAAAAAAAGTAAAAGTAGGCTGCAGATGAGTATATATTGCTTCATGGCTTTCTGTTTGATCGGTAATTGGGAATAATTAGCGTTGTATCATAAAATAACTGGCCCGTGGCTCGGCACCGGTGCCAAAATCCACTACATAAAAATAGGTACCTACGGGTAGGTCCTCGCCGTTGAAAGTACCGCGCCAGTTGTTGTTGTAAGGACGTGGAGACCGGTATACTTCATCTCCCCAGCGATTGATAATCGTCACCTGACTGTTCGGATAACGGACCTGATCAAATAGGCAGGGAACAATAAAACTATCATTGACGCCATCGTTATTGGGGGTAATGACCGAAGGAATATCGCACTGGGCATCCTGACCAATATTTAAAGTGGCTTCGGCCATCATGCATTCGCAACCTTCACTACATATTTCGTATAAAATACGATCCTGACCAACGAAGTCGAAGGTGGGCTGGAAGCGGTAGCGCCCTTCGGAAAGTGGGCTTATTGATCCTCTCTGTGGACCCTGTATGATATTGACGAAGCTGCCTTCTGGTAAGTCGTCATTGGCGAGCAGATCAATTTCGGTCGCTTCTCCATAGCTGATAATAAAGGTCTCTGGTCGGGCTACCGGATTGTTCTTGAAAAAGACCTGCACTGTATCTCGTGAGCCCTCTCCGCAGGTACCATTATCCATTTCCCAAACCAATTGATAAACGCCCGGGCGTAAATTATCGATAAAGGCATTCGGCGATTGATTATTAGAGATTTCTACGGTGTTGTCCAGCGCGGACCAGGTACCTATGCTACCATCCGTAGGGGGATCCGCATTGAGTTGTGTAAAACCTTCTTCGTTACAGGCAATAATATCTGCTCCGGCAAAGGGGTTGGGGTCGGAGATGAGTACCAGTACATCGTCGCGTTCATCACCACAGCTTCCCTGAACGTTCCAGGTGAAAGAATACAGGTTACCCGGCTGTAAGCCGTTGATTTGTGTTTTTGGGTCAGTAGGATCCTGAATGCTTACGCCAAAAAGACTTTGTGCCTCCGGTTGTGTCCAAAAACCGTTACCCGTTACGGGTTCCGCATCTAATTGTACCCCATTGCTACTACAGGCGATCTGATCATCCCCCGCCAGTGCATCTTCATCTTTATTGATCATCAAAGTCACTTCATCGGCCGAGTAATTTTCACAGGCACCATTGGAGAGTGTCCATTGAAAAGTATAGCTTTGGTCTCCTTGCAAACCATTAACCGCGGTAATGGCCTGGCCTGGGTTGGCAATGGATACGGTGCCCGCGGTATCCGTACTGACCAGTGTCCAACGACCGGTGCCCAGGGCTGGTGCTTCTCCACGCAAGCTAATATCCTCCGTTTCGCAGATCGAGAAGTCCTGTCCGGCAAAGGCCTCGGAGTCTGGGATCTTATTGATGAGGGCATTAAAAGCCTGGGAAGTTTCGGAGATGCAAATGCCCAGTGCGGCCCTTACACTGAAGCGGTTACTACCATCCGGATAGTTAGAAAAATCGCGAATGTCCAGGCTGCTTGTGGAGGTCGTATCGATAATGCCATTCGGCCCACTCCAGATGTAGCGGGCATTGGGCGTGACACTATTATCATTCAGTCGGAGTCTTAATAAGGCGTCCGTTTCGCTTCCGCAAATTGGTGTATTGCCGACCAAGCCCGGCTGTTCGGGAGTGGGATTAATCGCCACAAAGGTATTCGCTACTGCTGAGGCACAGCCATCTTTTTCAATCGTCAGGCTATAAGTTCCGGCGTGCAGGCTGGAGTCCGCCTGACTGATCGTTGGGTTTTGCAGAGAACTGCTGAAATTTGGGCCTACCCAATTATAGGTGGCGTTCGCTACAAAATTTGCTTTAAATTCGATGGGGGCATTTTCACAAATGGGACTATTGCTACTGAGGCTGATGGCGGGGCGGGCACGCACATTCACCCGTATCATCTCCGATGGGTTGGAATTACAACCGTCGACGGTAACAAATACACTATAATCACCACTGTCTTCCGCTGTCGCCTCGGAGATCTCCAGAAAAGGCTGCTGCGTGACTAAGATTCCGTCGTTAGGGGTTTGCCAGTTGTAGCGCACCTGGGTACCGGTATAATCCTGAACGGTCAGTCGAACGGGGGCTCCTTCGCAAAAGGGAAGCGGAGTAATATCACTGACCTCGGGTTTGGCTGGCCGTGGTGGCGGATCACTAACGTCGACGGTAGTAATTTCCGGAGCGGAGATACATCCTTCATCGGTGGTGACGACCAGCTGATAGTTTCCATTGTTAGCGGCGGTGGCATTAGGAATCATGGCTTCTCTACTATTGGAGACGTAGTTGTTGGGGCCGGTCCACTGGTATCGATAAGTACCATCGTCGCCCGGAAAAACGGCGGCATTGAGCCGTATGTCGGTGGGGCCGCTTAGACAGGCGGCCCCGTCGTTAGTGGCCGCAATAATGCGGACCGATTCTTTGACGGCTACCAGTGCGCTGGCTGTGTTGCTGCAGCCCGCTGAGGTAGTCAGCGTTACGCGGTAAGTACCCGACTTTGCGGGCCGTACATTAGGGATACTAATATTGCGCCCTACCCCGGCAAAATTATCCGGTCCGGACCAGGAGTAGGTGGCATCGGTAATATTAGGGGAGGCATTGAGTTGTAATTCTCCGCCTTCGCAAACGATGTCCGGACTAAAGGCAGCGACGGTATTGGGAAGTGGATTCACCACCACGTTGCTGGGCAGCGAAGGCTCAGAGGTGCAATTGAAATCCGTCACGACCAATCGCCAATCGCCACTGGTATTTCGGCTGGCATTATCCAGGGTAAAGCTATTTGTAGTGGTTGAAAATTCCGTGAGATCGGGGGCGATCCAGGTATAGATACTGGCCTGTGCATTCGTGCTGAGGCTGATGGATTCCCGTTCGCAAACCGGACCGTTATTCGATAACAGTGGCCGGGCCGGGCTTTGTATTACGTTCACCCTGACAAAAGCCGGATCTGATTGGCAGCCGTTACGAGAAACGACCAGTGCGTAAATCCCGTCATTGAGTACGGTTGAGTTCTCGATGACGCGGGGGAATTGCCCCGTTTCGTCGTAGCCATTGGGGCCGGTCCACCGATAGGTGATGCCACTGCCGATGACCTGGGTACCCAGGCGAATAGCTTCCCCGGAACAGACCGTAATGGTGCTGTCTTCCGGAATGGCAACGGGGAAATCATTCACGGTAATACGTTTGGGATCGGAGGCTTGTGATACACAGCCGTCGGCTTCGATGATCACGTAGTAATCGTCCGAAGACTGGCTGGAAGCCGCCTGGAAGGCAAAGCTGGGTGAAATAGTCTCTGCCAGTAGAATGCCACTGGGCGGTTGCCCCTGATACCAACGATAAATGACCTGGGCACCGTCGGGAGCGACGGATGATTGCAGGGTAATCAAATCGTTGACGCAGTAGTTGTCCTCGGCGATTAGGCTGGGGCGCGGCGGGAGATCTTCTATGCTGACCTCCACGGAGCCACTGGATCGACACCCCGTCAATCCGGTAACTTCTACGGTGTAGGAGCCGGCATTAATGCTACTAATATTGGGTATGGAAGGATTAGCCCGGCTGGAAGTGAATCCGTTGGGGCCGGTCCAGCGGTAGGTGTATACCGTGCCGCCGTCGGCGGGTGGTGGATTGGCAAAGAGCAATAAAGTATCGTTTCCACAAAGCCCCGAGCTGGCACTGGGCGTAGGTTCCAGGTTTTCGATCCGAACAAAGGTGGTACAGCGGGATACATTACCAGATCCATCCTCTACCGTGAGTACGATATCCTGGTTGCTGCCCGTTTGGCTTTCGCAGCTGAATACTGCCGGACTCAGGTACATTGTGTCAATACGGCAATTATCGGTGCTCCCATTGTTGACGTCTCCCACCGCAACTACCTGGTTGTCTAGCCCGGAGGGGTTGATGAATAAGGTGGTCGGTTGACAATTGGCTACGGGAGGGGTGTTATCGACGACATTGATTTCAAAACTACAGGTGTCCCGATTGCCGGCAATATCCTGCGTAATGTAGAATAGCTTCGTGCGTCCGAGATTAAAATCCAGGCTGGGGCCACTGGTTGTAGTGATCTTGGTCGCGGAAATCGTCGTCGCTCCGGTGGTGTAATAAATGGAGCGGCCGTTGCTGAAATTTGGATCCAACCCGCAGTTGTCCGTGGCCGGAGGCAGGGGGATTTGAAAACTCGCCTGGCAGCCATCCGCTGCCGTGGCAATGGTCAGATCATTCGGGCAGCTCAGAACCGGGGCCACATCATCAATGACCGTAAGGGTGAAACCACAAGTATCCTGATTGCCGCCGCAGTCCGTCACCCGATAGGTGATTTGATTTACCCCCAGCAGCAACTGAATATCCAGTGAGTCTCCATTCACTACTCTAAAGGCGCCGCCGTTGACGCGAAAAGCAAATTCGGGTCGTACCAGATCACAGCCTTCACTGATGGCCGGCCGGTAGATGCGGTAATCGGCCACGCAGTTATCCGCGCGGGTAGATAAGGTAGCATCGGCGGGGCAGTTATCGATCTGTGGGCTTTGATCGTCAATGACCCGGAAGGTGGCAGAGGTCGTATCGCGATTGCCGCAGGGATCAACGGCCACGAAATCGACCATTTGTCGGAAGACTTCCTGGTCGCCATCGTTGCAGGAAGGGCTGGGGAGTACCGGTGGGTTGCTGCTGCCACTGATAAAGCGTAACCAGCTGATTTGCTCATCGGGACTGCAGTTATTTTCGGCAGTAGCCCCGGCATTATCATTCAGCCAATCCTGGAAAGCTTGCTGGATATCTGCGTCGCCATTACAATTGAGGACCAGGTCTTGGGCCACTTGCGTAAAAAGCGGTGGAATGGTGTCGATGACGTCAATGCGTTGATCGGCAGAGTCGATATTTCCGCAGTTATCAAAAACGTACCAGGTACGGATGACGCTGTAGTTATTATCACAATCAGAACTGAGGATCTTATCCTCGAATCGGTAATTATTTGCCGTAAGGCTATCACAATCATTCTGGACCAAGTCGGGGAAACCAGTGAAAAAGGGATCATCCCCGAAATTACAATCAATGATCGTATCGGCCGGCACGCTAAAGCTCGGTGGGATGGTATCCAGCACGCGAATGGTCTGCACATAGGTATTGGTGTTGGAACAATCGTCGCGGGCCGTCCATATCCGCACAATCCGCTGCTGGTGTTGACAACCTGGGATTTGGCTTTCGTTTTGTATCTGATCTATGTAATTAATACTTACGTCATTATCGCAATTGTCGGTAGCGGTGGGGTAGCCGGTAAAATCAGGATGCGCATCTTGCAGGCAAGTGACCGTATCATTCAGCGGCGGTAAGAACTGGAATACCGGCCGCTGATCGTCCCGGATAATGATGGTCTGTTGGTAGGCGGCTTGATTGCCGCAGGCGTCGATGGCCGTAAAGCTCCGCCGAATGGTATCCGTGACGGGACAATTACCACCGGAGCTGCTTTGTTCCAGGTAAGTAAATTGATCAATACCGCAATTATCCGAACGACTGACGGTACTACTATCGGGAATGGCCTCATTACAAGTCAGGTAAATGGTATCCGGCAGACTACTGGTAAAAACCGGGGCCTCCTCGTCGAGTACAACGAGTGTGGCCTGCTCGGCGTAGACCAGGTTGTCCATATCGTCGAATACCTCGAGTAAGTGCGTGACGGTATCGTTGCAGGGGGTGTCGAAGGTAAAGTTGGTCATCACCGCCGGGGTGACTTCAATACGGCTGCCCGGATTGCTGTTGATCAGGCCAAATTGTGTATTATCGATCCAGGAGTTGTAGGCCTCGGGGGTGCCGCAGTCGACGCGGGTAGTGTCGAAGACGGTGTCCGGCTGTGCGTATCCTGATTGGGGGCTTACGCCCAAAAGAGCAAGTGTAAATAAACTGCACCCCAATAATAACTGTCGATAGTTTCTCATGTGTTTACGTTCGTTATACACCATTTGGACCTCTGGTCGAGCCAAAAGTAGCGTTGCTATGTATTTCGGAGATGATGATTTGTGGCGGACCATTTAATAAAGTGGCCAGTTTTGAATGGTAAGCACTTAATGAAATCGGCTTTTTAATTAGATCGTGTCGCAAAATAACGAATTATTCATCTTCTATACAGGATCGTTTGGTGCTTTTACCGACCTTTTTTGGAAAAAAACGTAATATTTAGCTTTTTGCGTAAGCAGTAAACCTATTTTAACAGCCAAGAGTTAGAATAATAAGAAGTTGTTTAATTTTTCAACCCAATTATTTTATGACCAATTTACAAGCAGGAGACCAGGCACCCGATTTCAGAGGTGTCGATCAGAATGGCGAGACGGTACAATTAAGTGATTTTGCCGGAAAAAAGCTTATTTTGTTTTTCTATCCCAAAGATAATACGCCCGGCTGCACGGCGGAGGCCTGCAACCTCAGAGATAATTACGATGATTTACGTGAAAAAGGCTTTGCGCTTTTGGGCGTAAGCCCCGACTCCGAACGCAAGCACCAAAACTTCATCAATAAATTTGATTTGCCCTTCCCGCTGTTGGCGGATACCGAAAAGGAAGTTCTGAATGCCTACGGCGTCTGGGGCGAGAAAAAGATGTATGGTCGTACCTATATGGGCGTCTTCCGCACCACCTTTATTATTGATGAAGAAGGCAAAATCCAACACGTTTTCAAAAAAGTGAAGACGAAAGATCATACTAATCAGATATTAGAGGCCCTCGGGGCTTAAGGTAAAATCAAATTTATGTCCTTAGCCATCAAAGAATTAGGAAATACCGGGTTACAAGTTTCCCAAATGGGCCTGGGCCTAGCCGCGCTGGGCCGCCCGGGTTATATTAATCTTGGGCACGGTGAGGATTTGGCACACGATTATGTCGTCGATGCCATGGAGGGCCGTACCCACCGCATGCTGGATCTGGCCTATGAGAAAGGCGTGCGCTATTTTGATGCGGCGCGTTCTTACGGTCGGGCCGAAAAGTTCTTGCGCTCCTGGCTGGAAAAACAAGCGGCCACCGACATTGTCGTGGGTTCTAAGTGGGGCTACATCTACACCGCCGAATGGCAGATCGAGGCCGACAAGCACGAAATTAAGCGACATACGCTGGAGGTGCTGAATAAGCAGTGGGAGAAATCGTCGAAACTCCTGCCCTGGCTAAAACTGTACCAGATCCACTCCGCTACCTTTGAGAGTGGCGTATTGGAGAATACTGAAGTACTCAGTCGGCTGGCCGAACTAAAAGCCGAAGGCGTAGCCATTGGTGTCTCGGTGAGTGGTCCCAGGCAGGCGGAGGTGATCGAAGCGGCCATGCTGGAGCGGGTAGACGGGGTGCACCTTTTCGATTCGGTGCAGGCCACGTATAATATTTTGGAGCCATCAGTGGGTCCCGTTTTGCAGCAGGTCGCCGAAGTGGGCCTTGGCGTCATCGTCAAGGAAGCATTGGCTAACGGCCGGCTTACCCCCCGTAATCGCCGGGAGGGTTTTGTTGAAACCAAAGCCGTGCTGGAGGAGATGATGCAAGAACTGAATATCCAAATGGATATGTTGGCCCTGGCTTACGTATTACATCAGCCCTGGGCACAGGTGGTGCTTAGCGGGGCCGCGGTAGAGACTCATCTAAAGTCGAATCTGGCTGCGGCCAGGGTCGAATTGAGCAAGGAGCAGCTGGAGCGGCTGGCTACCCTTACGCAAAACGTAAAAGCGTATTGGACAATCCGACAGGAACTGGCCTGGAATTAGAAAGGACAAAGTTACTTCAACCTTGACAGACGCTTAATGTTAAGGGCCTGATTTAAACGCTTAAACTGTCGTTCCGAGATGTCTTCGGCTTCGAGGTGGACCAGGAAGCGCTCTCCGACAAAGACGGTGAATTCCCCTTCTTTGGAGTCGTATTCGTACATCTCACTGGCGGGAAAACCGTCTACTTCGATATTGCGCTGATAGCCTTCTTCGTTTTCGTATTCGCGCTCAAAGTCGGTATTGATCTCATCGGCCAGTTTGTTGAATACGCGGGCGATGCCGCCCCCGTCAAGAATAACGATCTCGGCCCAGGCGTCGCCGTCTTCGTATTCGGCGGTAGCCTGACTGTACTTCAGGCCCAGAAAGCCGATTCTTTCGCCTTCGATGGCCACGCGGTCCATGCCGGCCAGTCTTTTGGGGAGCAGGTCTTGTAGTTGCTCGTAGTCGACCGCTGCGGTCTTTTCTTTTTTCTCTTTTTCTTCTTCCTGGCGGGTGGCATTATCGCTCATACAAGCGGTGGTCATTAATAAGCTACTGAGTAGAAGGCAATAGAGTAGTGGACGCATAGTATTGGAGGTCTTTTGCTGACAAGATATACCTTTTAGAAAATTTGGTCTACCAATTTCTATGAAAACAAGGAGGGATTAGACAAAAAAATGCCGCCCGTGAGACGGGCGGCATAAAACACACACTATAAACCTAAAAACCCTATGTTATGCTCTTCTTTTCCAGTCTTACTGGATTTCAATTACGCGTGTATTGTTAACGGGTTCTGCTTTAGGCAGTTCCAGTACGAGTACGCCGTTTTTATAGTTGGCAGAGATATTTTCTGCATCGACGTTCTCGGGTAGACGGAAACTTCTGCTGAAAGTAGCGTAGCTGAACTCACGGCGTAAGAATTTACCAGCTTCGTCTTTTTCTTCGTTTTTGTGTTCTTGTTCGGCGGAGATGATCAGGTGGTCTTCTTCTACTTTGATGTTGAAGTCTCCTTTCTCCAGACCGGGAGCAGCTAATTCGATTTTGAATTGATGGTCCAGTTCGGTGATATTTACCGATGGCGCATCGTTTACAAAATCACTTCCGAAGAAGTCTCCCAGGTTGCGGTTAAAGAACTGATCAAATACCTGATCGATAGAAGATGGTCTGTTTACCGCGCGATAATTTGGTTTTCTGACTGCTAAATTCATCTATATAAAGTTTAAAGTTTTTGAATGTTCAATTGCTTCATCCTTTATAGATCAAATGCTGTGCCAGTACCAAAATTTTACTTTTTAGTGACTTTTTGGCAGTTTTATTCCGCTTTGTACTGATTTTAATGACAATAAGGCAGTGTTATTCTTCTTTGGCTGCCATTTTCCCCTAAAATCTAATGCCGTACTTTTTTCCTAATTGTACTTTTTCACCGAAATCAATAAAGCTTATACCTCGCTTATACCTGGCCTGTCGTACCTGGTTAGGGGGATTGTCTGTATCTGGGTAAGACAAAATGATAAGACGGCGGTGCCAGGCCAGCTGGGGAGAGAGGGCTGGAATTAAGCAAAAATGCGTACCGTTAGGTACGCGACATAGGTAGAGAAATTATTCGTTACATCTCCCACCCCTCCCGATAATCTCTAGTTAGGAATTGGTTGGCCGCCTCATCATTCGTGATGCGGGCATTCTGTGCATCAAATTCCAGACGCTTACCGCTGCGCAGCGCAGCGGCGCCCAGGTTGACCATGTCGGTAATCGGACCCGCCAGGCGGAAACTACCAGGTGACTCCTGATTCTCCATTAAGGCACGTACCCAGGTATCGGTGCGGGTATCCTTAGAGGCTGCTTCGGCCGTTTTGTTGCCGCGGTAGGCCTCCATTTTGGCTTTGGGCAGAATCTCTGGATTACTGCCCTGGAAGCCCGCCATGATTTTGCCTTTTGTTCCCACGAAGAGTAGTCCTTCGGCCGGGATATCGCGATCGTCCATTTCCAGCTCTTCCGGCGGGAAGGGCTTGATACCCCCGTCGTACCAGTACAGGTCGAAGGCAGGCAGATTTTCCTGTTCCGGGAAACCGAATTTGTAAGTACAGGAATAAGGGAAGGCGGACTCGTTATTTACCCCCCGGCAGACCTGATTCTCTACGGTGCGGTAGACCGTACCGTAGGCTTTGGCGGTTTCCGGTGAAGTTTTAATGCCCAGGGTCTCGAATAGCGGGAATAAACTATAGTGTCCCATGTCGGCAATGCTGCCGCCACCAAAGTCGTACCAGCCACGGAAGGTATTATGCGTGTAGTGGGGGTGATAGGGCCGGTCTTTCTCGGGACCTAACCAGAGCTCCCAGTTGAAGCCCTCCGGAATGGGGCGGCTACCTTCGGGTTTGCCCATGTACTGTGGCCAGACGGGACGAAAACTCCAGTTGTGGATTTCTTTTAGTTCGCCGATGACCCCATCGTCCATCCACTCTTTAATGAGTCGATAATTGGGTTTGTCGAGCCAGGCCAGCAGGTGGGTGCGTACGTCGTTTTTCTTTGCGGCTTCGATCACCATCCGGCCTTCGATCAGGCGGTTGGCGATGGGTTTGTGCGTGACCACGCCAATGCCTCTTTTGAGGGCTTCGAGAGCCATCCAGCCGTGGTGATGGTCGGGGGTCATGATCTTGACCACATCGATATCGCTTTCTTTTTCAAGTAACTCGCGGTAGTCTTCGTAGGCGCGTACGCCTTTGTAGCTGCTGTCTTTATGTTTTGCGTAGTAGTCTTCTACGAATTTTTTAGCAAAATCGCGTCCGCCGGGGATACCTTTGATGAAGGCGCCCCAATCCTTTTGTCCCAGCGTTTGGCGTAAGCTATTGAGTATACCATTGGGTGACCAGTCGAGGTAATCGGTGGTATACTTGTTGACATCGCAGAGCGCGACGATCTGTACCTGCGGATGTTGGATCAGTTCGGGCATTTCGCGTAAGCCCTGTGTACCACAGCCGATATTAGCGACCCGAATCCGGTCGGAGGGCGGTACGTGGCCTTTGCCCAGTACAGAACGGGGGACGATTGTAAAAGCGGTGGCGGCGGCCGTAGTACCGGCTACTTTGCCGATGAAATTTCTTCTATCCATTTTCTTCTTTGCACACATTTTATTTGTTGTTTTTGCTTTCCGCAAAATAAAAAAATGCGGCGATAGTTTGGTAAGTGTCTAATGATTATTAAGGAAGTTGTTTAAAACTCCTCAATGCGCCCTTGGCAAATCATTGAAGGCCAATACTTCAGCTATTTTTGGCCATGGTCCGCCTGAGGCGGCTGGCTACCAGACAAAAAATGAGCTTTGTCTTGACCATCAAGCATTTACCAATCATCGCATCAGAAATTCTTAAACAACTTCAAGGTAAGTGGATCAAAAAATCTGAGGTAATCGATGCAATAATTGGTGCTAATCTGTGGATAGTTGGTCCACAGGTTAGCACGAATTGTAAAGGATGTTCACGAATTCTTTGAATTAACGCCGAAAATCCCGCTTTCCACCACTTTTGGCCATGAGTTTTACTTCCTGGATGATGATATCGTGCGAAAAAGCTTTGCACATATCGTAGATGGTCAGGGCCGCCAGGCTGGCTCCGGTCATGGCTTCCATTTCAATTCCGGTTTTGGCGAAGACCGAGGCGGTGCAATCCACCACGATGCGTTGCTGCTCGTCGATGTGAATATCGATCTGGCAATTGTCCATACCAATGGGGTGACAAAGGGGAATGAGTTCCCCCGTTCTTTTAGCAGCCATGACTCCGGCGATGATGGCGGTCTGGAATACGGGACCCTTTTTGGTCTGGATATCGCCCTCCTGTAGCTGTTCGAGTACTACTGCGGGGACTTGTACAATGGCGCGGGCCACGGCCCGTCGATAGGTCGCTTTTTTCTGGCCTACATCCACCATGGATGGATTGCCAGCTTCGTCGAGGTGGGTGAATTGATCAGACATAACTGCTTAGGCTTTTTTGGGCATGGGCCGGAAAATATAATACAAACCAACCAGCACAAAGGGAATACTAAGTAGCTGGCCGGTAGAAAGGCTATTATTGATCGCTTCTTCCAGCCCCCCCTGGGTATGTTTGTATTTTTCCAATAGAAAACGTGCGCCAAAGACCAAAACCAGAAAGAGTCCAAAAATAAAGCCTGGTTTTTTGCGGTAATCGGTACGCCAGTAGGTGAAAAACAGGATGGCAAAAATCACCAAATAAGACACCGCTTCGTAGAGCTGTACCGGATGGCGGGGCACCTCGTTCAGCGGGGGATAGGCATTCACAAAGAGTACGGCAAAAGGGCCATCGTAGGGAATGCCGACGATCTCCGAATTCATGAAGTTACCCAGACGGATAAAGCAACCCGCCAAAGCGGTAGGTACCACTACCTTGTCGAGAATCCAGAGCATAGATTTTTTACTGACCCTTACGGAAAAGATCCATAGCGCAATCAGAATACCAATGGCCCCACCGTGACTAGCCAGGCCTCCTTCCCAGATAGCGGGTATTTTAGCCAGGTTCTGGGAATAATACTCCCAGTCGTAGAAAAACACGTGTCCCAGTCGGGCACCGACTACGGCGCCAATGACGATATACATAAAGGCTTTGTCCAGCCACTCTTCCGGGGCGTCTTCTTCTTTGAACATGCGCCTCACAATAAACAGTCCTATTAGGAAGCCCGTAGCAAAAAAGAGGCCGTACCAGCGCGGAGTGATCGGACCGATGGTGAAAATTTCCGGATTAGGAGCCCAGGTAATATAGTTGAATAGCATAAGATGTTCAGATTTGAATGTGCCCCAATATTACCATTTTTTTGGGCAACCTTAGCTACGGTCCCGGTATTTTTTAGACGCCAGTAGGAAAGGTGTCTACAAAAAAAGCGGTACAGCATGGGAGGCTGTACCGCGGGTTCGTAGGGTTCGGGATATGTATTACTCGTAAAAAAGGGAGTATTCAGGAGCTCAGCTCATCTGAATGTCAAGGTAAATGGGCTTTCATGATAGAATATGGGTTTTAGCGTTTTTCTTTAGGTGTATATAAACAGTACTGGGGTTTAGTCCGGTTTTTGGGATTATAATTGGTGTAAATGGTACTGGGCATTAAAGTCTTTATTACTTAGTGTCGCTATAATCCGTTTTATAACCAGTAATAATCGATTTTTTTCATTTTTTTCCATGAAGCGAATTTTAGCCCAGATTTCACGGTACAAAACCCTCCGGAACGCACCGCTTTTTTTGTCAGAGCTCATCATCCAGATTATTGGGCATCACTTTGCCATGCTGGAGATGAGTTTGGTTCTAACGAGGATGGTAGGCTGCTATGAATGAGAGCCTTTGTACGAGGAGATGGAGAAACTGGCTTTGATGACCCTAAAGCCAAAAGAGAGATGTGGAGGAAGGGAAAAAAGCTCGCCAATTAGTTGGCGAGCTTTTTCGAGCTAAGTTTAGCGGCGCTTTTTACCAAAGAAGCGCTTGAGTAAGCTGCCTCCAATCCGCATGGCGTCGTCGGTGATGTCGCCGTCGCCGTCCTGATCGATAAAGCGGCTAATCATATCCATGGTTTGGTTACCCGTTGATTGTTTTTGTGCCGTAAGAGAACCATTCAAGAGGTTGAAGATATCACCGGCATCCAATCCTTTTTGACGCTTAGTCTTACCCAGTGCACCCATTAAGATGGGGGCCAGCATCGTCATTAGATTGCCGGTCTTTTGATCATCTAATCCAGACATCTGGCTAATCATCTTGATTGCACCATTTTGTTTTCCGCCCAATAGGTGGGATAAAATCCCAGAGCCATTTAGCATGCGACTGGCATTGCTGGCTTGTTGATTCTGGCCGGTGAGCATGCCGATGGTATCGTCCAGGATGCTTCCGTCGTGGTCGCGCTCCAGGGCATTAGACAGGGAGTTTGCACCTTCGGGAGTAGCTGCATTTTTGGCCATTGCGCTCATTAGGGTGGAGACGACTCCCGTGGCTGCTTTTTGGGTTTTTTCCTTTTCTGCACCCCCAATCTGCTGACTGAGTTGTTGCATGAATTGATCATCATTCAGCTTACTTTGCAGAATACTCATTAATTCGTTTGACATGATTGCGTTGATTTTTTACGTTCAATTATGTTAGTTCGGCTATGGTTTTGGCCAATGCACAGTCTTAGGACTGGAGCGCAGGCGATGGGTCACTATTCTATTAGCTGCCCAGCTTTTTGATTTTTATTTTTGTATCCGGACGGATGGTTTTGTCCCGTTTATAATTATTGAGATCCAACAGGTCTTCCAGGCGTACCCCGGGGATTTTCTCAGCTATATCAGAGAGCTTTTCCCGCCGGTTTGTCCAGTAGTATAGGTATTCTCTTTGGTAGAGGAATCTTTCCAGTTCCTTTTCATAAATACTGGGCTGGGTAGATTGTCGTAGTGGCAGGGCCTGTTCGCCTATCAGGGATTCGGAGCGCATGGGCTCAATGGCCTCCAGCTCAAAATTCATAGGGTTGTCCTTTAGCGGTTGTGGAATGTATACCCTAATAAGTTTTTCCTCTTCAAATACGGTATCCTGAAGTTGGTTCCAGACCTGAATCTGTAGTAAAGGAATATCTAATTGATCAGCGATCGTGGACAGGTGCTGCCCGGCAGACAACACATATTTCTCTTCGAGGTAGGATTCCTGCGTTTTTTGGGCGGAAGCCGAAATAAACACGGGAGCCGTCGCAATGGCTTCTTTTTTATCCGCTTCGGGATGATTGGCCTCCTGATAGGCTTTGAATACCACCATGTGGCGCCTGGGTAAAGTCAGATTTCTTGGTCGGGTGGAAGAAGCGGGGATGGTGCTGTGTAAATAAGACGGGTTGAGTAATTCAATCATCTCCAGTGGGGCTCCGGAAATCTGGGCAAGCTCATAAAAGGTATAGGGGTTTTGAACTTGAATCGTTTCCGTTAGCTGCGCATCCAGCGAAGGTTGGCGCACTTCCAGGCCGTGTTCTTCGTAGTATTGCACCAAGTAAGTGGCGGCAATGAAGGCGGGTACGTAATTGGCGGTTTCCCGCGGCAGATAGCGCTTGATATGCCAAAAGTCCTTGCTGCGGGCCCTTTTCATCGCCCGACTAACGCGACCGCCGCCGCTGTTATAAGCGGCAATGGCCAGTTCCCAGTCGTTGAAGCGATTGTACAGATAGCTAAGGTGCTGCATGGCGGCTTCGGTGGAGCGCATAGGATCGCAACGCTCGTCTACTTTGTGATTGATCTCCAGACCGTAAGCCCTACCCGTTTCAGACATAAATTGCCAGAGACCACCGGCGCCGGCTACCGAAATGGCTCGCGCTTCCAGGGCCGATTCTACAATCGGAAGGTATTTTAGGTCTTCGGGCAGACCGTATTCTTTCAGGTATTTTTCAAAGATGGGAAAGTAGATCAATCGCCGTCCAAGGATGCGCTCGGCCCGATCCCGACTATTGACGGTGTAGGTTCTTAAATAGCTACCCACAATACGGTCATAACGCGGATTAACGACCTGCGACTGCAGCGAATCCACTCTTTCCTTAATAATGTCTTCTTCGGATTTCGGATGGGCGAGCAAGCTGAGGCTAGTCCCCAGAAAGATTAGCGACAGGGAAAAGATAAGTTTTGTTGGCATACAGGCAATGGATTTTGAAAAGACAAGTTAATAAAAATCGCACGCAGTCGCTAATTAGTAGTTGTTAAAGTTTGTAGCTTGTATAATATTTCAAGCAATAGCCCCGACCGCATCCCCGCTGCCCCCTGTGGATAAGTTCTGGAAAACAAAAAGGGTAATGATTAGCGATTCTGTCGATTTAATTCTAATTTTGAAAGCGCTCAATTTTCTAACTATGGCAGATTACAAAGACAGCGATACCAAGAAGAAACTATCCAATCGTCGGAATCGTACCGAAGACTTATCAAGTTTTGTCTTCGGTAAGGTACCCCCGCAGGCTATTCCGCTGGAAGAAGCTGTACTTGGGGCCATCATGCTGGATAAGGATGCCCTGTCCATTGTCTTGGATATCCTCCAGTCGGGTAGTTTCTATCTGGAGCCGCATCAGATGATCTATAAAGCCATGCTCCGGCTATTTGAGCGTTCGCATCCCATTGATATGCTGACGGTAACCGAGGAGTTGCGTAAGTCCGGAGAGTTACAGGCAGCGGGCGGTCCGTCCTTTATCGTTTCCCTTACGGAAAAAGTAGCTTCTTCGGCCAATATCGAATACCACGCCCGGATTATTTCGCAAAAATATATCCAACGGGAGCTGATTCGGGTCTCCAATAAAATCATTCGTGATTCTTTTGAGGATACCTCCGACGTATTTGAATTACTGGATTCAGCAGAGCAGGGGCTATTTTCCATTGCGGAGCAGAATATGAACCGCAGTTATGAATCTATGGGCTCCCTGGCGAGTAAAGCCCTCAAACAACTTGAGGAGCTGAAAGACCGGGAAGACGGACTGACTGGCGTCCCGACCGGATTTACCGATATCGATCGGCTTACCTCCGGTTGGCAACCATCGGATCTAATTATCCTGGCGGCGCGTCCGGGCATGGGTAAAACCTCTTTTGTACTTTCACTGGCGCGAAATGCCGCTAAAGATTTTAAAAAAGCCATTGCTATTTTTTCTCTGGAGATGTCTTCCTTACAGTTAGCCCAACGGATCATTTCCATGGAAGCTGAAGTCTCCTCCCAAAAACTGCGGAACGGGCAGCTGGAAGATTACGAATGGCAGCAGCTACAATCGGCCATCGAGCGCATCTCGGAGTCCCCCATCTTTATTGACGATACGCCCGGTATCAATGTTTTTGAACTGCGCGCCAAGTGCCGCCGCCTGAAAATGCAGCACGATATTCAGATGGTCGTTATCGATTACCTGCAACTGATGAGTGGGGGTGGGGATAATACCAAAGGGAACCGGGAGCAAGAGGTAAGTGCGATCTCCCGTGCCTTAAAAATGCTGGCCAAGGAGCTTAGCGTTCCGGTTATTGCCCTGTCGCAGCTGAGTCGGGCCGTAGAGGTTCGTGGCGGCTCCAAACGCCCACAGCTTTCCGACCTTCGGGAATCGGGTTCGATTGAGCAGGATGCCGATATGGTGGCCTTTATTTACCGGCCCGAATATTACCAAATCATGGAGGACGAAGAAGGGCAGTCTCTGAAGAACGTGGCGGAGATCATCGTTGCCAAAAACCGTCACGGTGCGCAGGATACCATCAAGCTTCGCTTTACCCCCGAGTTTGCCCGCTTCTCCGATCTGGATGATCCGGACTTTGCCGCGCTACCCGACGATGCCTTCGACAATCCTTACTCCAATGTCATTACCCGCCCCTCCAAGATGAACGAGGACGAAGACATTCCTTTTTAACAGGTGGTCATGTTGTCTTGTAGTCGGGTGGGCATCTGTCAAAATAGTTGTACTTTTGCGCTATGGCGAAGAAGAAAAAGCATAAAAACAACAAGAAGAAAAAAGAGTACAAACCTACTGGCCAAAAAACGGCTAAGAAGAAGCGCTTCCCATCCGTAAAGGTAAAGGAAGGGAGCGAAGAAGAAGGGATGCGCCTGAATAAATACGTGGCGCACTGTGGGATCTGTTCGCGGCGGCAGGCGGCAGAGGCAGTCAAGGCTGGCAAAGTAAGTGTGAACGATCAGGTAGAGCTGGCACCTTATTATCAGGTGCAGGCGGGAGATGTAGTGCGTTTTGAAGGTAAGGTAATCAAACCCGAAGAGCGGAAAGTATATTACCTGATGAATAAACCCCGCAATTATATCACGACGACCAACGACGAAAGAGATCGCCGCACGGTAATGGATATTGTAGGGAAGCGTGTCAAGGAGCGCGTCTTTCCGGTAGGGCGGCTGGATCGCCAAACTACGGGCTTACTCGTCTTTACGAATGATGGTGATCTGGCACTTAAAATGACGCACCCCAGCTACGAAATGACCAAGGTGTACCACGTCGGCCTGGATAAGCCGATTTTGGAAGAGCATCTCGAGGCAATCAAGGCTGGTTTTGATCTGGAAGACGGTCCGGTACAGGTAGACAGCCTGCATATTCGACCCAAGCACGGGCCGCAGGATCTGGTGATTGAACTGCACATTGGGCGCAACCGGATCGTACGTCGTATTTTTGCCCATTTCGGCTATACCGTAGAGAAATTAGATCGGGTCTATTTGGGCGGATTAACCAAAAAAGATTTATCACGGGGTTTCATTCGGCCTTTAACCGAGCAGGAGGTCATTATGCTCAAACACTTTTCAAATAAGAAGTAAGGCTAATCAATCAATTTCATGGTATCGCGGCGAAGTAATTTTTCGTTTTTAGTATCGAATTGTACTTCGTATCCCGCACTTTCTACCAGGAAGCGGATGAGTTCGATGAGTTCGATGCCTTGCTCTTCTGCCGATTGCATGAGTGAGCTTTCCAGTGCTTTTTTGCGGATAAGCCCCTTGGCGTCGTCCATCAGGTCATTGTAATCCGTTTCGGTGAAGCTATTGAAGGTGCCCTGGCGGATATCGTAGTAATCCAGATCGTGATCAATACTGATGATCTCTGGTTTTTCTGGAATATTACTTATCGTGACCACTTGATTATCTTGGTCGATATCGACCGCCATATTACTCAGGTCGTAACCTACCGATACTTTAGCCTGGACGCGTAGGATTGCCCTTTTACGAAAGATGGGCCAGTCGTAGCGCCAGTATTCCTTGTGATTGTACAATTCGGAGAAATGGCCTTCGACGGTTACCAGTTTGGCAACGGTTTCTATTTTTTCCAGTAGTACGGAGGCGTCTTTTTCCACTTTTTGCGGAGCGGGTTGGTAGTAATTCTTAGCTACCAGGAAGCCCAGCGCCAGCGCGCCGAGAATAAAAACTAAGGTGAGGATTCGCTTAATCATGCATCTTTTTGTTAGATAACGAATATACATTAGTTTTACCACACTTGGCCACCAACTACGGGTAGCGTATATTGAAGTTGTTTAAAAACGAATATTATCAAAGCAGAAAAAAAACTCAAGGAGGAGCTTTCTGATGAGCAGCAGGATATGTTGAACTCCATCAAGCCTTCTCGCATTATCTTGCCGGTATTGCTGGGGCTGGTGGCTGTGGCTTATCTGCTTTGGCGACAATTTAACCCCGAAGAGTTTGCCAGGATAGGGTGGACGAGTCACACTTTTTTCTGGATTGGAATTACGGTATTGATTATTATCATTCGACACCTGGCTTACGCTACGCGTTTAAGGATTCTTTCGCAGGGGGCCTTTTCCTGGTGGAAGTGCATTGAGTTGATATTTATTTGGGAGTTTAGTTCGGCGGTATCTCCTACCAGTGTGGGAGGCTCAGCGGTGGCTTTTTTTGTCCTTTCGCAGGAAAAATTGGCGACGGCCAGGACGGCGACGATTGTACTCTATACCATTGTGCTGGATGGCCTGTTTTTTATTGGCACTTTACCCTTCTTATACTTGCTTTTTGGTACCGATATGATTCGGCCTGATGTCCGTTCCATTCAGGATTTGGGTGGCTGGGGTGGCTATTTTCTTTTTGCCTACGGCCTGATGGCTACCTACACAGCGGTTTTCTATTACGGACTTTTTCAGAGTCCCATTCAGATTAAGCGGCTCTTGTTTAGGATGTCGGGGCTGCGTTTTTTGCGTCGCTTTCGCAGAAAATGGATTGAATTGGGTAATGAGATGATCATTGCTTCCCGCGAACTAAGAAAAAAGCGCTGGCCTTTTCACGTGGGCGCTTTTTTGGCGACCGCCATCGCCTGGTCTTGCCGATTCATTCTGCTGAACTGCCTGATCATCGCTTTCATACAGGGTATTTCCCTCGATTTTTGGACCCAATTTGGACTATACGCCCGCCTGGAGACCATGTTTGTGATCATTGCTTTCAGCCCTACGCCCGGCGGTGCCGGCTTCGTAGAGGTGCTGTTTGGTGGCTTTTTGACCGATTACGTCAATAGTGAGACGCGAGCCACGGTGATCTCCACCCTTTGGCGCTTATTGTCCTATTATTCCTACCTGTTAGCCGGTGCTATCGTCATCCCCAACTGGATTCGACAGCGCTTGAATGAGCGCAGGGGTGGGTAGGATTCAACAATCCAAAATTCGACAATTCATAATTCACTAACTAGATTGTATACATCCGCTCGTAGTACTCATCCAGCATCCGCTTCACCGCAAACTCGTCTTTGGTGCGGAGGATGGATTCGCGCATCATGTCTTCCCACTTTTTGCGATCCTCGTAGTAGGTGGGCAGTACTTCGTTTAGTAATACATCGTACAGGGCTTTGAGATCGTGAGCGTCTTGCTCTACGACATTGTCACTTTCAAAGCCATCGGCAAACTGCCAGCCGGTTACGCCGTGCTCACAGGCTTCGGGCCACCAGCCGTCGAGGATGCTGAAGTTGAGTACACCGTTCATGGCGGCTTTCATACCGGAAGTTCCACTGGCTTCTTTTGGGCGGCGTGGGTTGTTGAGCCAGATATCGGATCCACGGGTTAGGGCGGCTCCGGTAGCCATGTCGTAATTTTCGATAAAAACGACGGAGTTAGGATACTTTTTAGTCATATCCACCAGTTTGGTCACCAGTCCCTTACCAGTATCGTCCAGGGGGTGTGCCTTACCGGAAAAGACGATCTGGATTTTCCCTGACTCCAGCAAGGGGCCAATGGTGGCTGGATCCTGGAAGATGAGGTCGGCCCGCTTATAAGGTGCAGCACGACGACTGAACCCAATGATCATTTTGTCGGCATCCAGGGTGACACCGGCGCGTTGCTTTACAAATTCAATTAAGTCTTGCTTATTCTTTAGATGGGCCTCCCAGAGATCGCCGTCACTCATGGCCGTATCGATCATGTTTTGGTCGACCCAGGTAGGTCGGTGGATGGCGTTGGTTATGGCGATGATTTCGGAGCGATTATCGACGTGTGCCCACATCTTTTGCGCGGTTTTTCCGTGCAATTGGGCTACGCCATTGGATATTTTAGCCATGCGCAGCGCACCGACGGTCATATTGAAGGGCGCACCTCCTAGTTGAACAAGTTGCTCGATGGTCAGGCCAAGATTAGCCCCCATGTAGATTAGTCTGTCGATGGGATGCGATTCGTTGCCCTGAACCACGGGCGTATGCGTGGTGAAAACGATTTCTTCCCGGCAAGAGAGGAGCGCTTCGTCGAAAGACATGCCCTCGTCCTCCATTTTTTCTCGTAGGAGTTCAAAACCGGCAAATAGGGCGTGACCTTCGTTGAAGTGATAGATGTCGACGTCAATGCCCAGTGCCCGTAAGGCTTTGACTCCGCCGATACCCAGTACGATCTCCTGGGCAATGCGTTCTTCCCCAAACCAACCGTAAAGCTGTCCGGTGGTCCAGGCGTCGGGATTGCCGGGGATATCGGTATCTAGTAAATAGAGTGGGATGGTACCGAAATTTTCACATTTCCAAACCTTACACTGTACCTTCGTACGACGAATGTCTACCGTCACGGTAATGCCCGTATCTTCCAGGAAATCATATTCGTAATTGCGATAGGAATCGAAAGGTTTACCATCTTCTCCAATGTATTGGTCGGTATAACCTTGTTTCCATTTGATGCCCAGCGCCACCATCGGGAAATCGTGGTCTTTGGCGCCTTTGATATAGTCACCGGCCAGGATGCCCAGTCCACCTGCGTAGGTTTTTAGTGCATCGTCGAGGCCGTATTCCATGCAGAAATAAGCAGCTGTAGGTAGGTTCTTTGTAGTCATTTGGCGTACTTGTTTTGGAAAACTAAAGATACCAAAACGAGCCGACTTTCAATAAGTTCAGTCTAATTAATACGCTCCAGATTCTCTTTTACATTTTCCACTACCTGTTGCTGGCGATCAATCTTCTCGATGGACTGTACCTGCTCCGCTTCGTTTTCGACGATATTCTCTTCCATGCGCTGAATGCGTTCGCGGGCCATTTCTATTTCGTGGTGGTAACGTTTATTCGCGTTTTGCAGGCGACGAAGCTTGCGTTCCAGTTTGGACAGCTCCCGCTGCTCATTCTTCAAATAGATCCGGGTTTTTTCCCGTTCAATTTCGACGACAAAATCATTGAGAATCATATCGGCTTCTCTGGCCTGGCGGCGGTTGCGCGCCGAACGCACCATCTCCCCTTCGTTTTCCACCCAGATGGTAAAGTGAATCGTATTTCCCAGTTTCTCCTGCTTGCCAATCAGGGTAGACTGGCGTCCCCCCAGGGCACTTATTTTCGCTTTGGTGGTGACTAGCTCCTTGGTCTTTCGGTCATATTTGGTACGACCATTATAATGAGACTGCATATAATCTTTCCAGACGCGCCGGACCAGCCGCCTATCATCCGAGGGTACACGAATCGAAAAAGCATTTGCAAACCCCGTACTCATCATTGCTTCCCGCTCCTCAACGGACCTGTAGTTTAGCCCTTTGCTGTATTCTTCCACCCCACTGGTATCGCTTTGCGCAAAAGCAAATACCGAAACAATCGCCAACAGACCGGTTAATAATACTCTTTTCATTTTCCTTTTTGGTTTTGGTCTTACAATACAATTTCTTAACCGCGCTAAGCACGGTTTTGTTATTGAGACGAGCAGCTCTCCACGGGGTCACATCGCGACTTTTTCGTCGAAAAAAACAACTGCTCGATAGATAATTATTAGATTGCATTTTTTGAGTAGATATATTAGACCCAAATGCGCACAAGACTATGGATAATATACTTGAATTAAGCAATGTGGTCAAGACTTACGACCAGTACAAAGCGGTCAACGAGGTAAGTTTTACCGTTCCAAAGGGAAGTATCTTTGGGTTGTTAGGTCCGAATGGTGCCGGGAAGACTTCGCTTATCCGCATTATCACCACGATTACCAGGGCGGATGCGGGTACCGTTGTGCTAAACGGCGAAAAACTACACAGCCGCCATCCCCAGCAAATTGGCTATATGCCCGAAGAACGCGGCCTGTATAAAAAGATGAAAGTGGGGGAGCACCTGATGTACTTGGCACGTCTGAAAGGCTTGTCAAAGCAGGCGGCGCAGGAGCGCATCGATTACTGGTTTCAGAAGTTTGCGATCGAAGATTGGTGGGACAAAAAAGTGGAGGAGCTTTCCAAGGGGATGCAGCAAAAAATCCAATTTATTGCTACCGTTATCCACGAGCCCAAATTATTGATTCTGGACGAACCTTTCTCCGGCCTGGACCCCATCAATACCAACTTAATTAAGGACGAGATTTATCAACTCAAAAAAGCGGGAACGAGCATCATATTTTCTACCCACCGCATGGAGCAGGTTGAAGAGATCTGCGAATATATTGTCTTGATTAACCGGGGCGAAAACGTCCTGCAGGGCCGCGTGGCAGATATCAAAAATGAATTCAAGCTCAATAACTTTAAAGTGGAATACGAGGGGCAGCTGCCGGCAAACTTTGCCCAGCAATTCGAGATCATCAAGCGAGAAGATCACCAGGTGACGGTACATTTGCCGGAAGGCACCCCCGCTACTGCTCTGTTACAGGCGCTGATTAATGCCCAGGTTAATATCATTTCCTTTAATGAGGTCTTACCCTCCCTGAATGAGATCTTTATCCGTCAGGTAGAAGGTGCCCCTTCCAATAGTCTAAGCCCACAAAACCAGTCCTCCGATGAATAATCTTTTACTAATCATAAGAAGAGAATACCTGACCCGGGTGAAGAAACGGACCTTCATTCTGGCTACCATCATTACCCCCTTTGCTTTTGCACTTTTCTTTGTGGTAGTGGGGTTGATTTTTTCCTACGAGAGTGATGATAAACGGCGGATCGCCGTGATTGACGAGGGTAACATCCTCAATGAAGTCATCAAGGACGAGAAAAATCTTTACTTCAAATTTGTCGAGGAGGATCTGGAATCCATGAAGGCGAACTTCGACGATAAAGAATTTGATGGCATATTGGTGATCCCAGAGATTAGCGATGTTATGCAGAATAGTCACACGATCTATTACTATGCAGATGATCAACCCTCTCTAGATATCGAAGTTTTGATTCGTCAGCGTATTTCCAGCGCGGTAAGAAATTACAAAATTGACCAATTACAATTTGATCGAAAAGAGCTGGAGGCACTGGATACGCAAGTGGTACTTGAGCCCGAACCCTTGAGTGAAAAGGGGGAAGATGGTACCCGCATGACAGGTGCGATTGCTGCCTTCCTAGGTATGGTCATGGGATTCATCATGTACCTGACGGTATTTATTTACGGTATGATGGTGATGCGTTCGGTGATGGAAGAAAAGACCAGCCGGATTGTAGAGGTGATGATCTCCTCAGTAAGGCCTTTTGAATTGATGCTGGGCAAAATTATTGGTGTGGGCGGCGTCGGTTTGACCCAGGTGGCCATTTGGGCGGTCATGATTCCTAGTCTGTTCCTTTTAGTACAGCTCATTTTTGGGATTGATCCCTCGGTCTATCAGTCGAATAGTCCGGGTGGAGGCGCCGCAGCGGGTTTTGATCCCGATGATATGGAAGCCATGATGGCCTTAACGATGAGCGAGTTGAGTAATATGAACTGGTGGGCCATTCTTCCGCTGTTCGTCCTGTATTTTTTGGGCGGGTATTTTCTATACAGTTCTCTGTTTGCGGCGGTGGGTTCTGCCATTGGCGATGACCTGGGAGAAGGACAGTCACTGACGCTCCCGATTACCATCCCGGTAATCTTGGCATTGTACATTATGATTGCTGCGGTACAGGCTCCCAATTCGAGCCTGGCGGTGGGTTCTTCCTTTTTTCCCTTGTTTTCACCCATTGTAATGCCGGCGCGTCTGGCCTTTGGTCCGCCCGTTTGGGAGGTAGTATTATCCCTTTCTATCCTCATTGGCACCTCTCTGTTTTTCGTTTGGTTAGCCGGGCGAATCTACCGGGTGGGTATTTTGATGTATGGAAAGAAGTCTGGCTTTAAGGCCATGCTAAAATGGATCTTTACCAGAGATTAGGGTCGGTAACGACCACTTTCGTAAAAAGCCTGGGCCGCTTGGGTTCAGGCTTTTTTTATCTGGATAAGAAATTAAAGGTCTACTTATTTTGGAAGTGTATCATTATCCATCCTTTCCCTTTTTAATCAAGTTTTAATACCGATCTGGTCCTAAGTAGGTTGCCCAATTAAATCAAGCAATAATCTGCGTGTGGTTAACACCAGTAGCAGTTTTTAACGCAGAGTAGGTGAAAAAGATGCCGTCATAAATCATAAAGGTTAATTTTGTGGACTACTTATTAGGAATAGGCACTATCTTTCTGTTCTTAGCGATGTTTAAGGGGGAGCGCAAGCGCTTAGATAGATGGGGAGCTGGCATCTTGCTCCTTGTTTTTTTGGTCTATACTTCTTTTTTAAAGAAAGTTAAACGAAATCAGCACTAGTGTCTGGTTATCAATTTTTTAAGTGCTAGAAGAATAGCTTCTGAAAACCTCATTCTCAATTTTTTTCTAAAAAAAGCTTGCATTTTTATATTAAATAACGTTTTTTTACGTTAAATAATTAAAAAATGCGGGAATTAACGAAAACACAAGAAGAAATCATGCATTTGATTTGGGATATTGGCCGCTGTACGGTTGGCGATATCCGAAATGAAATTAAAAAACGAACGGGAAAGAAGCCACCACACAGTACGGTTTCAGCGGTGGTACTGGCACTGGATAAAGAAGGTTACCTCGAACACGAGACTTATGGTAGGACCTTCGTTTACGAACCGACTATCAGTCGTGAGGGTTATGGTCAGAGCTCTTTATCCAAGTTATTGAAGAATTTCTTTGGCAACTCTCCTAAAAAGGTCGTGGCCCACTTGATTAAGAAAGAGAATTTAAGGCTAGATGAAATTTCAGAGTTGATGAAAAAGTTAGAGAAATGATGCCAACTATCGATTTCCTATTTCTGATTCGTCTGAGTGCTATTTGGGGCTTGTTGCTGCTCTTTTATTTTTTTTTCTTAAAGAAAAGTAATAACTGGCCCGTCCAACGCTACTTTATATTGACGATTTATCTGCTAGGCTTGGTCCTACCCTTTTTACCGACAGTGTATGAGCATACGGCCGAACCTAGCTATAATTTCAGTGAGCAGATTGGTAGAAGTACTTTTGTGCTACAGTCAAAGGAAGCTACTTTGGTAGCTCAAACGACCAGTTTTTGGACTTGGCAAAAGATTTTACTAATAGGCTACGTAACAGCTTGCCTAATCTTGGCTTTACGAGTACTGCACAGTTTTTTACAATTAGGCTACTGGCGGCTCAACGGAAAGGTATCCAAATTTCAAGATTGTAGAGTTATTGAACACCCGCAAATAAAAACTCCGATGGCCGGGTTTCGTACGATATTTATGCCCACCAATATGGGCGATAAGCAGGAAGCAGCAATGGCTCATTTTCATGAAAAATTACATGTACAGCGGGGCCATTTGTGGGAACGTTTACCACTTTTGATTGGTCATGTTTTCTTATGGTTTCATCCGTTACAGTGGTTGTTCCAGTACTTACAAGAACAAATACAAGAATACGAAGTGGACGAAGGCGTACTGCAGCGCTTCTCACTTCCTCAATATGGAAAATTACTGATCCAGACTTCTATGGCGCCTACGATGACCTGGCACCCCAATTTATTTTCATCACCATTAAAAAACAGAATAAACATGATGTCTAAAGCAAAAAATAAACAATCATGGCGTTTTTATCACACCATCGCGCTTAGCTTACTTTTAGGTTTTATTGTAGTAAGTTGTACCGACTTAGTAGAAGGAAATACCCTAGAAAATAAGGTCATTTATTCAGCCGAAGAGATTGATCAACCTGCCCATGTAAAAGACCAGGAATTTAATCCCGAGGAACCCAATCAAAATATTTTTATGGCCTTTGGAAAGAACCTTAAATATCCACTAGCAGCAAGAGTTAATGGCGTAGAAGGCATCTTAGCATTTGCTTATACGATCAGCCCAAGTGGGGCGGTTCAAGATATTGAATTCTGGTCTCGCACCCAGGAAAATGCGCTAGGCGAAGCAACTCGTTTAGAAGAAATAGTTATAGCGGGATACGCTGAAATTACAGCACCCAATTCAGAAAAGAAATCTTTGTCGCCTGCGGAAAAGGACGCCCGCATGAAGGTTCTAAATGAAGAGGTACAGCAAACGCTAATGGAATTAGATTGGGCTCCTGCTCTCAAGGATGGCCAACCGGTAGCTACTAGATACATGCTTCCGATTAGATTTAGATTACAATAAAACCGGCCTTTTATCCTACGCTGGGTGGTCATTCCCTGGGAGGTGTCTACGTGCGAGGATTTACCCATTACCATCCCGGTAATTTTGGCATTGTATATTATGATTGCTGTGGTACAGGCTTTCAATTCGAGTCTGGCGGTGGGTTCTTCCTTTTACCCTTTGTTTTCACCCATTGTAATGCCGGCGCGTCTGGCCTTTGGTCCGTCCGTTTGGGAGGTAGTATTATTCCTTTCTATCCTCATTGGCACCTCTCTGTTTTTTGTTTGGTTAGCCGGGCGAATCTACCGGGGGGCATCCTTTCCCCCCCTAAGTTTCTAAGTTGGCCCTCTCAAGTCTTAAGTTTATGTTAAAATTAACTTAAGAGAAAGCACAAGGGCGGCTCGGTTTAGATTTATAAATATATTTGTGTCATATTGCGTCGGGCAACTTTGGATTTAAGTCCAGGTTTGTCTCACCTCCTGTTAAGAGTACCTACTCAAGATTCAAATTACATTTATTGCGGACTTTTATAGTCGCTGACTTCTGAAAAGAAGTGAGGCTATTGCTGTCCATTTTTGGCTTGATTTTTTTAAAAATGAGCATGCGACTGTAACCTTTCTAAGAGCGGGGATTATGGTGGTGTGTGATTGACTGACAGAATTTATTGTACCAAAACCGATTTTAAACATGAGAGTAGCGTCATTCATGTGCCTGGTATTTCTATGCACCCAATTAGGGTATAGCCAGCGTACACTACAGCCACAGGCTGTCATCAAAGCATTTAAAGAGCAGAATCAAACTTTTGAGGTCTTTGCTCCCTTTTCCAACCGTTCCCAGCTTCGCAGCCAGGATTATTCCGAGATTTCTTCCGATTTACAGGTGTATCAGTTAGACCCAAATGTCTTTCAGCGGATGCTAGCTCAGCAGCCCGAGCGAATGAGGCTACAGCTTCCCGCCGGACAGCGCAGCATCGAACTGGAATTGTTTGAAGTAGATGTACTGGCGGGATCCAATTTTCAATTAGCCACCAGTGATGGGCGGACCTTTTCGGCCGATCAGTTATCGGGGCGGCATTACCGCGGGGTCATTAAGGGAGAAGAAGGCTCTCTGGTCGCCCTCAGTCTATTTGCAGATCAACTTACGGCACTTATTGCCAGCCCGGAGCGGGGCAATCTGGTACTGACGGAGGTAGACGATCAGCCGGGAGAATACTTACTATACGAATCGACTGAGATGGATCAGCGCCGTAGTCTGGATTGTGCCACCCCGGATTCTTATGAGCCCTATCGCGCAGAAGAACTGGCTCCACAGGCCGATCTCAGAAGCGCAGGTAATTGCGTAAATGTCTACCTGGAGATTGACTACGATGTCTATCAGGATAAGGGTGGAGTAGATGAAACCGCTGGCTTTATCATTGGCATTTTTAACGAGGTGGCGACCCTATACGCCAATGAGAATATCAATTTGGTGCTGTCAAAACTCTTGATTTGGACGGGTGAAAGTCCCTACACCGACGCTAATTCTTACGAAATGCTACGGCAGTTTCAATCAGAACGCACTTCCATAGACGGTGATATAGGCCAGTTGATTAGCTATAAGTCAAGCGGGGGAATTGCGATTGTTGACGGTTTGTGTCAGAGTCGTACCGAATATAAACTCAGTTTTGCCAGTATTAGTCGCAGTTACCGGCAGGTCCCTGTGTTTTCTTACACCGTAATGGTGGTAGCACACGAGCTGGGACATTTACTGGGTTCTCAGCATACACACGCTTGTGTCTGGAATGGCAACAGTACGGCTATCGATGGTTGTGCCGGTACGACGGAGGGCGACTGTGCCGTACCCGATATTCCGTCAAACGGGGGAACCATCATGTCTTATTGCCATATCACCGGTGCCGGGATTAATTTTTCGGAGGGCTTTGGTACCCAGCCGGGTAATCTTATTCGCAACCGCGTAACCAATGCCAGCTGCCTGGTGGCTTGTTCAACCGGTGGCGGAAGTGATAATGGCGCCGACAGTGGTAGTGGAGGAGACGGTACGGGCAGCGACCCCGGTGGAGCTTGCGTAGACCTTAGCTTTGAATTGGTTTTAGATCTCTTTGGAAGTGAGACCTCTTGGGAGATCCAGGACGCAAATGGTAATCAGCTGGCACAGGGGAGTGGTTATTCGAATAAACTCGCCGGGCAAAAGTACGTCACCAGTCTATGTTTGCCGGAAGGCTGCTACGAAGTAATCGTCAGAGATAGTGATGGGGATGGCCTTTGTTGCGATTACGGTCAGGGAAGTTTTACCCTGATCAATACGACGGATGGGACGATACTGGCTCAGGGCGCTCAATTTAGCAGCCTGACTACTGAGTCCTTTTGCTTAAGCGGTTCTGGAGATGATGGCGATAACAACGACGGTGGCGGTAATGATGATGACAATCCGGACGCCGGCTGTCCAGGTATAGATTTCACCCAGGAAACGGTTCTTAGTTTTGGTGGTTCTCAGGATCAGGGGCAATCGGAAGTGATTGAAAATGGTAGTGGTATTCGGCTTTATAATAATGCCTGGAAAGCCATTAAATTGCCCTATGAACTTACCGCAGGTACGCGTATTCGCTTTGATTACAAATCAGACAATCGCCCCGAGCTGGGTGTAATTGGTATGGATGAGAATAATGCTATTTCTTCTAACCGAACCTTTACCTTATACGGTTCCCAAAATTGGGGTATCCGTAATTTCAAGAATTATCCGGGTAATGGAGAATGGAAAACCTACGAAATTCCCATCGGACAGTTTTACCGCGGACAGATGAATTACCTTTTCTTTGGAGCCGATCACGATCGTTTTCCCAAGGATGGAGATGCCCAGTTCCGGAATATTTACATCTTCGAGGGTACTTTCTGTGGCAATCTGGCAGAAACGCTGGAGGCACCAGCGGCTAGCCAGGCGGGCACCATAAATGTCTTTCCGAATCCCGGGAATGAACAGGTTTATTTTGATATTCCGCGTGAAGAGTCGACGGCGTCAGGCGCTCAGTTGATGATTTATAACACCTATGGCCAAAGAGTAAAAGTGGTGCCGGTAGCAAAAGCCGGACGTCTAGAAGTCTTTTCGCAAGATATGGCACCGGGTACTTATCTGTACCGGCTCGAAGGTTTTGAATCTGAGTATACTGGTATGTTTAGCATTAACCGCTAGCGCACCAGAAGGTATTCAATTTTGGTCGGGCCCTTGTGGCCCGACTTTTTTTATCCCTGCAGTAAGGCGTTTATTTTTTCTTCTACTTTCGTAAAAGGGAAAGCCTCTACTACTCGATCCATTTTAGCTTTAATTTCCGCTGTACAAAGATTACCAATACTGCCTTCGTGGGTATGATGGACCTCCCGGTCCGGATCAAAATTACCCGAATCAATATCTTCTCCTATTTTCTGATAAGCGTCGCGGAAAGGTGTACCAGATAGTACCTCCCGATTGACCACCTCTACACTGAAGAGGTATTTATACATCGGATGCGTATCCAGTACCTCTTTGTTGACCTTTATATTTTGTAAGGCGAAAGTCGCCATAGCCAGTGATTCATTCGCTAACTGTAAGGCGGGGAACAGTCCTTCTTTAAGTAGCTGAAAGTCGCGGTGGTAGCCCGAAGGTAAATTGGTGGTCAGCATACTGACCTGACCGGGCAGGGCAATCAGTTGATTACATTTCGCCCGAATTAATTCGAATACGTCTGGGTTTTTCTTGTGGGGCATGATACTGGAGCCAGTAGTTAGTTCATCAGGAAAACGGATAAAACCGAAGTTCTGATTCATAAATAAGACAATATCCATGGCCAGTTTATTGAGGGTGTGGCCAATGGCGGCCAGTGCAAAAGCCAGGAAGAGTTCCGTTTTACCGCGGCCCATTTGTGCGTGTACCACGTTGTAATTCAGGTCTTCAAAACCCAGCAGTTCAGTCGTTAGTTTGCGATCCAGGGGAAAGGAAGAGCCGTAGCCCGCTGCCGATCCCAGCGGATTGTGGTTCATAATTTTGTAGGTGGCGAGAAGCTGCTGCATATCATCAACCAGACTTTCGGCGTAAGCCCCAAACCAAAGCCCGAAGGAAGAAACCATGGCTACCTGGAGATGGGTATAACCCGGCATCAATATGTCTTTATGCTCTTCGGATAAAGATTGTAGCGTCTCGAAAAGTTGCAGGGTAGATTGACTCAGCGTTTCGATCTCTGCCCGGAAGAACAGGCGCAGATCGACCAGTACCTGGTCGTTACGCGAGCGTCCGCTGTGGATCTTCTTACCCACGTCGCCCAGCTCCTGGGTGAGTAGCATCTCTACCTGCGAATGTACATCCTCGATACCGTCTTCGATCGCGAAATCGCCATCGATGGCCCGCTGATAGATTTGGCTTAGGCTTTTAGCCAGTGCCTGGCGCTCCTCCTCTTCGAGTAGGCCAACTTTGCTTAGCATCCGGATGTGGGCTAGTGAGCCCAGGACATCGTAGGGCGCCAGATAGAGATCCATCTTGCGGTCGTCACCTACGGTAAATTGTTCGATATCCTGATTGAGGTCGTATGATTTCTGCCAAAGTTTATTTTTCATCTGTATATAATTTTAGTAAAGTCTTGTTTTATAGATAGTTATTCGATTTCAGTTTTGACTAATTAAGAGTGTAAATTTTCATGTTCGTGCTCGAGGCGACAGTGTTTGGTGCTTAACCAGTCTAACGTCAATTTCATTTGCGGGCTCTTGCGTCCCAGTAAAAAACCGACTTTCTATTTTCAAT
>DATFKA010000035.1:0-19599 GCA_035268885.1 Saprospiraceae bacterium
AGGGCCATTTACCTATTTGGAACGATTACCTGAAGGAAATAAATTGAAGGGCTATTCAGCCGAATTGGTGGACAGAAAACTGGTTGGAATCAATTTTTACTCCAATCTATCCAATATCTTATCCCCACAATCCATTGGCTTGTTTACTAGCTCAGACTTCGGCCAACCCACTAGGGCGGATGAAATAGCCCGAAAACAGGATGATCGATATTTTGACCCCAGGGATAACAAACTTCACCTACATGGGAATTATACCACTCCGGAAATCTATAAAATATTTTATAATTCTCATGATCAATCTTATTCTATAATAGGGGAGAACTTGCCAAATAAAACTACCAAAAATTACTTGACTCGTATAAGCCCTAAAAGTACGTACCATTGGGGTAAAAATAATGGCAATGTTTGGGAAGGAGAGGGAGCCAATATGGTGAAATTAGATGAAACAACCTTTTACGGGATTAATAAAAGTAACACTTCAACTCCTTATATACCTTTAATAACACTGAAACGAAGATCTCGGATCAAAACGGCAAAACCTGCCCCTTCCTCTAATGATAAAATACAGTGGGGAGGTACCTTCTCCTTTGATCAGCGGCCTCCTCAGCTTCAATACAACTTCATGGGGTACAATATTGCCAAAATGGACTATCAAAATTATCAACTCAATACTGGGGTTACTAATATGGTTTTCCAACTTCCCGATGAAAACAGTACCGATTATTATTTTTCAACCAATGGGAAAATCCTGCCCCATGGCATCATTTTTAAGAATGACCGGGAAGCGTTCAATAAAGCCCGTAGTCATCTGGTCAGTACGGAAAAAGAACATTTAGAAGCCTGGAATATGAACCTTGGCTTTAGTATTGGGGTACCGGAAGCT
Organism: Saprospiraceae bacterium; assembly: GCA_035268885.1. GTDB lineage: Bacteria > Bacteroidota > Bacteroidia > Chitinophagales > Saprospiraceae > DATFKA01. Next base: position 884 of record DATFKA010000035.1, read on the forward strand.
ATGTCCTTTGGATTGAATTATAGTCATAAAGAATCCGTAGATAAAATGCGCTCAACTCATAAAACACACGGCTTGTCCATTTCTTCCGAGATACTTTATGCATTGGTATTGGACAAAACTAATATTCCCTTGAATGAAGAATTCAAACAAATGATTTTCCATATTCGGGATCAATATTTAATTTATGGAAATGGTACAACTCCTGCAAGTGGGGCAGACTTATTTGAAGAACAAACAACCAATGCTACTAAACCGAAGAATTACATAATGTTTTCCTGGTATAATTGGCTCCTCGAAAACTATGGCACCCACTACCCCTATGCTGTCTCTTATGGTGGAAGTGCTTACCAGGAATTTGAGTTATCAAATAAAAGGACAAAAGTTACCAAAGAACAGGGTTATGAAATCAGTGGGAAAATAAGTGCCTCAGCAGAAGAAGTGCAAGGAGGCTTGGATGGCGGAGGTGGAAGCTCCTCCAAAGATGTGGATGATGATGGGGTGGAAGATAAAATTTCCAACATCCGTACGATTGGTGGCACCTTGTCGACAGGTACTGAGGGAGGAAACTGGAGTTTACCCGACCATTCTGAGGTTCCCGTTTTATTGGACCTTCGACCACTATACGAATTACTGAGTCCTGTCTTTTTTGACGATCCAATTATTTATACTGTTTTGCGTAAAGGGTTAGTGGATGCCTTGAAGCGGTATGAGGAAAAATTTCAGATCAGCGAGGAATCCTGGGAATATAAGCCTAAAGAGTACGAATTTTCTTTCGATAATATTTATGTCAGCAACAGAAGAGGAAAACAGGTAAACCTTATGGGGGCCCTAAGGGCCAATACAGTAGATTTTGTCGACCCCCAAAAAACTCAGATTACCTTTTTACCAGATCAAATCTCAAAAGACAATCCAAGCTATAATATGTTTGAATTTGCAAATAATTTTTCAACCCGGGATGCATACAAAAGCATTTTCGCTATCGAGCAGCTAAATAAAAAAATGAGTTTTTCGGTAGTGCAGGATGAATTTTGCGAAACCGGAATAGAAATATCAGCCGAATTATTAGAATCTCCATTAACCGCTGAGGAATTTGACTATTTTATGAAGGCTTCTGACATGGAAAAAACTGCATTTTTGTTGAAAAAAGGCTGGGAATTCGGCTTAACGGAATTTATGAATTTCTTTAGTCGTGAATCCAACGATCTAAATCAAAAATATACTCAAAGTAAAATCATTCGATTGAAAGATATTAAGCCAGGCTCCACATATAACGATGTGATAAGTTTTAAAAAGAATGGCTTTGAGATTAGTTTCTTTTTCAAAATAGAACAGGTAAACGTGGATAATACCAATAGTTGGAATATCCCTTGTAAGTCGAATCGCTAATGGAAAGTCTAATGTTTTGAAGGATATTAAAAACGCCGAAGTTGTTTAAGAATTCCTGGTGAGATGATTGGTAATGGCTTGAAAGTCAAGACAAGGCTACTTTTTTTTCCTTTCGTCCGCCTCAGGCGGACGAAAGGAAAACTTCGATAAATAAAGACTAATGAAGATGTCATTAAAATGGGTTTTGACCTGCTCCTGTGTGTTGATTTTTTTGAATCCTGTATTGGCGATCATCGATCCCCCTGGTATGAAAAAATCCAAGCAAAAGGATCATCAACAAGAAAATCAGGCCATTGAGAATAGGACAGATAATCAAAACCAACTCCGGTTTTCGGTATTGATTAGCACGGATGAGGGACAAACTATTCAGGAACTAAAAGACTGGAAAAAATATAAGGCCGAAAGAAATGATGTGGCTTTTAATAAAATTGATGTTGGACTAGAGGAAACCAAAGAATCGCTTGACAAGTTGACAAAACAAATAAACGAGACCAAGAGGAAATTAGAAGATAAGGGGTTGAAGTTAAAAGACCCACCCTCTGATGAGCAAATGTATGCTATGGAAATTTTAGATATCCATATTACCGAAAATAAGCGGGCATTAAATAATGATGAAAAAGAAGCAATCAATCGATACCTAAAATTAAATCTACTCGATGAATTATCTTCCGATTATGACCCTGTTGAAGGTTCAGCCAACCCTTTAAATGATGATAGAGAAATTAATCAAACTTTCAGTTCAATGCTTCAGTATTATCCAGTGATCAGACCATACTTGAATAAGTGGATGCAAGAAAAAGAAAAGCTGGATGAAGCAAACACCCAACTTCAAAATCCGACAGACTTAACCTCTTCAGAAAGAGAAAGACTAGAAAAAGAAAAAAGTACAGCTGAACTTGAATCTGAGCATTGCCAAAAATATCTTAAGGAAGTAATTGGATTAGACCTTAACAGACCTCCTAATCAGGAAGAAATGTCAGAAATAAATAAATTGACTATGAACTATTTTGACCCTAATCCTGGTCCAGGTATTCATTATCCTGCCACCTTGGCCTCCTATATACGGGATGCAGCAAATGAACCACTAGATCCTTATTTCCATGATCGAGAACAGGATAAAAGAGGTAGAGAAAAATAATGCCTCGTAAGAAATTACTAATTTGAAAAAAGCCTTGTATGAATACTTTGAAACAAATAGCCCTCTATACAATTATCGCCCTCTTCCCTTTTTGTGCAATAGCCAAAGGTCCTCCTGGATTAAAAGAAAGCAAAGACATGCAACATAAGGGGGTAAATCAAGCAGCAGCAGCTGGTACCCAGAATAATAACCCATACGATCGCATTCCAACCTCAGTTGCCGAAAATGCAAATGATGATGCTTACAGTGTTTTTAAAAGAATGATGGGCACTAATTCATTTGCTGTTTCATTATTAAATACTTATAAAGAACAGTATGAAGAATATAACCAATTGGCCAACAAAAGGAACAATACTGATAACTTATCTGCTGCTCAAAGGACCCAAAATGATAGTCGTTATTGGAAAGTAAAAAGTAATCTGGAGTATACTGAAAAAAGGTTGGAAAATATTGGATTAGACCTTGAAAGGCCCCCTTCAGATGCTGAAATGGCCGAAATAAATAAATTGAGGATAACTATTGCCAATGGTAATGATAATCTATTAGATATTGAGGGCCAAAGGATAATTGGATCCTACTTTAGAGCGTCTACCAATGTTCCTAAAGACCAGGTATACGACCGATTTGATCTTACAAAGCGGGATATAATAGATCGGATAATCAATAAGTAGAAAGTCAAGGCACTGTCTGATTTTTGTAAACTGCTGACAATGCCATTGCAATTCTTCTGCGTATATTACGTAATGGAAGAAGTAGATGATTCGTAAAACACTCAAAAGAAAAATAGTAACAGTTATGAAATCGTATTGGATTATTATCATCTTTTCGATGATCAACTTTTCGTTAATTGCGCAAACCTATCAATTTCTAAACGCGGAAGGAAGTGAAATTAGCTCAGAAAAATTTACTGATTTTAAACATCACAGAGCGGAATATATTCCCGTAAAAAATGAAAATGGGTGGGGGATATTGAATATCCATGATGGTGTGACCGTCGAATGTAAATATGATGATATTAAACCCGGTAAAATCACGCCAGATATTTTTATGGTGAAAAAAGGTGAAAATTGGGGTATCGTAGATGCCTCGGGAGCAATCTTGTTGCCTATTGAATACGAGGCTATTAGATACTTTGATGATGAAATTGCTATCGTCTCCCTTGATTTTTATTGGGTGATGATTAATTATAAAGGCGAGAAATTGATAGATGGAAATTATGAGAACTTCTCAAATATAGATACCAAGGAAGCTATTTGGTTTGTGAAGAACAATCGCTATGAATTATTCAGTCGTACTGGCAGAAAATTATCCAATCGTTCCTTCCAATACATGACGGAATTTGGCCGTCTAAGAATGGTTACCGATGGTTGGCATAAAACAGGGGTCATTGATGCAGAAACCGGTAAAATTGTGGTGCCAATGAAATACGATAAGGTGACTGTTCTGAATAATGAATTAGTAGAAGTGGCCAAGTCGAAGGTGAAATATGATGGTTATGGCCCCCAACCCCGAGCGACGGATTTTATTTATGGTGTATTTTCTATTCCCCTCCAAAAAGAAATTGTACCCGCTACCTTCAACAATATTTCGGCAAACAAAAAATATATCCAGGCAACTATGGTTGGCTCCGCTTCTCGAAGCAGCTATTACAATTACCAAGGTAAAATTTTAAATCCTGATCAATTGCCAGCCGTTTCGGGCGTTGAGCAATTTGGGTTTCGTGAAATTGTCCCCTTTTCAAAATCGTCCTTTGCGGTTTTAAATCAGAAAAATGCCCGAGGAGTAGTCACGTACAAAAATGGTGTTCTAAAGTGGATGGCTTCTCCAAGAGGTTATTTTAGAGAAATTAAAAATATACAGGTGGGCGAAACGCTGTTTCCATACGTGCTATTTATTGGTTATAACTATACGGAAGTGTACGATGTGAATGGTGAAATGATCCTTAGAACTAAATACGCTAATATGGATAAAATCAAATCCACAGCTTCCGTCGTAACCTATAAAAATTACGATCCTAAAAGTGGAAAAATCATCTATCTCGATTTCACAAAAACAGGCGAGATAAAAGAAAGGACGAGCATACAAGGGGATAACTTAGTCACTACTTTTCAAAATGCGGATGGAAAATACGGACTAAAGAAAGCAGATGGAACTATCGTTTTACCTGCGAATAAACAAAGTATTGAGGCAAAGAAAATAAATGAACGTAATGTTTTCATTGTTAAGCAGGGAGGCTAATCTCCTCCATGTTATGTTTAAATTCTTAAGCAACTTCATTTAAAAGCGTACTTCATGAAAAACATAATAAGTCTATGTATAGCTCTTTTGATGAGTACAGGTTGCTACGCCCAGCAGTTCGAACAATGGGTCCGAAAATGGATAGAGGATAGTCCTAACGCTTTTGAATCCGTAGAGCAGGAATACCTAAAGAATGGTAGTCAAATCTGTGGGGAAATATTGGATACTTACGGAAGTAACGATCTGGGTGTCGCCAATTTTTATGCAGATCTGGAAATAGCGAGTAGCCAAAAATATACCAGGAAAGAGTTGCACGACCTATTTCATACGCATAAAGATAAACTGAAAGCGATGATTCATTTTAAAGACTGGTCTTATCATGAATCCATTCAGCGCTACTTCGGTTCTGTCTCTTATGTCGATGAGAAAGAAGGTAATAAACGTAGCTGTGAATTGGCCTTAGAAAAACGAGGTGCCTTCGAAATGGTGATTTTGAAATTTGAATTTCACGGAACCTCTGCTAAGGCAGGCAAATTGGCCAAAAACCATGACCAAAATAGAAAACTTAGGTCGGAGGATACCACAATTTTGGCACCTAGCCTTTTGTCATTTAATCAAGATATCCGGGGTGTACTGAATCAAGCCCAGGGCAAGGCAGCTTTTAAAGATTTATTGACCGCAGCGGATGATGATTTCGCAAATATTATTAGTACTCAACAAGAGAATGATTATTTTTTAGTGAAACCAAACGCTTTAAACCCTCAGGCCCCGGAACCCCATCAAATCATTCATGATAAGGGACAAATGCGGATAGAATTGCATTTGCGATTTGTTGAACTTTATGGTGCGGTGGGTTGGCAATTCGATGATGAAGTGAACCAAGGCCTAAATGCTATCCTAAAGGAAGACTGGGAAATTACCAAAAAGGTAAATGGGGAGTGGACAGCGGTTTTGAAAAATGGCCAAAAACATAAACGCATCGTTAAACGACAAAAAAATAATCGAGATTACCTGGTTATTGAAGTCATTAAAAAGCCATTTAGAAGCTTAATAGCACAATATCCGCAGCTACTGGAGGGGAATTGTGTAGCAGGAAACTGCGTGGAAGGAGCAGGGAAGTTTATCTTTCAGGAAAATGACCTGTACACGGTCAGTTATCAGGGGGATTTCAAAAATGGGCTTTATGAAGGAATCGGTTTTGTCTACTTGAAGTATCTGTCAAAAGAAGGAATTATTTCTTTCGATTTAGATCACTTTACTAATAAGAATGAGCGACTGTTATTTATAGGGCATTATCGACAAGGAAAACGCTATGGGAAAGGTATAGCGTATGCTTACGCAAAATATAAAGATCCATTGATCAATTTCCGCAAGGAAAGCGAATACTTTCAAGAAGGAGAATCAACGGGCGTGTTTAGCTATATTTTCCAGGACTACGAAGCAGATAGTTTACTATCGGAAGAGTTGTGTTCCTTTGTGTACTACCAGCCAAATACAAAAACTTCCTTTAAAATCGTACAACCTTTTACGACCGCTTATGGGAACTGTATTAGCGGAAGTTGCCAGAATGGATTTGGAACTTTAAAAATAGAAGGCCTGGGGGTATTCGAAGGTGAATTTTTGAATGGAAAAGCACAGGGCCTGGGGATTTTAAAATTACCCACTGGTGAATGGAAGTACTTTGCTTCGCACCAGGGTATTCCACAATATTTGCGTACGCTAAAATTACCTGCGGGTGTATCTCGCTTAGCAGCTGCCGAAAGACATGTTTGGTTGTTGGCAAATGATGACTGCTTAGAAGGGAATTGTTACGATGGCGAAGGGCTTAGGTTACGCATAAGTGCCGATCGTTTTCGAAAATATAATGTTCCGTACCGTGGTTATGTTCGTACCACTTTTAAGCAAGGAATAGCTACGGGTAAATTTAAAATATTTTCGCTGTGGGGGCCCGAAATTACCGTAGAGGGTATTTTCGAAAAAGGCGCATTTGAAGGAGAAATTGTGGTCCAGTGGGCCAGGGAAGATACGCCACGCTATGAATACTATCAAAGTGGGCGGAAAGTGACCAAGGATGGACAAGATTATGCGGAATTCTTATTGGAACAAGAAAAGAAGTGGAAAGAAAGTTATGAACGAAGACGTCAAGCTGCCATAGCAGAGGGTAGAGCGGAAAGAGAAAGAAGAGCAGCGGAAGCTCGTACAAAAAGAGCTACAAAAGCTCAATCCCAACCAGTGCGAAGAAGTAGTTATTGTAACAATTGTAAAGGAACTGGATCCTCTTATGAGGAAGTCGTGACACAAGATTGTACGATAACGTATGATTATACATTCTCCAACGGAAAGTATTATCAGACCTCCACACATTGCCGCGATGTGGTCAATGGTGGGTATACTACATGCCCGGTATGCCGCGGTGATGGTCGTATTAATTAAGGTGTAGATACGAATAATGACCAGAACGATGGCTACGATGCCCTGGATGCTACTGACGACGTCGCCGAAGGCATAGGTACACTGGCCTGGGCACTAAGTTTTCGCAATGATCCGGGTTTATCTGTTCCCGCCGATGTCTTACCCGCGACTGGCTCTTACGATTTTTGGCAAAATGTAGCCCTGCGCCGCACGACCATTATGCCCGGTGCCAGTGTGCGTGGTTTGGTTGCCTTTCCGCGAAAGAGGGCTACTGAGGGAAGTCTTTTATTAGAGGTTCCCCTGGAATGTGCCGTTTTCAGCTTTCGCTTTAGGCAAAGGAATTTTCAGCCTTAATGGAAAATATATTAGGCTACCAACTAACACCGGATTAAATGACAGAAAGGGATATCACAAAGCAGGCTTACTTCTTACTCTCGATCAGATTTCATCCTCAGCGGTACGCACATATTTTTTCTTGTTCCTGTACTTGCAATGGCAATAAGTTTTATAAGAAGTTGTTTGAAAACTCCTCACTGAGCCCTTGGCAACACATTGAAAGCCGATACGGCAGCTCTTTTTTATCTTGACTTCCAAGCCTTTACCAATCATCTCACCAGGAATTCTTAAACAACTTCTAAGATGAATTCCACTAACCACTAATTTAATCTTTCCCACTTTAACCTTAAATCCCTTTCACCCTTACCTTCCGCTTCTTCAAGCGGCTATTATTCAGCTCTTCTACCAGGCGCTGACTATGCTTTTTAGCCACCGCCACAAAGGCACAATCCTGCTTGAGCTCGATAAGGCCTAATTCCTCTTTTTTAAGGCCGCCCTGTTTGAGAAAGAGGCCGGCAATATCGCCCTTCGAGATCTTGTCCTGTCGCCCCCCGGAAATAAAAAGGGTTTCCCATTGGCTGGGTGCAGGAATTTGTCCCTGCTCGGATAGGATCACTTCTTCGATGGGGTCTAAGTATTCCGGTAGGATTTTATTTTTAAAATGGATTAAATAGGCCGTACCGCCAGTATTCATCCGGGCGGTTCGACCATTACGGTGGATGAATTCTTCTTTTTGGAAAGGTAATTGGAAATGGATAATAAAATCCAGCGCCGGCACGTCAATCCCGCGGGCCGCCAGGTCGGTGGCCACCATTAGGCGGTAAGTACCGTTTCTAAACTGAATCAGCGCGCGCTCCCGGTCGCGTTGTTCCAGCCCGCCAAAATAACAGATATGGTGGATGTTTTCCTGCTGGAGAAAACCACTGACGAATTCGATGGTGTCTTTATAGTTACAAAAGATAATGCCCCTTCCGCTACCTACCTGCATCAGCAAGTTTTTAAGGCTGGCTAATTTGTCAGCCTGATCGGACCATAGTAGCCTTAGCTCCAAATCGGGCAAATTATCTTCCTGCAGATAATTGAGTTTAAAGGGCTGCTTCAGGTGGAGAAAGCCAGGGATTTCTACCTGTTGGGTGGCGGAGGTCAGGATCTTTTTTGCCAGATTAGGCAGTGCTCGTACGATGGCCTTCATCTCCTTTTCAAAGCCTACCTCCAGCGACTTATCAAACTCATCCAGAATCAGATATTGAATGGCATCCGTTTCGATATTCTCCCGCCGAATGTGATCGGCTACTCTTCCAGGCGTTCCGATCAGGAGGGCCGGTGGGTGCTGTAAATCAATTTTGTCCTTGGAGGCCGACCGGCCACCGTAGACCGCATTGATTTTCAGTCCACTACCCATTTCCCGGGCCACCTGCTCGATTTGGATCGCTAACTCGCGGGAAGGCACCAGGATCAGGGCTTGTACCTTTTCTTTTTCCGGGTCCAGAAAATCAGTCAAAGGCAGCAGAAAAGCCAGGGTCTTTCCAGTTCCGGTAGGGGAGAGTAAGACCACCTCCGATTGTCTGGGGATGGCCTCCAGCGCCGCTTCCTGCATGGAGTTAAGGGCTTCGATGCCCAACTTTTCCAGTATTTCTGCTTTGGTTTTTGTGTTTTCGCTCATTGTTGATATTGTTCTTCCTTGTGATGGAAGCTAAACAAAATTATAGGGACCTGGTAATTTAGTCCGATAAAAAGACAAAGGCCCTTGATAAAAAGACGGCTTGGTTTTTCTACCTTAAATAGTAGCTTTGGTGAATTCGGCTAAGCGGATCCGACTAAGTCGGACCTCCGCATTGGTTATACTGGAGTCTTGTAAAGTATATTGACATAAATCCTCATACTGTGTATAAAATGACCAACAGAAGGAAATTAATAAAAACCTACCTACTGCTTACGCTAGGCGTTTTTGTGATAAGTTGTAAATCTCAAAAAGAAAACACGCTGGAGAAGCCCAATATCATTTTCATCATATCCGATGATCAGGCTTACGATGATTATAGTTTTATGGGACACCCCTCTATCGAGACGCCCAACATCGACCAACTGGCTGAAGAGTCTTTGACATTCACCAGGGGATACGCTTCCGCTCCTTTGTGCAGTCCCTCGCTTGCTTCCATCATTACGGGGCTGTACGCTTTTCAGCACGGAATAACGGGTAACGATCCGGTGGTAGAACCCAAAGAAACGGAGGACTATGCTGCGCAGAGAAATCGGGCATACCAAAGCCTGGCCGACCGTTTTTATGAAAATAAACTAATCACGCAAACGCTGTCCGAAAAGGGTTACCGCTCCTTCCAATCGGGAAAATGGTGGGTAGGCTCCGCCGAGGACGCCGGCTTCGATCAGGGAATGACCCACGGCGACTATCGGCGGGGCGGTCGGCACGGCGACGAAGGTTTAAAAATTGGCAGAGAAGGGCTACAACCTATTTACGACTTTATCGAAGCTACGGAGGCCAGTGGCCAACCCTTTTTTATTTGGTATGCGCCCTTTTTGCCCCACCGGCCCCATAATCCTCCCCGGGACCTGGAGGAAAAATATTCGGAGTTGGCTCCCAGTCCTACCGTAGCCCGGTACTGGGCCATGGTGGAATGGTTTGACCAAACGGTCGGCGCTTTGAATACTCACCTAAAAGAAAAAGGACTGGACAAAAACACCATCATTGTCTACGTCTGTGACAATGGTTGGATTCAATCGGAAGATTCGCCGGGCTACGCGCCCCGCTCCAAACGCTCTCCCTTTGAAGGAGGCATCCGGAGCCCCCTCATGTTTAAATATCCCACTAAAATCAGTCCCCGGCTGGATCGTTCCAATGTCGTTAGTGCCGTGGATATCGTCCCCACGATTCACCGTTTGCTAGGCATTGAAGCCCAGGGTTTACCAGGGATAGATGTGCTGGATGAAAAAGCTATTCAAAATCGGGAAACGGTTTTTGCGGAAGCCTACAACCATGATATTACCAATATTAGCCGGCCCACCGAAAGTATCCTCTACAAAATCGCCATTGAAAAAGACTGGAAGCTGCTAATCCCTAATCCGGGAATGGTCAAAGCACCTGCCCGTACCCAACCAGAAAACCGAGCGGGCTTTTATGACAATGAGATCCAGCTCTATCATCTGACCAATGACCCCTTTGAGTTAAAGAACGTAGCGGACGACCACCCGGAAGTGGTCGACCGCTTAAGCAAGAAAATTACGGATTGGTGGCAGGCGGAGTAATAGTAAAATCCGGCAACTTGATAATCTTTCCGCCCTGTAGCGCAGATTCATGTGCTAAAATACCCACGCAGGTGATATTAGCCGATTGTACGGCGTTGGGGTAGGGGGCTTCTCCTTTCAGCAGCGCATCCAGAAAGGCGTGCACCAGATGCGGATGCGAACCACCGTGCCCCGCACCCTGGGTAAACGATAAATGCTGATTATCGTCTTCATCGTAGACGCCACCGGTGGTAAAGGGCTGAATGGGCTCGGGCAATAAATGTGCATAATCCGGGCATTCTACCTCTTCCGGGATTTCCGGCTCGGGCTTTTTAGCGGTGTGTACCACCAGTGGATTTCCTTCGATCAGTGGCCATTCGACGGCCTTTTTTGAACCGTATACCTCAAAGCTTTCCCGGTACTGACGAGCCACATCAAATAGCGAGCGGTAGATGTGCGCGGATAGATCGGAATCTTTGAATTTGATATGGGTGGTCTCTACGGCAAAGGGCGAATTATAGTGCTCGTGCAATTCTTCCCGGATCGTTCCGGAACCAAAGCAGGATACGTATTCGGCTTCCGCCCGGGTCAGGCCCAAAACGGGTCCTACGCAGTGCGTAGCGTAATACATCGGCGGTAAGCCCGGCCAGTAATTGGGCCAGCCGTCCATGTCCTGCTGGTGGCTGGCTTTTAGGAACTGTACTTTACCGAGTTCTCCATTTTCGTAGAGCTCTTTCATATACAGAAATTCCCGCGCGTACACGACGGTCTCCATCATCATATAGGTCAGGCCTGTTTCTTGGGTGAGTCGGACAATTTCTTCACACTCTTCCAGCGTGGTGGCCATCGGCACCGTACAGGCTACGTGCTTGCCGGCTTTCAAAGCCGCGATTGACTGTTCTCCGTGGTTGGGAATGGGCGTGTTGATGTGTACCACGTCAACTTTGGGGTCCTTCAGTAATTCTTCGTAGGAAGTGTAGCGCTGCTCCACCCCGTACTGATCCCCAATCTCGTCTAAGGAGGATTGGGTGCGTTGACAGATGGCGTACATATTGGCGTTCGGATGCCGTTGGTAAATGGGGATAAATTCGGCGCCAAAACCGAGGCCGACAATGGCGATATTGTATTTTTTGTTACTCATATTTAAATTGATTTTTCATCAAAAATTTTAAAAAATGAATTTATTCAACTCCTTGGTCAATTATTTTTGTAGGGATGATTGTTTGAATTAGAAAGAAAAAACCCCTTGTCTAAGGGGGATGAGAAAGCTAGGGAAAGGTTTAAAGTGGTATTTCATTCCCCTTACTCTTCATGGAATAATTGCTTTAAAAACTGCAGCCCCTCCTTCGCGAAAGCGTCCTGGCTCTCGGCCATGTTCTTCCAGAAGCATACCGCACCGGCCAATTCTTTGATTTCCGTGGTAAAACTCTCGATGGAAATGGTACCCTGATAATTGATCTTTTTCAGACCACTGGCAAAAGATTCCCAGGGCGTCAGACCGGTCCCGGGGGTGCCCCGGTAATTTTCGGAAACCTGTACGTGGATGAGCCTATCACCGGCCAGTAAAAGTGCGGCTTCCAGGTCTCGTTCTTCGATGGTCATGTGGAAGCTGTCGACCATTACCTTCGCGGCGGGGTGGTCGATCTCTTCCACCAGGCGGACTACATCTTCGGTGGTGTTGACCAGGTCCGATTCGAAGCGATTGAGGGGCTCCAGGGCCAGGGAGAGCTCGTGCTCAGCCGCCATTTGGCAGGCTTTGTGCAGGTTTTCCACGGCCAATGACCATTCTTTTTTTCTTTGCTCGGGCGGTACCATGCGGGCTTTTCCGACGGCCGAATACATGGGGCCGGCCACGAAATCGGCACCCACCTCATTACAGAGGTCGAAGCACTGTTGCAGGTATTCAAAACACTGCTGGTGCACGGCTGGATCCTCGTGCGTCAGATCACGCGTCGGGCCAAATGCACCGCATATGATGGGCTTAAGTCCCTCTTTGGCCAGGGCTTTTTTAATTACTTTGGCATCGATTAGTTCAGGGGCTTCCACCGGGATTTCTACCGCGTCAAAGCCCATCTTTTTAATCTTGGGGAATAGATGGATAGATTCGTTGTTGAAGGGGGAGGTCCATAACCAGGTACTCACCCCAAAGCTGATTTTTTGATTCATATAACTTGTTGCGTTTATAGACTGGGTTTTACGACTTTCATGACCCCGTTCATTAATCTCCAGTGTCCTGGAAAAGTACAAACAAAGGGGTAATCCCCCGGTTCGTCTGGCACCTGGAAGGTAAGGGTCGTACTACTGTTCGGATCCAATAATTTTGTGCTGTACAATACCTGGTCGATATTAGGGATATAATTTTGTGTGGCTCCGTTCGGATCTGCCGCTAGCTTGTCAGCAGCGGCTCCAATGATTTCCAAAGAGCCTATCTCGCCGATGAGTAAATTATGCTGCATAAAGTCGTCATTATTGAATACGATAGACACCGTCTGGCCCGCCGTTACCGTAAAGTTTTCCAGGTCGTATTTCATTTCGTTTTTGATCACGCCCAACTCGACAATTTGATCAGCGGTGGGCCCCTCGGGCAGGCTACTTGGATCGAAATCTTCCAGATAAGCTTTCGCAAAAACCTCAGCGATACTTTCTTCCTGAAAGAGTTGTTGCCCCGCCGCGCGCGTGATTTTGGTGACCTTGTATTTCCAGGCCTGGGGTAAAGGTGTTTTTTGCCCGCTGCTGCGGTAGAAAAAGTCTGCTTTTGCAGCGCTGAATCCACCCCCACCCCGGGTGTCTTCCAATTGGATGGCCAGCTGGTTCGTCCCTTCCTGGAGTATAGCGGGCGGTACCCGGTATACTCGGGCTTCGTTGTATTGATCAAGCGTTTCGCCTACCTTTTGGCCATTTACGTAAGTGATATCAGAATCATCAATGGGACCCAAGTGCAATTCAATACCCCGGGCGGCAGCCGCGCCGGATAGTTCCAAAGTGGTCCTAAACCAGATGATGCCATCCATCTCCAAACCGGCCGCTTCAATCATGGTGGGCAGTTGCATACTTTCCCAATTACTATCGTCCAGGGTAGGAGACTCCAGGGGGATCTGTTGGGCTTGTTGTTCCATAAAATTCGGGTTTTCACCCAGGAAAGCGGCCATAAAACCATTGGTGTGTTGACTGGCGGCGAGGTAAATGGCTTTTCCTAAATGGGGATCCTTCCGGATGGCGTCCCGCTTACTCAGGTCGTATAATTGGGTGCCCAGGGCAGCATTGCGGGGTAAATCCGCTATCGCCTGGAATAATAATAACTGCACTTCTGGTGATCTTTCCGTTTCCAGCTGCGCTACCAACCTTTCCGCATCTAATTGATCTTGCTTACGCAAAATCTGTAGGGCGGCTTTCCGAATGGCCCAGGAAGAATGATCGAGGGAGGCTTCCACCAGAGATAGGTTTGAGGCTTCGTCCGTCAGCCCGAGACCCTCTAAAGTCCAAAGCGCATGTAAAGCGGGAATGGCTGCTTTGCCCCTTGCCAACTTTATTAATTCATTCTGAACATCTTTTTGGTCGCGCTCCACAAGGAGCCGCTGGGCCGTCATCCGCCAGAATCGATTGTCGGAAGACAGCGCACTGATCAGTTCATCAGGATTATCTTTATCCAGGCTTTTGATGTCTCCTGCGGGCGCTCCTTTGTAAACGACACGCCAAATCCGCCCGTGTTGTTTATCCCGCAGGGGATTCACATGGGCATTACCATCGCCATTTTCGCCTTCAAAACCGCCAAAATCGGGTCGTGGGGTAGGGTTGTGTTGTACAATGAAATTATACCAGTCGGCCACCCATACCTGTCCGTCGGGGCCGACTTTGGCTTCGACCGGAGACACCCATTCGTCGGCACTGGCCAGTAAGTTGCCGCCATCAATTTCTGCAAAACCCGAGCCCTTCTTCTGAATGATGGCCTGGTGAACTAGGCCTCCGGTAGGTTCGCAGACAAAGGCAATTTGATTATGATATTTTTTTGGGTAATTATCTGCCGTATAAAAGTGATGACCCGCTGCAGCCGTAAAACCGCCAAAAACGTCCACCTGACGGTAGTTGGGCGTGATCGGGAGCATATCGTAATGGCCATCAATTTTTACGCTGCCATTATTAGGAATGCCCTTGACCCCGTCGAAGTAATCGTCGGGGATGGCCATAAAAACACTGTGGGTATTATTAGCCGTCGAGGCGAATACGTCATGTTCGTTAGTGAAGCCCAGGCCCCAGGTATTATTGCTGGTTCGGGCGAGGAATTGGAAATCGTCGTAATCCCGGGAAAAATGGTAAATACCCTGGCGGAAACGATAATCGTCTCCGGCAATCTTTCCTTCAAATCCGGAGTAACCGACGACGCCCCAGATCCGATTATCAATGCCGTATTGCAGATTCGAAGGTCCGGCGTGGGTGTCGAAAGTGCCCCAGCCCTCCATGGCGATCTCTTTAATGTCGGCCTTGTCATCACCATCCTCATCCTTGAGGAAAATGAAGTAAGGTGCCTGAGAAATCAATACCCCACCATTGACGAAGGTCATACTCGTTGGGATATTCAACTCTTCCGCAAAAATGGTGAATTTATCGGCCCGACCATCTCCGTCCGTGTCTTCACAGATCTTGATTCTATCGTCTCCCTGCATGCGGTTATTCCGAACAGTATTGGGATAATCTACCGTTTCTACGACCCAGAGCCGTCCCTTTTCATCCCAATCCATAGCAATGGGATTGATGATATCCGGCTCGGAGGCAAAGAGTTGCAGATCAAAGCCGGGCGGGACCTGCGTGAGTTTGTGAGACTCTTCGGCAGAAAGCGGCAATTGCATTTGGGGGGCGGGATCGCGTTTTTCGTAATTGGGAATGGGACCCGCCTCCGAATCGTAGGCTAGGCCAGGCATATCCGCGCGGTAGCTTTCCCAGAGGCCACGTACCCGGTCTCCAACCGACCAGAGGATGGCTCTTTTGACTAATTCCTGGAAACCCGGTTGGGTCCAGGTGCGTTCATCGTGTCCGTAAGCGGTGTAGAAAATGCGGCCCTGGCCCTGCGTGCGTACCCAGGTCCAGGGTTCGTCCTCTCTTACCATCAGTACCTCCTTATCTTCGTTATGCAGATGGTGGACGTAGGTCTCATCCCAGGTGGCAAAGGTATCCAGCCCATCGGTAATCGAATGCTCCCGGTTCACTATTTCCGTAGTAAACACCCCCGTACCGTGCTCCTTGAATTGTGCACCGACTAGCTCGACAAAATCATCTGAGTTTCGGAAACAGAAACTGGCCGAGTGGATGGGTAGGAAGCCCTTTCCACTTTCTACAAAGTCAAACAGGCCTTTTTCCTGGGGGGGAGTAATAGAATCATGGTTGGCGTACAGGAGCAGCGCGTCGTACGGTTGTAGTTCGTCCGCTTGCGCTAAAACTTGTGGGTCTTCGGTATAGGTGAAGTTGATGCCTTCGGTGGCCAGGGCGGCGGCGATAATCGGCATATAGGCCCCGGAGTTATGGTGTTCGGAAGCGTGCCCCAGGAAGAGCACCTCGATTTTACGGGGCTCATTATCCTGTATTTCGCCGGAAGGCATACCACAGGAGACTAATGTCAGAAGAATGAGTATTATGGAGGGATTTTTCATACCTGGCATAGCTTTAGTTTTGGTTAGGTGGTAAAAATCGGAATAAAAACCAAATTGCAGTGACTAAATTTTAACCAAGATTGACTGTATTTTGTCTTTATTTTAGCAACCTTTCCAGAATACTGTTAAATTACAATCATTCATTGCTGAATCATATCATCTAATCTACCATGAAAGCGCCGCTACAAAAATCGCCCATTCCAGCTTCCCGGGTCTTTGTCATTAAAGAACTGGTGGATCCCTATTTTGACCCCCATTGGCATTTTCATCCCGAGTTTCAGTTGTTTATTGTACTGGAGGGTAGCGGTACGCGTTTTGTCGGTGATCACATTCAGCGATTCCAGGCGGGCGATTTAGTTTTTACGGGACCAAACTTACCGCATTTGTGGAGGAGTGATCCCGAGTACTTTTCGGGAAACCCGGATCTAATCACCCGCGGAATTGTGCTTTATTTCCACGAAAACTTTTTAGGGGAAGATTTATTGCAAAAGAAGGAATTATTTGAAATCAGACAATTTTTGAATCAGGCAAAACGGGGGATGCAATTCTTCGATGAAACGGCATCTTCTACCCTGAATCTGATGAAAAAGCTCCTGGCTTTTCGTTCATTTAATGCTTTCTTGTTGCTATTAGAAATACTTCACACCCTGGCTAAATCTAGCAATTCTAGGTTATTAGCCAGCGAATCCTATGGTTATAACCTGAAAAGATCAGATACCGATCGCCTGAATCGGGTATACGATTACATCATGGAAAATTTCACCCAAAAGATTACGCTAAAAGAGGTAGCCGATTTGGCTTACATGACGCCTTCATCCTTCAGCCGATATTTTAAGCAGCGCAGTAACAAGACTTTTACACAGTTGATCAGTGAGTTGAGGATTGGGCATGCCAGTAAGCTTTTGATAGAGAAGGACTTATCTATTCTGGAGATTTGCTACCAAAGTGGTTTTCGTACGCTGTCTAATTTTAATCGACAGTTTAAGGATATGTACGAGATGAGTCCAACGGAGTACCGTCGCCTTAACACAAACCAACAGTACTGAAATAAACATATATTTTATAAATAAATGTAATTATTTATTTAAATGGCCTGGGTTTTGGTTTGGAGAACAGACGGCAGAGTTATTAAGATTTTTGCATTTGTTTATCTTCTGTAAATCAGTAGTTTGTGATTTTTTAGTGTGATTAAAGCCCTGATTTCAGAAAGAAGTATTTTTGTTTTTATGTCTTGAAATTGTTCTGAATTTATTTTACTTTTGATTTAGCAAAATATTTATGATTAACCCAAATGTTAAGCATAAATACTAGCATCTACTTTTTTAAGTTCATTCGAACACAACAACATTTGACCTAATAATAAGCAGATAGAAATAGATACTCGTATCTACCTTGATACCTGAACTAGCCTGACGATACATGGTATTGTCATACGCAGAAAGTGGCTAGTGCTATTACCTGCTTTTTTTCATTTTACAAAATTTTATCGTTGAGCGACTCTTTTGCAGCTGCTCAATCAGCTATCCTATTGTTCATTATCTAATGAATAAGAAAGGGGGTGCTGTTTTTTTTTAATTAAATGTTTTGTGGCTAATACATTAAAATCTTAATAAAGCGATCTTATGAAAAACCTCAATATTTCCCTCCACTGGGCAACGCTAACTTTACTGCTAAGCTTTTTCGTTACTACGGGACTGAGCGCCCAAATCACCGGCTCCGTTTTTCGGGATTACAACGGAGATGGCACTAAGGCTTCTCAGGAGCCCTTTATGCCGGGGGTGATCGTTAATGCCTACGATGCTACTGGTGCCCTCTGTGGTACGGCGACTAGTGTAGGGGGAGCTACGGGACCTAACTATACCCTGGCCGGCTGCGGTACGGGCCCCGTACGGGTCGAGTTTGTCTTGCCTACCGGCGAGCCTTTCGTCGACGCAGGCATCGACTACTCCTCCCTAAGCGGGGCGACCTACGGCACCTCGGTGCAGTTCGTCAATGGTAACAGCTCCAACGTCAATTTTGCCATCTCCCACCCCGACGATTATAATGTAGGCTCGCCCGAGGTGGAGCTTTTTGTGCCCTGTTACGTAAGCGGGGACCCTCTGGCCGGAGGCGCTACGGGAGCAAGTGATTGGTTTGTCAGTTTTGATTATCCGGCTACGCCCGGCACCCCAACGCCGACCCGGAAAGTGGACGGTACGGCGCTGGGAGCCACCTGGGGTACTGCTTACAGCAAACAGGCGGATCGGATCTTTACCTCGGCCGTCTTAAAGCGGCACATTGGCCTGGGTCCCATGGGTACCGGGGGGATTTACATGCTGGAACCC
>DATFKA010000036.1:0-117995 GCA_035268885.1 Saprospiraceae bacterium
TTATGATTTATGACGGCATCTTTTTCACCTACTCTGCGTTAAAAACTGCTACTGGTGTTAACCACACGCAGTTTTTGCCTTGATTAGGCAAAAAATCTGCTCGGTCAAAATCTAAACTTCAATATTGTGAACTACTTATTTTGAATTCTTGTTTAAGAATTCCTGGTGAGATGATTGGTAACGGCTTGGAAGTCAAGACAAGACTACTTTTTTTCTTAGATCAATGCTCGGGCAGGATTATTTCTTATTCACTAATGAATTAGGTGTTTTGTTTAGCAAGGGCTCTTGGCGTGCGGCCGATATAGCCCTGGTGAAAAAGGGACGGAATTCGACCTGGATAACAAATACCTGGAGATCCCACCCGATGTGGTCTTTGAGATAGATACCAAGGGGGAGCTCATGGATTTAGAACGTCCGGTTAATTATTTCCAAAATAAAACGGATGATCTACTGGGCTTTGGCGTAGGTATAGTGGTTTGGATATTCACGGACACTCAAAAGGTATTGTTGGCCAAGCCTAAATAGGATTGGATTATCCGGGACTGGCATCAAGATCTCGAGGTGATGGATGGTGTTGTCATTAATATTGGAAAATTCTTGGCAGAATTCCCCAAAAAACTCGGAGAAGAGTAAAAATGCTTCTATTTTTGCCAAAATTCCTACTCCATGGTCTTATTGGTAAAGCAGGCAATAGTCATTGATCCGAACTCGCCTTTTCACAATCAGCAGAAAGATATTCATATCCAGGATGGTCAGATTATGGCCATTGGTGATCAATTGTCTATCGATGGTGCTCAGATCATTGAGCGAGATGGGCTGCACGTATCTCCCGGTTGGGTAGATATCGGAATGCAGATTGGTGATCCGGGCTTTGAGCACCGCGAAGATATTGTCTCCGCTACTCGCGCCGCTGCCCTGGGAGGCTATACAGCCATTGCTCCTTTTCCGAACACCGATCCGGTGATGGATACCAAGGCTTCTTTAAACTACTGGCGGAACCAGTCGAATGGGAATCTGGTCGAAATCCTGCCCATTGGGGCCATTACCAGTCATTGTAATGGGAAGGACATTACCGAGATGATCGATATGCGGCGTGCGGGAGCCATTGCCTTTTCTGACGGCAGTCATTCTACGCAGAATAATGGTATGATGATGCGGGCCCTGCAATACGTAAAAGCTTTTGACGGGGTAGTTATCAACCGGGCCTTTGACGCCTCTCTGGCCGGTGGCGGACATATGCACGAAGGGCTCATCAGCACTCAGCTGGGGATGAAAGGTATTTCTCATCTGGCGGAGGATATGATGGTGGCTCGCGATATCAATTTAGCGGATTATACCGAATCTAAAGTACACATCCACAGCATTTCTACGGCCGGGTCGGTTGACTTAATCCGGCAGGCCAAAGCGAAGGGGATTCAGGTCACCTGTTCGGTCACCCCGCTTAATTTGTTTTATCAGCAGGACAGCCTGGAGGATTTTGATACTAATTTTAAGGTGCTTCCTCCCTTGCGGGAAAAAAGCGATAGTGAGGCACTGTTGGCCGGTCTGAGGGACGGCACGATCGACTTTGTGGTTAGTAATCACGTGCCGCTGGAAGAAGAACGTAAGAAGCTGGAGTTTGCTTACGCTGATTTTGGAGCCATTGGGCTGGAGACTTGTTATGCCTTGCTGAACACCCACCTGAGTAATCTGGGCCCTGAAAAGATGCTAAACCTTTTAGGGGCTAAGGCTCGCCAGATTTTCGGGTTACGCATACCCGGTATTCAGGAAGGAGCCAAAGCCGAATTAACGCTTTTTTTACCTGAGCAGAAATGGACTTTTGGCAAAGAACAGATCGGATCTAAATCAAAAAACAGTCCCTTGTTGGGGCAACCATTTACGGGAAGTATCCTGGGAATCATTCAAGGTCAAAGGTCGCATTTTTCCCAACTTCGGTAGAAAAAGCGGGCGACTGTGTGGATATTTTTGGATATTATACTTCGATTTTATTCAAAACAAAATACACACACACATTATGAGTACATTGGACAATCCTATTATTGAAGACAATCAAGCGGCTTCACCATGGGCGATTGCGATGCGCTATGGTGGTATGATTGCTGCCATCATGATCGTTATTACTTTGGTGCAGTATCTCAGCGGGTTTAGTGACCCGGCTAATGCACAATCTCCCGCCACGATGGTTATTGGGTTTATTTCCTTTGCGGTATGGATTGGGGGGGTAGTCATGGCGGTAAAAGCTTACCGTACCGAGCTCGGTGGTTATATGAGCTTTGGGGAAGGGTTTCGGGTAGGCTTTTTTACTTTCCTGGTCATCTCAGCCATTTCAGCCGTTTGGAATTTCTTATTTTATAGCTTCATCGCATCCGATTTTCTAGAAAAAACCTTAGAATTTGTGCAGTACACTATGGAGGATGCCGGTGCTGATGACGGTACCATTGATATGATGATGGGGATCTATGAGCGGATTTATACGCCGACCGGCTTCATGTTGATGTCTCTGGTAGGTGGGACTATTTTTGGAGCGATTGTATCCTTGATTATTGGAGCGGCCATGAAGAAAAACCCTCCGGAAGCCTAGCAGGCGATCAAAAACCATATTCTTTTTTTAACCAAACATCAAAATTATGAGCACACTCGATCAACCTTTGAGTGAAAATAAATCCTTGTCGCCCTGGCCCTTTGCCTTGCGTTACGGCCTGATTATTGGTCTGATTGGTATTGTATTAGGCTTGATTTTATATTTAATGATGGGTACCGGCGGTGATTTTCCGGATAATGCCTGGATTTATTTCTCGCTTATCGGATTACTTTCCTTTGTTATTGGTATTGTCGGCCTGGTATTGAGTGCCAAAGCTTACCGGAAGGCACTGGGCGGATTTATCAGTTTTAATAAAGCTTTTCAGGCGGCCTTTTTTACGGGGCTGGTGGTCATTGGTGTAAGTTTGGTCTGGCAAATCTTCAACGAGACGGTATTAGTCCCGGATATGGAGGCTTATTCAGAACAGATGGCCCGGATGTTTATGGAGCCCTTCGGTATGCCACCCGAGCAGATTGACGAAGCCCTGGATGCACAGCGTCCTATGTACAAAGGTCTGGGACGGAGTATGCTGAATACTGTTTTTGGGGGAGGTATTTTTTACACCATTGTGGCTTTAATTGTCGGTGCGACCGTTAAAAAGACCCAGCCCGATGTGTAGTTTAACAAAACAAGCCCGCAAAAGGGACAACTGTATGCGATAATCCTTACTTTTGGGCTTAAACAGCCTTAGGGATTATGAGTCGAAAAATAAGTTTGATATACGGAATAATAGCAGGAGTAGCCACAATTGGTTACTACCTGCTATTGTATTTTAGCAATAAACAAGGGTTCTTTAACCTGTATGCCTGGTGGGCCGGACTGATTCCCATGCTAATCTTTATGGTGTTAGGGACTTTGCGCTTACGGAAAGGGCAGGGAGGAAAACTTGGTCTTTCCTCTGGCCTACAGACGTCCTTTTTAATTTTTGTGGTGTCTAGTCTGCTTTTTTATATCTTCTATTTTGTACTGCTAAAATATATTGATCCCGAAATGCTGAAGATTCAGCAAGAAACTGCGCTGAAGACCCTGGAGCGTTTCGGGCAGGAACGGGGAGATGATCTGGAGCCTTACGAGGAATTCTATCTGGAAGAGGGGCTGGAAATATCCCTGATGACCGTCATCTTCCGGTATGTGCAAAGTTTAATCGGCGGTTTTATATTATCTTTGGGTATTGCCTTCGTTCTAAAAAACAAATAGACAATCGCAGTATGGACATATCGGTCATTGTACCTCTGTTAAACGAAGAAGAATCCCTGCCGGAATTAGAAGCCTGGATCCGTCGAGTGATGGAAGCGCACAATTTCTCTTATGAAATTATTATGATCGATGATGGTAGTACAGATCAGTCCTGGACCGTTATCGAAGGCTTGCGCCAAAAAAATGAAAGCGTGCGGGGGATTAAATTTCGGCGGAATTACGGGAAATCAGCCGCTTTGCACACCGGATTTCAGGCTTCGCAAGGGGCAGTTGTCATTACAATGGATGCCGACCTGCAGGATAGCCCGGACGAAATTCCGGACCTGTACCGTATGATTACGAAAGAGGGCTACGATCTGGTATCCGGTTGGAAAAAAAAGCGCTACGATCCCTTTATCAAAAACTTCACCTCCAAATTTTTTAATGGGGTGACCCGCTGGATCAGCAAAATACAATTACACGATTTTAATTGCGGCTTAAAAGCTTATAAGTCACAGGTAATCAAGAGTATAGAAGTATACGGCGAGATGCACCGCTACATCCCATTGATCGCCAAGTGGGCGGGTTTCAAAAAAATAGGGGAGAAGGTGGTCCAGCATCAGGCTCGTAAATACGGAACAACAAAATTTGGATTAGAGCGCTTTATCAATGGCTTTCTGGATTTGCTGTCGATTACCTTCGTCGGTAAATTCGGGAAACGTCCGATGCATCTATTTGGTGTGATCGGTACCATCATGTTTATTTTGGGTTTTGTTTCTGCCCTTTACCTGGGGGTAGATAAACTCATCCAACTTTCGAGGGGGGTAGAGGCTCGCCTGGTCGCAGACAATCCCATATTTTATATTGCGTTGACCTGCATGATCATTGGTAGTCAGTTATTTTTAGCGGGCTTTGTAGCGGAGTTAGTGGCGAGAAATTCGCCGGGGAGGAATCAATACGAGATTGAAAAGGTATTAGGAGAAGAAAAAATATAGAGAACATGATAAAGAAGATCATACCGCATATCGTAGCGGTTGTGTTGTTTTACGTGCTTTGTGTAGGGTTTTTCTATCCCGGAGTACAGGGGCAAAAGATATACCAGTCTGATGTAGTGAATGCCCGGTCTATGTCGGGAGAAGAGATTCATTTTAAAGAGCAGACCGGAGATATTTACTACTGGAACAACAGTATGTTTGCCGGAATGCCCTGGCGACTATTAACCTACGGTCGGGAGCAGAATATGACTAAGCATTTCCATAAGATTGTTTATAATCTGGGACTTCCTCGTAGCGCTGGCTTTTTGTTTTTGGGGATGTTATTTACCTATCTGGTTTTGGTCTTACTGAAAGTAAACCCCTGGTTAAGTATGATTGGCGCGATTGGCTTTGCGTATAATACCAACTATGTGGTTTTATTAGAGGCCGGACACATGACCAAGATAGCTGTCCTAATTTGCACCCCACTTATATTTGGGGGAAGTCTATTGGCTTTTCGAAAACAGCCCATTTGGGGAAGTATCCTATTTGGCCTCGGCTGTGCCCTGGCTATTTTTTCCACGCATATTCAGATGCTCTACTATATGGCACTTCTGATGGTCGTATTTTATTTAGTCTATGCGGGTATCGAATTAGCTAAAAAGCAGTCTACGCTGTTAGATTTGGCTAAACCATTGGGTTTTTTGGTCGTGGGAGCACTTCTGGCGCTGGCTTCAGGTAGTGGTCAATTGTATTCCTCTCAGAAGTTTTCTACCTCTTCCATACGGGGAGGCTCTGTACTGGAGCAAGAAGCTGGTGCGCAGACGGGGCCTAAGAGCGAAGGTGACGGAGGCCTGGATTGGGACTATGCCAATGCCTGGAGTAATGATTTCCGGGATTTGGCGGCCATGCTTATTCCTCGCTTTATAGGTGGTTCATCTGCGGAGGAGGTTCCCGCCACTTCTGAAATGGGTCGATTACTGGCGCAAAATAATGCTCGTCGCGGATCCGATGGTACTTACGCAGCACCTATGTACTGGGGCGATATGCCGTTTACTAGTGGGCCCTCTTATTTTGGGGCGATTATTATCTTTTTATTTGTTTTATCGCTATTCGTGCTGCCGAATTCCCTGCGCTGGGCATCATTGATAGCCGTTTTTTTTGGGATTTTATTATCCATGGGACGCAATGCGGAGTGGATTGTCCGCCCGCTGTTTGACCATCTGCCTCTCTATGATAAATTCAGAACACCTTCCTCGCTTTTATCTGTATTTCCTGCTTTATTGGTTATTCCGGCCATGTTAGGTTTACAGGATCTCCTTACGGGAAAAAATAAAGCGGAGATGCAGAAAAAAGTGTTGATAGCGGCTGGAATAGTAGGTGGCTTTTGCTTGCTTTTTGCTTTAATTGGATCTGGTTTGTATTCCTTTTTGGGAGACAGAGATACGGGGTATCAGGCTCAGATTCAACAGATATTCATCGATCAGCGCCAGTCTTTTCTGAAGAATGACGCGCTGCGTTCATTCGGACTTATACTCGTAAGTGCTGGATTATTATATTTATATTTGAGAGATACATTGAAGACGCGATATGTCGTTTTTGCTGGCATCGGCCTACTGGTCGTCATTGATTTATTCTCCGTGGGGCGTTGGTATCTGGATAAAGATAATTACGTAAGTAAGCGGGAGTATGATCAACTGTTTGAGCCCAGACCTGTAGATCAGCAGATTTTTAGCCAGGAGCCTAAGGGGCGTGGATACTATCGAGTATTCGACCTGTCTATCAATACCTTTAACGATGCGAGCACTTCCATGCACCACAATACCATTGGTGGTTATTACGCTGCAAAACTACAGCGTATTCAGGATCTCATCGAGTATCATATTAGCCAGAATAACCAGGCGGTACTCAATATGCTGAATGCAAAGTATATTATTACTCAGCAGCAGCAAGTACAGGTGAATTCCGACGCCCTAGGGAATGCCTGGTTTGTAAATGATGTGGTTTACGTTGAAACGCCCCGAGAAGAAATCGATCAATTGAATAGTATTGATCCGGGGAATACGGCAGTAATGCTAAAAGATGAATTTTCGGACGTGCTTGAAGGCTTTCAGGTCGGAAATGGCCAGGGAAGTATCGAACTAACGCAGTACACGCCCGATCGATTGGTGTATACTTCGAATAGCAATAGCGAGCAATTGGCGGTATTCTCTGAGGTATGGTACGGTCCCGACAAGGGCTGGACCGTAACCGTTGATGGTGAAGAAATTCCTATGCTAAGGGCGAATTATATTCTGCGTTCGGCTATCATTCCGGCCGGTCAGCACGAAGTGGTTTTTGAATATAAACCCCAATTGCCGGGTACTTATACGGCCATGTCTTTGGTCAGTTCCTTAATCCTCATGTTGGGCTTCTTTGGTTATGGGGGGTATCGTCTTTATCAGTGGGCTCAGCAGCCAGCGCCAGCACCCAAAGAGGTACCCTCAAAAAAGACCACTAAGTCTAAAGGAGGCAAGGCGGCGACTAAAACAAGCAGTAAGCGGAAGAAGAAAAAATAAAGAACGAGCCCAGTTAATGGATCAACTGGTCCATTAACTGGGCGTACTTTCCTGCTAGATGACGACGAGAGTATTGCTCCGTTCCCTTGCTATCCACACTAAGCTCTTCGCTGAGATAAGCCTGAAACATTTCTTTCAGACTGGCTTGAATACCTGCCAGGTCCTGGTAGTCATGCATAATACCGGCACCCGTTTTCCGAAGTATTTTACCAGCGTCTTTTTGGGGCGGTCCAATGGCCAGGATGGGCCTTTGTGCGCCCATGTATTCGTACATTTTTCCCGGAAGGATACCGGCCGCGTTTGGCGTATTATTGATGGCCAGTAAGAGTACCTGGCTACGCTGCATTTCCTGTAATACCTCCTGATGAGGCAATTGATTAATTTTTTCCAGATACGAGTTCAGTCCAAAAGAGTCGATAGATTGCAAGATAGAATGATCGATCTTACCAATCAGACGTATTTTGAGTTTTTCTTTTAATTGAGGGTCTTCCGACAAAAGGTTTTGCAAGGCCTGCCAAAGTAACACGGGATTTCGATCTTTATTCATAGAGCCGATGTGGCAGATCGAGAATTCGGGATCCAGGACCTCAGGGCGCTCCTGGAAGTCGGCGGGATCATAGCCATTGGTAATGGTGGTGATATTTGCATTGGGGGCCAGTGCTACAAACTCTGTCTGCATACTGGGGCTGATCACTACTACCTGGTCTGCCCGGTGGAGTACCTGTTGTTCCATGCGTTGATGAAGCCGATCTGCAAGAGGTGTTAATCTAAGCTGGTCGTAAAAGTCAATATTTGTCCAGGGGTCGCGAAAATCGGCGATCCAGGGCTGCCTGGTTTTTTTACGTAAGTGATAAGCAATACGATGGGTAGAGTGGGGCGGTCCGGTGCTAATGATCAAATCGACGGGCTGCTCTACCAGGTATTGTTTTAGTTTCCGTACGGAAGGGCGTATCCAAAACATACGGGCATCCGGTATAAAGAAGTTACCCCGGATAAAAACGGCGAGCTGTTGTTTCCAGCTGGATTTCCCTTGCTCATTAATAAAGCCGGAGTACACTTTTTCTTCCTTTTTTTGGCCTTTGAGCCGCTTAAATAAGGCATAAGGTTCCCAAATGGGCTGCCGGATTGTTTCTATACCTTTGGGGATTTGCTGGAGTAATTGCTGATCTTCCACGGCTGTCTCTCCACCCTGGACGGTAAAAATGACGGGCTCCCAACCAAATTCCCGTAAATACTTGGTAAACTTTAACCAACGATGGACACCAGCTCCGCCGGCAGGCGGCCAGTAATAGGTGATGATGAGGACTTTTTTTCTATTTTGCATAGTTGATCTTGGAACCTTGATAGTTTTTTTATCGAACAGAGCTGTTTATCTTGCGCCTATCTGGAGATCTGAGCGTCTACAGATCTATGATGTATAATATATAAAGAACAGAGATGAAGAAAATTCTTGCCGTTATTGGTGCTCGCCCGCAATTTATAAAACATGCTCCGATTGACCTAGCTATCCAGGGAAAAGCTAAGTTGGTGACGGTTCATACCGGGCAGCATTACGATGAGAATATGAGTGCCATTTTTTTTGATGAATTAGGCATGTCAAAGCCTGATTATATGCTTGATATACGCAGTCATAGTCATGGGAAGCAGACCGGTCGCATGCTGGAGGCAGTAGAGGAAATCCTGCAAAAAGAACAACCTGATCTAGTATTGGTCTACGGCGATACGAATTCTACCCTGGCCGGCGCGCTGGCTGCAGCTAAACTCCACATCCCAGTTGCCCACGTTGAGGCGGGTTTGCGCAGCCACAATAAGGCAATGCCCGAAGAGATTAATCGCATCATGACCGATCATGTGTCAGAAGTTTTGTTTGCGCCCACCGATCTCGCCGTTGAAAACCTAAAAAAAGAAGGACTTGGAGAGCGAACAGTGCGCACTGGCGATATTATGTACGATATGATGAAAATTGCAGAAGAAAAGGGCGTAGTAAGCCGCCAGCAGTTAGGTGATCCTTATTATTTAGCTACCATCCATCGCCCCTACAATACGGATGACCCGCAGCGCTTGCGGAAAATTTTGACGGCACTGGCCAATCTTGATCATCGCGTTATTTTTCCGATGCATCCCCGGACAAAACACCTGACACAAAAAAATGGGATTGATTTAGGCACTTATAAAAACCTGGAAGTACGGCCGGCTGTTTCTTATTTCGAGAACCTTAACCTCATGGCAGGAGCCACCGCGATTATTACCGATTCTGGGGGTATGCAAAAAGAGGCGTATTTTTTGCGTAAGCAGTGTATCACTGTACGTCCAGAAACCGAATGGGTTGAAACTCTGACGAATGGTTGGAATCAATTAGTCTATAAAGAGATTGCAGAGTTACATACCTATTTGGGTAAGGTGCCGGGGAATTATAGCGGTAATCTTTATGGAGATGGAGCGTCCAGGTATGCAATAATTAATAAAATACTAGCGCTATAAATAAAAATTCGATATGAAAAACTTTGCCTTAATTGGGGCGGCAGGCTATGTAGCACCCCGCCATATGAAAGCGATAAAAGATACGGGGAATCATCTGGTCGCAGCACTGGACCCTTTTGACTCAGTAGGTGTAATGGATAGCCATTTTCCCGACGCAGCATTTTTTACGGAATTTGAGCGTTTTGATCGCCATATCGAGAAACTACGTCGCTCCGGTAAAAAAATTGATTACGTTAGTGTCTGCTCTCCAAATTATCTGCACGATGCACACATTCGCTTTGGTTTGAGAATCGGAGCGGACGTGATCTGCGAAAAACCAATTGTACTGAACCCCTGGAATATCGGAGCGCTACAGGAGATTGAGCAGGAAACCGGTAATTCGGTGAAATGTATTTTACAATTGCGATTACATCCGAGTGTTATCGCTTTGAGAGAGAAAATACAAAATGGACCCAAGGATAAAGTTTATGATATTGATCTTACCTATCTAACTTCAAGGGGGAACTGGTATTACACTAGTTGGAAAGGAGATATGCAAAAATCCGGGGGTATTGCCACCAATATTGGCGTACATTTCTACGATATGTTGATGTGGGTCTTTGGGCCCGTCGAGCAAAGCGAGGTCCACCTACATGCGCACGACCGGGCGGCCGGCTATTTGAAATTGAAACAGGCGAGAGTGAAATGGTTCTTAAGCATCAATTACGATGTGATTCCCGATGCTATTAAAGCTACTGGAGCCAGAACCTACCGATCGCTAAAGATTGGGGAAGAAGAATTCGAGTTTAGTGGTGGTTTTACCGATTTGCATACCCGGAGTTATGAAGATGTGCTGGATACGGGGGGATATGGTTTGGAAGATACCTATGAGGCCATTAAATTGGTACATGAAATTCGGGAAGCCAAGCCGATAGGGCTTAATGGAAACCAGCACGATTTGGCTAATCTCCCGCTGTCCAAGCATCCATTCTCTTAGTAAGTAGTCTTTTGTTGCGGGGCTTTTGTGTTGGTATCTGAACCATAGTTTTTATTTATCTTGAATTTTTTCATACAATTCTTCCAGCGGTTTAGGGTGATCGGATGGGGCAAAGTGGCGCATTAGGTATTGATGGCCATTAAGCCCTAATTGTTTAGTTCTTTGGGGGTTATTGGCTAGCTGTGCTATGCATGCTACGTACTCCTCAAGATTGGAAAATATTAATCCACAGTTGGCGGCTTCGATTAAGTCTTGCTGGGGTTTGCAATGAGAAGCAATGATGGCCTTTTTACCATACATATATTGAAAAATCTTGTTCGCTACGCCCGATTCGTGTTGGGGGTTTTTGTGGAAGGGAGCCAGACAGGCATCACTTATGTGTAAATAGCTAGGAAGTTGGGAAATAT
This sequence comes from Saprospiraceae bacterium, assembly GCA_035268885.1. Classification (GTDB taxonomy): domain Bacteria; phylum Bacteroidota; class Bacteroidia; order Chitinophagales; family Saprospiraceae; genus DATFKA01. The sequence continues at coordinate 11,154 of DATFKA010000036.1, forward strand.
CGATCCAGGGAATATAAGTGATATGGTTTTTTACGGTAGATTGCTGAATAGCAGCCTGGAAGCGCTTGCGATCGGCTTTATCCACCGGACCAATAATAAGCAGGCGGATGTTTTTATTCTGCTTGAGCGTCTCTTTTAATGCTTCGATCGATTCGAATATTCCGCGTCTTTCGGCAACCCCTCCAAAATAAAGAAGCGTAAACCTGGGATGTTTTTCCAGGCTATCGTCAATGGAGTACTCCGCAAATTTTTCGAAGGAGATTACATTGGGGTGGACAATAATGCGGTCTGCTGATAAGAAAGCATACCGCTGTAGGAGTACCTCCTTATAGGCCTGACTCAGTACTACCGTGTAATCAGCTTGAGCCAGTGATTTTTCCTCTTTTTTTTGCCAGGCACGCGGATTGGACAGTAATCTTTTGAGGGGGGCTTTTGCCCAGCTATAAGATAGGATGGCCTGGGCAAAATTTTCGTGGAGGTCAAGGATCATGGTTGGCCTGTTACTCGCTTGCTTGATACCTCTTCTGGTGGGAGTAGACATATACAAATCATGGCAGTGAACCACGTCCAATTGATGTTTTTCTATGAATTTTTTGATATGCCATTGCCAAAGCCAAACGTAAATAGGGAATCGATTTTGTACGGCAAAAAGAATACCTTTAATCTTTTGGTTGATCGGTATCCGATCAATGGTCAGGGGACGATCATTATTCTGGTATTGTTGGTGGGTATACCCAAAACAAAGTACATATATCTTATAGCCTTTTTTCAGCAGTAAGGCTATTTCCTGACCTACTCTGGGATCATTATCGAAGTCGTTGTCGACGATCATTCCTATTTTCATATCTGCTGTGGTTTCGTAAAGCGAGGTCGTAAAGGTAGGAGGAAACTTAAAGGAAAAGAAATGGTACAGCAGGAAGGTTTTGAAAGGGACTATTCGTCGTCATAAAGACAATGTAATACTTCTTCAAAACCAGTGTACTGGGGTGTGGAAAAAGATGAGGATCGCCTTTTAGGCGAAAGCTGTGCAATGAACTAAAATCACCGTGTTGGAAATTATTTGATGGCGTCATTAATTAAGCTCCATAATTGCCGAATGAGTTTCTCTTGGTTATAATTTATTTTCATATGTTGGCTTCCCTTAAGACCCATTTCCTTGGCTTTTTCTCGGTTTTTGGCTAATTCAATCATATAGCTGGCCATTCCATTTATGTCTTTTTCCTTTACTAGAAAGCCCGTACTATCATGAATTACTGCGTCATTTATCCCTCCGTGTTTAGTAGAGACGATGGGTAGGCCGATGGAAGCTGCTTCTAAAATAGCTACGGGAGTTCCTTCTGTATCTCCATTTTTTGCGGTAATGGAGTGTTGTACGAACGCTCTGGATTTTATGGAAATTTGCATAATTTCTTTCAGGTTTTTTCTACCGTGAAAGATGACTTTTTCTCCCAATCCGAGACGACTTCTCATTTCTTTTATTTCTCCAAAGAGTTTACCGTCCCCCACTATATGGAGTTTAGCCTCGGGGATTTCTTGGGTTACTCGATGAAAAGCCTTGAGGGTAAATGGATATCCTTTTTTTTCTGTAAAGGCGGCTACGGCTAAAAAATGAGGAGGATTACGGTGGGGTTGTACTAATTGATAAGCTTCATAATTGGGGCCGCAGGGGATAAAGTGTAATATTTTTTCTGGTACTCCCAGGTCTTTCATGGTTTTCATCAGGTCGGTGGAAACACAGACTACGGCAGCTGCTTTGTAAGAGAATTCCTTGTACCTCGGACCATATTTTTGGAGTGCCCAATGGGAAGAACCGTCGTAACCAAGAACAGTGACAATCATCGGAATATTTAATTCTTGGCAAAGATCCATCATCTGTACGCCAGTGATGGCAAATTCCGCTAAAACGGCATGGATTTTATTTTCCGTTAGATATTTTTTAATCGCTTTTTTTCTGAAGTAAAAACCCGGTAGCCCCAGCCTCTCTAGTAAGCCTTCTATCTTATTAATGATTGGATTGGCGAAAAAAAAAGGGGTGCCATCGTCTTTATAAATTGGTAAAGAGGCCCCATAAATCAGGAGGTTATTACCAGGTAATTTTTCATAATGCGCCTGAATAAAGGTTGAGTTTTTTTTTCTGGTGGCGGCTATTAATAGGTTTTTTTTCATGCTGTACAATATCTGAAATTATTATTCTCTATGAGCACGTGAAGATTAGGGAGATTAATTTGAACTGTAGTATTGTTCTTTCATAGCTAAAAAGGTTGCTTTGATCCCATCCTCAAGCGAAACTGACGGTTGCCAGTTGAGTAACCTTTGGGCTTTTGAAATATCTAAAACATTGCGAGGGACATCGCTTTTCGAAGCAGCTGTACGTGATTCTCTAAATCTGAGGCCTAGTTGTTTTAAAATCAAAAGTATATCGTTAAGAGAATTACCAACGCCACCACCCAGGTTAATGATTTCATTCTTTATTTGGAGCCTTTCTGCGATTAAAAAGGCGTCAATTAAATCTTTGATATAGATATAATCTCGAATAGTTGATCCATCACCCATTATTTTCACTTCTTGAGCAGTCAATATTTGGTTACACCAGTGAGAAATAACACCTTGTGGTTTATTGAGATTCTGTCTGGGGCCATAGGCATTTGCTACTCTGAATATTAGATAGTCCAAGCCAAATTGATGATGATATAGCTGCAGATATTTTTCGAAAAAAAGCTTAGTTAATCCATAAGAAGAAATTGGATTAGTAGGCTGTTTCTCTGCAATAAACTCCTTTTTATTTATGCCATAGACAGCACCTCCCGAAGAAATAAAAATTACTTTTTTTATATTATTGGCAACACAGTGATCTAAGAGGTTTATTCCGGTAAGAATGGTGTTGGATAGATCTTCATGCATATAAGAAATAGCTTTTCTGGGAAGACTACTCCACTGTAAGTGGTAAACCTGATCAATATTACGGAATATTTCTTCTGCCGGATAGCCTTCCAGTAGATCGCCAGTATAAATCTTTAAATTCTGGTTACCTGTTACATGCATGAGGTTGGTCGGTTTTGCTACCCTCGAAATTACTTTTACCTGGTGCTTTTCCTTCAGCAATCGCTCCACTAAATGAGACCCAATAAACCCGGAACCACCTGTTACTAAAATTGTCATTAATTAAAAATATTTGTATAGTTTCCTCTAGTAAGACTTAGGTATAACTGACGGTCTGATTAGTGTTGGATTAGGATGGAAGATCTAAGTTTCTACAAAACAGGTTTTGACCTATGATTTCAACGTTGAAGTTATAGTTGGAAAGTTTCTCGAAAAATATTTTTGAGCAGCCTGGAATCATTCTGTCGTGTAATTCAATGATCAGTATTTTGGTTTTGGGGAGCCAATGTTCCGAATTCAAAGAAAACACCTCTTTTTCACTTCCTTCGATATCGATTTTTATCAGGTCTATATGTTCTAGATTAAAATCCCCCATTATTTGGGGAATCGATACTGCTTTCAAGGAGGAAGAAGTGTCGGCTCCTGCTTCCCTTACCATAACTCCACTTTTATCAAAGCTTCCATCCTGGATTTCAAGCCAGGTACTCTTTGACCATAAACCGTAATTAAGCAGTTTAATTTGTGGGTAAAATTTTGCATTCCTTTCGAGCAACTGAAAATTCTCAGGATCGGGTTCAATGGCGATAATTTTGGCCTGGGGATAGAGGCTTGTCATTAAAACGGAAAATAAACCAATATTGGCGCCGGCATCAATGATTATCCGTGGGGAATGATCTAAAGAGAATCGATATCCTTGGCGTAGGTAGATTTCATTGAAAATGGATCGATCGGAAGTTCTGCTTCTCAGAAATATGGGATTTTGTAAAGAAGGAGGATGAAGTGCATAGATATCATTACGGTTTAAAAAAAGAGACTGGTATTTTAACGTGATATAGGTGCTGATCCCATTTAGTAAGCCAAATGCCTTTACGTACTTTATTGCTGCAATCATTTTCACGCAGGTTTTTAGCGTCTCTCTTGGAAGTATTTTCATGTCTAGTACTTCACTTGACGACTATCTTTGATAGATATGATATAGCTTTATTTATAACAGCTTTTGGGTGGTTTATATTTTTAGGTCAGTTAGCTTTACCTTCCAGTGTTAATTTTCTACCATTAATGGAATGATAAATGATATCTTAGGTTACCCATAAAACTATATGCTGGTAAAAAACTCGCGCGGAAGATACAAAAAACATTTGCTTGGGTGTATATACACCTTTCTTCTGTTTCGGTTCATTGTACTATTTCGGTTTTTAGGCTTACTTTGTAGCTCAATTCAGTTCTGTAATGGTGTGTTACCCTTGAACAGAAGAGAATATATTGTGTCTATATGGGAGTTATCATCCGTCAAAGCTTAAAACATAGTATCGTCAGATACATTGGGGTGCTTATCGGCGTGGTAAGTATGTTGAAGATCTATCCTCTAGAATGGGATATGATTGGCGAGATTCGCTTTATTCTGAGCACCAGCAGCCTACTGATGTCTTTTGGTTTGTTAGGGGTCAACAGTCTTACTATACGCTTCTTCCCTAACTTCAAGAATGAAGATACTGGTCACCATGGTTTTTTGGGTTTACTTCTGTTGGGTGTCCTCCTGACACTGAGTACTACGGGGCTGGCCTTGTTTGTTTTTCGGGATACTGCTTTCGAAATGCTCAGTTTGCTTAAGATCAACCTTTCTGAGCTGCGCGAAAATATTCATTACATTGGCTTGTTGATTGCGCTTTTGGCACTAATCGGTATCTTGGCCGCCTACTCCAGCAATTTCCAACGAATCGTCATTCCGGATTTGTTGCAGAACTTCAGCCTGAAGATTATCCTGCCGCTCTTGATCCTGGCTTTTCATTTTAGCCTGCTAAACCGGAGCGACGTGAAAACTGCTTACGTCCTGGTGCATGTCCTGATCGCAATGGCTTTGCTTTACTACATCTATTCCCTGGGGCAGCTCAAGCTAAAGATCAATTTTTCTTTCCTGTCTCCCCGACTGATGAAGCAAATGGGCGTTTACTCGCTCTACGGAATCATTGGCTCCATTGGTTCTATTCTGGTGACGAGGATTGATTATTTTATGGTGACGACCATGCTGGAAACCAGTTATTTTGGTACCGGTATTTATGATTTTGCGGTCAATATCACGGGTGTCATTATTATTCCTTACACTGCCTTCACGGCGATTGCGGCCCCAATTATTGCCGGGCATATTCAAACTAAAGCGTATAAAGATACACTTGATGTATATCAGCGATCCTCACTTGTACTCATGATTGCTGGACTGGGTTTGTTTCTTTCTCTTTGGATCTCCATTGATGAGCTATTTCTAATTACGCCCGACCCCGCAGCATTGCAACCGGTAAAGTACGTGGTCTTTTTTCTGGGTTTGTCCAAGCTCATCGATATGACAACGGGCCTGAACGGTCACATCATTGCCTTTTCCGAATACTTCCGCTTTAATGTCCTCGTACTGTTATTATTAGGCCTCTTTAATGTGGTCTTCAACTTCTATTTTTTGCCACGCTACGGCATTACCGGGGCTGCTATTGCGACTTTTATTTCCCTGGCTTGTTTCAATCTGACTAAATTTGTTTTTGTCTGGTACAAAATGGGTTTGCAGCCCTTTACGCTCCGCAATCTACAGGTGTTACTATTCGCGTCAATAGCTTACGGATTGGCGGCTATCATACCGGGAACTGGTAACTATCTGCTGGATATTGCAATCCATTCCGGACTATTTGCCCTGGTTTTTGCCCTCCTGGTACTGATGTTTAAGGTGTCAGATGATGTGAATCAGTTGTACGCTTCCGTCTTATCTTTCTTAAAGATTAAGCGGTGATGATGTCCCCGATTTGGTTGGTCTAAGACATTAAATTGTGTACAAACCGCTCCCAACTATACTTCTTCTTCTCCTGTGCCACCGCCTGCACCATCGCTGTGGCATCTGCACTATTGAAGAAACGCAAAATCCCCTCGGCAATCGACGCCGGTTCGGGCTCCACCACGTAGCCGACCTTACCATCCGGACACAATTCTGGCAGACCGCCGACATTCGTGACAACCATGGGCTTGTTAAAGTGGTAGGCGATCTGGGTGATGCCACTCTGTGTAGCCTGCCGGTAAGGCTGTACGACTAGATCAGCTGCGCTGAAGTAGTAGCGTACCTCCTCATTGGGGATGAATTGAGCAACCTGGTGAATGCGCTCTCGCTGCGGATGTTCGGCGATCATAGCATCGTAGGGTTTTCGATCGGTATAGTATTCGCCGGCAATGATCAAATGAATATTTTTTTCGCGGAAGCGATCATCCGCAAAAGCTTCGATTAATAAGTCCAGGCCTTTATATTGACGAATCAGGCCAAAAAAGAGGAGATAATTAGCCTCTGGGTCCAGCCCCAGCCACTCCAGCGCTTCCTTTCGGTCGACGGGATCTCCGTAATGGTCGTACAGCGGATGGGGGGAATAAGCCCTGGGGGCCTTTGGGTCAAACTGGGCAATGTCGGTCAGTACAGACTCCGACAGGGCAATATACCGGTCTACCGGCTTCACAAAATAACGGGTAAAAGGACCATCTCCGGGACGTGATTCGTGGGGGATCATATTGTGAATGAGGCCAATGACCTCCGTTTTTGGGGTTTTTGCCCACCGTAGAATGGTACCAAAACAAGGACCAAAAAAGGGCAGCCAAAAGGCGCAGATAATTTGATCATAGGCTTCCAGTCGCATACGCCGTCCTACCCGTACCCAATTAGCAGGACTCATGGAATGGATACCGGCCTCAATATCGAGCTCTTCGGGGGCTGGATCTTCCGAATATTGCGTCTTGCCGGGGAACAAAAAGTTGGGGTACTGAAAAACAAAGGTGTATATTTTCACCTCATGTCCAGCCTCCTGTAAAGCCTGGGCCAGGCGCTCGGTAAATGCCGCAATGCCTCCCCGAAAAGGATAAGCCGGACCAATGATCGCAATTCTCATAAATTTGTATCTTGCCCACAAAACTAGCCCTGAAAGGGCTTAACACCAAAAAACATGTCCAAAAAGATCAAACAAATCATTACCGCCAGTATAGAAACCAAACAAAAGCTACTCGCTGACGAAAGCCTGGTCGCCACCCTCTGCGACGTGGTTGATCAATGCCTGGTTACCTACCGGGCCGATGGTAAACTACTTTTCTGTGGTAACGGAGGCAGCGCCGCCGATGCCCAGCATATCGCCGCTGAACTCTCCGGTCGTTTCTACAAAGACCGGCCGCCGCTTTTTGCGGAAGCGCTGCACGTTAACGGCTCCTATCTGACGGCTGTAGCAAATGACTACGGCTTCGAAGCGGTCTACGCCCGTATGGTAGAGGCCGCCGGCCAGGCCGGGGATGTACTCTTTGCCATCTCCACCTCGGGTAATTCTCCCAATGTACTGCGGGCAGTGGTAGCAGCAAAAAAAATAGGCATGAAAGTCGTCGCTATGACGGGCAGTAGCGGTGGTGAATTGAAAGCCGAAGCAGACTTTCTGTTGAATGTACCTTCTGAGGACACCCCCCGGGTTCAGGAGTGTCATATTTTATTAGGCCATATTATTTGTGAGTTAATTGAGTTGAAGTATTTTTAAAGATGGCTGTAAAATCCCTCTTTCTGGATCGTGATGGGGTCATTAATGAGCGTATCCCCAATGCTTATATTAATCGTTGGGATGATTTCCATTTTTGCCAGGGAGCAGTAGAGGCTTTACAACTGCTACAACAGCATTTTGATCATTTATTTATCGTTACCAACCAGCAGGGGATCGGGAAAGGCCTGATGACCGTCAAGCAGCTGGAGGATATCCACGAAAAAATGTTAAAAGAGCTGCAAAAGGCAGAGGTATCCGTCGATGCCGTGTATTTTTGTGGCACACTTAAACAGGAGGAGCCCAATTGTCGTAAACCCAACCCGGCAATGGGCCTGCAAGCTAAAAAAGATTTCCCGACCATTGATTTCGGGCAATCCATCATGGTCGGTGATAGTATTGTTGACCTTCAGTTCGGGCGTAACTTGTCTATGCGTACCGTTCTCATTACCACTAAATTAGAGGAACAACATCTTTGGATCCCGCACAAAGCGGACTGGGACTGGCGATTCCCCTCCCTCTGGGACTGGGCGAAGAGCCTCGAGGCCAGGTAGTCACGTCGTCATATTGTCATGTCGTCAGGTAGACCACATGGCCACATAACGACACGACCAAATGTACTTAAACTGCCATACCTATTATAGCCTGCGCTACGGCACCTTCTCTCCCAGAACGCTGGTTGAGCGGGCGGCGGACTGGGGCGTGCAGACCCTGGCTCTTACCGACGTCAACAATACCAGCTGTGCAGTAGAGTTTGTACAGCTTTGTCGGCGGCATGGTATCCAGCCCATTCTGGGGGTTGACTTCCGAGATGTAGAAGGGCAGCGCAAGTTTATTGGTCTGGCGCAGAATGCCGAGGGGTTTCGAGAACTCAATGAACTGTTGACGGCTTATCTGCGAAGCGGCACTCGTATACCCGACGATGCGCCGGTATTATACAATAGCTGGGTGATTTATCCGCGTTTGCATAAACCCATTACCTCTTTTCGGCACTTTGAGCGCCTGGGGATTCGCCCCGAGCACGTGGCGCGCTTATACGGCCACGATTTGCTGGAGCATCAGCACCAACTGGTGATCTGGCAGCCCGTGACTTTCGCAGACGACAAACATTACCGACTCCACCAGTTGTTGCAGGCCATTGATCAGAATGTAGTCTTGTCACGCCTTTCGGTAAAAAGGTGTGCGAAGAAGACCGATCGCCTGCTGGCCCCCAAAGATTTACGGTATTTCTACCGAAACTATCCGAAGATTGTAGCGAATACTCAGGAACTAGTGGACAGCTGTGCCATTGAATTACCTACGGGCCTTCGGGTCAACCGGCAGACTTTCACGAAGCATAAAACGGATGATTACGATTTGTTACAGAAACTCGCTCGTCAGGGGGCTACTCGCCGCTATACGACGGAGGGCGGACGGCTCCCATCCTCCGTGGAGGAGCGCCTGGAAAAAGAACTACGGGTCATTCGTGATCAGGACTTTTGTGCCTATTTCCTGATCAACTGGGATATTGTGCGCTACGCCCGGAGTATCGGTTACCGCCACGTGGGGCGGGGTAGTGGTGCCAATTCGCTGGTGGCCTACTGTATCGGACTGACCGATGTGGATCCCATTGAGCTGGATTTGTATTTTGAACGGTTTATCAATCCCTACCGGGCCTCCCCTCCGGATTTTGACATTGACTTCTCCTGGGACGAACGCGATGAGGTGATCGATTATATTTTCCAGCGCTACGGTAAGCAGTACACCGCTATGCTGGCGACGTACAGTACCTTCAAGGGACGAGCGATTATTCGGGAGTTGGGTAAGGTATTTGGTTTGCCGAAAGGGGAGATTGATAAAATCATCCGCCAGCCCGGGGCGAAAGAAAAACACCATGAGCTAGCCGAACAGATCTTTTATTACGGCCGTATGCTGGAGGGTTTCCCCAACCACTTGTCGATCCACGCCGGAGGTGTACTGATCAGCGAACGGCCGCTGGCTTATCACACGGCACTGCGCTGGATGCCCAAGGGTATTCCCGTGACCCATTTTGATATGCACCATGCGGAGACGTTGGGGTTTCACAAATATGACATCCTAAGCCAACGGGGCCTGGGGCATATCAAAGAGGCGGTAAAGCTGATTCGCCAAAATCGGGGGGCAGCAATCGATGTAGATGATTTGCCGACCATCAAGCGGGACGAAAAGGTCAAGTCACTACTGCGTTCCGGTCAGTGTATGGGCTGCTTTTACATCGAATCGCCGGCCATGCGGGGCTTACTGACCAAATTGGCCTGCGATAATTATGTGCACCTGGTGGCGGCGAGCTCCATCATCCGCCCCGGAGTCGCCAAATCAGGCATGATGCGCGAATACATTAAGCGTTTTCATGCCCCGGATAGTTTTTCCTACCTACACGGGGTTTTTAAAGAGCATTTGGGAGAGACTTTTGGGGTGATGGTTTACCAGGAAGATGTGATGAAGGTCGTCCACCATTTTGCCGGGCTCGATTTAGATGAAAGCGACGTGCTGCGGCGGGTCATGAGTGGTAAAAAAGCCAGGGGGGATACCCTGGATCGCCTGCGCAAAAAATATTGGACAAATTGCCGGGCCCGGGGCTACAATGATCAACTAATTGAAGAAGTCTGGCGGCAGGTAGAGAGCTTTTCGGGTTACTCTTTTTGCAAAGCCCATTCGGCAAGTTTTGCGGTGGAGAGTTTCCAAAGCCTTTACCTAAAGGCTTATTACCCGTTGGAATTCATGGTGGCGGTGATTAATAATTTTGGCGGCTTCTACGCATCGGAATACTACTTCCATGAGGCCAAAATGGCGGGGGCTAGCCTCCATCCTCCTTGTGTCAACCATAGTCATTTCCTGACGAATATTGAGGGGGTAGACATCTACGTGGGCTTTACGCATTTGCATCAGCTGGAGCGAAAAGTGGCGGATCGCATTGTGGCCGCGCGCCGTCTAGCCGGCCCCTTCAATCACCTGGCCGATTTTGTCGAACGGGTGGATATCTCCGCCGAACAGCTTGATATCCTCATTCGTATCGGTGCTTTTCGCTTCACCGGTAAAAATAAATACCAGTTGATGTGGGAGAAAAATACCGTTTTCAAGCAAGGCGAAGCCTGGCACGGCACGCTGCCCCTTTTTGAAGATCGAACGGAGCAGTTTACCCTGCCTAAATTAGCAGAAGGTCCCTTCGATCAGACCTTTGACGAATTGGAATTGCTGGGTTTCTCCCTGCGCTCCCCCTTCGAACTGGTTCAGCGGGAGGAAGGCTACGATTGCGTCACGGCCACTTATCTGCCCCGATACCACGGGCTGGTCGTACGCATCATGGGTTATTACGTCTGTAAGAAAGAGGTCAGGACCGTAAAGGGAAAACGCATGGCTTTCGGTACCTGGCTGGATCGGGAAGGCCACTTTTTCGATACCACACATTTCTCTTATAGTTTAGTGCAGGCTCCCTTTCGGGGAAAAGGCGTCTACAAGATGGAAGGTAAGGTAGTAGAAGAATTTGGCTTTTACAGTCTGGAGGTCTTAAAGATGACCAGGGCTCCCTTCCGGAATGACGAAAGATACACGGCATAGTAGCCACATTTTTGTACCTTTGAGCTACATTATAACAGGAGATATCCATGAAACGACTAGAACACGTAGGCATCGCGGTCAAAGATATGGCCGCCGCTAATAAAATATATACCGCCCTCTTCGGAAAACCGGAATACAAAACCGAAGAAGTCGCTTCCGAACAAGTCAAAACCGCTTTCTATCAAACTGGTGAGTCCAAAATAGAACTACTGGAAGCCACGGGTCCGGACAGCGCTATTGCCAAATTCATCGAAAAGCGCGGAGAGGGACTCCACCATCTCGCCTTCGAAGTGGAGGACATCGAAGTCGAGATGCAACGCCTCGTCGAGCAGGGCTTCCGCGTACTCAACGAAAAACCCAAGCGCGGCGCCGATAATAAGCTGGTTTGTTTTCTGCACCCCAAAAGTGCCAACGGCGTACTGGTAGAATTGTGCCAGAGCTTATAATTCATGTGACCACCTGACCAAATGATTATATGGATCTACAATGGTATCATTATCTCATCGCCATCCTTGGCAGCGCATTGGCCGGCGGTATTAACACCCTGGCGGGCAACGGCTCGGCCATCACCCTGACGATCCTGACCGAGCTACTCGGACTGCCCGGAAATATGGCCAACGGCACCAATCGGGTCGGGGTTTGGACACAGAGTATAGCGGGCAGTTACGCCTTTTATAAAAATGGTAAGCTGGATGTCAAAGGCAGCTCCCTGTATATCTGGTTGACGGTCATTGGGGCTATTGCCGGAATACTGACGGCTGTATGGGTGAGTAATGAACAGTTTTTGAGTGTTTTTAAGGTCTTACTGGTGGTGATGTTTATTGTGATTTTGGTGAAACCCAAACGCTGGCTGCGCGAGACCGACGTCAGTAAACGCCCCCCTTTATGGCTGGCGATCCCCTTATTTCTCGGGGTTGGTTTTTACGGCGGCTTTATTCAGATGGGGATGGGTATTGTCTTCCTGGCGGTTATGGTGCTGCTGGCGCGCTATAGCCTGATCCATGCCAACGCGGTAAAGATCGTAGTGGTAGGTATCTACACAGCACTGGCAATTATTATCTTTCAGTACAAGGGATTGATCGACTGGGAAATCGGACTGATTATGGCCATTGGGCAGACGATTGGCGGTTATTATACGGCGGTCTTTGCCGCAAAATACGAGCACGCCAACATCTGGGCCCACCGGGTGTTGGTTATAGTCGTTGTATTGGCGCTGGTTAAGATGCTAAATTTGCACCTTCTATTTACCTAGAACGATTGCAGGTTTGAGTTACCCGACCTTTAGGCCAGGAAGCTGTTCGGTCGAAGCTCCAGCTTCGACCTACAAATAACAATTATTAAAAAACAAACCTAGCATGACCCAAACCCAAGTCAAACAATACCTGGATCAGGCCATAGAAGCCGCCCGTCGTAGTATGAAAGCGGGAGAAGGCGGCCCCTTCGGAGCTGCCGTGATTAAAGACGGAGAAGCCATTGTCATTGCTGCGAATCAGGTCTCGAAGCAGCAAGACCCCACGGCGCACGCTGAAATCGTGGCCATTCGGGAGGCCTGTCAGTTGCTGGGGCGCAAAAAACTGGAAGGCTGTATCCTCATTTCTACCTGTGAGCCCTGTCCGATGTGTTACTCGGCTATCCATTTTGCGGGTATTTCCAGGGTGTATTTTGCGGCGCTGCACGAAGAAGCGGGGCGCATTGCCGGTTTTGGGATGGGGCACCTGTACGAAGACCTTTCGCAGAAACCTACCCAGCGCCGTATCGAGCAGCAGCAAGTCTTTAAAGAAGCAGGTTGGGGCTTATTAGAGGAATGGAAGTCAATTAAGCAGTAAGCGTATTGTATTCTCCCTGGGATATGATTATATTTATTCGTATATGCTGAGTAAAGAAGACATATTATTCTTTTTGGAAGAAAAAAAGAGGAACTATTCTCTGAGTATCAATTGATAAAAATTGGACTATTTGGTTCTTTTGCTAAAGACGAAGGAACGGGCGATAGCGATATTGACTTAATTGTTGAATTTCAACCTAATACTGAAAATTTAGCTAAAAAAAAATAGGATCAAAGCGATGGTGCGTAAACGGTTCAACAGAGATGTTGATCTGTGTAGAGAAAAGTATATCAAGCCTTATTTTAGATCACAAATTCTACAATCTGCTATCTACGTCTGAAAAAGACAAGGCTAATCTATTAGCTATACTGGATAGCTGTCAAAAAATTTAAAAAATTACATCCGGTATCTCAGATGCGGATACTTTCTTTGCTGATGAGAAAACTTTTGATGCCGTATTGATGAATTTTGTCATCATTGGTGAAGCGGTAGCCAGAATATCTGAGGGCTTAAAACAAGAAAATAGGCATGTTCCCTGGATGAAAATAAAGGGTTTACGAAACCTGGTAGCCCATGATTATTTTGGTGTGGATGCCGAAGAAGTCTGGCAAATTATGAAAAACAATCTTCCGGAATTAGCAGAAGAAATTCAGACAATCGTATCTTAAATATTCAGCCGCTCCTCCAATCGTCGGACCACCTCAAAGGCCGCCGGACAGATCTCCGTATTTTTTAGGGTAAGCGAAAGTATCTGATGAAAATTCTTGCGATCCGTATGCGGGTATTCCCGGCAGGCGCGCGGCCGTGATTCGTAAACACTGCAATAATTATCGCTACCTAAAAAGGGACAGGGTGCGGTGGTCAGCACGTAATCGCCTTCCACATCCAGATGTAAGTACTGTTCTACAAATTCAGCAGGGCGCATACCCAGGTGACGGGCCAGTCGTTCGATATCGATATCGCGAAAGATCGGGCTGGTCGTTTTGCAGCAGTTGGCACAATCGAGGCAGTCGATCTCCTGGAATACTTCTTCGTGTAGTTCGCCTGCCTGATCATCTAGATCGCGGGGTGGGCGTTTGGATAACTTACGAAAGAATTTCTTCCAGCGTTTCTTTTCGGCCTGCGCCCGGCTACGTAATTGGGTAAGATCGATCTCCATACCTGGTCTTTATAAATCGGAACAACCATTTTTTGAAATTGACTGTTGTCTAACTTTCCGTCGCGAAAGTAAAGATTAAAAACGATCTTTGCCGCAATGAGTTAAAACTATACGAATGTCCGACCAAAAAATCGTCATCTCCGAAGATCTCCGTAATTGGCTGGTATTAATTGCCCTGGGGCTGGTTTGGGGTTCTTCTTTCATCCTGATCAAAAGAAGCTTACTAGCCTTTTCGGCCACCCAGGTGGCTTGTTTACGGATGTCTTTCTCGGCCATTGCCTTTATGCCATTGGTATTCTGGCACTGGTCAAAAATTGACTGGTCGCGATTGCGCTATCTGATCATCGTCGGGCTGACGGGCACGGCTTTGCCCGCTATCTTTTTTGCGACGGCACAGACGCAGATCAGCAGTTCCCTGGCGGGCATCTTGAATTCCCTCACGCCATTGTTTACTTTGATTTTAGGCCTGCTGTTCTTTAATGCCAAAGCGGGCTGGAAAAAAATATTGGGCGTTGCCCTCGGCTTAGCGGGTGCCAGTATCCTGATTTTAATGACGGGGAATACGCAGGTCGACGGTAATATTTGGTACGCTCTCCTGGTCGTACTGGCCGCACTTTGTTACGCGACCAGTAGTAATGTGGTTGGCAACTATCTGAAAGACATGAATGCGCTCATCATTTCGGCTGCCTCCTTTGGCCTGGTGGGGATTCCCGGGCTAATTTATTTATTAGCAGGCACCAATTTTGTGTACCGAATGGGACACGTCGATTACGCCTGGACGGCGCTGGGTTACGTTTCTATACTCGCCCTGGTGGGAACCGTTGCCGCGTCCGTGCTGTTTTTTCGTCTGATTCAGTGGACCTCCCCCTTGTTTAGCTCAACGGTAGCTTATCTGGTGCCGATCATCGCCCTGTTTTGGGGGGTGCTGGACGGCGAGTCTATCTACTTCTTCCATTTTGTCGGGATGAGTTTGATTCTGGCCGGCGTTTACTTAAGCAGACGTAAGCGTACCCGTCCAGGAGGGGGTTTAGCACAACCAACTCCAACCGTTGAACCACTAAATCAGCAATCCAACAAATGACAAAATGCAGCAATTGCTAAAGAACGATACCTTCATCGGAGCCGCACTAGTTTTCATCGGAGCCATTTTTTTCTCCTCAAAAGCCGTGATGGTGAAGTTAGCCTACCAGTACGATGTAGATAGTATTTCTTTATTGACGCTGCGTTTTTCCTTTGCCCTGCCTATTTACCTGCTGTTCAATTGGAGTTTGCACCGAAAATCGGTCAAGCCGACTCGCCTAAAGCCCAAAGAGTGGCGGCAGTTGGCGGTGGTGGGAATCGTTGGTTACTACCTGGCGAGTTTACTGGATTTTATTGGGCTGCAGTACATTACGGCGAGTATGGAGCGCCTTATACTCTTCCTGTATCCTACTATTGTGGTCGTTATTTCTGCCGTTTTTTTGCGTAAGTCCATTACCCGCGTACAATTGTGGGCGCTCCTGCTGACTTATATCGGGATTGGCCTGGCTTTCTACCAGGGCCTGCAGATGGCCGGACAACAAAACTTTCTGTTGGGCGGTATCCTGATTTTCTTCTGTGCGATCGCCTATGCCTTCTTCCTGATCGGTAGTGGCGAGTTGATCCCTAAGCTGGGGGCCATTCGCTTTACCTCCCTGGCGATTAGCTTTTCCAGTGGCATGATTCTACTGCATCACCTGGTCGCCTACCAGTGGGACTTGTTTGATTTTCATCCGATGGTTTATCTTTACAGTCTGTTGATGGCCACCATCGCGACGGTACTGCCTTCTTTTTTGGTCTCCGCTGGGATTCAGCGTATTGGTGCTTCCAATGCCTCCATTGTGGGCAGCGTCGGACCCATCTCTACTATTATCCTGGCTTACATCTTTCTGGGGGAACGCCTGGGTAATTTGCAGATTATAGGCACGGTCATTGTAATTGGCGGAGTCTTGTTGATCTCTTTGCAGAAAAAATCGACTACTTGATTTTCCTGGGGTAGAAGGGGGCACCATTCTGAAGGTAAATCACCTTAATAATTTTTCCTTTTTGACTGAGCTCAAATTTTAGCTGCACGTTCATGTGTCGGAAAAAAAGCAGATCCGGGGCGGCAGGGTAGAGGTGGACCGGATCATTTCCCGGAAAATGTACCTTTAGTTGCGCCTGCTCTCGTACGATTTTAAATTCGAAACCGGAGTCAAAGCGATAAATTCCCTCAAAGATTTTCAGCTGTTTTTTCTCCAGAGAAATGGCTTCCAGAATTGGCGCACCGATTAGCTTTTGCTCAATCAGGGCATCCAGTTCATTGAACCAGGGACCACCACTGGCCGTCAGCAGGATATATCCCATTCCCAATTGCGGGAAGAATTTATACTGGCTGGCGAAGCCATCGAGGTCGCCACCGTGCTCATATTTCACAAAAGTCGAGTCAAAGACCGAACGGTTTTTCATCAGGCCGTACCCATATTGCATATATCCGACCGCATCAAAGGGGCTCAGCTGTTCGCTTAGCCAGAGCGGATCCTCACACTGCTCTGCCTGATAAATACGGAGTGACGAGTTGATCAGCAGCCGGGGCACGGGTAGTCGTTTGCGTGAGCTGATAGGGCTCGCTTAAGTAAAAGGCCAGGAGCTCGGGGTAGCTCTTCCCGCTGACCTTTTCGGCAATATAGCCCAGCAGCCCGTATCCGTAATTGGAATAGGATACACGCTTACGGTGATCCTGGCGAAAAGGGATTTTTTCGAGATCAGCAAGGAGTTGTGTGGAGCTGTAGTCTCCCCGCATCGCAATACTCATGGATGATCTCGTTTATCCATTGAGCATCGGGTGGGGTGATCGTCTGTGCCTGCGCATTTAGCGTAAGCATAAGTAGGAAAATCAGGAACAAAAATCGCATGGTTTTCTTTTTGGATAAAGAAGAGAGATTAAGCAGGCAAAGACAAGTAAAAAAGGGGCTTTGGGGTGAACGCCTAGTTATTTGTGGTGGAAGAAAGTACTTCTTTGAGTCTGGCTTTGTAGGTTTTAGAGACGGGAACTTTCCGTCCGGCCACGCTGATTTCTTTATTGCCGACCCAATGCTCAAAATGCCTGGGGTTAATCAGATAGGAGCGGTGGGTACGGACGAGTTGCGGTGCCGTTTGGCTGGCCTGCTTCCGCAAAAAATACCGTCCTGTCACCCAGCGTAGGATGAGTAGCAGGGGAGAAATGATAATGGCAATCGGAATGTATTGCTGTTGCAAAAAAGCAGGTATACTCATATCCCCGTTCATAACCGGCGATCGGTAGTAAAGGATCGAGAGAAAAAAACAAATGGAAAGAAAGAAAAATAAAAACAGCAACTCCATCCAGACCTGCCATTTTCCGTAGTGCTGATACAGCCGTTTTTGCAGCAGCAAGCTCAATAAATAGCTAATCATAAAGAGCAGGCCGTAGGTAGGCAGTAGCAAGAATTTGTACCGGGTACTCAAGTCACTGATATCGAAGGGCGCTAGCAGGATAAGAAAAAGTACAGTCCAAAGGGCTACACCGAGACCGATCAATAACTGTTGTCTTAGAGAAGTCGATAGTGGAAAGGAGCGTTGCATCGACCTGTTTTTAGAGGACTGACCAAAGTACAAAGAGGAGGATAATGAGTAACACAATGATCAGGGTATACCTAAACCAGGTGTTATTCGTCCGGTAGGTGTTGAAGAGCAGCTCCATGGCATCGCGCCATTCCAGCCCACGACCTACGGGCTCAAATACCATCATCAGATACTTTCGCTGATTGAATTTTTCGGGGTTACCGTGCTTTTTGAGGATAAAAAAGCGTTTATTCACGAGGAAGGCCAGTTCGTAGAGCTCCGTTTTACCTCCGTATTCCAGCATGAGTTTGTTGGCTTCATCGAGATAGCGCCAGGAGCCTCCCTTGACATTCCCCTCGATAGAGCGCAAATATTCACCTCCGCTGTTGAAGAAGTGTAGGATGGTTTTGTGAAAATCGTCTTCATCACTGATCTCCAGCCAGGGGTAATTCTCGTAGTAATCCATTTCGCGCAGGTCCTCACTCCAATGGCGTACCATCGGGATGATGGCATCCAGGTATTCCTTTTGATTGGAGGCGAAGGGCATCTCCAGCTCAAAGGTACGGCCCAGCTCGTCGGTGATGTTTTCTTGTGCCATAGCTATTTACTTGCCGGGTAAAGATAAGAAGCTTTTGGCAAACTTAGGTATCGATTCGTATTAGTCGTACGATGGATAGCTATGGTTTCACCACTTTTATCACCTCCCGGCCTCCATGGGTATCGGCAATTAGCATGTACACACCTGCTTTCAGGCCCTCCAAAGACAGTTCCAGGTGACTCGGCGCAGTGGCGACGAAAGTCTGTGACCAGACCGTCTGCCCCAGTTGATTCATTAGGCGCAATTGACGAATATCGGTGCGAATGGCACTGAGATCCACTTGTAGCCAGTCCTTGGCCGGGTTGGGATAAGCCGAAAATAGTAACCTTTTTTCCGGGCGTATTTGAAATGCCGGCTGGACACTGGCCCGACCAGGCTGTGCCGTGAAGAGTAGCTCGTAGTTTACATCATCAATGAAGTAGGTGCTACGGCCATCCAGCGTGGTAAACTGTAGGCTGCCCAGGCTAAAGAAAAAGGGTATTTCTTTGTCCACCAGACGGTCGTCAATGTATACGCTGACGTGGTTGAGGTCCATATCGACCATCATCCTTACCCGAAACCAGCGATTTTCCGGATAATTAAAGGGAGTGCCGTATTCAATGATCTGCCCTTGTCCATCCCCACCAAAGCTAAGTTGTAGCTTAGTAATATCGACCTGGTGTTTTTCCTGTAGCGTGATGTAGCTCGTTTTCCCGAAAGGGATATACATGACCCAGGCCAATTCATACAAGCCGATACTTTTTTCACCCAGTAAGAATAAGGCATCCGCCTGGCCATTTTCCCGGATACCGAGCGACTGAGTACCCGAAAAAGATTGGGCCGCCGTAATCACACCCTCCCGAATATTTCCGTTCCCGTTACTATCGAAACAATTGGACTGTGCGTTGGCCAGTCCCGGCTGATAACTGTCAAAATCTTCACAAATGGGATCGGCAAAGGGATCCGTACAGGCACAAGCCTCACTGGGGGGGGTACTTACGGTGATCAGTTGATCTTCAATCCCGACAAAACTACAGCCCCGATTATCTGCTTCACTTAATTCTTCCACCCGATTCTTATAGTCGATAATGGTGCCGAGGTAATAATCGCCCGGTGGGACATTTTGATTGCTTAAATCTACCATCGGACTGAGCGTAACGGCGTCACTACCCGGAATGCTACTCAGACTGAATTCGTGGATTAGAAAATCATTGCTGGTAATGTTTTTATTTTCCGAAAGGTACACACCCACCTGAAAGTCACCGCTGGGCGTCCCTCCATTGTTTTCGATGATCATGTTTTCAATCGTCAGGCTTTGGTCGGCAACGGTCAGCTCTCCGGGGTAGAAACAATTCAAATTGGCGATAAGTGGTTCTTTCCGGATATAGATAGGGTTGCTGGGCCAGTAGCAACGATTGTCCTGCTCTTCGCTTTCTTCTATTTGCTCAAGTGGATCAATGAGGATGCCCAGAAAATAATTCCCCTCGGAGAGGTCCGTCAGTTGGCTTAGGTCCTGGCTGAAATTAAATTCCTGTTGACTGGCAGGCGGTAGGCTGTCGATATCCAATAGACCAATTCGGTAATCGGCAGTTGTAATGTTTTCATCCCTTGACAGATAAATACCCACCTTACTGGCAGCGGCACCGATGTCCGTGTTGTTTTCCACCCGGGCGTCATTGATGCTCAAAAGATCCCCGTTCCGACTCAAGTCTCCGCGGTAGCCGCAGTTCAGATTAGGCTGACTGGGAGGAATAATTCGGTAAATAAAACGCGGAGAGGTCCAGTAGCAGTCGTTATTGTCGGCTTCGTTGGTTTCTTCGACCCGGTTTTCATGATCGATTAGGAAGCCAAAGTAATAGGTGTCATTGGGTACGGGGGCCTCCCGCAGGCGAATAAACAGGTTAAAGGTAACCGTTTCGCCGGGTGCCAAGGCAGGAATATCTGCGGTAGCGATCAGGAAATCTTTATCCGTAAAGTTGAGGTTGGTCGAAAAGTAGTAGCCCAGACGGGTGGCGGGAGAAGTACCCGGACCCGTATTGCGGACGGAGACACCCCTCAGACTCAGGGTAAGATTCGTACGGTCGACCGTCATTTCGCCACGACTGGCACAGAACAGGTTGCTCAGTTCAGGGGTCGGTTCTTCTGCTTCCAGCCCTTCCAGGCAGATGTTATCCACCACAAATTGTGCATTGAAGGCTGCGTTGGCGAAAAAATCAATCGCACCGAGTCGCTTTTCCGGCCCGCGGCTACCCAGGCTGAAGGGCCAACGACCCACTTCTTCCTGATTGATGACCAGGGTGATTTCGTCCTCATCCAGATCGATAATTTGCTCCACGTCATTCCAGGCGTTAGGCTGGTAGTCAAAAGAGTCGATCGCGATGGGTTGGGTGAAGCTACCCACGCGCACATGACCTTTTCCATTGATGAACTGCACGTGGTAGGCCCAGTTGGGTGGGTTGAGTTGATTATCATGCTGAATATTGTAGTAGCCACTATACCCACTCCAGGTCCAGAGCCGAAAACTGAGTTTGTATTTGCCCTCCGTTCGGTTGCCTAGGTTAAGCACTACGTCCGACTCGGCACCATCTTCATGCCGCAGCCGAAGAAATTGATTGCCGCTACTGCTACCGTCAACGTAAGCATCGCGGCTGGCACCGGGCCAAAGACTCCAATTGGGCGACTGAGTACTGATGGGCCCCTGCTCGTACTGTTGGAAATTATCACAAAGCAATACTTCACCGCTGGCTTCGCTGATGCAGTTACAATCGTTACTGCGCAGATTCGTTCCGGGCAGTTCCTGGCCCAGTTGCAGCTCGTATTTTTGCACGGGTACGGCGGTACGATCGATCAGGTAAGTACTTTTGCTTTGCGCAAAAAGGGAAGCCGGTAGACTGAATATAATCAGCATCAGCCCATACAGAATAGTGTATAGTGTTTTCATAAATCGGTTGTTTGGAATACAAGGAAATCTACTGCTTTCCCGAATATTTTTGGCGTGAAAGTAAGGGGTTTAAACGAGTAAGGGAAACAAAAAACAGGGCAGGTTTTTCCTTAACGAGAATATTTAAAATTAGAGTTTTATATCTACTTATGCAAATGTTGTACGCCAGGTGCTACAATGCCGCCGAAATATTACTTTCAATTCGCTGTAAAATATTTTCCGTATCTGCTTTTTCAAAGGCTTTACCGGTGATCTTTTCGTACAGCTCGATGTAGCGTTCGGAAATTTGCCAGACAAAGGCATCGGGCATTTCGGGCATCAGCTGTCCTTCCTTGCCCTGGAAACCGTGTGCCATGAGCCATTCGCGCACGAATTCTTTGGAAAGTTGTTTTTGACGCTCTCCCTTAGCCAGGCGGTCTTCGTACCCCTCGGCGTAAAAATAACGGGAGCTGTCGGGGGTGTGAATCTCATCGATGAGATAGATCTGACCGTCTTTTTTACCAAATTCGTACTTGGTGTCTACCAGGATGAGGTCGCGCTCGGCGGCCATTTCTGTTCCGCGCTGGAATAAAGCGCGCGTATATTGCTCTAATTTTGCGTAATCTTCTTTAGACACAATATCCTGTGCGATAATTTCCTCGCGGGAGATATCTTCGTCGTGCCCCTCCTCGGCTTTAGTGGCCGGGGTGATGATAGGCTCGGGAAAGGCTTCGTTTTCTTGCATGCCTTCCGGCAAATCTACCCCACAGAGCATCCGCTCACCCATTTGATAAGTGCGCCAGGCGTGTCCCACCAAATAGCCACGGATAACCATCTCTATCTTGAAGGGCTGACAGGCCTTGCCAATAGCCACGTTAGCGTCGGGTACGCTATCGAGCCAGTTGGGGACAATGTCGGAGGTCGCTTGTAGAAAATGCGTAGCAATCTGATTCAGGACCTGTCCTTTATAAGGGATGGGGCGGGGCAGAATATGATCAAAAGCTGAGATTCGATCCGAGGCGACCATGACGAGTTTATCCTGACCGATGGTATATACATCGCGTACTTTACCACGGTAAAAGTTAGTCTGTCCCGGAAGATTCAGCGTAGTCTCCTGAATGGCGTGCTTTTCTGGCTGCATAATTCTATTTTTAATCGATGCTCAAAAGTACGGGCAATTCCGCTAAACAGAAAAATAAATGGTATTTTAAAGCACTTCAACTATTTAATAAAAGTGCTATGGTACGAATGGGTATTTGCTTAAGTTTATTTTTGTTAGTACTGGCCTGTGGGCAAGCTCCCTCTTCGCAACTGGAGGAGGCAGAGGCGAGCTCCGAAGCGCTCAGGTATGACTCTCTGAAAGCAGTCCAGTTGGGAGCAGATGATTACGGGATGAAAACCTACGTGATGGCCTTTCTAAAAAAGGGCGCTAATCGTGATATACCGACTAAAGAGGCTGCCGAGCTGCAGGCGGCGCATCTGGAAAACATTACCCGATTGGCGGAAGAAGGAAAACTAATTCTGGCGGGGCCTTTTTTGGGGAAAGGAGAGCTGCGCGGTATCTATATCTTCGACACGCCCTCCATCGAAGAAGCGGAAGCCTTGACCGCTACGGATCCAGCCATTGAAGCCGGTAGTCTGGCCATGGACTTGCGGCAGTGGTACGGTTCGGCCGCTTTATCAGAATTAAATGCTATTCATGAGACGATCCAGAAAGTGGGGATTACGGAATGATGTCAAGCTAATTTTTTAATGATACCTTCCGTAGCTTGGTCCAGTAAATCAAAGACTAGTTGGAAACCATTGTCATCCCAGTAGGGGTCGGGAACTTCGTCCTGTTTATTGGCTTCCGCAAAATCAAGAATGGATTTTACCTTTTCTCGTTGCTGTTCATTGCGGGTTAAAGCCAGGACATTACGTTGGTTGCTGTGATCCATTGTAAGGATGAGATCGAATTCATCCAGGTCGGCCGCGGTGATTTTGCGTGCTCGCTGGTCGGTAATGTCGATACCGTTTTCGCGGGCCATGGCAATGGATCGGGGGTCCGGAAGCTCGCCAGTATGATAGGCACCCGTGCCCGCAGAATCGACTTCCCAGTCGAGGCCTTGTTCTTTAATTCGCTCTTTCATTATCCCTTCTGCCAGGGGGGAACGACAGATATTCCCCAGGCATACCATCAATAGTTTCATTTTGTCTGTTTTTGCACCAAGCTGAACGACTTTAATCCAGTTCTGTTAAGTAAACAATTTCCTCGTGCATTTAAAAGAATCAACTACTGCTATCGCCAAAATGTTGGTACAGACTTGTAATATTGCAGTACTTTAGTGAATATTTGCACGCTTTTTTACATCAATAAAAATGGGCAGCATAAATGGGGTCTTATCGTAGACGTATCCATCTGCCAACTGAATCTATGAAAATTATCATTGCAGGTTCCGGAGACATTGGCTTCCACCTGGCCGAATTATTAGCTTCCGAGAATCAGGATATCATCCTGATTGATACGAACCCCGAAGTATTAGAATACGCCGCTATTCATCTGGATGTGATGACTGTTAAGGGGGATGCCTCCTCTATGGAAATTCTGGAAGCGGCGGAAGTGCAAAAAGCAAAATTACTGATTGCCGTAACTACTTCTGAGAAAACGAATCTGCTTACGGCAATGTTAGCTAAGCGTATGGGCGCAAAGCGCACCATCGCCCGGGTGAAAACCAGTGACTATCTTTCTGAAAAGAGCAAGGAGGCGTTTCACGAATTAGGTGTGGATACTTTAATCTCTCCCAATGATCTGGCCGCCTACGAGATTCATCGACTGATTGACGAATGTAATTTTACCGATATCTTTGAGTTTGAAGATGGTAAAATAAAACTGGTGGGGATTACCCTGAATGATCAATCTCCCATCATTAATATTCCCCTGCGGCGCATTGATGCCTTTGCCGATCAGAATAAATTGATGCCCATTGCGATCTTACGGGGCTATAAAACCATCATCCCGCGTGGGGATACGATTATGAAACGGGGGGATCACGTCTACTTTATTGTCGAAAAGAACAATATGGATCTGCTCGAGAAAATCATCGACGCCCCACAGGTCAAAATGCAGAATGTAATGATCATTGGTGGGACACAACTCGGGATGTCGGCGGCCAAATGCCTGGAAAAAGAATACCAGGTCACCCTAATCGAAAAAGATAAGGAGCGATGTAAAGAATTAGCCGAAGAACTAGATAATACCCTGATTATTCACGGAGATAATGCTAACATCGATCTTCTGGAGTCGGAGGGCCTCAACGAAATGGATGCCTTTTTGGCTTTAACCCAAAACTCAGAGACCAATATTATCGCCAGCCTTACGGCAAAAAACCACGGCGTTCATAAGACAATTGCGCAGGTAGAAAACCGGGAATACATCCACCTCTCGCAAAACATCGGCGTGGACACCCTGATCAACCGAAAACTGATCGCCGCTAATAATATATTCCGTTTTGTCCGCAAAGGACGCATCGAAGCCATTACTTCCTTGCACGGTGTCGATGCCGAGGTGATTGAATACGTGGTCCATAAAAACAACCATCTGACCAAGTATCCACTGCGTAAATTACATCTTCCGGAGACTTCCTTAATTGGTGGGGTTATTCGGGGGGAGGAAAGTATTATTCCCTCGGGTGATTTTCAGCTGCAAAAAGACGATAAGGTGATTGTGTTTGCCCTGCCTCAGTCGATTAGTAAATTAGATAAGTTATTTAGATAAATGAGTAGAGGACCGCTGGCAGGAATTAATACCAAACCTATCGCCCGGGTCATCGGAGGCTTACAATTATTGATTGGGGGCTTGATGTTGACCAGCATTCCCTTTTCCCTGTATTACAAAAGTGGTGATGCCAGGTCCTTTCTGGTGTCGGGCCTAATCTGCCTCACGGTGGGTAGTTTGCTTTGGTTTACCGTGCCAAAAGACGATCTGGATATTCGCAAGCGCGAAGGTTATTTAATTGTAGCCCTGGGCTGGTTATCTATGGTCTTGGCGGGGACCTTGCCCTATTTGATTAGTGGAGTGATCCCGCATCCCATTGATGCCCTCTTCGAAACGGTTTCGGGAATGACGACAACCGGGGCTTCCATATTGACGGATATTGAGGTAATACCCAGGGGGATGCTTTTTTGGCGGAGTATGACTCAGTGGATTGGCGGTATGGGAATTATCGTATTGACGGTAGCCTTATTCCCATTGTTAGGCATCGGCGGCATCGAATTATTTGTTGCCGAAGCACCGGGGCCTACTTCTGATAAGTTACATCCCCGAATTCAGGAGACCGCCAAGCGGCTATGGTTTATTTACGTTGGTCTGACGGGCGTTTTAACTATCCTACTGTGGGTACTGGGGATGTCTTTTTACGATGCCATCAATCACGCCCTCACTACAATGGCTACCGGTGGGTTCTCTACCAAAAATGCGAGTATGGCCCATTTCGACCAGGCCAGTATCCAGTACGTGATCATCTTTTTTATGTTTGTGGCGGGAACGAATTACACCGTGATTCACCATGCCCTGCGGGGCCGCTTAAGCCGGGTGCGCCGAGCAGAAGAGTTCTGGGCCTACCTTTCGGTGGTCTTATTTCTGACGGGGCTGATCACCTGGAATGTCATCTACAACACAAATCACTCCTTCGAACAATCTTTTCGGGAAAGCCTTTTTCAGGTTGTTTCATTGATAACGACCACCGGCTATGTCTCCGCAGATTATAGTCAGTGGGGAGATGCGGCACTGGTCCTGATCTTTGTCATGTTGTTTGTGGGGGCCTGTGCGGGCTCGACCAGTGGAGGGATCAAACTGGTACGTCATATTGTTTTCTTTAAGAATTCCATTCTGGAGTTTAAGCGCATATTACATCCGCGTGCCATTGTCCCCCTGAAGCTTAACGGAGGGGTCGTAGCTCCGCGAATCATGACCCACATTATCATTTTCCTTTTACTCTACCTTTTTATTTTTGTAGTGGGCTCGGTCATTGTAGCCGCTATGGGACTTGATTTTACAACCGCCATCGGGGCGGTGGCCACCTCCCTGGGTAACGTTGGTCCCGGTATTGGTGGGGTAGGGCCCGTGGATAATTTCGCCTGGTTACCCTACCCGGTCAAATTTTTCCTATCTTTTCTAATGTTATTGGGACGGCTGGAATTATTCACCATTTTGGTCTTATTCACGCCTTATTTTTGGAAGATGAATTAAAGTCTTTTCTTGACCGGAACTGGACGATTTATACCATCTCCTTAGCTTGTTCAATCACCTTGTCGAGACCACTCAGGTCTTTTCCACCCGCCGTGGCGAAAAATGGCTGACCGCCACCACCACCTTTGATGTTTTTAGCCAATTCCCGGACCATGTTTCCGGCGTGGTACTTTCCACTGTCAGCTAGTTCACGTGAGACGACGATCATGATCTGTGGTTTGTTATTTACTTCGGCAGCAAAGACAATCAGGGCATTACCCAGCTCTTTATCCAGCTGATAGGCTAGATTTTTAATGGCATTACTATCTTGTATGGGTAAGCGCTGGATGAGGATATTCACCCCACCCTTCTCTTCTACTGCTTTGAGCAAATCTCCTTTTAGGTTGGCCGCCTGTGCCGCCAAAAGTTGTTCTACTTCCTTTTGCAGGGCTTTGTTTTCTTCCTGTAAGGTACTTACACTGCGTACGACATCCTTGGTGGTCTTGAACAAGAGCCGTACCTGATCCAGTGTTTCCAGTTCCCTTTTGATGAAGGCTTCCGCCTGGTCGGCCGTGATTGCTTCAATACGACGGATTCCCGCCGCTACGGAAGTTTCGGCAGTGATCTTAAAAAGTCCAATCTCTCCGGTCGCCTGCACGTGGGTTCCTCCGCAGAGCTCCCGCGAAAAGTTGGGATCAAAGGTAATCATACGGACCAGGTCTCCGTATTTTTCGCCGAAGAGCATTAAGGCGCCTGCCTCCCTGGCCTTTTCAATGGGGATGGCGCGTTGTTCCTCCAACTGGATATTCTCCCGGATTTTCTGGTTGACGCGATCTTCAATTTTGGCCATTTCTTCCGCCGTAAGTTTTTGGAAGTGAGAAAAGTCGAAGCGTAAGCGTTTGTGGTCTACATCCTGTCCTTTCTGTAAGGCGTGCTCCCCGACAATTTCGTGCAGTGCAGCGTGCATTAGGTGTACTGCGGAGTGATTATTTGAGGTCGCCCGACGCCGGTCGGCTCTGACTTCGGCCCGTACACTGGCCTCCATATCTTTTGGCAATTGCTTCACTACGTGGATGATCAGGTCATTTTCTTTTTGGGTATCCAGCACGGAGATTTTTTCATCTCCGACGATCAATAAACCTGTATCGCCGGCCTGCCCGCCACTTTGCGCATAAAAGGGCGTAGTGGCCAGTACGATTTGGTACTGCTCTTTATTTTTGGCTTTTACCGTTCGATACTTCAAGATCTGAGTTGTGGGCACAGATAACTCGTCATAGCCGACGAATTCGACTTCGTCTCCCTGGCAGACGGTATTCCAGTCCCCAACGGCTTTTTGTGCGTCTTTTCGCGAGCGCGCTTTTTGTTCGGCCAGTGCTTTCTCAAATCCGGCTTCGTCAACGGTCCAGCCTTTTTCCTCCGCCAATAATCGAGTCAGGTCAATCGGGAAGCCGTAGGTGTCGTAGAGCTCAAAGGCATCCTGCCCGTCGATTTGTTTATCCATTGTTTCGAGGGCTTCGAAACGGCTCAGGCCATTTTCCAGGGTGTTTAGAAAGGACTTTTCTTCCCCTTCAACAATCCTGGCCACTTGTTCTTTTTGGGCCGCAAGCTCTGGGAATACATCCGCAAAGCGATCGGCCAGCATTGCTACCAGACTAAATAGATAAGGTTCTTTAATATCCAGGAAGGAGTAGTTGTAACGCACGGCACGGCGCAGAATACGGCGTATAACGTAACCAGCACCGGAGTTACCCGGAAGCTGACCATCGGCGATGGCAAAGCTGACGGCGCGAATGTGGTCTGAAATAACCCGCATAGCAATATCACTTTTGGCCGATTCTTCGTAACTATTGGTGTATTTCTTGCCAGAAGCTTTTTCTAATTTTTCAATAAAAGGCGTAAAGATGTCCGTCTCGTAATTGGATTGCTTACCCTGGATGGCCATGGTCAGGCGCTCAAAACCCATACCGGTATCAATGTGCTTCTCGGGTAGTTCTTCCAGGCTGCCGTCCGCTTTTCGGTTAAACTGGATAAATACCAGATTCCAGATCTCGATCACTAGTGGATGATCCTGATTAACCAGTTCGCGGCCACTTTGTTTTTTTCTGTCCTCGTCTGGACGCAGGTCAATATGGATTTCGGAACAGGGTCCGCAAGGACCAGTATCTCCCATCTCCCAGAAGTTATCTTTTTTATCAAAATACAGGATACGATCCTTGGGTAGGTAGCGCTCCCACAAGGCTACTGCTTCTTCGTCGGCGGGTAAGCCCAGCCCTTGATCACCTTCAAAAACACTGGCGTACAGGCGTTCTTTATCCAGTTGGTAGATGTCGGTAAGTAATTCCCAGGCAAAATCAATGGCTTCTTTTTTGAAGTAGTCGCCGATGGACCAGTTGCCGAGCATCTCAAACATTGTATGGTGATAGCTATCGCGGCCTACTTCTTCCAGGTCATTATGCTTACCGGAGACCCGTAGGCACTTTTGTGTGTCCGCGATACGCCGGGAATCGGGTACCTGATTGCCCAAAAACAGGTCTTTAAATTGATTCATACCGGCATTGGTAAACATTAGAGTAGGGTCATCTTTGCTTACAATGGGAGCGGAGGAGACGATTTTATGCTGCTTGGAAGCAAAAAAGTCCATAAACTGCTGGCGAATCTCTTGTGACGTCATCATTTTATCTGTTTGGTTCTTAACCTAGGTTAAAATTTTCTTAATTAACGGTAAAAGTCACGACTTCTACCCATATTTGCTGACCCTTTGTGCGAATATACTGTTTACATCGGCATAGGGACTAAGTTGAGCAGGAAATTCAAATATTGACATTTTTCTGCTTATAAAATTAAAGTTTGTAAGTATTTTGATGATAATTTGGTCTAAAAAGTACCTCTAGTTTTTGGATTTGTCAACTTGAGGTTTAAATTTACCTTCAGCGTAAGTTAAAACACTCAATTTTAAACAAAGGGAGGTCTTTTAAAATTTCAGCCAATACCCACAAAATCGGTAAAACGCTGCAAATTTAGTAAAATGACTAAGATCAACCACTCATGAGAAAGGAAAAGTTTGTTTACAATACGCAGACCCTTCGTTACGAAAAGGTCGAAGTATCTCTAAGTTCGAGGCTACTGCGTGTTTTTGGTTTTTTGTGTGCTGCTATTCTAACTGCAGTACTCTTTACATTGGTATTACACCGTTATTTTCCGTCACCGGAGGTAAGAATTCTGCGATCTCAGATTGACCAAATGGCTGCCGAATACGAGCATGTCATGACAGATATGGATCAGCTGAATAAAGAATTGGAGCATCTACTCGATAAAGATGCTTACGCTTACCGTATGGTCTTTGGGATGGATCCCCTCGATGAGGACGTCCTGGAAGGGGGTATTGGTGGTCACAATGATAATGCGGAGTTGCGCAACCTGGAAAAAGGGCAGCTCATTATTGCCGCCAAGCGCAAGGTTCGTAAGCTAAAGCATCAGATGGTGCTCCAATCTAAATCATTGGATACCATCCTGACCGAAGCCAAGCGCAAGGAAGAAATGCTGGCACATATTCCATCCATTAAGCCGGTCAATCAGGATCGCCTGGCGCGCGGTGTTCGTCACTTATCGGGCTACGGTTATCGGATTCACCCCATCTACAAAACGCGTAAGATGCACTGGGGGATTGATTTCACGGCTCCACGCGGGACAGCCGTACAGGCTACGGGAGATGGTGTAGTGAAGCGCATAGAGAAGAGGCGTACCGGCTACGGCTACAATGTCGTCATTGATCACGGCTACGGCTATGAATCACTGTATGCACACTTTTCAAAGATTTTGGTTAAGAAAGGAGATAAAGTAAAACGTGGACAGAAGATTGGTGAAGTGGGTAGCACGGGTACTTCCACGGCTCCGCACTGTCACTACGAAATTAAATACAAGGGCAAAAAAGTAAATCCGATCGATTATGTACTGGATGGACTGACGCCCGCCGAATATCGAGAATTGGTAGACGCAGCTTCTACCGTTAATCAATCGTTAGACTAAGCAAAAGATATGAATACATCATTTCTCAAAAAAGACCTTCCTTTGGGAGGTCTTTTTTTCGTACTACTCGTTTTTTGCCTAAGCAGTTGCCAACCGGCAGAGGCTAATGCTCCCAAATTAATGGCCTCAGTAGCCGATTCTACCGTGGCGGACACCCTGCCCGCCGAAGCGGCGGTGGATACCACTCCGCAGTATCACCGCGTCGTCGGCGTGGGGGATATGATGCTGGGCACCAACTATCCTTCCGCTAGTTATCTGCCGCCAGAGGGTGGCAGAACGATGCTAGCTCACGTAGCGGATACCCTACGCAATGCCGATCTTACCTTTGGAAACCTGGAAGGAACTATCCTCAATGAGGGCGGTACGGCCAAGCGCTGCAACAATCCTGCAGCCTGTTATGTATTCCGTAGTCCGGAATCTTATGCGAAACATTTCTCTACCGCGGGTTTCGACCTCTTGAGTCTGGCTAATAATCACTCTGGTGACTTTGGTTCTCCCGGACGCAAGCGTACCAAAGCAGTGCTAGACGCCGAAGGCATTGCCTACGCGGGCCTGGCGGGCACCGACGAAACGGCCATCATCGAGCGCAATGGTATTACCTATGGTTTCTGCGCCTTCGCCCCGAATAGTGGCACCTGTGATGTTAGGAATATATCCCGCGCCAAACAGATCGTTAGCTCCCTGGTGGATCAGGTTGATGTGATCGTGGTCTCTTTTCACGGTGGAGCGGAGGGGGCTAAACATCAACATGTACCGCGGAAATATGAAACGTACTACGGTGAAAATCGTGGCAATGTTTATGAATTTGCCCACGCGGTGGTAGATGCCGGTGCGGATATTGTTTTTGGCCACGGTCCACACGTGACGCGCGCCATGGAGTTGTACAACGACCGTCTGATCTGCTACAGCCTGGGTAATTTCTGTACCTACGGCCGCTTTAACGTGCGGGGCGTTAACGGTGTGGCTCCCATCGTCAGTCTACGGATTGATGAGGAAGGGAAATTCATCGACGGTCAGGTCATTCCTATTTACCAGATGAAAACGCACGGACCTAAGTACGACAGCCAAAAGCGGGCGATTAAGCTGTTGCAGAACCTAACGGCGGCCGATTTTCCCGAGACCAGTCTTTCGATTAGGGACGATGGTAAGTTGGGAAGAAAATAAAATTTACTGGAACTGATGGCTTACGCTAATAAATTAAGGAAGAAAAATAACCAGGAATGGGAGATCGTGACGAATTTGCTGTTTGGAGATCTAAGTATTTGCTTTGTAGATGATGAAATAGAATTGCGGGGTCCGAAGCAACTCATTAAAAGGCTGAGAAGAAAATGTAAAATTTAGGTTTAGTCGAAGTTCCGGCTTCGACCCCGTGCTTTAATCCCTCAACTGCTTCCTGCGCAAGATCTCCCGGTAATCGGCCAGCGCATCCAGGGCGGTAGTGATCATGGGGTCAGACTGATTGATAACCTGGAAATAGCCTTCATCCTGGAAAAAATGCTTCCCGATGCGGGCTTTTAATTCTGCCTTCAGTTGCTCTTTCAGAAGAGGGGGGGCTATCCCAGGAGCAGTCTTGGGGGCCTGTTCTTTTGCATAAGCGAGAAAAGCCTGAAAATCTGCCGGCGCAATCTGAAACGATTTTACGAAAGTATTTAGATCCATATTCTTTAGCTTCGCTTCGTATTGCTGAATCAGTTGAAAGCTGAAGGAAGGAACAAATTGTCGCAGAATCAAGAAATCATCTTGCATTAGTTGAGTGTCCAGGGGGACAAAAACGTCGGGAATAATTCCACCACCGCCAAAAACGACCCGACCATTATCGGTGAAGTAGCGGGTAGAGTCTTTAATACTGATATTATTAGCAGAAAGCAACTCTCCGGACTCGTAGCGCTCATTGAAGTCGTTGCGATAGGCTTCGGTATCGTCGTAGGGCTTCTGAATAGAGCGCCCCGAAGGAGTATAATAGCGGGCAATGGTCAAACGGAGAGCGGAACCATCGCGTAGCTGATACTGCTCCTGAACAAGTCCCTTTCCAAAAGAGCGACGACCTACCAAAATACCGCGATCGTGGTCCTGAATAGCACCGGCCATGATTTCGGAGGCCGAGGCAGTACCTTCGTCAATGAGTACTGCAATTTTATCAATATTGAAGATACTGCGACCACTGGTGTTATAGTCATTTCGGCTTACGGCTCTGCCTTGGGTATATACCATTAAATTACCCTTTTCATCAAAAAGTTGGTTGAGCATATTGGTGGCCTTCTGTAAGTAGCCACCTGGATTGTGCCGTAGGTCGAGAATGAGATCTTCCATTCCTTCGCGCTGCAATTCTTCCAGGGCATCAATGAATTCGCGATCCGTGGTGGCCGCAAAACGATTTACTTTGATATAACCCGTGTTGTCGCTGATCATGTAATTGGCATCTATACTTTCCAGGGGTATTTCGTCACGGGTGATCTCAAAGTGCTGAATACTGTCGATACCGGTACGCAGAATACCGACTTCTACGGTAGTTCCTTTTTTTCCTTTGAGCAGAGAAATGATTCCCGCATTGGTAATTCCGTTACCCGCGATGATAGAATCTTCTACGGCCACAATTCTATCACCCGCCTTTACGCCTACACTTTCGGCCGGACCTCCAGACAGCGCACTGATCACGACTACCGTATCCTCCAGGATCATAAATTCTACGCCGATACCTTCAAAGTTTCCCTGCATCTGTTCATTAATGCTTTCGAGTTCTTCTGCAGAGATATAGGAAGAGTGGGGATCTAATTGTCCAAGAATGTTTTCTATGGCTTCGTCGACCAGCTCGTCGCGATCTACCTCGTCTACGTATTTGGACTCGATATAGCGCAGGAGTTGATCAATTTTACTATTACCAGATGCCGTTTGAGCAATAGAAGCATCTTCTACGATCATGGTAGCCTCAACGGGCTTGAGTTGCAAACCAATCAAAACTCCGGTCACCAGGGCAACGGAAAGCATGAAAGGTAGCCACAGATAAACAGACTTGATCCGGGTAGTTTTGTTTTCTTGCATGGTTATATGGTCACTTAGTCTTTTGCAAACAGTACGCTAAAAAGACAAATTTAGGGGTTTTATGTTGACTAGGGCGAAGTTTTTTTAGACTGAAATTGTGGTTATTTCATTTTGAAAGTTATGGACCAGTCGAGATCTAAGCATTATTTTCTATCTTTAGAACAAGTAAATCCTCGGTAGCTATGGAAAAGAAACACGAGCTGGACAAGCTGGACAGACAAATTGTTGCCATTTTAATGGAGAATGCAAAAATCCCCTACACGGAAATTGCCAAGAAACTGTTTGTTTCCGGAGGTACGATTCACGTGCGCATGAAAAAACTGGAAGAAGCTGGAATTGTCAACGGTTACGAACTAAAAGTAGACCACACCAAGCTGGGCTACGATATTGCCGCTTTCCTGGGTATTTATCTGGATAAAAGTTCGCTATACGACGATGTCGCCAGGGAGTTGGATAAGATTCCGGAGGTAGTAGGGGCGCATTACACCACGGGTTTGTATAATATCTTTGCCAAGATTCTTTGTCGCGATACCAAGCATCTGCGTTCTGTCCTTCACGACAAGATTCAGAATATTGCGGGTATACAACGTACCGAGACCTTTATCTCGCTCCAGGAAAGCATCAATCGCTCGGTTCCTATTCTGGGAGAAGGGGAAGATGATTTTTAGAAGCGCCTATTTTCTGGCCATGGTGATGTACTGGTAGTCCAACGCTTTGTCATTACTCCGTACATTCGTAAAGCCCGCTTCGAGTAAGTTCTCTTCGACCACGTAGAGCGGAATACGATTTTCCTGGGCGGGCCCCAGTGGAGTACGCTTCTTCTTAAAATCAAGGATTAATATTTGCCCTTGCTCCGGTAGGGCGGTCCATAATTTCTTTAGATAAGCTATCCGGTCCTGTTCTTCAATCCACATGTAAGTATTTACCATGATGATGAAATCCGCTTCACCGGGCGCAAGATTAGGATCGTCGGGTTCGGCGAAGCGCGCTTCCAGTTTGGACTGATCGGCTTCGGGAAGCTCCATTACTTTGGCGCTGTCCAGGTATTCGATAAAACTTTCGTTGATATCGATAGCGATGACCTTCTTGGCTTTTCGGGCAATGCGGAAGGCAAAATATCCGGTACCGGCGCCGATATCGGCTACCACCTTATCAGAAATATCCCCCATAAAATCAATAACGACGTTTGGCTTTTGCCAAATGACCCGGTTGGTATTAATATAATCGGCCATGATGTCCTCCTTAGGCACCACTTCTTCCGTATCGACCGTTGAGTCGACATTCGAATTTTGCGAAGAATCAATGATCGGATCGTCCGCTGTTTTCTGGCAGGCGGGGGCAAGAAAGAGCACCAATAGGACCAAAAGGAGATAGGGATATTTTTGCATGAATGAGTGGTATCTTGGTTTTATCATTATTCAATATACGGTCCTGCTGCTAAAACTGTATCCTTTTTAAAATATAAATAACAGTTGAGTAACAATATTAACGCGGCCTTAAAATTCGCTAGTGTTATGAAACTCAATTTTAGGATGGTTATCCTTTACCATCTGTAGCATGAAGTTGGATTCCGCCAGGAAAACCAGCTGCCCGTGGGTATCCCGGGCTATATCTCTTTTGCGACGGGCCAGAAATTCCTTGAGGGCCTGGTCATCCTCGCTACTGATCCAGCAGGCTTTCGCCAAATTGACCGGCTCGTACATCACCGAAGCACCGTATTCATTCTTGAGTCGGTATTCAATCACTTCAAATTGCAGGGCACCAACCGTACCGATAATCTTACGGCCATTAGCTTCTTTGGTGAATAGCTGGGCAACCCCCTCGTCCATCAACTGATCCAGGCCTTTGTTCAGTTGTTTAGATTTCATCGGATCGGCATTGTTGACGTAGCGAAATTGCTCCGGAGAGAAACTGGGTATCCCCTTAAAGTGCAGTACTTCGCCCGAGGTGATGGTATCTCCAATTTTAAAGTTGCCCGAGTCATAGAGTCCGATGACATCCCCGGGGAAGGCCTCCTCAACCACCGTCTTCCGGGCAGCCATAAAGGACGTCGGATTGGAGAATTTCATTTTTTTATTTTTGCGAACGTGCAGGTAGTTGGTGTTGCGCTCAAACTTCCCGGAGCAGACCCGCATGAAGGCGATGCGATCGCGGTGCTTAGGGTCCATATTGGCGTGGATCTTAAAAACAAATCCGGCAAATTCTTCCTCCTCGGGCTGTACGGCTCTTTCTTCGGCGGGCCGCTTTAGTGGGCCCGGCGCAATCTCGACAAAGCAATCTAGCATCTCTTTCACACCAAAGTTATTGATCGCCGAACCAAAGAAAACCGGTGAAAGTTCCCCTTCCAGGTATTTCTCTTTATTGTGTTTTGGATATACGGTGGTGACCATCTTGACTTCTTCGCGCAGTTCTTCTGCTGCCGCTTCACCCACGTATTTTTCAAGATCCGGATCCGAAAGATCCGTAAACTCAATTACCTCTTCGGCCTCTTCTTGCTTGCCGTGGGGCCGGAAAAGGACCAGCTTTTCTTCATAGATATTATAGACCCCCTGAAAGCGCTGCCCCATGCCGATTGGCCAACTCTGCGGGGTGACGGTCAGGCCTAGTTTGGCCTCCAGCTCATCCAGCAGATCAAAGGCGTCTTTTCCCTCGCGGTCCATTTTATTAATAAAGACAATCATGGGGGTCTTGCGCATACGGCATACCTCCACCAGCTTTTCCGTTTGTTGCTCTACCCCCTTGGCCACGTCGATGACCACGATGACACTGTCTACGGCCGTCAGGGTACGAAAGGTGTCTTCCGCAAAATCCTGGTGACCCGGCGTATCTAAAATATTGATTTTCGCATTGCGATAATTAAAGGCCATAACGGAGGTAGCCACGGAGATGCCCCGCTGGCGCTCAATATCCATAAAGTCGGAGGTGGCCCCCCGTTTAATCTTATTGGATTTGACGGCTCCGGCGATCTGAATCGCCCCCCCGAAAAGTAGTAGCTTTTCCGTAAGGGTAGTCTTACCGGCATCCGGGTGACTAATGATTCCAAAGGTTTTGCGCCTGTTCAATTCTTCTATAAAACTCATAATACCATTTTGCGGGTGCAAAAGTACGCAATTATTTCGACTACCGCATCAATATCACATCCCCACTTAAACTACGCACGGCCTGATCTTTGTAGACTAAAACGGCTCGCCAGAGATAAACGCCGGTGGGGGCCGGTTGGCCACGGTGCATCCCATCCCAGGCCAGTTCGGGACTGTCGATGCTGGTGTTTTCCGCTTCCCAGACTAAATTGCCCCAGCGATCAAGTACCTGCCAAAGTTGAACGGAGGCCACATTATTGTCATCAAAGGGATAAAATAAGTCGTTGACCTGATCGCCATTGGGCGAAAAAGCAGTAGGTACGTAAATGTCTCTGCGCTTAATTACGTTTATACTTAAGGGACTGCTGGCTTCGCAGCCCATACTGTCCCGCACCGTAAGCCGGTACGATAAGCTTTGAGCAGGCGCCGCAACGGGAGTCAAACAGTCGGCACAGCTCAGGTCGGTGGCCGGCGACCAGTTAATTTCCGCAGGAGGCCGGTTGGTGCTGGCCTCAATCAGAACACTATCCCCCAGATTGATTTCCTCTAATCTGGGTAAGTCTAGCTGAAATAATTCTGGTTGGGACAGGGTAGCGGCGGCCTGAAAAGAACAGCCATTTTGATCGGTAAGCGCAATCTGATAATTCCCGGGAGAAAGACCATCGAAACGCAATATATCTCCTCTGGATTGCCCGTTGAGCACCGTGTTAAAAGGGGGGAGCGCATCTTGAAGATCGATAATCTCCAGCTGGCCATCCATCGCCTCAAAGCAGGAAATGTCTTTTGCCGAAAGGCTGGCCGAAAAATCAGGTACCTCAAGGAAGAGGCTGTCGCGAAAAATACAATTGTTCTCTGAAATGACTTCAATAGCGTAAATACCCTCTTCGCTCACCTGGATTGAGGGCCCGGTAGCGCCTGTAGACCAGCTATAGCGGGTGTAATCACCGACCGAAAGCGTCGTCGTGTCTCCGGCGCAAACGAGCTCCGGACCGGCTATATCTACGGGAGGATCCTCATAGACCAGTACGTTGATCAGGCTGACCGTGTCACAGGTCTCCCCGTTAAAACCGCCGAAAGATACCAGGGTGTCTTTCTGGATGGGAGCACCCCGAAAAGAAGCCCCCGGGCAGACGTATTCCGTCAGGGTGATGTTTTCGCCAATGAGTACGTTAAAGTACTGCGATACGGTACTGTCACAACCCGCCAGGCTAAGCAGGTTTTGAGTCTGCAGGGTGTCCCCAAAATAAATGCGCCCCTCGTAGGTCTCTCCGTAACAGACCGTAACGGTATCGATAGACTGATAATTGGGGGCGACCTCCAGATCGAGACGAATCGTACTGTCACAACCCTCAGTGGTGGTGAATTGCCCTTCGTAGAGCCCACTGCTTTGTAATTGTTGATCTCCAAACGGAAACAAATCCCCTTCGCAGATCGTGATCATGGTATCTCGATCGTAAGCGGGGTGAACCAGAAGGTCAAGTGTTACCAGGCTATCGCAGTCCGGTGCTCGATCAATGCTGATTTCAAAGGTGCCACTTTCGTCAAAGGATTGATCTCCCACGAGGACTTCCTGGTTCGAGCAAATCGTATCCCGTAAAGTCTCATAATCTGTGCCGTCTTTGATGACGGTGTAATTAGAGAAAAACTGGCAACTCGGGCTACCCAGATTAAAGGGGTTGTTTGCTAATTTTAGTCGATACCAGTAGCCCTCTATCGGATTTTCAACGGCTAATAAGGTGTCATTTTCATCCGGTAGGTCTTCCCAAATATTGCCCTCATTAGTGCTGCGCTGCCATTGTAGGGCCAGGTTAGGGAACTCGCTGGTTAGCTCCACATCGGCGAGTACCAATAGGGGGCTGCCGGCACAGGCCTCGGTCGTATCAGCGATTTGCGCACCGGGACCACAGGGGCGAAAAGAGATATTGTCGAGGGCCAGGTCATTTCCAAAGCCTCCGGGTGCATTGTTCCGTAAGGTGAGCTGGATGGCCTCGACTCCGGGACGGGTCGTAAAGGTAAAGCCATAGGTATGCCATTCTTCGTCGACCGGTACATCACCGGAGGCGTATATTTCGATGCCATTAATGAGAAAGGAGATATTGGGTTCGATGAAACCGCTTCCGCGATTGGGGTCATTGAGGGAAATGACATCAGCGGAGAATTCATAATTGATATTTTCACAAACGGTGACCGTTTTTTGGTAAAAAATTCCAGGTTCGAAACTGGCATTGACGACCATCATGTAGCCGGTGGGATCATCGGAGTTGTCTTCAATATTGATCCAGTTGGAGGCGGCAAATGAACCCCAGGAGCTAGTATTATTCGTAATGGTATAGCTCCCGTCATTGGGTGGTGGCGCCGTAGAATAGGTATAGCCCGGTGCTAAAAAGGGGTTTTGGCTAAGTATGTTGTTCCCTCCGCTCCCGAAATCACCATCCTCAAAGATATTGTCCCCGCGGGCTCCGGTACACAGCGCCCCCACGGAGCCGATTACCTGGTCGCAGTCGTCCGGATCTTGGTATTGAATAATCAAGGGTTCGGTGGTCAGCCGACAGGTCTCGTTAAAAAAGCCACCTGGTGTACGAATGGCCAGTATGCGGTAATAGGCATTGGGCGGTACTCCGCTGAGATCAAAGGAGGTTTCGCTGGTTTCTGATCCTACGTCAAGCCAGTCTTCTCCGTCATTGATCGAGAGTTGTAACTGATATTGCCAGTTGGTGATGCCCGGGAAGTTGCCGATGCGTAAGCGTAGGGGATCGCCCGGACACCTGGCCTGTTGATCTACCTCCAGTAGTTGAATATTGGGTTGACAAGCCTGAAGCTGAATATTGTCGAGCGCATAGGCATTGCCGGGGCGGCCACTGCTAATATTACGGATTTCAATATTGGGTCGGTTAATAGTCGGCGTAAAGGTATGCGTAAAGCTGTGCCAGCTCGAATCTTTAGGGAGCGGGCCAAAGTCCATGGCTAGTGCATCGTCAATCCAGAGCTGGAGGTGGGGGAGGGTATCCCCCGTAAGACTCGGCCGGTAAAGATTAATGGCATCGAAGGAGAAAGTCAGGTCCAGATCGGGACAAGCCAGTGGAAGCACACCGTAAACCAGGCCGGCGGTGTCCTGGTTGATGAGTAGCATATAGCCATTGGGGTCTCCGCTATTATCGACGGGGTTAATCCATTGATCGGCCGGAGCGCCCTGCCAATTGCTGGTGTTGTTGATGATGGTGAAAAAGCCATTCTGGGGTGGCCGCTGCATCGTATAGTTCAGGCTGGCATCTTTGCGAAAGTGACTGGTATCAGTGGATAGCGTATCGGGGCCGCTGCCAAAGTTGCCTTTCGGCAAAAGATTAGGCCCGGTGAGCCCGGGGCACTGG
This sequence comes from Saprospiraceae bacterium, assembly GCA_035268885.1. Taxonomy (GTDB): domain Bacteria; phylum Bacteroidota; class Bacteroidia; order Chitinophagales; family Saprospiraceae; genus DATFKA01. The sequence continues at coordinate 51,141 of DATFKA010000036.1, forward strand.
GCGGTCAGCAGGCCGGGAAGCCAAAACAGAAAAATGGAGAAGATCAGTTGTGCTTGCTTCATAGTATTGACAGTAGAGGTTGAGATGGATAATCTGATTTATCCTAATTTGTGAGCCTGGTATCCACTGAGATAGCGCCTTAATTTATCGAGTTGCTGTCGGCTACCCAGGACGATAAAGCTACTACCCGGGCGTAAAATGACGTCCGGGGCGGGATTGACCAGGTATTTATTATCGGCGTCTTTAAAACCAATGATATTAGCACCGGTCTCACTACGGATGTTGAGGTCCTGGATACTTTTATTTTTGCAGTTATCGGGGACCTCCTCGAAGGTAATCTCTTCAAAACCAATATCGGAGCGGTACTCATTGGTAATAAAGGAGAAAAATTCTACGGCATCGGGTTTACTGATCAGGGTAGCCATATAAAAGCCCCCCAATTGTTCGGGCATGACGACACGATCAGCGCCAGCCAGTGTGAGTTTCTTTTGAGAGCGAGGATCTCTGGCCCGGCTGACGATCCGTAGCTCAGGGTTTAGCTGTCGGGTAGTTAATACAATAAACAAGTTGTCGGAATCGTCTCCCAGGGCGGCAATCAAAGCACGGGCTTCTTTTACGTTGGCTTCCTGTAATGCTTCGTCGTGGGTAGCATCGTCGTGGATGTATAAAAATTTCTGTTCCGATTTTTGGATGTCATCAATTTTTTCCTCGTCAATATCGATAATAACGAAAGGGATCTGGTGCTTTTCAAAGTGGGTGGCAATTTCCCGACCGTATTTCCCGTACCCACACAAGATGACGTGGTCTTTTAATTTACTGATGCTTTTTTTGATCATGTTGTTATGCCAGTTTTTATAGATTTGTCCCTGGATGACGTAATAAGAAAATACGGCTAATACGTAAGCGAATAAGCCAATATTGATAATAATGTAAAAGGAGGCGAATACCATGCCGGCCTGACTTAAAGGCTGCACTTCGGTATACCCAACGGTAGATACCGTGATCACTACCATGTAAAAGGCCTCCAACAGTTTATATCCTTCAATGAGCATAAAACCCAGTATGCCCAGGCATAAATCTGCCAGAAGTAATAAGAGAGAAACCCGTAGATTCAGAAAGTTGTTGGGCAGCCTGTAAGCATCCAGCAGCGTACTATTATTTTTTTTACGCATTGTGCGAATATTTCAGTACTTTTTGAGGTCCTTAAAATTAAAGAAGTTGTGCAAAAACTCCTCACTTGTCCGTAAAATAGTCTTTTCAATGATCTTTTTAGCGGCGCAGGCTGCTTTGGAATCCGATTTTTTGTAAACAAGTAGACATACTTCCGTAACTTCCACCCCTAAATTATAGAAAAAACAAACTCAATGGGAAAAGCTTTATTGTACACTGGTTTATTTTGCTTCGTACTTGTCAGCGCCTGTGCGCAGGAAGAAAAGGAGCCGCGAATGGATTTCGAAGATTATAATCCGCCTTCCACACTCGTTGTACCGGAGCATCCGACCACAAGTGCCAAATTCCCCTTTATTGATATACATTCTCACCACTGGCGGATGGCGGAACAAGACCTCGACAAGTTAGTACGCGAAATGGACTCCCTGAACATGGGGGTCATTGTCAACCTCAGTGGTCGCGGCGGCCGTGCCCTCAAAGATATCACGGATCACGTCCAGGAAACAGGTCACGAAGATCGCATTGCGGTGTTCACCAATATTAATATACAAAGTATCGATGATCCGGATTTCATCTCCGCTACGCTGCAACAGCTGGAATACGACGTGGAAAATGGAGCCAAAGGGCTCAAGATATACAAGAGCCAGGGGATGACCAATAAGGATAAAGCTGGTAACCGCATCCGGATTAACGATGAGCGACTGGACCCCATCTGGGCGAAGTGTGGCGAACTGGGTATTCCCATTTTGATCCATTCAGCTGATCCCAGGTCCTTCTGGGAGCCACACGATGCCAATAATGAGCGCTGGCTGGAGCTAAAACTTCGTCCCCGGCGTAAGCGCGGCCCGGATAATCCGGCCCCCTGGGAAACGATCATTGCGGAGCAGCACGATATTTTTCAGAAACACCCCAATACGACCTTTATCGCGGCGCACTTTGGTTGGTACCCCAACAACCTGGCCAAGCTAGGGGAATTGCTGGATGCCATGCCGAATATGTATGTTGAATGCGGTGCGATTATTGCCGAATTGGGCCGTCAGCCCCGCAACGCCAAGAAATTTCTGACGAAATACCAGGATCGCATCCTTTTTGGTAAGGATGCCTATAATCCCGAAGAGTACTACACCTACTTCCGCGTACTGGAGACCGATGACGAGTACTTCCCTTATTACAAAAAATACCACGCCTTCTGGAGAATGTATGGACTCGACCTGGACGACGAAGTCCTGAAAAAAATGTATTACAAAAACGCCTTAAAGATTGTCCCTGGACTGGACAGTAGTCTGTTTCCGGAGTAGACGGTCGTTTTTAAATCCCAAACCTATGTTCCAAGTATTTCTTCGCCGATTAGGCTGCCTGGGCTTGTTGCTTTTTTTGGGTGCAAGCCTGCTGGCTCAGTACACCCCCGAGTCGGTGCCCAACCCCAAGCGACAGGGTAGGGGCTACGTCAGTAATCCGGATAATATCATCAGCCCGACTGATGTCGCCCGGCTGAATCGGCTGTTGACGGAAATGGAAGATTCGACGACGGCTCAGGTGGCGGTGGTTATTGTACAGTCGATTGGTGGGGCGAATCCCAAAGATTTTGCCCACGAGCTGTTTAATCTCTGGGGCATTGGTCAGGCCGAAACGGATAATGGTTTGTTGGTCTTTACCGTCATGGATCAAAGGCGTACGGAGTTTGAGACGGGGTATGGTCTGGAAGGAGTACTGCCCGATGTGGTCTGTTATCGGATTGGTATGCAAGAGTTGGTGCCGGAGTTTAAGGAAGGCCGTTACGGGGAAGGGCTGGTCAAAGCCGTGGAGCGCATCAAGCTTACCCTCGAAGACCCCGAAGCCGCGGAGGAGATTTCAGCTAATCCGAATATTCGTTCTAATCCTTACCAATCTCGAAGAATGTTGTCCCGGGTACGACTCTTTTTACTGATCTACGGTACTATCGCACTGCTCTTTACCGTAGTCACCGTCGGTCGGATCAGTAATATTATTCGTAGTCGAGAAGAATTGTACGATAAGTATCTGGATTTGCGAAAGCTGCATTACGGCATCTACTTCTTACTGATCCCCATCCCCTATATCCTTATCTATATCTTCATCCGTCGACGTCTCAAGCAATTGCGCTACCAACCTCGCTACAGCCGGGAGACGGGCGCTCCGATGCAATTGATATCAGAGGCAGAAGAAGATGCTTACCTGGAGGCGGGGCAGATTACCGAAGAGGAGATTGGTTCGGTCGATTACGATGTCTGGGCCACGGACGAAGCAGAGGAGTTGATGATCCTGCGGTATAAAAAACGCTTTACGAAATATAAAGGCTGCCCTAATTGCAGTTATATCGCCTACTACCACGCCTTTTCGAAGACTGTAAAGCATCCGACTTATAGCTCTACCGGTCGTAAGAAAGTGGTCCACAGGTGTAAAAATTGCAATTATGAGGATCTTAGTTATCGAACCATTCCCAAGAAAACCCGGTCTAGTAGCAGCGGTGGCGGCAGTGGTGGTGGGAGTAGTTCTTTTGGTGGCGGTAGCAGTGGTGGTGGGGGAGCCGGTGTCAGTTGGTAGGCCATCGGCCTACCAACTGACACCGGAACGCTGGCGTGTATCCTTACAATTTACGGATCCAAATATTCCGGTAGCTGACGGGATTGCTATGGTCCTGTAATACGATGGACGCATCTCCGTGGGCTATATTTTTGGGCATACCGATGTATTCGGTCGTTCCTTTGATCTCCACGCCATTCTGGATCAATACACCATTATGCAAAACGGTGACGGTAGCGGATGAGACCTTGATACCGTCTTGATTAAAGCGCGGTGCCTGGTATATGATATCGTAGGTTTGCCATTGACCCGGCGCGCGCATGGCGTTGACCAGCGGCATGGACTGTTTGTAGATCGATCCCGCCTGTCCATTGGAGTAGGTGCGGTTATTATAACTGTCTAATACTTGCACTTCGTAGCGCTCCTGCAGAAAGACGCCGCTGTTTCCGCGTCCTTGCCCTTCCCCTTCAATCACTGTCGGTGCGCGCCATTCGATGTGTAGCTGGCAATCGCCGAATTCCTCCTTGGTTTTGATTGCTCCGGTACGCGGTTTCACGGTGGCAATACCGTCTTTAACCATCCATTTGGCCGCCGAGCCGTCACCGTGTTCCCAGGCGTCCAGGTTGCTTCCGTCAAAAAGGACAATGGCATCGGATGGCGGGCCACTATTGGTACTCCCCGGGGTGACAATGGGGGGCTCCGGCTCCCAGACTTCCGTTGCTTTGGGATCCGTGATTTGGGCGCTTAGACAAAAAGGTAAGCCAAGCAGTAATAATACTAGATAAAGTGGTTGTTTCATACGTATTCTTTTTCTACAAGTATAACTAATTTTTTTGATTCCTTCTTTAGGCGAAAGCCTGGAAACGGCTCAAGTATTTGGACCTCAGTGTAAGCCTTCCGGCAAAAAGAGGTATATGTTTTAAGTTTATCTGTTAAGGTACGACAAGGTGCTTGTTTTTAAAACAGATTGTTTTAGATTTAAGGGCGATTAGTACTCTGGAGAAGTTTCGGTGGGCAAGAAGAGTAGCACGAAATAAGCTCCAGCTGTTGGTTCGAAGCTCCAGCTTCGAACCGTTCATCATTAAAAACATACACATGCGAAGAGAAAACAAAAGCAAAGGCTTTGAGCGAGCCATTTTGCACCTGGATCTGGATGCCTTTTTTGCATCGGTAGAGTGCCTGCGCAATAGCCAGCTGCGGGACAAACCTTTATTAATTGGGGGGACGCGGCAGCGTGGGGTGGTAAGTTCCTGTAGCTACGAGGCCCGGCGCTTTGGGATACGGTCGGGGATGCCCATGAAGCTTGCCCTGCAGCGCTGCCCCGAGGCGATAGTACTACGTGGCGACCCGGAAGTGTACGATCGTTATTCTCGTTTGATTACACAGATTGTAGCGGAGGAGGTGCCCTTATTTGAGAAAGCCTCCATTGACGAATTCTACGCAGATATCAGTGGTCTGGATACCCACATTGGTTGTTGGCGCTGGTCGCGGGAATTACGTCAAAAGGTAAAGGCCTCGTCCGGATTATCGATTTCTATGGGGCTGGCGGTCAACAAGCTGGTGGCTAAGGTAAGTACAAACGAAGCCAAGCCAAACGGAGAGCGTTTAATTCAGCCGGGGAAGGAAAAGCATTTTTTAGGCCCTCTGGCGGTGGGAAAACTACCGGGGGTGGGGCCCTCAACGACGCGAAAACTCCATCTGATGGGGATACAGTCGGTCGAAACGCTGGGCGCCATACCTCCACGCCTGCTACGGCGAGCATTTGGTAAACAGGGACAGGCGCTCTGGGAAAAGGCAAATGGCATTGACGATCGCCCGGTCATCCCCTATGTAGCGCGCAAATCGATTTCTACGGAGCAGACCTTTCAGATAGATACGATAAATATACACAAGATGAAAGGCATTATAGCCCGTATGGTAGGAGAGCTGGCTTTTGATCTGCGGAATAAAAAACAACTGACGGCCTGTGTGAGTCTTAAGATTCGTTATGCCGATTTTAATACTTATACAAAGCAACGGCGTATTACGCATACCGCAAATGAATCGGAACTACTAACTTGTAGTTTACAGCTATTTGAGGAACTGTATACGCGGCGGCAGTTGGTACGCCTGGTGGGCCTGCGCTTTAGTAAATTAGTAGCGGGTTATACCCAGGTGAATCTCTTTCGGGACACCCGGCAAGAACAAGACTTACAAGAGGCCATGGATCGCGTGCGTCGCCGCTTTGGCAAACAGTCGATTCAGAGGGGCATCAGTCTTGGCGGCGACTAACTAATCGCATAGTCTGTCAGCCGGGCCTTTACTTTCAGGATCTGTCGTATTTCATCCAGATCAATTTCGTAGGGTTTATAGACACTATCATTGTCGGAGATGAGGCGGAGCCGCTCTTCATCGTCGGGACCCCGAACGACCTGGATTCGCTTGGCCACTACGGCATCCGTCACGATGACGTAGACGTGATTTTCCCGCAGAGGAGTGTCGCGTTCGACGGGCTCACAGATAACAATATCTCCACTGGTGAGATTGGGGTACATACTATCGCCACTAATGCGAATGGCAGTCAGTTGTCCGCTTAGGCCAGGTACGCAAAAGGTCGGCAGTTCTTCTTTATCGGTGTCTTGCGCGGCTATCGCATCACCGGCCAGTGCGCGGTGCGGATAGAGGGTGATATTGTTTTTGGGCGCCTGGTAGCGATCTCCCATGGCGTGGGTCGGAATGGTAGCCTCGTGCTCGGCCCCGGGCAGGAACATATCTTCGGTCAGGCCAAACATATAGTTGGCATTAACGGAATAGACCTGAAAGAGCTTGCGCATCTGATCAACCGTAATATTTCGCTGCCCCTTCAATATACTGTTGATTACATGATTATAGGTACCCAGCTTTTTGGCAATATCGGATTTTCCGCGGATCAGGTTTTCCTGTTCCAGGATTTCGTATACCTGCTTAAAGCGCTGGTTTACAATGTGGTCAGAGAAATCAGCCATTTTTTGTTTTAAAAAGATTAAAAAAACTTGTTTTAAAAAACTTTTTGTTTTAAATTTGTTGTGTAAGCAAATCGGTAAAACCGAAAAGTTGCAAAAAATAAATCTAAAAATACAAAAGTTTTCAAAACCAGGGGTCATGAGATGGAGTCAAAACAAAAAAAATCGGGTCAAAGCAGAATTTACCATACCTAACGAGCAGAGAAAGGGCGCGCGCGGCGTACCTCATCAGCGGGGAAGAAACAGCCGCCCGGGAGCCTTACATTTATTGTTTGCTGGTTTAAACCGCTGGTTGGTGGCAGGCAAGTACCAGTCTCACCGCGTACAAAAGACCTGGCTGACCAAGTCAAATATCTTATGGTTAAAGATCGGCATTGCCGGTTTCGCCCTTCTAATGGTTATGCGGAATGATTTTCAGTTCACGATCAACCTTTCCGGAAATGGGGATCAGGCAACGATACAACCCAATGACGAAGGAGGCTCCGTTAATAAAATGGGCGTGGCACAAAGCGTGGCACTGAAGCCAAAAGCCGTAAGATCTCGTAAGAATTCGGTTAAAAAAGCATCTACGGCGGCTCGTTTTACCGCAAAATCGGTTGATCAGTACGTTGACCATTATGCGGAAGTAGCCCAGGAGGAAATGCGCCGCTTTGGGATACCCGCTTCTTTTAAAATGGCCCAGGCTATCCTGGCCAGTCAGGCGGGGATATCTTCCTCTGCGGCTACCTACAACAATCACTTTGGTCGTCATCTTAAAGGAATCAACTTCGAAGATGATCGGACCAACTGGCGGGCACATAGCCTTTACCTGATCGAAAATTATCCGGAATTACTCTCCGAGGGTAGTGACTACATGGACTGGATAAATCGATTGGAAAAAACAGATTATAGTGTAGATCTTAATTATACTCAGCAGTTACTCAGGATCATCAAAGAATATAAATTGTATCAGCTGGACTATTAAGCTGATGACGGAAGAGCAATTAAGCCATCAATGGCTTATACGTTTACTTTCCTTCTAATTTAAGTGGTTTTTCTCTAATTTTACAAGGCCGTCTTTTGACGGCCTTTTTATATTTCATAAATATCTTAATTATTTGAAAATCAGCATGTAATGCTGTTGGTTGTCTTGGTTTTGATTACTTAGGCAAGTCGTTTTAGTAGGCTTGTACAAATAAATTCTTAAGTTTATTAAGATTTCATACGATACACTATTTCAAAATTAATAACTATTAGACTTGTGGGTTTCCAAATAATTCTACATATTTGTAACAGAACAGCGTTCTAGTATTTTAAATAAGGGGAAACGGTTGTCAGTACAGCATTCTTATGTTCGTACTGGCAACTTTTTTTTTAGCCAAATCTATTCAAATTGCCACGAATCCTTGCCATTGACTACGGTACAAAAAAGACCGGACTGGCGGTTAGCGATCCTTTGCAGATCATCGCTACCGGGCTGGACACCATTCCAACCAAAGACCTGTACGATTTTATCGAAAAATATACGTCTGAAGAAGAAGTTGAAACCATTGTACTTGGAGAACCCTTACACGCAGATGGGAATCCAGCCCAGATTCACCATTTGGTCGTGGGCGTAAAGCGCAAACTGGAAAAACGCTATCCCAAAATGGAGGTAGTTTTCCAGGATGAACGCTACACTTCAGAAGAAGCAAAAGAGATTATCCGTAAGAGTGGACTGAAAAAAAAGAAAAGAAAAGACAAAATGCTTGTGGATAAGGTGAGTGCCGTGTTAATTTTGCAGGATTATATGGAGATAAATTATTAGTCATGATATTGCCGATTTATGCTTATGGAAATCCGGTACTGAAAAAAGTAGCCAAAGAGATTGATTCCAATTATCCCGATCTGGAGAAATTATTGGAAAATATGTGGGAAACACTCTACCATTCCAATGGTATTGGCCTGGCGGCCCCCCAAATTGGCAAAGCGATCCGTATTTTCCTGGTTGACACCCAACAACTTGATGAGAACAAACCCGAAGAAGAGCAAAGGGGAGACGGCATCAAGCAGGTATTTATCAATGCAGAGATTATTGAAGAAGCCGGAGAAGACTGGCCCTACGAAGAAGGCTGTCTGAGTATTCCGGATATATCTGGTGACGTCGAGCGTCCGGAAGAAGTAACCATTCGATATCAGGATGAAAAATTCAAGGAGCACGAGCAGACTTTCAAGGGGATGAATGCTCGCGTCATCCAGCACGAATATGATCATATTGAGGGGATTTTGTTTACCGAGCTGTTAAAGCCAGCTAAGAAACAGCGTATCCGCAGAAAACTGGAGGCCATCCGTAAAGGGAAGGCCAAACCTAGCTACCCCATGCAGTTTTACACAAAGAAATAAATCACTTGCGCCCAAAGTCGGCGGGGATCTCTCCCCAGTTTTTGGTATCCCACTTAAGAATTTTATTCTCGTAGGTATTATGGTGTAGCCAATTCTCTGCCCGCTCGATAAGTTCGTACAGGCGTTTGGTTTTTGCGTTGCGGGTCAGCGTCGTTTTACATTTCTTCTTTTTGACCCAGCCCTGGGCAATTTTGGAGTCGGTATAAATGGGCAGTGGGTTGTTTTCCTTTTTCAGCATCGCTAAAGCATGCACAATGGCGAGGAACTCTCCTATATTATTAGTACCCAGCTGAAATTTTTGATGGAAATACTGGTATTGGGTGGCCGTGTCAACGCCTTGATACTCCATGACGCCGGGATTGCCACTACAGGCCGCATCTACCGAGATACTTTTCCAGACAATATCTGCCGAATCCGTAGAAGTCGCTTTAGGAGTGGATGATTTTTTCTTTGGGGTGAAACTGGGGCCTTCGAGGTATGCTTCTTCTGCGGCCTCTTTGTTTGGGAAACTTTTGTATTTAGCTCCGGGAAATCCTTTGATCTGTACCTGGCAATCGGCCCAACTTTCGTAGACGCCAGGCTCGACGCCTTGCCATACCACATAAAATTTTTTCTTAGCCATTATCGTGTTTATAGAATGATTCAATCGTCAAGGGAACCTTTCGATAGGAGAAGCCCTTACATTAAAGAGATATAATTAATTCTCTTCACACACCAAAAGTAAGTAAAAAAGAATCAATACTTTTGTGGAAAGCTTTGGATTATGAGATTGATAGATACACACGCACACCTATACGCAGAGCAGTTTGATAAGGACAGGGCAGCAATGATAGCGCGCGCCAGGGAAGTGGGCGTCCGGCAATTTTTCCTACCGAATATTGACCGGAATAGTATACCCGGGATGCTAGAACTCGAAAAAAAATACCCCGGACAGTGTTTTGCGATGATGGGCTTACACCCCTGTTCGGTGAAAGAGGATTACGAGCAGGAATTGGCGGCGGTGCGCAAATGGCTGGATAAGCGATCCTTTGCGGCGGTTGGTGAAATTGGAATAGACTTATACTGGGATAAGACTTTTTTCGAACAGCAAAAAGACGCTTTCCTGAAGCAGGTACATTGGGCCAAAGAACTCGATCTTCCGATTGTTATCCACTCCCGGGAAGCAACGGATATTATTATTGACCTATTAGCCGCGTTACCAGAGGGTACCGCAAGAGGAATATTCCACTGTTTTGGTGGAAGCCCGGAACAGGCTCGACGCATTATTGACTTAGGTTTCTATCTGGGTATTGGTGGGGTAGTCACCTTCAAAAAATCAGGTTTGGATAAAACCCTGGCAGAAATTGATCTGGAGCATCTGGTACTGGAAACCGATGCCCCCTACTTGGCACCTACGCCCTACCGGGGCAAACGCAATGAAAGTGCCTATATATATAAGGTAGCGGAAAAAATAGCGGAGATCAAAGAAAGGGAGCTGGAAGAGGTGGCCCAAATCACCAGTCGGAATGCGGATGCCATTTTTTCGCTTTCTGCGGCGGCTATGAAAGATGCAGAATAACCTAAATACCGGGTAGAAGGCATCGAAAATTAGGCTGACTGTCTATTTTTTTGAATTTTATTCGTAGGAAAACTTGTTAGAAATAGCTTAATAGTTATTTTTGCTTTCACACGATCAGGTATCGAAGGCTCCTAAAAGGCCTAAAAATGGGAAAAACAGCTTTTAAAGTATTTATTCTTTCAATAGTTCCAGAAAAATAACTTTATTTGCTTATTGCTCGTCACGATAGCTTGGGAGCGAAAGAAATAGGAGAGGTGCTCGAGTGGCTGAAGAGGTACGCCTGGAAAGCGTATATACCCTAACCGGGTATCGAGGGTTCGAATCCCTCTCTCTCCGCAGGAATAAAGAAGAATCGTTAACTAACTTTAAAACAATCGTAAAAAACCTTATTGACTATGCGTAAATTGTTAGCACTCTTGCTCGTCTTCAGTTTAGCAGTAACTACTGCAACGAATATTGCATATGCGCAAGAAGATACCACTGCATCCGAAGAAGCAGCAGCCGAAGACGCTGCCGTTGAAGAAGCAGCTCCCATGGAGGAGCCTGCCGCCGAACAAGTAGCAGCAGAAGCAGACGAAGCTGAACAGCTTTCTGGTTTCCAAATCCTGAAGAAATACTTCATTGATGGAGACTGGAAGTTTATGAGCTTTGTATTGATCTGTTTGATCTTAGGTCTTGCTTTCTGTATTGAGCGTATCATCACGTTGAATATTGCTACTACCAACACTGACAAATTGTTGGCTCGTATTGATGATGAATTAAAATCTGGCAACCTGGAAGGTGCAAAAGAAGTTTGTAAGTCCACACCTGGACCTACGGCTAGCATCCTTTACGAAGGTCTGAAAAATGCAGATAATGGCCCCGAAGCTGTTGAAAAAGCGATCGTTTCGTACGGTGGCGTACAGATGGGACTATTAGAGCGTGGCCTGGTTTGGATTTCACTTTTTATTGCCATTGCACCGATGCTTGGTTTCATGGGTACGGTAATTGGTATGATTCAGGCATTCGACCGTATTCAGGCGGTAGGTGACCTTTCGCCTTCGGTAGTTGCCGGTGGTATTAAGGTAGCGCTTTTGACTACAGTATTCGGTCTGATCTCTGCTATTATTCTTCAAATCTTCTACAACTACATCGTCAACAAGATCGATGGTATTGTAAACAAGATGGAAGATGCGTCTATCGCCATAGTAGATATCATGGCAGAGAATAATGTATTCAGTAAATAAGCAAAATACCTTTAAAGATTATGTATAAGTTTTTAACAAAAAACGGTCAGGCTCTGGCGTTTGGTTTGGGTATTTTGGTGACTGCCATCTTTTTGTTGGGAGTACTACCAAATACTGGTCAAATCGACACAGAGAATCCTCAGAACGTTGACATCTTCAACTTTGGTCTCACCGCAACGATCATTTTGATCGTCGTGGCCGCCGTCGCCATGGTCCTTTTTGGACTGGTACAAGTGGCTTCTTCTTTCCGTACTTCGTGGAAGGGAATCCTGGGCTTCGTGGTACTAGTTGCAGTGTTCCTCGTGGCCTATGCTACCGCTAACGGTAGTCTGGCAAATGAAGTAGCGGCTATTCAAAATGCAGCTACTGATGCGGCAGTGACGGATGCCAACCTAAAGTTCATAGGGGGATCAATTACGACGCTGCTGGTATTACTCTTGGTAGCGATGGGAACTTTTATTATATTTGAGATTATTAACTTTTTCAAATAATATAGAGCTATGGCTAAAACTAGTAGTAGAGATCGAATGAGTAGTGAGATTAATGCCGGCTCTATGGCAGACATTGCCTTCTTGTTACTCATCTTCTTTCTCGTAACAACGACAATCGTAGAAGACAAAGGAATTACTGTAAAGCTTCCTATCTGGTCGGAGGAGGAGCCGGACATTACCAAGCTGAATAAGCGTAATGTTTATTCCGTACTGGTAAATGCCCAAAACCAATTGTTGGTGCGCGGAGAACTCATGCGGGTCGAAGATCTGAAAGACAACGCTAAAGAGTTTATCGCTAACCCTTACAACCGCCCGGATTTGGCTGAAATGCCAACCAAAGCGATTATCTCACTCAAAAATGACCGGGGTACCGAATATGGCACCTATCTGTCCGTTTATAATGAGCTGAAAGCAGCTTATAATGAACTGTGGGATGATCTGGCGATGAAGAAGTTTGGCGTTCCTTACAGTGATGATTTACCATTGGCCTGGCGGAAAGATGTCCGTGATGAGATTCCATTTGTGATTTCTGAAGCGGAGCCGACCAGCTTTGGTGAGGAGTAAGCAAAGTCGTCGAAAAATACCTCGTTATTTTTTAAGATTATATAGCGCCGTCCGCCTCAAGCGGATGGCCCTATCTAAAAATTCATAAGTTATGTCAAAGTTTGCTAAGAAAAGAGGTAAGGCTTCTCCGGAGGTTTCTACGGCATCATTGCCCGATATCGTATTTATGTTGCTGTTCTTCTTTATGGTAGTAACCGTACTGAGAGATTCAGAGCTAATGGTGAAAGTGCAGACGCCTTTCGCTTCGGAGTTGACGAAACTTGAAGAGAAATCATTGGTTAACTACCTTTACGTAGGGAAACCAGTGAAAAAGTACCAACAGGTATACGGTACCAAACCTAGATTACAGCTAGGCGACAAATTCGCGAGCCTGGCCGAAATTCCGCTCTTCCTGGAGCGCCACAAGGTAAAAGTACCAGAACCTAAGCGGCCTAAAATTACTTCTTCGCTACGTGTAGATGGGGAAGTGACCATGGGTATCGTTCAGGATATCAAAACGGAGTTGAGAAAGTCCAACCAATTGAAGGTGAACTACTCCGCTAAGAAAAGCCCAGATTAGTAGTTAAGACTACGTTTAGGGTAAAAAAGCAAAGCAACCATCGGGGGCTTTGCTTTTTTGTTTTTTAGGCCCATTTAAATTATTGGTCCAAAGTGAATTCATTTGGTGACGAATAGTGCGGAGGGAATTCTCAGCCTCAAACATTTTGACCAAACGAATTCACCTTGAGCCTAATTGTTTCATAAAAAATAATTCTTTATGGGTTCCATACAAATACCAACTAGTTGGGCCCTGACAAACGCTACTAGACCTATCAGAACTACTAATTACTACGATCACAAAACCGTTCCTGCCCAACGGAAGGCTCGGCAGGAACGATCTCAATCCTACCGCAGGCGGCTATAAGAAGACTTTACAATCTTCTCATCTTTCTTGATATTGCGATAAGCCAGTAGTAGAAAGATAATCGACAGTACCGGGAAAGCTACGCCGGCTTGTACTTCCAGCCCACCTTTATCAAAAGCACCCGTTTGGAATAGTAGATAGGCGGCAAAGCCAATTCCGCCGACGGTAACCAGCAAGCTGATCATCGTGAAAGTCATCTGTAGGGGACGCTTCTTAAATAAAAAGATACTGATCAGGGACAGTCCGGCTGCCGCCAAAAACAGTACCAATAAAGCCAGGTGATCTTGTAAGTTGAAAATCTGATCGCCCAGTATACCCGCTTCGGCGTAATCCGCTCCCGATCCAACGCTTAGGAAAGGGACGGCCAACAGGGCACCCAGTAAGCCGGCGGCCAGTAACAAAAAAATGGTTTGAATTCTTTGAATCATATTTTTTATATTTATCCGCCCCAAAATTAGTGCTTCTTCGCTAAAAAACCACAAGCATGCCATTAAACTACCAATGGAGTCACTGGGAATTTGACAGCTTTTTTAAAGATATTGATTTTGTCGTACTGGGCAGTGGCATTGTCGGCCTGTCGACGGCTATTCACCTCAAGCAGGCTCGCCCGAATGCCAGGGTGCTGGTGCTGGAGCGCGGTGTCTTACCCATCGGCGCCAGTACCCGCAATGCGGGCTTCGCCTGCTTTGGGAGCGTATCCGAATTGTTAGATGATCTAAACCATACGCCGGAGGCGGAGGTTTGGGCACTGGTAGAAGAACGCTATCTCGGTCTGTTGGCGCTGCGTGAATTGTTGGGAGACGACGCCATCGGATATCAGCAGGAAGGTGGTTTTGAGGTCTTTAGCCAACAAGACGGGGAACAGGAGGCAGCCTGCCTGGCAGCCATACCTGAATTTAACCGGCAATTAAGCCAGATCACGGCACGTCGGGATACCTTTGTAACTGTACCCGATCAGCAGCGGCAGCGCTTTGGCTTTTCTGGGGTGCGGTCGCTCATCCATAATCAGGCCGAAGGGAGTATCGATACGGGGAAAATGATGCGCAGCTTTTTGCGCAAAGCACAGGAATTAGATATTCAAATATTGAATGGCTGTGAGGTGCAGGCTTATACGGAGACTACAGCAAAGGTGGACATCCAGCTGAGCAACGGTTGGACGCTTTCCGCCGGACATTTAATGATTGCTACGAATGGCTTTACGAATAGATTACTACCTGAAATAGACCTCCAGCCCGCCCGAAATCAGGTACTCATCACCCGTCCAATACCTGACCTTTCCTTTCGGGGCTGCTTCCACTACGATCGGGGGTACTATTATTTCCGAAACGTGGGGCAACGCGTCTTGCTGGGGGGTGGCCGCCACCTGGATAAAAGTGGAGAAACGACGGCAGACTTCGGCGCAAACGAAACCATCCGTCGTACATTGGTCGAACTGCTGGAAAAGCTGATTTTGCCCGGACAAAGCCCCGAGGTAGAACGTTGGTGGACCGGTATTTTAGGCGTAAGCCAGCAAAAGCGACCCATTATTCAGCGGCTGGGAGATCGGGTCTCGGTAGCCGTACGGATGGGAGGGATGGGCGTGGCCATTGGCACCCTGGTCGGGAAAAAAGCGGCCGAACGGGCTTTACAACATTAAAAGTATGTTAATCCACCATCTATAAAAGGACAAAGCATGGATTTCAGGCGTTTCCTGTCTGGTGTTATGGAATTTGTTTCGTTATTTTGCACGGCTATATGGGAAAGCGCCTTTTATTGAGCATATTAATATTGATGGTACCACTACTGAGCCAGGCTCAGACCCAACCCGGCACGTCCGCTCCCAAAAAAGAAGGTGTAAAGATTAAGATTCTGCGCACGGATACGACTATTATCCTGCAATCTTCACAACAGAATGTCACCAAGCTGATCGGTAATGTAAAGCTCTATCAAGACAGTGTACTGATGACTTGTGATTCGGCCATCCTGATCAATGAGCAGCAGCTTTTTGCCTACGACTCGGTCACCATCCAGCAGGGCGACTCTCTCACCACCTTTGCCAATTATCTGGAGTACGATGGCCGGACCCGCAAAGCTTATCTGGAAGGGGAGGTGGTGCTGATCAACGGCTCCCGACAGCTCTTCACAGATCGCCTGGATTACGATCTGAATACTAAAATAGCTTCCTATTATTACGGCGCTACGCTGGTGGCTGATTCGACCCAGCTCAGCAGTAAACGGGGCTATTATTACGTAGATGAAGAAGAGGCTGCCTTCAAAGATAGTGTAGTCGTAACCGATCCGGATTTTTACCTCCGGACGGATACCTTACAATATAGCCTGGAATTATCAACTGTTTATTTCCTGGCTCCTACTTTAATTACGGCCGATTCCAGTGATATTTACTGTGAGGACGGCTTTTACGATACCGAAAACGGTCTGGCCGAGTTTCGTCAGAATGCGCAGTACCAAAAGAATGGTCGCCGGGCCACCGCCGAGGTGATTCGCTTCGTGGATGCGCAGGATCTTTACGTACTGGAAGGTAAGGCCCAGGTGGTGGATAGTAGCCGCCTGGCGATTGCGGATACCATCCGCTATTTTGAAGCCACCGACGAAAGTTATCTGACCGGAAATGCTTCTTATCGGGATGCTACCCGTAATATCCAGGATGCGGACGAAATTTACTACAATGCCGATCGGGGTACTTACACGACCCGGGGGCGCTCAAAAATACAGGAAGAAGAGCAGGTACTTGAAGCGGATGATGTGGCCTTTGATGAATCCTCCGGCCAGGGATTGGCTACGGGAACGGTCATTTGGCAGGATACCAGTGCGAATATCTCCATCAGGACCGATACGGCCCGCTATCGGCAGGATACCGAATACCTGAAGGCGGTGGGGGGACCAGAGGGAAGACCTGAACTCATCTCTATTTTTGAAGACGGCGATTCTCTTTTTCTGGCCTCCGATACGCTATTTTCAAGAAACCTGGATACCACCGGGGTAGATTCGAGCCGAACGCTCAGTGCCTATCGCGATGCGCGCTTTTACAAAAGTGACTTTCAGGGCGTCTGTGATTCTATGGTATATACTTCGGCAGATTCTTTGTTCCGGCTTTTTGGTAATCCATTGTTGTGGTCAGACTCCACGCAGTTCAAAGCGGATACGATGCGTATCCAATTGGCCAATGGAGAAATTGATCGGGTTTATTTAATGGCAAACGCCATTATCATTAACCAGACCCACCCCCAGTTCTTTAATCAGATCAAGGGCAAAAAGATTACCGCTTATTTTAAAGCCGGAGAACTGGACTATCTGGTGGTGGAAGGTAATGCAGAGTCGGTATATTACGCCAAAGACGAGACCGGCGCCTACATTGGAGTGGATCAATCGATTAGCAGCAAACTGCTGATTCGTTTTCGGGAAGGAGAGATCAGTGAGATTCGTTCGTATAAAGATCCGCAATCGACTTTATCACCCATGGATGAGGTGGATCATGCCAGCTTACGCCTCAAAGGCTTCGACTGGCGTATTGATCGACGTCCTACGCGAAGGATGGATATTTTTGCCAGGCGAAATCGTTAACAACCAAATCATTTGCTGATGAAAGAGAAAATGCTATTATTTGTTGGGATACTGTTTTTTTTCTCGTCGATATCCCTGTCGGCGCAGCATCCCGATCTGCAAAAGGCCAACGAATTATACCGGCAGGAGTCTTATGAGCAAGCCAGCCAGACCTTTGAAGCGCTGGTGGCGGAGGGGTACCAATCCAAAGCGCTGTTCTATAATTTAGGGAATACTTACTATCGATTGGGGCAGGAAGGAAAAGCCATCCTGAATTACGAAAAGGCATTGCTTCTGGCACCAAAGGACCGGGAGGTTCTTGAGAATCTGGAATTTGTTAAGGGACAATTATCTGGTGAAATCATCGCGCTGGAAGTATTCCCCTTAATTGCTATTTGGCAAAGTGTACAGCAAAGCCTGTCATCGGGGACCTGGACCGTATTAGGTTTGCTTTTCTTCTGGGCAGGCGTTGGTGGTTTTTTAGTCTGGTTGTTGTTACCCCGGCGAAAACAGAAAGTTCGTGGGTTCACCCTGGGGGTAATGGGGCTGGTCTTATGTGTTATTCCATTTTTGTTGGCTTCCGAAAGTAAGGCTGCCCAGGTCAGATCGGATAAAGCCGTAGTAGTCACGGAGACGGCAGCCCTGTACGCTACTCCCAGCGAAGGATCGGAGCTACTCTATCCGCTTTTCGAGGGTGCCACGGTCCGTACCCTGGAGCCTCTGCAGGATTGGTATAAGGTTAATCTCGCTAACGGTTATCAGGGCTGGGTACCCGCCGAAAAGCTAGCCCTGGTAAGATTAAAAGAAAACTAACCACATAGCCACATGATCACCGCATATAATCCCAGGCACTGCGGTAGCTGCCTTTGCTTTCGCAAAAAGCCAGAAGATCGGCGTAGAAATCATCCCCCCCAATGGTCGCACTGTCGCCTACAATAATCAATTGTTTTTTGGCGCGCGTCATGGCTACGTTCATACGCCGATAATCCTTGAGAAAGCCAATTTCACCTTTGGGATTAGACCGCACCAGTGAAAGGTAGACGACTTCTTTTTCCTGTCCCTGAAAGCCGTCAATGGTATTGATGGTAATGGGCTGCTCCCTGAATTTGGGGTCTTCATCAATGATCTGCTCCATATGCAGGGTCTGTTCGCGGTAGGGCGAAATCAGGGCGATCTCGGGAAGGTCAATACCGGCGTAGCTATCGACTAATTGGTGCAGGTGCTCGCAGAGGATTTGAAATTCTTCCGGATTGTAGCGACTCTTATAGGCAGCGTGTACCTTCTCCTCAAAGCCACAGCCTGCCGTATCGATAAAAATCAGGGGAGACTGATCCTTAATGGGCAATTGCGCCTTGGCTACCGAATCGGCGGCCCGTAGTCGATTCTGGTAGAATCGCTGATTAGAAAATCCCATGATGGTCTCGTGCATCCGATATTGAGTATCTAGTAAATGCACTTCCGGCAGGCGTTGCAGGGACTTTTCAATCAGGGTGATCTCCAGTCCCTTTCGGGCTGCTTCCCGGGCTTTAACCGTCGGGGGCAACTGATAGGGATCGCCCGTCAGCACAACCCGGGAAGCTTTGGTAATCGGCACCCAGGTAGCGGGCTCTAATGCCTGTGCCGCTTCGTCGATGACCACGGTGCGGAATTTTCGATTTTGTAGGACCTTGTCGGCCGCACCAATCAGGGTACAGGTAATGATCTGCGCGCTGTCTAGTATCTGTTCGAGGATACGGGTTTCTAATTGATTAGCCCAATCCATCAATTCCCGGGCCTCTTGGAATTTAGCCCGGCGGTTCTGGTATTCTTCCTGACCAAATTTACGTTTGTACCGGCGAGCCTGTCGCCGCATATCGGCGGCCTGTACTTTTAGTTTTTTGATGTTTTTACTCTCTGGATGCTGTGACATACGTAGCTCCAGCGTATTGTTGATGACATTATCATCAACCCGGGAGATATTACCAATGCGTACCACGACTAAGCCTTCCATGGCTAGGCGTTCGGTGATTAAATCGACAGCTGTGTTGCTGGGCGCCGTGACGAGTACGGTACTTTCCGTTTTGGTTAATTGTCTGACCGCCTGTACGATGGTTGTCGTTTTGCCGGTGCCAGGCGGGCCGTGAACAATACTGACTTCATTAGCCGCCAGGATTGCATTAACTGCTTTGTTTTGTGAGGCATTTAACTGCGGCAGCTCAATGGGCTGATGCTGGGTTTGTTGACTGGGGGCTTGTCGCCCCAAAAAAATATCGCGCAGTTCGGCTAGCCGGTCGCGACTGGCTTTTTTTACTTGCTTTAGGCTTTGCTCCATCACCTGATAGGTGCGGTCATCAAAGAGTAAATCCACCCCGAGCAGGCCTTTGGTAAGCCAGTCGGGACTGTCCTTACTATTGAGAATGATTTGCATCCGGTCTTTCTTGACGTAATAGATAACACCGGTCTGTTCGTTCTTACCATCAACTGTCTGCATGGTAAACAGTCGAACGGGCTTGCCGGAGCGGAATCGATGCTCTTCGCCCAGTTGCTTGGTTCGCTCCACGACCACGTAAGCCCGCGAGCCCAGGGTATAGCCCTGTTTAACCACCTGTAAAGGATACCAGGCCACGCCGCTTTGACTGCGCTCCTGTAGGCTGAGGCGCTGAATTTTCTTTTTGTATTCTTCCAGATCTTTCTCTTTTTCGATCCGGAGCAGATCCAGCAATGCGTCGAATTCCTTAATGTCAGCCTTCTTATTCATTTTGAACTAATTAGTAGGACTCGTTTGTTATCAGAATGGCAAAATTAAAAAATTGTTGCACAAGGAGCGGTTTTAGCTCGAAAGCAAGAGCTGTTTGGCCGAAGCAAGAGCTTCCGGCCAGCACAAGCTACTTTTTAAAATAAATACATGGCGAAACGCAGAAACGAAGAACCCAAAACCCTCAAGGATCAACTGGGGGCATTACGCAACTTACCCCCCTTCTTCCGGCTGGTTTGGAAGACTAATCCCCGTTTGGCGCTGAGTAATATGCTGTTGCGCCTGGTAAAATCGGGTCTTCCCTTACTCATCCTCTACGTCGGTAAAGAGATTATCGATGAGGTCATTCGGCTAATGGAGGTAGCAGATCCGCTGAGTGAAGCCCGCTGGTTATGGATTTTGTTAGGAATTGAATTGGGGCTGGCGATTCTTTCGGATGTTATCGGTCGTGGAATCAGTCTTACCGAAAGTCTGCTGGGCGATCTTTTTGCCAATAAAACCTCTACCGAACTAATTGAACACGCCGCCCGTCTGGATATGTATCAATTTGAGAATCCGGTTTTTTACGATAAGTTAGAACGCGCCCGTCGTCAGACCAACGGCCGTACGGCCTTGATGTCGCTGGCCCTACAGCAGATTCAGGACTCGATTAC
Organism: Saprospiraceae bacterium; assembly: GCA_035268885.1. Classification (GTDB taxonomy): domain Bacteria; phylum Bacteroidota; class Bacteroidia; order Chitinophagales; family Saprospiraceae; genus DATFKA01. Next base: position 71,864 of record DATFKA010000036.1, read on the forward strand.
CATCATTTTTCTTGGTGCTGGCCTGGTAGCCTTTAATCCCTGGTTGATTCTTATTTTGGTGGTGGCAGTGATTCCCTCCTTTTTAGGCGAAAGCCACTTTAACCAGCGGAGTTATTCCCTGACGCGTGCCTGGACACCCCAGCGGCGAGAACTGGATTACCTGCGTTATATCGGTGCCAGTGATGCGACGGCCAAAGAGGTGAAAATCTTCGGCTTGTCCGACTTTTTGGCCAAGCGCTTTTACAAACTGGCGGATAAATATTATCAGGAGAACCGAAAGATTGCCATTCAAAGAAATATGTGGGGAAGCCTGCTGGCGATTATTGGTACGGCGGCCTATTACGGGGCTTACGTGGTGATCGCTGTGCAGACCATCACCGGACAGATCAGTGTCGGTACCCTGACTTTTCTGACGGGATCTTTCAGCCGCATGCGCTCCAATCTGCAGAGCATTATGAGTCGGTTCTCGCGGATTACCGATAGTGCCATGTACCTGCAGGATCTTTTCGACTTTTTTGCCATTGAGCCCACCATCAAGAATACGGCCAGTAGTCAGCCTTTTCCGCAGCAACTGAAGCAGGGCTTCACCTTTGAAAAGGTGAGTTTTAAATACCCGGGCAGTGAGCGGTGGGCCATCAAGGATCTGTCTTTCCATCTGCCTGCCGGCAAAAAAATGGCCCTGGTGGGGGAGAATGGAGCGGGGAAAACGACTTTAGTGAAACTCCTGGCTCGCCTTTACGAACCCACCGAGGGACGCATACTGATCGATGGCGTAGATATCCGGGAAATAGAGTTACATAGCTTACGCGAAAATATTGGGATTATTTTTCAGGACTATGTGCGCTTTCAATTGAAGGCCAGGGAGAATATTGCAATTGGTAATATCGCTCAGGTCGATGACTTGGAAATGGTTGACGAAGCCGCTCAGAAAAGCTTAGCTAAGATGGTAGTCGAGCAGTTCCCGCAGAAATACGAGCAATTCCTGGGGCGCCGCTTCAAAGACGGTCTGGAACTCTCGGGTGGGCAATGGCAGAAAATCGCACTGGCCCGGGCCTATATGCGCGACGCGCAGCTTTTGATCCTCGATGAGCCCACGGCCGCCCTGGATGCCCGCGCCGAACACGAGGTCTTCCTGCGCTTTGCGGAACTCATCGAAGGGAAAACGGCCGTACTGATTTCGCATCGCTTCTCAACGGTACGCATGGCCGATGTTATCCTCTTTCTGGAGCACGGTCAGCGCCTGGAGATGGGCAGCCACGAAGAATTGCTGGAACTGGATGGGAAATACGCCGAGTTGTTTCGTTTGCAGGCGGCGGGATACGTATAACAGGTGGTCATTTGATTAAAGCGTCTCCAGGATCTCCCGGTTCAAATCCCGGATAATTCCTTTCTTCTTGGGGTCGTAGAGCCAGTTGTTATCGAAATATTCCAGGATCATACTACTGGGATCGTCGGAGAGGGTCAGGCTGTGGAATTGGGCACCTTTGTTTTGCTGGCAGTGGCGCACTTCTTTTAACACATCCTTATTAACGCGGTACATGATGAAATCGGAGATGACCAGTACATCGGCGTCTTCGTAATCGTTAGTTTTGAGTTGGCGTAGGGCTTCGGATAAGGGAAGACTGATATCCGTGCCGCCGTAAAAGGACATTTTTAGAAACTTGGCCAGTTCATCTACCGAATTGGCAATATCGTAAAGGTCTAGTGTCTTAATGCCGATGGAAAAGTTAATCAGGTAAGCGCGACGATTCTCACGGATGGCCATTTTGAGGATGGCCAGGCATAAGACTTTGGCAATCTGTTCGGGACGTCCGGTCATAGATTCGCTGGTGTCGACGCAGACGATGAAAGGCCCCTTTTCCTTTTGCTTCACTCGTTGATTGACCTCCGTAAACTTATCCTCGCTTTGGATAAGCTTCCGATCTTCGTAGCGGAAAGTCATGAGATTCTTTTCGGCAAATTTTTGCAAAAATAGATCTTCGGTGCCCTCATCGCTGAGTAGGCCGGCCTCGGAACTGAGCAGATTACTCAGGTCATCGCTTTCGTGTACACCAACGATTTCAGCTTTAGAAAACTCATCACTTACCCATTCCTGGCGGATAATGGTTTTCTCAAAGGTTTCTTCTTCCAACTCGATTTCGGCTTCCCGCAGGCGACCGAGTAAATCGGCCAGTTCCTTAATCGATTCCTCATCTTGCAGTAATTCATCATACTTTTGAATGATATCAAAGGAGCTATCCTGCCAGAGTTCGCGCGACATATCCCAGCCCAGATAATCGGAAAAGGGGGTGATGATATCCATCAATTTCTGGTATTCTTCCACCTTGGCTTCCATAAGTTCCAGGTACTGCTCGCGTTCTTCTTCCAGTTTTTTGAGCTGGTGTTCCAGTATTTTTGCATTCAGCAGGGCATCCCACTGCGCCAATAAATCGGTCAGGATGAGCTCCATGCGCTCCTGTTCTTTGGGAGGGATTTCAGTCAGCGGCTTGCTCCCAATGATTTCCTGGAAGCTATCCTGGTAGAATCCGATATCCAGTTGTTCTTTGGGATATACCGATTTGAGGTATTCGGTCATGACGCTCCAGCGAGTGACAAATACGTGTTTGGGGGTGATCGACCACATGGTCAGCCGCTTGACTTCATCGTCGTAGGGATTGTCCTGCCTTACTTTGTTGTAAGTTTTACGGATCCAGTATAAAGTATCCAGTACGAGTTGCTCCGTGATATTATCATTCTTCTGTAGAATGGGGATTAGATCCTCAGTTGCAAATAGTCGATCTAGACCCTCCCGGAAGTATTGAAAATACTGATCCTGCAATTCATCGGGCACTGAAAAATCGGCGTGACCCAGCAGATTTTGCAGATATTGCACCAGGTATTTCCGCGTCTGTCGATCCAGTAGTTGACCGAATTCGATGAAGCGTTGGTATTCTTCTTCCAGTTTTTTTTGTAAGTCTCTTTTGGACATTTTCTATCAGCTTAATCTTTTCGCAGCTTTGGGTATCAAAAGTCATTATACGAAAAGCGGATTTTCTCCAGGCGTAATTTCAAGTTCTGTAGTGCGGTTCTTACTTCATTTAGGTTAGCACTAACGATTTCGGCGTATTCTCGATGGACAAAAAGGTTGTTTTCCAGGCCCTGCAATTCCTCGGGGGCATTGGCTCCGATGTGATCCAATTGCTTATCGATGTATTGATGTACCCGCTGGAAGCGTTCCTCCCAGTATTTTGCCACTACATCGTGCGGCTTTTTAAAGATGATTTCCGTTTTTTCTCCTTTGAGGGTGGCTAAACGATAAGTCTGCACTTCCGAATTAAATTCGACATCAATGGTGAATTGCCCCGTTCCGCGACTGGCTTTCAGCCGATTGCGTAGATTGAGCGCTTCGTCGTAGAAATTGGTCACCTCCTGGTTGTCATTTTCCAGCTTGCGGAACTGTTTAGTTGGCACGAGTACGCCCTCAAATTTGTTGTCTTCCTTGACCAGACGGTAGTATTCGTCTTGTACAATCTCCAGTTGCTCCCGGGTGACTGTGTGAGGTACCTTGATCTCCTGATTGACATCCCCCTCAAAATCGTTGACTTCGCGTTTGATCATCTGCAAATTGACCGCCATGGTATAGCCGTGTTTGCGAATGGCATCCCGCACGATATCTTCAATTACTTCCTTTTGACTGGGCTGGCTCCACAGGCAATCAATCATCAGGAAGCAATCCATGAGATCCACTTTTTGCCGACCGTTTAGGAAAGCAGAAGTTCGGAGCAAACGGATGATTTTTTTCCAGCGGCGATCAAAGATGTGCATCTCCTTACCGACGTTATTGGGTTTGTCGTTATAGTCCTGTATTTTGATCTTGACCACCTGAATGGTATTTAGCACTTCGGCCGGCACTTCAATCTGATCAATGGCCCGGTCCCATTCTTTTAGCTCTTTATCTTTGAGTTTGACCCCTTCCGGTAAATTGTCTTCGTAGACGTCCCGGGTGTCGGTAATCATATTCAGGAAGTTGTCAAACTGCCGGATACCGCCCACCTCCAATCTAATGAGAAAGCGATCCCAAATGGGGGCCAGATTGGTATTATTGGGCGGCAGCTCATTCGAAGCCGTAATGATACCTCGAATATTTACGGGTATGTCGCGGTCGCCGTTGCGGTAAATTTTTTCGTTGAGAATGGTCAGTAGGGCGTTTTGTATGGCGGGTCCTGCCTTCCAGATTTCATCCAGAAAGACGATGTTGGCCCCCGGTAAATAGCGATCGGTCAGGCGCTCGTATTTGTCTTCTTCCTTGAGTTTTTTAATGGAAACGGGCCCGAAGATCTCATCCGGTGTACTGAATTTTGACATTAGGTATTCGAAAGAAGTACCGTCCTGGAAGGCATACTTTAGGCGTCGGGCAATCAGGCTTTTCCCCACTCCCGGAGGGCCTAAAAGAAAAATACTCTCACCGGCCAGCGCACTGAGTAAGGCCAGGCGGACAGATTTTTCCTTTTCGTAAAGGCCTTTACAAAGGGCACCTAGTAATTGATTCATTCTTCCGTGAATGACGGGTGCTTCACTGGTCTTTATATTGGTATCTGACATTCTATTTCGATTTATATCTTTCTTTAACCTTTAACGATGTATCTATAGCCACGGCATGTCTTGGCCCTACGGGCGATGTACACCACCCACTTCAACGTAGGAACGGCGGTTTTTTTCCTGTTCGGTGGCCGCTCTGACGTTGAGGACCACCCCACTAAAATACAGGGTCTTACCGGCCATTTGATGATTAAAGTCTACCTTTACTGCATCCGCATCCCAGGAGACTAATTTTCCGTTGTGAGGGGTACCCTGATCATCGGTCAGCTGCACATAGTCACCGGGGGAGAGGGTGTCCAGAGATAGTTCCCGACTTTCGTCAAAAATACGTCGGGGCACCTGGATGATGTTTTCGGCCTGAACCGGACCGTAAGCCTCTGTTGGCTTTAGGGTGAAGACGAATTGATCCCCCTCTTCCAGACCTTGCAGTTGGGCTTCGAAAGCAGGTAACAGTTGCTGCCCGCCAAAGTAGAATTTAAAGGGATAGTGTTGATCCATGGTCTCGAGTATCGCCCCCTGGGCATTATTTTCTCGCAAAGTATAGGAAAGTGTAACAATCTTATCAGCTTCAATTTTCATGGTTGCTTGTCTTTACTCCTTTTTAACCCCGTTTTACTTTAAATGTTTAAGGGACTTAATTTGGTGAATAGCCGAGCAAAAATTGAAAAAGCCGATCAAAACCATGGCGGATACCATCCGTTGCGGTGGGTAATAATTTCAACTGCCGTCGATAAATCTGCGCCAGACTTTGAAAATTGGGATCCTGGTTAAGTCGGGCAATGGTCAGACCACGGATATAGCGATTGGCTTGATTATGGACTAGTTGTAGTTTTTCTTCCGGATGATTATTAAATAGCTGGTCCAGGTGGGTTAGGCGCATATTGGTCTGGAGAAATTGCCAACCTTTCTCGGCCAGTTGGTAATTTATTTTCCGACTGGCCTGGATCAGATCCTGCCGATTGACCAGGTCAAAACGCTCGAAAGGCATACCAAAAAGCCGAGCCAGGGGGGTGACTAGGGTCAGACTATCTTCTTTAAAGCCCGGCAGACCATTTGTATAAGGGAAGGCCAATTGCTCGACCATGTCTACCCGGATACCCAGGTGGACTTCTACCAGGCTTCCGTCTGGATAATGACTAAAGGAAAAAATGACGCATTGGAAGCCAATGGGAGTGAGCTTGCGATATTGTTTAAACGCTGGAACGAAGTAGAAGCCTTTTTCCTGGAATAGGGGCTGCATGAGTTCGTGGAACCTATCTTCTAATGCCTTTTGCCGTTCGTGTATGGCCATATTTGTTTATTACCTTGGGCCATTAAACAGAAGGACGGGAATTTGGTTTATTTAAAGTCAATACAGAAAAGGCGAGTTTCTACTTTAACGCTAGTTTAACGCCTTTTTTCCGAAAGGATACGTCATAAAAACCGTATGAAACGTTGTATAACTGTGGTCGATCTTCTGAAAGCTCGGCTGCTTTCTTTCATCAGAACTAAAATAAAACCATATGCGATCTTTACTGCTGGCTTTACTTTTTTGCGTAAGCTGGACGATGACCACCGCTCAAAATGGGCAAAACACCCTGTCTTCCAGTACGGATTCAGACCCTAAAGCTAAAGCCGTACTCGAACAGATGCGGAATAAATACGAGGGATACAAAACCATAGATGTTACCTTTTCTTTAGAAATTAAATTACCCGAAGAGGCGGCAGAAACGCAAACCATCCACCTGAAGAAAAAAGGGGATGCCTACCGGGTGGAAATGCCCGGCCGTACGGTGATCTCCGACGGAGAAACCCTATGGATGGTGATGGATCGTAATCAGGAGGTACAGATTAATGACGTACCAGATGCCGCAGAAGACCAAAGTATCCTCTCGCCGGAAGCGCTCTTCCGCCTGTACGAAACGAATGATTTTGCTTATTTTCTGGTGGGGGAAACCACCGAAAATGGCAAAGTTGTTCAGAAAATTGAGTTCAAGCCACTGGATGAATACGCCGATTATTCCAAGATGCGTCTGACCCTGGTTAAGGGCAGTAATGACTTTATTCGGGTAAAAGCTTTTGGTAAGGATGGCTCTCGCTTTACGATCACGGTAAAAGATATGCGTCCGAATACTACTATGGCTGATGGGCTGTTTGGATTCGATAAAAAAGATTACCCCGATTATTACATTGAGGATCTGCGATATTAGCATAATCCCTCCCTGCGGTCCGTAAGATATCCTACGGACCGCAGGTTGGGTTGGCGATCGTTGAATAAGCCTAAAAATCCCTTATCTTTGCGCAAAAGAAAGATACATGGGATTTAGAGCTTTTGTCATTAAACCTTTTGCTAAATACATCGCCCGCAATATCCGCCGTATGGCAGCCAATGCGGTCAGTGAACAAGATAAAATATTCGAGGAATTGGTGCGCGTTGGCCGTCAAACTGCTTACGGAAAAGACCACGACTTCGATAATATACATTCTTACGAAGACTTCAAGGCCCGGGTACCTATCCGGGATTATGAGGGGATGCGTGCCTACGTCGACCGCATCAAGGAAGGCGAAGAGAATGTCCTCTGGAAAGGTAGGCCCCGCTACTTTGCCAAAACTTCCGGCACCACTTCTGGTGTGAAATACATTCCACTCACCACGGATAGTTTACCCAATCATTTCGGAACGGCTCGTAATGCCCTGTTTAATTACTACGCCGAAACCGGTAAAGGTAGCTGGCTGGACGGTAAGCTTATCTTCCTCTCGGGTAGCCCCGAACTGGAGGAAATCGCAGGAATCCCCACGGGGCGACTGTCGGGTATCGTCAACCACCTGGTGCCGGCCTGGCTCCGCACCAATCAAATGCCCAGCTATGAGACTAATTGTATTGAAGAATGGGAAGAAAAACTGGAAAAAATTGTTGCGGAAACCAAGGATGAACGAATGACCCTGATCAGTGGTATTCCCCCTTGGGTACAGATGTATTACGAGCGTTTATTGGAAGTGACTGGAAAGGATGAAATAATCGATATCTTCCCCGATTACCAGGTTTTTGTCTACGGTGGTGTTAATTTTGAACCCTACAGGGCTAAATTAGAATCATTGGTGGGAAAACGCATCGATGCTGTGGAGACTTATCCCGCCTCAGAAGGTTTTATTGCTTTCCAGGATTCGCAGACCGAGCCCGGTTTATTATTGAATGCCGCTTCGGGGATATTCTTTGAATTTGTGCCGGCCGATGAAGTGTTTAACGAAAATCCGACCCGGTTGCATCTGCGCCAGGTAGAGGTTGGCGTCAACTACGCCCTGATCATCAATAGTAATGCCGGGCTTTGGGGGTATAATATCGGCGATACGGTACAGTTTGTTTCGAAAGATCCTTATCGGCTGGTGGTTAGCGGGCGCATTAAGCACTTCATTTCCGCATTTGGGGAGCACGTGATCGGAAAAGAGGTGGAGCAAGCCATGATGGATACAGCGGCCGCAGAAAATGTACGGGTAGAAGAATTTACGGTGGCGCCGCAGGTGAGTCCGCCGGAGGGCGGCTTGCCCTACCACGAGTGGTTCGTCGTCTTTGATCAGGAACCCGCTGATCTTTCCGCTTTCGCTAAAAAACTGGACGCGGAAATGGTACAACAAAATATTTATTACGAAGATCTGATCTCGGGAGGAATTCTTCAGCCCCTTAAAATTCGGGCTATGCAGAAAAATGCCTTCCGACAATACATGAAATCACAGGGCAAACTGGGCGGGCAAAATAAAGTGCCACGCCTATCCAACGATCGCAAGATCGCCGACGCCCTGGCCCCTTACATCAAGTCGTAAAGGCCGAATTAGCCTAGCGGAATACAACGATCATCCTTTAACCTTTAAAAATGCAATACAACGAATCCTGGACCACTTACCAAAAAGCACTTTATTACGATAAACAGGGCGACTGGAAGCAGGCCCACGATCTGGTGGATGGCCTGCCAGGCAAAGATGCCGCGCGCATACACGCCTACCTGCACCGGGTGGAGGGCGATGAGTGGAATGCCCGCTACTGGTACCGGCGCGCTGATGCCGACTTTTTTGACGGCAGTCTGGGAGAGGAATGGGAGGTGTTGTGGGAGCAATTTAGTAAGCCTTAGAAACATTAGGTTACTCCTTATTTAAAAGCGCTTCAAGCTTTGCTAAACGCTCCTCCTGTGCTGCCAATTTTTCTTCCAGTTTCTCAATGTACGCTTGCTGTTCTTTGATGGCAGCAGCGTTAAGGGCGGTGATCTGATCGTAGTCCACAACCAGTACGGCCTCTTCCTGTCCATCCATCTGGATACTTGATACAGTATTGGGGAATACTTTCTGGAGTTCCTGCGCCAGAAAGCCGGTATACGACTCTTCGGAACGGTTCTGGTAGTTGTACTGATGCACATTGAGGCCTTGATACCATTTGGCGACAGCCGGCAGTGGACGGATGTTTTCTTTTCGTCTTTTATCAGATACACCAGCGGTATAGATGCCCGTATTGGGATTCCAGTAGCCGATTGCATCTCCATTGTAAAGGAGGAACAATTGATCGGTGGCGGAATTGGGATAGAATTCCCAAAGGTGATTGTTAAAGCCACTTTCCAGCAAAAAACCACGGCCATCACTTACATTAACCTGAACGGCCAGTGGATAGTGCTGGTCGCGGGTAGCGGCACTTTTTCCAATATTGACCTGTTTGGCCAGGATGTTTAGTGCGCCGGCCATATTGTTTTCATTGGCCTCTATTCTGTTGTCCAGGTCGTTCGAGGTGTATATACGCAGTTTCTTTTGATCGTTACCCATCTCCAGAGCACCACCCTCCGCGCCGGTTCCACCAATTGTTACAGCGGGAAAAGTCCAGAGACTGTCATTAAAATTACTGCCGATACTGAGTGCTGCTCTGGGATTTGAATTGTTAATACCGACCTTACCATTATAGTAAATACCATTATCAGTATCCGGTCCTGCTTCGAGCCAGGGGCTATTACCCATTCCTTCCAGTTTAACGGCTCCACCGCCCGGGCTTAGACTCAATTCATTTCCGTTCAGCCGAAGCTGTTGAAGTTCGTTACTGGGGTCCGCATCGTCGTCGTCCTTATCACTTACCGTGTTAGCGTGTAGGGCATATGGTACGGACAGGAGCCGCGTTTTGCCCAGGTCAATAAAATTATCCTCCGTTGCCGGGCGCAACTTCACTTGCAGAGAATAGGGGTGATTCGCCCAGTCGATAGCAGTGAAAAGACCCGCCAGGGGAGTACCTTCACCAATTGTAATCGAAAAGACACCTTGTGGAGAGGTCGTTACGGAATGCTGCTCTTCGTAAATGGAAAGAGGGGCTGTACTGTCGGTTTCTTCCAGAATAAGGAACTGTAATTGAATGGTCTCGCTGGCATAAACCGCCCCATTGGCATCCCGCGCCACACCCTGGTATTTGAAACCATCGGGAGCTTGTGCAAGAATTTTAAAAAAACCAATGGTGAGGAGTAAAGAGAGGCAAAAATAGGCTTTTGTGATCTTCATAGGTTACATTTGGGATTAAATATAGGAGGGTAATAGCAAAGACCCTTACATTTTTACCCTGAAAATCTTATTTTTGTGCTTTGCAATCATTTAATCAAAATTTAAATTGTTATGGGTAAAGGAGACAGAAGAACACGGAAAGGAAAAATCTGGAGAGGATCTTACGGGAAAACTCGTCCACAAAAGCCTAATAAGGAATCTGGCGACAAAAAGAGCGAGGAGACTAAAGAGAGTAAATAAGTCGCTCATTTTTGTTGATAGATAAGCTGGAATGATTTGTTTTCCTAACTGGGCGGACAAATCATTCTTTTTTTCAATTATTCCCCGGCGATCACTTCATTTGTCCTATTTTCTTTTTACATTCAGGGTCGGAAGAAAGCGCTTTTGACTTTCGTCGAAAGTAAGCTATAGCTCAGTGAATTAAGACCTTATAATGTTAATGAAAGTACTTCACATCAGTGCAGAATGTTATCCGGCAGCCAAAGCCGGAGGGCTGGGCGACGTTGTTGGTGCCCTGCCCAAATATCAAAACGAGGCCGATTTTCCCGCCGCGGTATTGATTCCCAAGTACCGTACCAAATGGGTGAACTCGCAGCAGTTCAAACCCGTTTTTTCCGGGGTTTATTCCGTAAAAAAAGACTACGTACCTTTCTCGGTAGAACGGCAGGTGGGAGACGACCTGGGGTTTGCGCTGTACGTTATCAATATTAGCGGACAGTTTGATCGTGCGGGTATCTATGGAGATACAGACGGTTGGTATACCGATAATACGGAGCGTTTCTTACATTTCCAAATGGCTGCCCTCCAGTGGCTGGCGGAGATGGAAGCGCGTCCGGAGATTGTACACTGCCACGATTACCACACGGGCTTGATCCCCTTCTTTATGCAACAGGGACTGGCCTATAAAAAACTAGCTGGTTTGCCTACGGTATTTACCATCCATAATGGCGAGTATCACGGCGATTTTTCCTGGGAAATGGTGAGTATGCTACCCGCCTTTCATGCCAATGCTAAAGGACTATTGGAATGGGAGGGGCGAATCAATCCACTAGCCACCGGTATTAAAACGGGTTGGCGCCTGACTACGGTATCTTCCTCTTATATGAAGGAATTGGCTACGGAGTCGAATGGACTGGAGGGATTGATCCAGGGCGAATTGGCCAAATCTAATGGGGTGTTAAACGGGATTGATGACAAAGTCTGGGATCCAACTACGGACCCCTTTATTGATACTCAGTTCGAAGGGAATATTGCCGCCTATAAAACAGCAAACAAAGCAGCTCTGGCCGCTCATTTCCAGGTGGATCTGAAGTGGCCCTTGGTCACTTTTATTGGTCGCCTGGTCCGGGAAAAAGGAGCAGACTTATTACCCGATCTGTACCGTAAGATTCTTTATACTGATGCTCGCGTAAGTTTTATTGTTTTAGGTACCGGTGAGCCCGACTTGCACGAGGCGTTCTTGGCACTGAAAAAGGAATTCCCACGTCGCTTCGACGTCGCTTTAGAATATAACGAAGGGCTGGCACATCAACTTTATGCCGGCACAGATTTCCTGATCATGCCTTCCCGCGTAGAGCCTTGTGGTTTGAATCAGATGTACGCCATGCGCTACGGCACGGTTCCGATCGTTCGCTCGGTGGGAGGACTTAAAGATACGGTGATTGACCTGGAAGAATCTGCATCCGAAGGCCGCGGTATTCGTTTTTACAACTTCAATCTGGAAGATAGCCATCATGCTGTGCTGCGGGCGACTCAGCTCTATCAGCATCGTCCTGTATTTCAGGAAATTCAAAAGCGGATCATGAAAATCGATTTCTCCTGGGAACAATCTGCAACCAATTACATCAATATTTATAAAGAACTTCTGAAAACTTAATGAAACTATGGATAAAAAAGTGATAAGCATTATCCTTGGAGGAGGAGTAGGTTCACGTTTATACCCATTGACCAGCCAACGTTCTAAACCAGCGGTACCCATTGCTGGTAAATACCGCTTGATAGATATTCCCATCTCCAACTGTTTGAATTCTGATCTGCGGCGTATGTTCGTACTGACGCAGTTCAACTCGGCATCTCTAAATCGACATATAAAAAACACTTATCACTTCGATAACTTTAGTAGTGGCTTTGTGGATGTCCTCGCTGCCGAACAAACCCATACGAGTGAAGAATGGTTTCAGGGACCAGCGGATGCGGTGCGCCAATCGATGCACCACGTAGCGAATTACGAGTACGATTACATTCTGGTGCTATCTGGTGACCAATTGTACCAGATGGACTTTGCGGAATTGATCCGCTATCACGAAAAGCAAGAAGCGGACGTCACGCTGGCCACTATACCGGTAAATGATCGGGACGCGCCGGCCTTTGGTATTATGAAGGTGGATGAGAAAGGTATGATCGGCAGCTTTATAGAGAAGCCTAAAAAAGAATTACTGAAGGATTGGAAATCGGCGGTGGACCCCAGTTATGCCAAGCGTGGAAAACACTACCTGGCTTCGATGGGAATCTACGTCTTTGGAAAAAAAGTCCTCAATAAGCTATTCAATGATAATCCGAAGGCCATAGATTTTGGTAAGGAACTCATTCCGGATGCCATTAATGGTAGTTACACCGTAGCTAGTTATGCCTTCCCGGACTATTGGACGGATATCGGTACCATTTCTTCTTTCTTCGATGCCAACATTGAGCTGACCGATCCAATACCAGATTTCAACTTGTTTGATAATGTCAATGCTATCTTTACGCGCCCGCGGATGCTAGCTCCCTCCAAAGTCTACGGTACTTTTATTAACCGGGCACTGGTTTCAGAAGGTTGTATTCTCCACGCCAAAAAGATTGATCGGGCCCTTATTGGGATTCGTTCCCGCATTGGAGAAGGCTCCGAATTGACGAACACCATCATGATGGGTAATGATTACTACGAAGATTTGATCGATATCGAAGATCCGATCGAAGGCGCTCCAATGGGTGTGGGCAAAGATTGCTTTATCGAGCGGGCGATTATTGATAAAAATGTGCGCATCGGAAATAATGTGGTCATTAAAGGGAGTCCGACCCTGAAAGATGATGAAACGGATACTTATGTTATTCGCGATGGCATTATCGTCCTTAAGAAAGGAGCCTACATTGAGGATGGGGCTCGGATTGGAGACGTATAGTCCAGTGGTCGTATAGTCCGGTGGTCGTTTGGTCAAGTATACCTGACCAAATGACCACTCGACCAAATGACTATATGTTTTTAGCGTGATCTTCCACCGCTTGCCATACGCGGAAGACATTCTTGTAACAAATCTTCGCGATATCTTCTTCCGAATAACCGCGCTTCAGTAGTTCCTTAATCAGATTCGGGTACTGAGACACATCTTTTAAGCCGGTAGGTAAAGAGTCGCCCACACCATCAAAATCGGATCCCAAACCTACGTGGTCGATACCGGCCAGCTCCACTACATTATCAATATGGTTAGCGACCATCTCTACATCAGAGTAGAGACTGGGATTCTCCTGACGGTATTGCTCGATAACTTCTTCGGCACCTTCATCATTGGCACTCAGACCTTTTTCTTCCAGCAGGCTGCGTAGTTCATCGCGCTGGCGGTTTCGCTCGTCGGCAATATTACCATCGAGGAAGGTCGAGCCAAAGTTGATTTGAATGACACCCCCGTTTTCACCCAGGCGTTTGATCATATCGTCACTCATATTGCGCTCGAAGCCTGGGGTGAACTTTCGACAGCTGGAGTGAGAAGCGATCACCGGTACTTCGGTGAGCTCCATTACCTGGTAGAAGGTGCTATCAGACACGTGAGAGATATCGACCATGATACCGACGCGATTCATCTCCGCGACGACTTCCCGGCCAAAGGGGCTCAATCCATTCCAGGTGCCCGTTGTATCGTACGAAGAGTCGCAGATCTGGTTATCTTTAGAATGGGTAAGGGTGATGTAGCGAATACCGCGGTCGTGCCAGTATTGTACATTAGCTAAATCATCCATGATCGGGGAGCCATTCTCCATTCCCATAGGTAGGGAGATAGTTCCTTTTTCAAAATTTGCTTCTACTTCCCCGGGACTGGTAACTACCTGGAATTTGTCCGGAATACTATCCGCAATACCCTTCACCATAGTGATGAGCTCGTCGGCAAAATCGTAGGCTTCTTGCCCGGTACCTTTCGATGCAGGAATGTAAATCGACATGAAAGGGGCGTCTAGCCCGCCTTCTTGGGCACGCACATAATCAAAGTCTCCTTCGTCTGTTTCTACCGGAATGCCAATAAATTCCTTGGTCAACCGAAAATTGGAGACCTGAAGACGATAAGGCAGATCAACGTGACCATCCGTAATGATGTATTTATGGGCCAGTTCCTGTGCTACGGAGTCTAATTGTGCTTCGCTCATACTGCTGTAATCGACTTCGGGAGCAGGCGTCTCGGAGGGCTGACAGCTCCAGCTGAGCGCCGCTAAAACTAAAAGTAGTAAGTTGGTTCTTTGTAACATAATCTTCTGTGTTTGGTGATATGAAAGCCCAAAAATACGCAACTTAAACTAAAATGTGGACTCGCTTCGCCATTACGGGAGCATTTGATCCTCCCGCGTAGCTGAAATTAATTATCTTCGCGATTAAAAGCAGCCCTTTTGAAACCGAAAAAAATATTGATCATCCGTTTTAGTTCAATTGGTGATATCGTATTGACGACGCCGGTTATCCGTGCGCTGCGGCAGCAACTTAATGCCGAAATTCACTTCCTGACGAAGCCGGCCTTTGCGTCTATTGTTGCGGCCAATCCTTATGTTAGTCAGGTCTTTTCTCTGCGCGAGGAGATGAATGAGACCCTGAGCGCATTAGCTGCTGAAAAATATGAGCTCATTGTAGATTTACACAAAAACCTGCGTAGTCAGCGGGTGAAGTTTGCCCTGGGGGGCAAAAGCGTAAGTTTCGATAAGCTCAATCTGCAGAAGTGGATCCTGGTCAATCTGAAGTGGAATTTTTTGCCCGCAAAGCATATCGTAGATCGCTATCTGGAACCGGTGCGGTACCTGGGAGTACAGTACGATGGGCAGGGCCTGGATTTTTTCATTCCCAAGGCTGAAGAAATCGACGTGGCCGTCTTGGCCGATCAGTTTTTTTCTCACCAGGAAAAGGAGCGGGCAGACCTGGCTAATCAGCGTTTTGTTGCGCTGGTCGTTGGAGCAGCGCACGCTACGAAGCGTTTGTTGCCAGAACAACTGGCGGCTATTGCGAGGCAAATCCAGGCCCCGGTATTATTACTGGGTGGCCCGGATGATCGGGAAGTCGGGGCCGCTATTGCGGAAAAAGCCGGGCCGCAGGTGCGTAGTCTTTGTGGTAAATATACCCTGGCCGGTTCGGCTTCCTTAGTCCGGCAAGCGGCGGTCGTGATCAGTCATGATACTGGTCTGATGCACATCGCTGCGGCTTTTAACCGGCCGATCATTTCCGTTTGGGGGAATACCATTCCCGAGCTGGGAATGTCTCCTTTTTACGAAAGTAATGAAAGCCGGGGCGTCATCATGGAAGTGAAGGGCTTGTCCTGCCGACCCTGCAGTAAAATAGGTTTCGACAAATGTCCCAAAGGCCATTTTAAGTGTATGAAAGAGCAGTCAATTCCCAAAATTGTCGCGCAGGTGCACGAAAAATTGTTAAATGCATTCTAATAAAAAAGAGAATAATCCTAATTTTCGATCTAATTCTATAGTTTTGGGTATATTCCTAATATAATTGCCGAATCGCGAATCGTTAAAGGAGCGAGTACCTGTTGAATCATCCGGAAAATTCTTTCTGGAGCGGGTGGCGATGCAACAAGTGATAAAAAGGTTTGTATGATAATACGCAAGTTTACATTGACCCTGTTTTGTGTTGGTATTCTTTTTTCTCTCAAGGCGCAGGACCTCCATTATACACTATTTAATCTGGCGCCGGTCAAATTGAATCCGGCCCATACGGGAGCGTTTTACGGAACGGTTCGCGCGGGAGGGATTTTTCGTGATCAGTGGTATAGTATCATTGATGATGAGTACCGCTCACCCAGTTTTTTCTTTGATTCACCGGTGATTACAGGTTTTCGTGACCAAGACTGGGTTGGTGGTGGTTTACAATTTGTCAATGATCGCGCTGGGGTAGGTAATTTGCGGACCTCAGGGATGTTACTCTCTGCTAGTTATCACTTTGCGCTGGATAGGAGGCAAAATAAAATACTAACCCTTGGTGTGCAGGGGGGGAGTATGTCTAAAAAATTGGACGTTGGCTTCTTTAATCCCGGCGATCAACTCCAGGCTACCCTGGACGGAGCCGGCGCTGGCCAATCTACCGATCCGGTCCTAAATGCTGGTGGTGGCGGTGGTGGCGGTGGAAACCGTAATAACGGTGATCTGAACGCCAGCTATCTCGATATCAATGCTGGACTATTGTATCGTGCCAGGGATCCCAGACAGGGTACAGATTTGGAGCTGGGCGTTGCCGTTCGTCATATTAATGGTGGAGATGAATCGCTGTCCCGTGGTGGTGGCGGTGGTATTGGCAATCCCGGCAATCCCGGCAATCCCGGTAACCCCGGCAATCCAGGTAATACCCCTGACGTAAATAACGAGGCTAAACGCCCTTTATCTTTGATTTTACATGGCCGTTACTCGTACCCGGTGAACGACGTATGGACGGCCGAGCCTACTTTCCTGGTACAGACGATGGCTGGCGCCAAAAATAATATCATTCTGCAAGGCTGGGCAGGCTACCAGTTCAACGATAATATTAAGCTGCGCGGTGGTCTGGGCTATCGGGTTGGAGATTCGGCGCAGATACTGCTGGGAGCCGTAATCGACGAGGATCTACAAGTAGGCATGAGTTATGATCTGAATATTTCGCAACTGAGTGGCGTGAGTAATTATCAGGGTGGGTTCGAGATTGGGGCCACCTATATCATTAAGGTATACAAAGACCCGGAAGTGGATCCAGCCATACTTTGTCCTCGTTTATAGATGGACAAATAAACCACCGATAACGCCTATCCGTTGAATCTAAAAAAACGTGATTTTCCGAAAGGAATGCAAAGCACGAAAGAAAAAAATAAACGTATGAAAAAGGTATTTTTCCTTTTGCTGACTATAACACTGAGCAGTACGGCTAGCTGGGCCCAACCCGTAACCGCTTCTGCTTATGGCGCATTGATCGAGGCGGCAGAATTGAGTCTGGAAAATAGAGATTATTATAATGCCCTGGTAAAGTTTGAGGAGGCTTATGATGATCGAAAAGATAAAAGCTTACTTCCCATTATTGCTGATCTGAAACTGAAGATCCGAGATTATGCTGGTGCGCGGCGCGACTTCCAATCGGCTATCCGAAATGATAAGAAAAGTGAGATGGAAGAGCTGCGCTACAAGTACGCTCAGGCCCTGATGATGGACGGTCGCTACGAAGAAGCCAAAGAAGAATTCGAATATTTTCTGGCGACCAATCCGGGTGATTCTCTGCGTACGCTTACGCAAAATGCACTGACGGGTATCGAAATGGCGCAGGCCTACGAAGCGGATGGAAAAGAAGAATACCAGCCCGAACGCCTGGACCGGGAAATCAATGGACCCGATTCTGAATACAGCCCTGCCTACGGTCGGGATGGCAGCTTGTACTTTGCCAGCTTTAAAACCGATGAGGTCATTTACGTGGGCGTGAGTAGTGAGGGAGAAGGGGAAGATGAGGAGCCCAAAAGAGCACAAATATACCGTGCTACCGCCGATGAGGATGGCGACTGGGAAGAACCGCAGGCTTTGGATGTGAAAATTAACCGTCCGGGCTATCATACCAGTAACGTTGCTTTTTCGAAGGATGGGCGCCGTATTTATTTTACGCGGGCTCGCCTACAGGGAAATACGCTGAAGGAAAGCAAAATCTATTATGCGGAAGGAAGCGATGGGAACTGGGGCGCTGCTCAGGAATGTATTGGTGTCAATGGCGAATGGATCGCTAATTATCCGGCGCCTGGCGCCTTGTTTGGACGAGAGGTCTTATTCTTTTCTGCAAAAATAGAAGGTGGTTATGGCGGTTACGATCTATACTACGCTACTTACCGGGACGAAGGCGTCTACGGAGACCCCGTCAACCTGGGACCGACAGTGAATACACCCGGTGACGAAATCACACCGCATTATTTTGATGGTACTTTGTATTTTAGTTCCAATGGTCTTCCAAGTTTTGGTGGTTTTGATGTTTTCTTTAGCTCCTGGGATGGTGCTCGCTGGAGTGACCCTACGAATATCGGGGGACGGTATAATTCGGCGCAGGATGACCAGTATTTCTCCCTGGATGTAGAGGGCTATAATGGCTTTTTCACTTCTAATCGCACGGGGGGTGGTGCCCGCTCAATTGAAGCACGTACCTGCTGCGACGATATATACGGCTTCCAGCTAGAGCAGATCGAGGCGGCACTGGTCGTAGGGCTCTTTACGGAAGATAAACAACCACTACCAGGCGGTACCGTTCGTTTGAAGAATACCGTCATGAATGCTAATAAGTCGCAGGTGCAACCGGAGATTAACCGTTTTGACTTTCCATTAGACCTGGGGATGACTTACGAAATCACCGCCAGCCGCGAAGGGTATTATCCAGAAACCGCAGAGGTGTCTACCGTCGACCTGGAAGAATCGGAGGAGTTTGTGCGTCGATTGTACCTGACTAAGATTCCAGCCCCCCGGGAGGTAACCGTTTACGATACGGTAACGGTCTACGACACGGTGACCATTGAGAAGGCATTTGTATTAGAAAATATCCTTTATGATTTTAATGACGATAAAATTCTACCGGCAGCGGAGCCCGATTTGCAAATCCTTCTAGACCTCTTGAATAATACCGAAGGTCTGGTGATCGAACTGAGTTCACATACGGATTACCGGGGAGGTGATGCTTACAATCAGCGTTTATCACAGCGCCGTGCCAACTCCGCTAAGCGCTGGTTGGTGGAACGGGGGATTGCCGCCAGTAGGGTAGTGGCTAAGGGCTACGGTGAAACGCTGCCACAAACGGCTTCCCCACGAATTGCCGACCGCCACGATTTTCTTACAGTGGGAGATGTCTTGATACCCGCCTTTATTGATTCTCTGCAAACCGAAGAGCAAACCGAAGCAGCCCATCAGATTAATCGACGTACCGAGTTCAAGATCGTCGAAGGGCCCACTTTCATTCCCGTGCCCCGCACGGAAGTCATCCAGCGTACAGAAATTATAGAACCGCCAGCACAAAAACCAGGAACCGGGCCGGAAAACGAAACAACCGGTAGTGCTCAGCTGGAAATTGATGAGCGCTCTTCTCTCTTTGGACAGGAAGATGTCAGCGGCTTACCCCTTTTAGTTTTTAAAGAGCGTTCGGTTGATTTTGGCGCCGTAAAAAGGGGAGACAAGCGCGAACATACTTACGAATTCACGAACGAGGGAGACGCAGAAGCGGTTATCGGGGTGATTTCTGCTTGTGATTGTACCACTACCTCTTACGATAAAAGTAAGATCAAACCTGGCGAAACGGCCACCATTGACGTGGTATTCGATAGCGTTGATAAGGAGGAGGCGGAAACGATCATTATTGATATTTTCCTTGAAAATAAGGATAAAAGTGGCTACCCCATCGTAGAGAAAATTGAGTACTCTTTTACGATTGAGTGATACGGCAGCTTAGGCTGTAAAAATTTCGTTTAGGCCAATGGCAAAACCGGGAAATATGCCTACGGAAACTTTTGCTCCGGTAGGATACATTTTCCGGAATGTATACTGTCATTCCTTGGATAGTTCAAAAACGGTGACCGTTTCTTCGGCGGGATGGACAATCCAGTATTCCCGGACGCCATTCTCTTCGTAAAGACTGAATTTTTGATGAAGCTCTTTTTCATTATTTCCTGGGGAGAGTATCTCTATAATCCAATCCGGAGCACCCAGGCAGCCCCGGTTATCCAACTTTTCTAAATCACAAATCACACACAAATCAGGTTGTACGACGGAGTAGATTTTATTATCGTCTTTGTTGTCTTTTGGTGGAGTAAGACGTACATCAAGGGGCGCTACATAAAGTTCGCAAGGGCCTTATCTAAGAATAGTAATATCTCTTTAGTTAGCCTGATGGATATTTTTTGATCTTTCCTACTTGGTGCCGGAGACATTTTAAAGATTTTCCCTTTAATCAACTCCAGTCTTTCCTGAAACTGCCAGGTTAGATAATCAAGTATAGGTCTTATCTAGGTCCAATTCTGAAATATCCTTTACCATGGTTATGTTTTTATGCTAAAATACGTGAATTTTACCTCCCTTTCTACTTCACGTAAGCAATTAAATAGATCGTTTTGAGTGTTCAAGAACAAATATTACAGACTATCCAGCAGATGCACTGGGCCGAGGTAGCCGCCGTTATTTGTGGCGTTTTTTACGTTATCCTCGCGGCCAGGGGGAATATCTGGTGTTGGTTTTGGGGCGGGCTGAATGCCGTATTAAGCATCTACTTATTCGTGGAAATTAAGCTATACGCTGAGTCCGTACTATATTTTTACTACCTAATTGCTGCTCTCTACGGCTGGTACGCCTGGCGCTACGCAGATCGCGTGTCTGAGCAAGGCGGGATCACGGAATGGTCCTGGCAGCGGCACGCCCTTTATATTCTAGCCGGCTTCTTATGTTCATTCCTTTTATATCAGATATTGGTGCGTTTTACTGACGCCCAAATGCCACTGGTTGATGCGCACACCACCGTATTTAGTTTCCTGGCTACTTATCTGGTGACGCGTAAAATTCTGTCGAACTGGTTGTACTGGATCGTAATTGATGCGGTTTCGGTAGGCCTTTATGCCAGCCGCGAGATTTATCTGTACGCCATTCTAATGGCGATATACACCATTATTGCTTATTTTGGTTATCGTCAATGGCAGCGACGTATGAAGCGCCCACTTTTAGACTAATATTTGGCGAAAAGCCTCCTCCTCATGGCATTGTTTCGGTAAGAACCGACTTGAGGCCTTAAAAGCCGGAAACAGCTCCAAAGGGCGGCTACAAGTAGTTAACAGCTAGTCGTTTAATTTATTTAGAATTAATCTAAATAGATTCAAAAGGCCCATTATAAAAGAAGTGCATGAGTAAAAAAGAGGAAAGCTTCTTATATTTGCAGCGATTTTTGCAAGTGTATGACGAAACAATCGCAGGCTATGCGATATTTAATCTGTAAAACTGTAATAAGCAAATGAGAAATAGGATCGCGCTAATTATCCTCACGTTTTTGCTGAGTTCTGACCTGCTTCTGGCCCAAGGTGGTCAAGAAGGATCGAGCAACTGGTTTGTCTACCTGGTCCTGGCTACGGTCGTCATTTTATTCTTTGTCGTTATGGTTCAGGTATCTGACAATATGTTAGCCATCGAAGCCAAGCGCATGGGGGTAAAAGATGAAAAGGAGGGCTTCTCTATATTTCCTTCCGTATCAGATATTCTTCCTAGTAGCACACCAGATTTTGTGGGGGAAGAGGAGCACCTGGTCCGTTTAAAGCAGGGGCACGAAATTCTGCTGGAAGGTGAGCCGGAAGCTAAAATTGAAGACGCAAAGACGGTAACGACCTATGCGGTCACTATTCCCGACTACGTCGGAATTTCTCCCATTCCCAAGATGATGGTAGAAGAGGGGGATAATGTCAAAGCGGGTGATCCTTTATTCTATGATAAGAAGCGCCCTGAGATCATCCACACGGCTCCGGTCAGTGGGGAGGTTATTGATATCAAACGTGGTGCCAAGCGTTCTATCCACCAGGTAATTATCCTGGCGGATAAGGAGATTAAATACAAGAGCTTTAAGGCGCCCAAATTAGATCAGGCCAGCCGCGAGGATATTGTGAAGTTCATGTTGGAATCGGGCAGTTGGAATTATTTGCGTCAGCGTCCTTACAATACGACGCCTGATCCGGAAGTAATTCCACGTGACATTTACGTTTCTACTTTTGATACAGCACCATTGGCGCCGGACCTAAACCTGGTCGTAGCCGGTAGAGAAGCTGCTTTCCAAAAAGGGCTGGACGTATTAGCCAAACTGACCGACGGAGTGGTGCACCTTGGGCTCGATGGTAGGAAAGATTCCCAGGCTTCCACTACTTTCACTCAGGCGGCAGGTGTGAAAAAGACCTGGTTTGCTGGAAAGCACCCGGCAGGTAACGTTGGCGTACAAATTCATAATACACAACCGCTTTCTTCCGGAGAAGTCATTTGGACCCCTACGGTACAGGATGTTATTTCATTGGGAGAATTATTCTTAAGTGGAAAATACGATACTTCCCGGATTGTTGCCCTTACCGGTGTCGAGCTTAAAGAAGCAAAATACGTTCGCACCTACCTGGGCGCGAGATTGGAAGAACTACTGAAAGACAATCTGGCCAATGATCATGTCCGAATTATTTCCGGTGATGTTTTATCAGGTGCCAAGCGCAGTGCCGATGAATTCCTGGGGGTCTACGATGACCAGGTGACCGTAGTGGAAGAAGGAGACGATTACGAGATGTTTGGCTGGTTGTTGCCGATCAAACCGCGTCCCTCTGTTTCGGGAACATTCCCGACGACTTTTATTCCCGGGATGAAGTTTAAGGCGGATACCAATACACACGGTGAAAAGAGAGCCTTCGTTGTTACGGGCCTGTACGAGCGAATGCTACCCATGGATATTTATCCACAGCATTTGATGAAGTCGATTTTGATCAACGATTTCGAACAAATGGAAGGTTTAGGCATATTAGAATTAGTAGAAGAAGATGTTGCCCTGGCAGAGTTCGCTTGTGTATCGAAGCAACCTTTACAGGATATTTTGCGGGACGGGCTGGATAAAATGCGTGCCGAAGGATAATTAAAAAGAAATTCTTGCGGGTCTTAGGAGCCGCTACCTAAAGAATAAAAGAAAAATAAATATAGCATGAAAAAGCAAATATTGGGTTTTTTCGAAAAAATCGAACCGAATAAAGAGAAACAACCTTTTCTGCATACGCTTTACGACGGGTTTTTCACTTTTGCTTTTGCGCCAAACACGGTCACCAAAGGTGGTGTTCACCTGAGAGATGGTATGGACCTAAAGCGCTTAATGGTACACGTCGTACTGGCACTACAGCTGTGCTACCTTTTCGGAACTTATAATATTGGTCATCAGCACTTCGTAGCGCTGGGCGAATATACGGGCTTTCTAGAAGGTTTTCATCTGAAATTATCTCACGGGCTGATCAAGCTACTTCCCTTATTTGTGGTAGCACACGTGGTTGGTCTGGGTATTGAGTTTTATTACGCCACTAAGAAAGGGCATCCTATCGAAGAGGGATTCCTGGTGTCGGGGGCTTTAATTCCTTTGATTATGCCACCGGATCTCCCCCTTTGGATTCTGGCGGTGGCGATTGTTTTCGCCGTGATCATTGGGAAGGAGGCTTTCGGAGGTACCGGAATGAATATCTTTAATATTGCCTTATTATCTCGGGTCTTTATCTTTTTTGCTTATCCGACGACGATCTCCGGAGATTCCGTTTGGGTATCTGGCCTGAGCGAAGTGACGGCGGGCGCTGCTGCCGATTACAGCTGGTGGCATACCGGATTTTTTAATGGTATATTTAATTCCTTTGGCTGGGATACCTTCAATCCGGCCATGACCGTGGCCGATGGTTATACCGGGGCAACGCCACTCAGCCTGGCTTTTCAGGGGGGCTGGGATGCCGTAACGGCCCAGTATTCTTTTGGCCAGATTCTCTGGGGGGTAATTCCCGGATCAATTGGAGAAACGTCCAAACCGCTGATTATCTTGGGGGCTGTCTTTTTGATTGCCACGGGAGTAGCCAGCTGGCGTATTATGGTCGGCACGCTCTTCGGAGCCATCTCTATGGGATTGATTCTGAACGCCTGGGGGGCTACCGAATTCATGCAGGTGCCCTGGTTTTACCAGTTATTTATGGGAAGTTATCTGTTTGCTGCCGTTTATATGGCGACCGACCCGGTCTCCGCTTCTTCTACGGGGCGTGGAAAATGGATTTACGGCTTCCTGATTGGATTCGTGGGCATGATCGTTCGGGTTTTGAACCCTGCCTACCCAGAAGGTTGGATGTTGGCGATTCTATTCATGAATGTATTTGCACCACTGATCGATCACTATGTGATCGAAGCGAATATGAAGCGTCGACTGAAAAGAGCGGCGGTAAAAGCCTAAAAAAAATCCAGGGCAAAATTGGCAAACGATATTGCGCTGTCATTGTTGAATAACAAGAACTATAAAATAGCAAAGCAATGAAATCGGATTCTAATAATTATATCTTAATATTTGTAACTATACTAACGGTAGTGGTAGCGGTTGCATTGGGGGGATTACGGGAAATAACTAAAACGAAATCAGCCCAAAACGAAGACATCTTTAATAAACGTGCCATCCTTACTTCTATGAAAAGTAAATTAGGAGAAGGGGTACAGGTAAACAAACTCAGCGACGAAGAAGTCTTGGAGTTGTTTAGCCCGGAGAATATGGATCAGTTGGTACTGGACATGGAAGGTAACGTGGTAGAGGGCAAAAAGGCCGAAGAGATTGACATGGCGGTCGAGCGTAAAAAGCCCGAACCACAACGTCTGTTGCCCCTGTATATCTATAAAGGTGGCGAGGAACCTCTTTATATCCTATCGGTCAGAGGAAATGGACTGTGGGATGAAATCTGGGGCAATATTGCTTTAGAAAGCGATGTGAGCACCGTTGCCGGTGCCGCCTTCGACCATAAAGGGGAGACGCCCGGACTGGGAGCTGAGATTAAGGACAATCCTCGCTTCGCTAATAACTTTGAAGGTTCCAAGATCTACGAAGGAGATGTACTGCGCAGTATTGTTGTCCGCAAGGGTGGTGCGCAGGACCCCAATTACGAGGTAGATGGTATTTCTGGAGCTACCGTAACGGCGGATGGAGTGACGGAAATGCTGCAGCGTGGTATCCGTTACTACGAGCCTTATCTTAATCAACTACGCAATCAGCAGACTTCGATGTTGCTGGAACAGTAGGGAAACCAATTAAACAAACCTTAAATTAACGATAAAATGGCTGAATCAACAGTTCAAGAAGTAAAGGAAAAAGAGCCGTTATTTGGAAAGAAAGAGCGGAAGTTAATTACCGATCCGCTTACCGATAACAACCCGATTACTATTCAGGTCCTGGGAATTTGCTCAGCGCTGGCGGTTACCTCTCTGGTCGTGCCTTCATTGGTCATATCCGTGGCGGTTGTATTCGTGACGGCTTTCTCCAGCTTATTCACTTCCCTGCTGCGTAATTATATTCCCAAAGCCGTACGTATGATCGTACAGCTGGTCATTATTGCTACGCTGGTAACGATTGTAGAGCTGACGTTAAAATACCTGAACTATCCGGTATACAAGAGTCTTTCCGTTTATATCGGTCTGATTATTACCAACTGTATCGTAATGGGACGTCTGGAGGCTTTCTCCATGGCTAACAAACCCTGGCGCTCTTTACTGGATGGTATTGGTAATGGTTTGGGCTACGGGGTGATTCTGGTAGCTGTCGCCTTCTTCCGGGAGCTATTCGGTAAAGGATCGCTCTTTGCGGGAAGCGGAATTGAGATGTTAATCATCGGGCCAAGTGCCGATTATATGATCAATACGACTTCCGGTTGGATGAGTTGGTACGCCAACAACAACCTGATGGTACTACCAGCTGCGGCGATGTTCCTGATCGGAATTTTCATTTGGATTCAACGTGCGCGCAATCCTAAACTGGTAGATATTAGCTAACAAACGCCAGCAACTATTTATTTGCTGAGTTAAACATAAAAAACAATGGGAGAATTTATCAATACTTTCGTTAAAGCCGCCTTCATTGAAAATCTGGTGCTGGCTTACTTCCTAGGGATGTGTTCTTATCTGGCGGTATCCAAAACCGTTAAGACCGCTTTTGGTCTGGGACTGGCTGTGATCTTCGTGCTGGGGATTACCATGCCCATCAACTGGTTGATTAATACCTATCTACTGAGCCCGAATGGTATCTTTGGGCAGGACCTAACTTTTCTGCGTTTCATCCTCTTTATTGCGGTGATTGCCTCCATGGTACAATTGGTAGAAATGGTGGTGGAGAAGTTTTCTCCGTCGCTATACAATGCATTAGGAATTTTCTTACCACTGATCACGGTGAACTGTGCCATTCTGGGGGGATCCCTCTTTATGGTCTCTCGTGAATACAACTTTTCCAACTCTCTGGCGTTTGGCCTGGGGGGCGGCTTTGGTTGGTTCTTGGCGGTGATTGCCATTGCCGCTATTCGCGAAAAGATCCGTTACTCTGCCGTGCCACCGGCATTGCGGGGACTGGGGATGGCTTTTATCCTGACCGGATTAATGGGTATTGCCTTTATGAGCTTGTTGGGAATTGACCCGGCTGCTTTCGCAAAATAAGACATTAGTAAACCTCAATAATACGCTAAAAGAAATGATGAGTTTATTATTAGCAGTAAATGTGCAGACGATCCTCTTCGGTATTATCGTATTTACGGTAGTTATTCTCCTGCTAGCTTTCATGCTGATTTCAGCCAGGAAGCAGTTGGTGCCACAGGGGGACGTAAAAATTGTGGTCAACGGAGACGATGAAAATCCTATTCTGGTAAAGCCAGGAGCCTCTTTGTTGTCTGCCCTTTCTGACAAAAGTATCTTTTTACCCTCCGCCTGCGGTGGTGGTGGTACCTGCGCTATGTGTGAGTGCCACATCGACTCGGGTGGCGGAGATGTTCTTCCCACGGAAATGAACCACCTGACCCGTCGTGAAGTGGCGGAAAACAAGCGCTTAGCTTGTCAGGTAAAAGTTCGGGAAGATATGGACATCCGTATCCCAGAAGAAATTTTTGGTATCAAGAAATGGGATTGTGAAGTTGTATCGAACTACAACGTGGCTACCTTTATCAAAGAGTTCGTAGTGCGTTTGCCCGAAGGCGAAAACCTCGAATTTGAGTCTGGTGGTTACATTCAGATTGATGTACCTAAGATTGAAGTTGATTTCAAAAACTTTGAGATCACGGCTCACCCTCGTATGGGACAAAAGCCCGACGCTTTCCAGGAAGACTGGGATAACTTCAATATGTGGGACCTGAAGATGAAAAACGACGAGGAGCAATTCCGTGCTTACTCGATGGCTAACCACCCCGCGGAAGGAAATATAGTGATGTTAAACATCCGTATTGCCACGCCTCCCTTTGATCGTAAGAACGGTGGATGGATGCCCGTCAACCCAGGCGTTTGTTCTTCTTATGTCTTCGATCAGAAGCCTGGCGATAAAGTGACGATTTCCGGTCCTTACGGTGAGTTCTTTATCAAACCGACCGACAAGGAAATGATTTACATTGGTGGGGGAGCTGGTATGGCGCCATTGCGTTCGCACATTTTCCACCTGTTTCATACCATGAAGACCGACCGAAAAGTATCTTACTGGTACGGTGGTCGTTCCCTGAAGGAGCTATTTTATATCGACGATTTCCGGGATATTGAAAAAGACTTCCCTAATTTTTCCTTCCACATCGGATTATCCGATGCACTACCGGAGGACAATTGGGAGGGTCCTACCGGATTTATTCACCAGGTAGTATTCGAAAACTACCTGAAAGATCACCCCGAGCCGGAGGAGTGTGAGTACTACCTGTGTGGTCCTCCCCTGATGCTGTCAGCAGTTCAGAAAATGCTGGACGAACTGGGTGTTCCAGAGGAAAACATCGCATTTGATGATTTCGGATCCTAATTGATCCGTAAAAAATACATTTAATTGAAAGGCAAAGCTGTATTTTGTAGCTTTGCCTTTTTTAATTGTTTATCCGCCTCAGGCGGGCAATAATTCAAAACTAGCATATGCCAAGCTTTAAAGAGATAGGTTTAAAAGAAGAGATTGTAGCAGCGGTAAGTGATATGGGCTTTGTGGAGCCTACGCCTATCCAGGAACAAGCCATTCCCCATTTGTTGGAAAGCGATCAGGATTTGATCGCCTCCGCACAGACGGGTACGGGTAAGACGGCGGCTTTTGGCCTTCCCGTTATCCATCATACCGACCTAAATAACAAACAGACCCAAACGATTATCCTAAGCCCTACCCGGGAGTTGTGTCTGCAGATTGCCAAGGATATCGAAGCTTATTCCAAAAAGATGCCAGGATTAAAATCGCTGGCGGTCTACGGAGGGAGTAGTATTGAAAAGCAGATTAAAGCACTCAATAAAGGAGTACACCTGGTCGTCGCTACCCCGGGCCGCGCAGTCGATTTGATCAAGCGTAAAAAGTTAAAACTGGGTGGTGTCACCCGGGTCGTGCTGGACGAAGCTGACGAAATGCTCACCATGGGCTTCAAAGACGATTTGGAAGCTATCCTGGATCAGACGCCGGCTGATAAGCAGGTGATCCTGTTTTCGGCCACCATGTCTAAGCGGATCAAGGACATCACTAAAAAGTACATGACCAACGCGAAGGATATTTCCGTAGCGAGGGTTAATACGGGGGCGGATAATGTGGAGCACCACGTGTACATGGCCCATTCCAAGAATCGCTACGAGGTATTGAAGCGGATTCTGGATCTGAATCCGGATGTATACGGGATCGTCTTTTGTCGTACGCGGATGGATACCAAGAAGGTCGCTAAGAACTTAATGGAAGACGGCTACAATGCCGATGCGCTGCACGGTGATCTGTCACAGGCTCAGCGCGATGAGGTCATGGACGGTTTTCGCTCCAAGCACTTACAGATTCTCGTCGCTACCGACGTAGCCTCTCGAGGACTCGATGTTGATGATCTGACGCACGTGATCAATTTTAATTTACCCGATGATGTAGAGGCCTATGTACACCGTTCGGGTCGTACCGGTCGGGCCGGAAAATCGGGAATTTCCATTGCGATTATCAATACGCGGGAGAGAAGAAAGGTCAGAGATATCGAAAAAATGTCCAGTATCAATTTTGAGCAAAAACTGGTTCCTACCGGGGAAGAGATCTGTACCCGACAGCTCTACGCCATGATTGATAAAATGCAGGATGTTGAAGTAGATGAAGAGCAAATCGCCCCATTCCTGGATGTGATCTATAAGAAATTTGAAGAGGTAGATCGGGAGACCCTGATCAAGCGTTTTATCTCCATTGAATTCAATCGCTTTTTGGATTATTACAAGAATGCGGATGATCTGAACGTAAATAGCCGTGGCAAACAAGAACGCAAATCAGCGGATGACGTAGATTTCGTTCGTATGTTCGTTAATGTTGGCTTTAAGAATAACCTGACGCCACCTCGCCTGATTGGTATGATCAATGAAGCCCTGGATTCTTCTACGGCCAAGATTGGAAAGATCGATATCATGGGTAATTTCTCCTTTTTTGATATCGATAAAACCGTTACCACCCAATTGGTCAAAGGCATTCAGGGAACCGAGTTTGAAGGAGAGAAAGTAAATATGGAGGTCTCCAAAAGTAAACCTGGTCCCAAGTATAAACCCGACTTTAAAGGACGTAAGAAAGGGAAGAAAGGTAAAAAAGGAAAATTTAGAGGCAAGAAGCGGCGCTTTTAAACAACTTCATTTTGAAGGAGGTCTATTCCCAAACCGGTACGATACAAGCCGCACTTCTTCCATTATATGCTTCCTGAAAATCCAGAATAGCATCTTTCATTAATTGCCCGGTCTCTTGATGACAGGTCAGACAGGTACCCACCGTAAGAATCCGCATTTGCTCGGATACGTCGAAAGGACGGGTATAGGTGCGGGTACTTCTGGGGCCTTTGGCTTCTTCCAGGAAACCAATCCAGGCATCCTGTGGTAGACCATCCTCTGGCGTAGCGGCATAGGCTGGATTAAAGGACCACTTAGCGGTTTCTTTAGTAAAGGTCAGCTCGCCCCGTCCGTAACCAATTGCCAAAGGATTGTTATGGCAGGACTGGCAAGAACGTCCGATCGGCTGGATGGTGTGCGCCGCGGTAGGCGCATAGAGGCGGTGAAAACTGGCCGTTTGCTCGTCATCAAAAGCACTGGGATCAATACTCAGGATCATACCCGAGACAAAGGTTTTAATCTCTTCAATCTCGGGTGCATCTACCGGTGAAGGCTGCACGACGCCCAGGGTGGGTGCATCGTGGAAAAACTCACCAATGTATTCTACCCACTGACCTTTGACTTCTTTATTATCCAGCAGGTCAAAAGCTTCGGCTTCCGGCTCGTAAGCATTGTGACAACCAATACAGGAAGGCGCCCAGCCCGTATGACAGGATTCACAACTGAGTCGACCGTGCCCACCTTCCAGTAGGCATACTTCCGCCGGCGCTCCTAATGCATAAGTCTGCCCGTTAATTTTACCCTGTAATTCGGGCTCACCCAGTTCATTGACCCAGGCATTGATCAGGGCCACTTCGCTATCGGTCATCAGGAAAGCCTTATCGCCGGGATCCACCCGGCGTAGATTGAGAATCTTTTTACTTTCCAGGTCCAGGTCTTCGTAGGCCAGGGTCTGGTCATATTTTTTTCGGTGGCAATCGGCGCAGTGCACGAGTAGGGCTTCCTCTTTGTGCTCGTACGTTTGGCCGTCGCCCATGACTTCCCGGGCGTGATGACAATCGATACAGGAGAGGTCAGCCTGGTGATGGACATCTTCCTGTACATACTCAAGTACGCGCTCATCCATCAGTACTCGATAGCCCGGATCAGTTGGATCTATTTCATCCGCGGATAACTGGGTCTCGTGCCAGCCTGCGTAATTTAGGGAGATTCGGCTGGAGCGACTATGGCAGCCAAAGCAATGATCATCCTTTACGGCAATGCTTAGTCCCGGATGGTAATCGTGGACTTCTCCGGGTAGCTCCAGGGACTTTAAGGCCGCAGTGGAGTAATTTAGGTGGCAAGCATTACAACCACCACCGCGGGATAATTCATTGATCGGGCCGGGGTGCGTTTTTTTGTTGCCTAAATGACAGGAAGCGCAGAGGTGTCTCAGGTGGGTATCGGCAGCTGAGTGGCCCAACTCTTCGATGTGGAATTCACCTTCGGGGGTCTCGATTTCTCCAAATACAAATTTGTCGACACTGACCACCCCTGACAGGGTCGTCATTAAAGAGTGGTCAACGCGATCGGCAATATCGTGATGGCAGTTGGCCGCACCGCAAGTTTGGTACATATCAACCAGATTACCGGGTACGAGCACCATGTTTTGGTGGGCTTTCGTCAGATCTCTGGCAGTGGGATCACCCAGATGGCAGGGCGAGCAACCAATAGCTTCTACGGGGTGAGCGGGCGAAAAGCCTTCCGGCTGTCCGTGGCAGTCAATGCAGGTCTCCTCTAGGCCTAAGAGTTCGTGCACGACGGGTTTTACTGCCGTACCCGCTTGCTTTTTGGGTGGCAAGCCCCAAAATAAAAATACGCTTAAGGCCAGGAAGAAGGTCAGTAAAACAAATGTTCTTTGCTTTGTGATCATGATCACACAATGATATTTCTATAGAAGTTGTTTAAAAACGCCTCACTGAGCCCTTGGCAACACATTGAAAGTCAATACGGCAGCTCTTTTTTCCCTTCGTCCGCCTGAGGCGGATGGCTACGAGAAAAAAAAGTAGCCTTGTCTTTGACTTCCAAGCCGTTACCAATCATTTCACCAGGAATTCTTAAACAACTTCATAATAAAGATCAGAGGTAAAGATGATAGAAGTCATTTAGATAAGCAAGGTTATTCCCGTTTTTTGATCTTGAATCTGACATCTAAAATTATGCAATCACGGCGAGACTTTATAAAAATATCCTCTCTAAGCTTTAGCGGAATGGCTTTAGGATTGAGTTCCTGTAGCCGGGTTCAGGACTTATTTGGTCCTCACCAGGCAGCCTTCGAGGCTTTAACTCGAGTACCGACCTACTGTGAGGTGTGTTTCTGGAAATGCGCCGCCTGGGCCTACCGAAACGAAGCAGGAAATATTGTAAAATTGGAAGGTATTGATAATGATTCCCATTGTAATGGTCGTTTATGTCCAAGGGGTACCGGTGGCCTGGGTATGTATACCGACGAAGACCGGTTAATGAATCCATTAATCCGAGTCGAAGAAAATGGGAAACAGACCTACCGCGAAGCTTCCTGGGACGAAGCGCTGGATCTGATTGCGAGTAAGTGGAAGGAACAGATTGCGACCCACGGTCCGGAGACCATGGCGCTGTTTAAGCACGGCTCATCGGGTGCCCACTTTCAGACCCTCTTTAAGGCGATGGGGGCCCCACTTTACAGCTCTCCATCTTACGCCCAGTGCCGTGGTCCACGGGAAGAGGCCTTTTTTGCAACTTTTGGGGCAGGCGTAGGTTCCCCCGAGCCAACAGATATTCGAGACACCAGATGTTTGGTACTCATTGGATCACACATTGGTGAGAATATGCACAATGGTCAGGTACAGGAGATGGCCGATGCCATTGATCGCGGGGCGGATATCATTACGGTTGATCCCCGGTTTTCCACGGCGGCTAGTAAGTCTTCGCACTGGTTACCGATCAAGCCAGCTACGGACATCGCCTTACTAATGGCCTGGATACACGTCATCATTAACGAAGGTTGGTATGATAAAGAATACGTAGAGAAATATACCACGGGTTTTGAGCTATTAAAGCAACACGTGGCACCGATGACTCCGGAGTGGGCTTATGGCATTACGACGATTAAGCCGGAGGCGATTCGGGAAACGGCTCGTGTGATGTCTGCTGCTGCTCCCGCAACGATCATACATCCCGGCCGCCACGTCACCTGGTATGGCGATGATACGCAGCGTTCGCGGGCCATTGCGATCTTAAATGCACTTCTGGGTACCTGGGGACGTAAAGGAGGCTTCTATTTTCATGAAAATGTGGATATACCGGCGCTGGACCATCCTCCTTATCCAAAGGCACGGTGGGGTTGGCGAGATTTGGTGGGTGACAAATTCCCTATGGCGCAGTCTTCCGTATCGAACGCTTTAGTGGAAGCTTCTATTTATGGTAACGTAGATGAAGAAAAGCGGATTCGCAGTTGGATGGTCTCTGGTACGAACTTACCCCAGACTATGCCAAATAAAGAGCTATTCCAGAAAGCCGTCAACGATTTAGACTTTATCGTAGTGGTAGATACCATGCCAATGGAAATCACGGGTTATGCCGATGTAGTTCTTCCAGAGTGTACTTATCTGGAGCGGTATGATGATTTGAGAAACGCACCGCACCGGGAGCCTTCAATTGCGGTACGCGTACCGGCCGCCGAGCCCAAAGGGGAATCCAAACCAGCATCCTGGATGGCAAAGGAACTAGGTAAACGTATGGGGGTGGGTGATTTCTTCCCTTACGAAGAATACAGTGAGGTGCTGGACAAGCAGCTGAAGATGATAGGTAGCTCACTGGATGAAATGAAGAAAATAGGGGTGAAGAATTTTGAGCGTAAAGACCCCTATTTGTATATGCCCAAAGGGGCAGCCTGGGCTTTTGCGACGCCTTCCGGCAAAATAGAATTGTACTCCTCTGAGATGGAGAAGCACGGTTTCGATCCCATACCGAATTATAAAGAGCACCCACAGCCTCCGGCTGGATTTTATCGGCTGATTTACGGTCGGGCACCGGCACATACCTTTAGCCGCACAGCAAATAACCCGCACCTGTCTGATCTTATGAAGGAGAATGCGCTCTGGGTCAATCCAAAGGTAGCCAAGCTGTGGGGATTAAAAGCCGGCCAGAAAGTATGGATGAAAAACCAGGACGATGTGGTCTCCACGTTCCCTATCAAAGTGAGGGTAACCGAACGTATCCGCTGGGATTCGGTGTATATGGTACACGGCTTCGGCCACCAGCGTAAAGAGCTGACCCGGGCTTATGGCCGTGGTGCCAGTGATACACAGATGATCACCAATGTGATGGTGGACCCAACTATGGGGGGAACGGGAATGCGCGGCAATTTTGTCACTTTCCTACTAGAAGAACCTAAAGAAAACAGCGAGATATGAGATACGCAATGGCTATTGATACACTGAAATGTGTTGGCTGCAGTGACTGTGTCGTTGCCTGCCAAATTGAAAATGATGTACCGGTAGGGTATTGCCGCGACTGGGTGACGGAAACCGTATCGGGAACTTATCCGCAACTGGAATTAGAGTTGCGCTCAGAACGCTGTAACCATTGCGCTAATGCCCCTTGTGTACGCTGCTGCCCAACGGGGGCCAGCCATATTGTTGAAGGGGGGATCGTTTTAGTTACGCCCGAAGCCTGTATTGGTTGTGGTGCCTGTATTGAGTCCTGCCCTTATGATGCCAGATATTCGCATCCAGAGGGATACGTCGATAAGTGTACTTTCTGTGTGCACCGGGTTCGGGAAGGTAAGCAGCCGGCCTGTGTAGCGGTTTGCCCAACCAGGTGTATGTACTTTGGCGATCTGGATGATCCCAATAGCGAGATTTCCAGTATTCTGGCCAGGCGTAAATACAAAGTATTGGCTCCGGAGGCTGGCACAAAACCACAGGTGTATTACTTAATTTAATCCAACTCCACTATTATGAATGAGGAACTATTCATCAGCGGAAGAGATATTCCACATATAGACCCTAGTCTAAATGTTTGGCACTGGCCCATTGCTTTGTATTTGTTTTTAGGTGGCCTGGCGGCGGGTATCCTTTTCTTTGCGGCGCTTTATACGATTAGAGGGCAGGAGAAAAACTTACCTACCGCAGTTAAATGGGCGACTTTTATCGTACCCTTTGCTTTGGTTATTGGCCTGGTGGCGCTATTTGTAGATTTAAAGCATCAACTGTATTTCTGGCGCTTGTATACGACTATCCGGATAGAATCGCCGATGTCCTGGGGGGCCTGGACCTTACTGGCCGTTACGCCTTTATCTATGGTTTGGGCCGCTAGTTATGTCAGAGAGCTATGGCCAAATTTTGACTGGCGCTTTGCGTTTTTACGGAAGTTTGAAGCCTGGGTGCAGCGCAACCGCTTGCCACTGGCCTGGATAATGATTGTCTTAGCTGTGATTCTGGGTATTTATACCGGTATCTTATTGTCTGCCTTTAATGCTCGCCCATTGTGGAATACTTCGATCTTAGGGCCTTTATTTCTGGTGTCGGGGCTATCTACGGGAGCGGCTACCATTATGTGGATGTCAAAAAATGAAGCGGAACAGGCTTTATTCAGACGAATAGATCTCTTACTAATTGTAATCGAGCTATTCTTTATTATTCACCTGTTTATGGGGTTCCTGGCTGGATCTCAGGTCAAAATTGAAGCTGCCAACCTGTTTTTAGGTGGAGAATTTACCGCCCCTTTCTGGGTATTCGTGGTGATTATTGGCTTAATATTTCCGGCTATCCTGGAGATCCTGGAGATGCGAGGTAGAAAAGTACCGGTATCCATTCCCGCTATCTGTATTCTAATTGGAGGATTGGTATTCCGGATCATTATGGTGGAGGCGGGTCAAATTACCCGGTTCCTGTATTAATCGATAATTTTTACACTGAAATAAATAGTCATGAATATAAATGCACAACCAAAGCCTTACATCAACCCCTATTTGGGAGGTGTTTTACTAGGCTTGTTACTACTGGCTACTTTTTACGTGACCGGTCGCGGTTTAGGGGCTAGTGGTGCCATTAAAAGTACGGTCGCGGCAACCGTGGCAGAAATTTCCCCGGAAACGGCCCGGGAGGCGCCTTACATCGGTCAATTTATTCCGGAAGAAAAAGAATCGCCATTAAATAATTGGTTGGTTTTTCAGGTCCTGGGCGTTATCCTCGGTGCTTTCTTATCCGGCTCTCTAGCCAATCGGATTACGCTGAAGGTAGAGCATTCGCCAAAAATTACTTCCCGCACCCGTATCATTGCGGCTTTAGCGGGTGGATTCTTTTTTGGGATAGGATCGCAGTTGGCGCGGGGCTGTACCAGTGGTGCGGCACTCAGTGGCTCGGCGGCACTGGCGACCTCTGGTTTTATCACCATGCTATGCATTTTTGGCTCGGCCTATCTGCTTGCTTATTTTTTCCGTAAGCTTTGGATTTGATTCGTAAACGACTATTGAAAAATTATTATTATGGGACCATTAATTCCTCAAGGATACGTAGAGCATGGGTGGGAGTATGTGATCGCTGTATTGGTGGGTATCGCCTTTGGCTTTATTTTGGAATCATCCGGTTTTTCTTCTTCGCGGAAGGTAGTTGGCCTTTTTTATGGGTACGACTTTACCGTATTACGGGTGTTTTTTACCGCTACCATTACGGCCAT
The DNA here is from genome assembly GCA_035268885.1 of Saprospiraceae bacterium. Taxonomy (GTDB): domain Bacteria; phylum Bacteroidota; class Bacteroidia; order Chitinophagales; family Saprospiraceae; genus DATFKA01. Next base: position 108,170 of record DATFKA010000036.1, read on the forward strand.
GGTCGGTTTATTGTATTTTAACTATATGGAGTGGATTGACTTGAGTATGATCTATTTCCCGCCTACCTATCTATTGGCTGCTGCCCTTGGTGGTTTAGTTATGGGGTTTGGCTTTATCCTTGGAGGGTTTTGCCCCGGGACAGGAGTCTGCGCGGCGGCGATCGGAAAAATGGATGCGGCCACTTATGTCATTGGTTTATATTTGGGTATCTTTTTCTTCTCGGGCACCTACGAATGGTTTGAAGGTATCTACACTAGCTATGCACTTGGACAGGTGAAGATTACGGAGACGCTGGGTGTTTCTACGGGTGTTTTTGCTTTTGCCTTTGTTGCTATAGCCCTTATTGCCTTTGTAGTAACCGCCTGGATACAGAAAAGGGTACCTAAAGTAGAATATTAAACGCTTTAACCTACTTATTTTGAACTACATAAAATAGAATGGAATAAATATGCCGAATTTGAATTACATTATCGCCGCTGCTGCTATTCTATTGTTTAGCCTGGGGCTAATCTTCTTACCTGAAAAGATCAATAAAAAAGAGCTAGAGCCCGAAAATTTGCTTCTAGACTTGCAAAGTGAAAAGCGATTTATTTCCGTTGATCAAATGACGGAGCGTATTATCAATGGCGATCCTACTCTAGTTTTAGTGGATGTTCGTGATAGTATGGCCTTTGGCGCATTCTCTTTGCCCAACGCCATCAATATCCCGCTGGAAGAAGTCCTGGCCGAAAAGTACAATAACTATTTTGATCGGGAAGAACTCGATGTGGTATTCTTCTCCAACGATGATTTTCTGGCTGAAAAAGCCTGGCTAATCAAAAAGCGACAAAAGCCCAATCCCCTTTATATCCTGAAAGGTGGTCTTAACCAATGGACCTCGGATATTCTTTTGGCGGAAGCTCCTAAAGGTAGTTTGTCAGAGCAGGAAATGGAGGTATATGCCTTTCGCGCTGCCGCTAAAAAGTACTTCGTCGGGGCCAGTAGGGAGATTCAAATTGATCCTGAAAAATCCATAAGTCCACCTCCGCGTAAAAAAATTACGGTTTTACCCAAAAAAGTAGAAAAGAAAAGAAAATTAGAAGGTTGTTAAAACGATTAGTATGAGCCAAAATACAAGAACACGAGGATTAGTAGTTGTCACCATTCTGGCGATCATCGTCCTACTTATGGGATTCCTTACATTGGGAGACGAGCAGGCCACGTATAAAATCTCTGCAGCAGAAGCGCTGCTGGCACTGGAAGAGGAAGCCAATACGATCGGCCTGGATCAGGCAAAAGAACTGGTCGTTTCCGGGGAGGATCAGGTACTCGTCGATCTGCGTACTTTGGTTGAATTCAATCAAGGGCATTTAGACGGAGCCATCAGTGTCCCCTTTGCCGACTTACTGACGGAGGCCTCACAAGCACTTTTTTTGGAGCGGGAAAGCAAGCACTTTCTACTCTATGGGAAGTCTGCCAGTCAGGCGAGTAACGCCTGGATGATGTTACGGCAGGTAGGTCTGGAGCAGGTTAAGTTTATTCCGGGCGCTTACGATTTGGTTGCTAATACGGTAGAGGAGGTGCCTCTGGATGTTGCCGCTCACGATTACCAGGCTGTTTTCGAAAAAGTCCAGAATGAGGAGTTAGAGTCGATCTCCGTTGGTAAGCCTATTCAACCAAAGCCCGCCCCTAAGCTAATTATCCCCGAGAAAAAGCCTAAAAAGCGTCGTCTGGAGGGTTGTTAAACCACTTCAGGATTAATTACAATTAGATAACCAAGCAATGCGAAGAGCCCCATCGGGATGGGATTCGGAGGTTAGCCTACCAATAGAGGTGCCAATTGTAGCCACAAAAAACCGGTGATATCCTTCCCAAAGGGATAGGTTTTGGCTTTGGTATTTTAAGATGAGCGAACCTAAGCCCCTGATTTCCACGTTCTATAATAAAATTGATTATGCTGCGCGCTCTTTTAGGCTGCTTACTATTCTTCCTTGTTTCCACAATCCCCGCGCTGGCCAATGGCGGTCCCGTCGATGGTTCGGCGGTTTATGCACTGGGTGATATTCGTCCGGTACGCGTCGCTCCGGTGGGCCTGGTCAGCGAAGAACTTTCGCTAAAGGTGGAAGGAGATTTTACCCGAGTACACGTTAAGTACAAATTGCAAAACGTCCGGGTAAATATACCCAAATCGGTCACCTATGGCTTCCCCGTAGAGGTGGTCTACAGTGAATTTACCGAAAATCTGAACTGGCGAGAAGAATATATTCCGGAAATCAAATTCATGCTGGACGGTAAACCCCTGGAGATCACCCGCGAGATTGAACAGGGCTTTGATTATCGCCCGATCGAAGGAGAGGCGGAAGGCTTGAAAACCCGTAAGGTCTGGTACGTAACCGATTTTCAGATTCCTGCGGGGAAACTGGTACGCCTGGAAGTTATTTATCTGGTGAAAAACGGATACACCGATTGGGAGACTACCAAAAGTGCCATGCCCAGCTACGATAAGCGTCGATTGTTTTACGATTTTTCGCCAGCCCGATACTGGGGGGATGGCATCCTGCCCAAATTAGATGTCAAACTGGAATTTCCGGCAAATGCCCAGGCCAGTATTGAAGGCCTGGTGATGAATCCGGTGGGCGATTATTATACTTACGAAGGTGTCAATTTGGTGCTGGATGATCTACCTTCTCTTTATTTCGAGTATTCAGTAGAGCCGGAAAAATTATCTACCTACTTCCGTAAAAATCGCCTGGCCAATAACCAGATACAATCCATAGCCGCCAGTTCCACCCTGGCCGGCGACTACGAAGCTGATCATTTACTGGATGAAGATTTTTCAACGGCCTGGGTGGAAGGAACCTCCGATGCCGGGGTCGGGGCCCAAATAGAAATCATCCTGGATGAGGTCATGCCCCTGACGGCCATTGGTCTGATCAATGGATACACCAAGAGCGAGCGCACTTATTACCGCAATAACCGGATAAAGAAAATCAGGATAGAGGTGAGGGGCAGTAATACCTATGAAAATGATGCCCTGGAAACCTTAACTTACGAGGTGGAATTACCGGATCGGCCCTACTCAGCCATTAATGAGCAAAGTTTTGCTACCCAATTGGATATTCCCTACGACGTGGGGGAGGGGGCGTATGGCAAAAGAGTCCGACGCGTCGTTCTAACCATCTTAGAGGTTTATCCTGGAACGAGATACAACGATACATGTCTGTCCGAAATCTTCTTGCTTACATCTCGCTAGTCTTTGGCGGATGTTTTTGCAGCTTTGCGCAATCTGCCTCCTTACCAGCGGTGGCCGCTCAGTTACAACTGCGCCAGGGCGACAGCTTATATTTGGAAGCACAGGAGGGTAAAGTATGGCTTTGTCTCCGGCCGGAAAAAGCAGTTTATGATAATCTCTCTGAAGGCGTAGACACCCGACATCCCTGGCTTTCGTAAAGACCATTCTACTGTACGAAACAGCTATTCTATTTGCTGCTCTTGGCGCTAATTAAGCTTTTTAGTGCTTGTGCAAGCGATAAGTAGGTTGCCCATATTGAGTCTGTAATAAGGTGCTGGCTTTTTTGGGCTAGTTCGAGACGCAAAAATCGCGGATAGCCTAGCTATCCAAGGCTTTTTGCAACGAAGAAATCGCCCCAAAAAGACGCAGATTATTGCTTGATTTAATTGGACAACCTACTTAAATTTGGTATAATTTGTAATTTGTACTTTCATATTCATATGACTAATGAAAGATAGCTTATTTCAGACCGTGATTTTATCAATGTTGGCAATACTATTTACCGCCTGTCAACAGAAACTTCCCAAGGAAGTCCATGCTCAAATGGATCAGTTGCCGGAGCAAGTAGATTACAATTTCCACGTCAAACCGATACTTTCTGATCGATGCTTTGCTTGCCACGGACCGGATGCACAAAAACAGCGAGGAGATTTACGACTGGATACCCCCGAAGGTGCCTACGCCGCGCTTAGCAGCGGTAATGGCCACGCCATTGTACCCGGTAAGCCTAAAAGAAGCCAAGTAATACAGAGGATCTTATCTGATGACCCGGAATTAGTCATGCCTCCCTCTGAATCCAATCTGGTATTAGATCCTTCTGAAAAAGCTATCCTGATTAAATGGATAGAACAAAATGCAGTATATAAACCCCACTGGGCATTTACCGTACCCCAAAAACCACCCCTGCCTGAAGCCGGAGAAGGCTGGGCTAGAAACGAAATCGATCAATTCATTGCCGCTCCTCTGGTACAACGGAGGATTGATCCAGCACCCGAGGCCCGAAAAGAACAACTGATTCGCAGATTATACTTTGATCTGACCGGATTACCCCCCACTGTGTCCGACCTGGATCGAATCCTGGCTGATACCAGCGCAGACTACTACGAGCACCTGGTCGATAGTTTGCTCCAACTTCCCGCCTACGGAGAACGTATGGCTGCCCATTGGCTGGATGTCAGCCGTTTTGCGGATTCGGAAGGTTACCTCGATGATTTCCATCATACCTTCTGGCCCTATCGAGACTGGGTCATTAAAGCCTTTAACGAAAATTTACCCTATGATAAATTCATAGAATGGCAGGTTGGAGGAGATCAATTACCTGATGCCACCACCGAACAGCGCTTGGCTACAGCCTTCAATCGGAACCACAAGCAAAATTCAGAAGGGGGCATTATTCCTGAGGAGTTTAGGGTCGAGTACGTAGCGGATCGGACTAACACGGTTGGCGCTGCTTTTATGGGGCTCACCCTGGGTTGTGCCCGCTGTCACGACCATAAGTATGATCCCATAAGTCAGGAAAACTATTTTGAATTATTCAGTTTTTTCAATTCTACGGTTGAACGAGGAGATGGTATTTTTGCCTTTAATGCCATTGAAAATGGGCAAATGGTTCCCAACAAGCTTTCTATGAATGCCGGACCCGTTTTACCCTTACCCGATGAAGAGGTCGCAGCCATCCGTGGCTTTTTGCTTCGGCAAATTGATCGCAAACAGGATAGTATTCGCCAGGCCGCATCGAAAAACACAACCGGCTTTGAGCAATGGTTAAGCAGACAACAAGGGGCTTCCGCCTTACTCAACGCCGTACAGGCTTCCACTGTGGCTTATATCACCTTTGACGACATGGCCAATGGAAAAGCCAGTGATTTCGCAAAGGGGGCTCCCCAGGCCACCTATTGGGGAGATATCAAAGCAGTACCTGGAAAAAAAGGACAGGCCATTATGAGTAATGCCCATGGACAATTCATCTCTGACGGTAGCCGGGTCTCTTTCGAGCGCAACGAACCTTTTACCGTGAGTTTCTGGATTAAAACGCCGAAAGCTTTTAACGAAGCGCACGTATTGTACAATGGGAATAATCGCATTCAGGGCTACCGTGGCTGGGATGTGGTACTGGATAGTTTACATTTACATTTCCGATTAAATCATGCGCATCCATACCAATCTCTGGATATTGCTTCCACCCAGGAACTCCCCATCGACGAGTGGGTACATTTTGTATGGACCTATGACGGCTCCAGCACAGCGGAAGGTATGCATTTATACCAAAATGGTACCATCCAGGATTTTGAGATCAAACGAAATTATGTCTATCGCTCTACCAAACCCTATTTAGATACCCGAGCCACGGTTTATATGCCCTTCAAAGGTATGATCATTGGTAATCGGCACTATGATCAGGATTTTACCGGCGGCATGTTGGATGAGGTTCGGGTGCTCAATCGAGAAGCGGAAGCTTTTATGGCCCACTACCTGTATGATGCCGCCCAGGGAGAACCTGCCTTTGCAGAAGCGATCGCCACAAAAAATAAGAAACTTGATCGATTCTACGATCTCTTCATCGATGGGGATTTAGAGCAGGGCCGGATTGCCCTACGGACCATCCAATACCAGGAGATCAATGCCATAGACAGTGTACAGGAAATCATGGTGATGGGAGACTGGAAAGAAGAAAGGCAAACCTACATTCTGGAACGCGGTGTGTACGATGCCCATGGCAAACCGGTCGAGCGCGATGCCCCGAATGAAATTCTAGCCTGGCCAGAAGAGCTACCCAGAAACCGTCTGGGACTCGGCAGGTGGCTCACCCATCCTGACAATCCGCTAACCGCCAGGGTAGCTGTAAACCAGATGTGGTACCTTATGTTTGGCCGGGGTATCGTCGAGACAGTGGAAGATTTTGGCAACCAGGGGGCTTTACCCACTCATCCAGAACTGCTAGACTGGTTAGCCGTAGATTTTCAGGAAAGTGGTTGGAATTTGAAGCGGTTAATCCGACAAATGGTAACTTCGGCCACTTATCGGCAGTCCTCCAGGATTCGTCCCGAATTGCAAGAAATGGATCCGGATAATTACCTGCTGGCCAGGGGCCCCAGATATCGACTTTCGGCCGAGATGATCCGGGATAATATTTTAGCTAGCAGTGCATTACTGAACCCCAAGATTGGCGGGCCCTCCGTTTTTCCGTACCAGGCGCCTGGGCTGTGGAAAGAAGTGATGACGCATCCCTTTTTCCCGGGATGGGAGACGGATTACAAAAATGGCCTCTATCGGCGCAGCATCTATACCTTCTGGAAACGGAATATGCCGCCCCCGGGTATGCTTATCTTTGATGCTGCTCATCGGGGAGAGTGTCAGGTACGACGGCAACAAAGTAATACCCCCCTACAAGCCTTGATGCTATTAAATGATATCCAGACCCTCGAAGGCTGTAGAGTTCTGGCCGAAAACGCCTGGCGATCTACCCAAGGCCAGGTAGAACAAGCCAGGGTCCAGGTCTTCCGGGCACTTACCAGTCGAGCTCCCACGGAAAGAGAACAAGATTTGCTCCAACGGCAATACCAGGAAGAACTTGCTTATTTCAGAGCAAAACCCTCCCGAACAGATGAGTACCTGGCTATTGGTAAGGACCAATTGGATCAAACGCTACCAGCTGCAGAAATTGCCGCCTTAGCGCGAGTAGCTAACACGGTTATGAATACTACGGAAGCCTACTGGAAAAATTAAAACTCTATTCCTTAAAACAAGAACCATGCGATCAAATAATTCCGATCTACATCAAGCCAGTTACCACAAAACGCGTCGCGAATTTCTTAAAACTACCACTAAAGGGCTGGGAGCGCTCGCACTCGGCTCCATGCTGTACCCAGACCTCCTGAGTGGTCAGATGAATACGGGAAGTACGGTACCCCTAATGCCATCATCATCGGGCGGGGTATTAAAAGCCCTGCACCATGTTCCTAAAGCAAAACGCGTCATCTATCTGTTCCAGAGTGGTGGCCCCAGTCAAATTGAGCTCTTTGATTATAAACCCGAGTTGATGAAACGTTGGGGGCAGGAGATCCCCGATAGCGTGCGTGGTAATCAGCGCCTATCGGGGATGCTGGCCGCACAAGCCAGTTTCCCTTTAGTAGGCTCAGGATTCGAGTTTACACGGCAGGCAAAAACCGGCGGTTATTTCAGCAGCCTGGTTCCTCACATTGCTTCTGTGGCCGAAGATATTTGCGTGGTCAATTCAATGTATACCGAAGCCATTAATCATGAACCCGCCATTATCTTTTTGCAAACGGGCTCTCAGCAGGTAGGACGTCCCAGCATTGGTTCCTGGATGAGTTATGGCCTGGGCAGTTCTAATGAAAACTTGCCTTCCTTTATCGTTTTACTTTCCAAAGGGAAACCGGATACACAGAATCTGAACATGCAGGCCTGGAATAGTGGCTTCTTACCCTCTCACCACCAGGGCGTGCGTTTTCGATCGGGCATAGAGCCCGTTTTATATCTATCCAATCCCAATGGTATTGATCGCGCTAGCCGACGCCGGGAATTGAATTATCTAGAGCAGCTGGAAAAAGAACAAAAAGCCCACTGGGGAGACCCGGAGATTGACTCTAAAATTAACCAGTATGAGATGGCTTACCGCATGCAGACCAGCGTTCCGGAGGTGACCGATCTTTCCGATGAACCAGACTATATCTTCGACATGTACGGACCCGATGCACGGATTCCAGGCACTTATGCGGCTAATTGTTTATTGGCACGTCGGTTGGCCGAAAAGGACGTTCCCTTCATCCAATTGTATCACATGGGCTGGGATCAACATGGCAACCTACCGAATGATATTCAACGGATGGCCCTTTCCAGTGATCAGGCTTCGGCAGCCCTCGTAAAGGACCTCAAACAAAGGGGGCTACTCGAAGACACCCTGGTGATCTGGGGCGGTGAATTTGGCCGCACCAGCTTTTCACAGGGTAAACTGACCCGGGATAATTACGGCCGTGATCACCATCCCCGTTGCTTCTCCATGTGGATGGCGGGTGGCGGTATCAAACCCGGAATCACCTACGGCCAGACTGATGACTTCAGCTATAATGTGGCTAACAATGGGGTGCACGTGCACGATTTCCAGGCGACCATGCTCCATTTATTGGGTGTTGACCACGAGCGACTCACCTTTAAACATCAGGGCAGACGATACCGCCTGACGGATGTTCACGGAAAAGTAGTTAAGAATATCATTGCGTAGAAGCCCTAGATAAGCACCAATAAAAAATGCCAACCGCTGAAAATCAACGATTGGCAAGTGAAAGTGATTCCGCTGGGGTTGGAATACCTTTCATAACTCCATAAAAAACAAGCCCTTACGAACAGCTAAAAAATTAGCTTAGAAGAATGTTAGAAGGGAAAATTTCTTATTTTTTTATTATCTACCGTTACCCCAGGTAATCTTTAAAATTCACCTTTCTCAAAATGAGGTATTCTTTATCCAGGTGGTCAAAATCTCCATTAGCGGTTATTAGTACCAAATTTAATACACTTCCGGTTGCAGCAATCCATAAGTCATTTTTCCCCATATTTTTTGAGGTAAAGTCGGCCTTTTTTCCCGGCCATTTACCTTGACTGAAAGCATCAATTTCGGCATATCTATCTATTATTTCTTCAACATTGATATCCGCAATTAAAAAGCGATTTAGCAGGTCATCAAGTTTAGAAATTTTTCGATCACCCCAATGGTTTTGTATAGCTAGTGATTTAATTTCACCCACGCTCACTACCGATAACACTACCCTATTATCACCAGTAAGAATTTTTAAATCTTCTTCTAATTTCCGAGATGGTACACTTCCCCTAACATATACGAGTAATACATTCGTATCTAATAAATAGTCCATCTATCTTTAATCTAGTTGTAACAAAAGTTCCTCGAGGGGCTCCTCGATAGCAATAGATTCGGCTAGCTCAAAGAAGGCATCAGCTTCAATAGGCTCATAAGATTGCTCTTCCACTAATTCGACTATACTAACGGTTTTTCGGATTGGCTTGATCACCTTATCCCAAATTCCTGATTGCTGCTTGCTCTCTTTTATATCCGATTCTATCTTTTCAAGAAGAGATGCTTCTTCTATGTCCATTATCTCTCGGATGAGCTCCATCTTTTTTTGATCGAGGTTTTGTGTCATTTTATTGTTTTTTGCTGCTCCTTAAAGATAACAGCTTTTTTAGCTTAACACAATGTAAACTTTAATGGACGCGCACATAGTTTTAGTCAAACGACATATTCGTTTGTAAAAGCATCTCCAGCACAGAAAAATCTTAGAAGGCTGCTATCAAATCATTTATTTTTACTTATGTAAAGTACTGATAAAGAATCAAAAAGGAAAGAAATTATAACAAATACGAAGAAAATCAAAAAGTGCAAACTACTGATAATCAGTAACCTGCACTTTTTAGTGATTCCGCTGGGGGTCGAACCCAGGACCCTCCGCCTAAGGCGGATGCTATACCAACTGAGCAACCCCAGAACAAAAAAAGCCCGTCTACCAGAAGGAGACAGGCTT
>DATFKA010000037.1:0-2589 GCA_035268885.1 Saprospiraceae bacterium
TTAATAGGTTTGTTTGTAGAATGTGGGAATAATTATCTACATCCAAGGATTGCTGGCCAATTTCCAGCGTCCAGTCTCCATCGACTCCCGTCAGGTTGGTCGAGGCGGCGATGGATATGCCGAGTTCTTTTTCGAGGTAAGTGACGGCAGCGCGGCCTTTGAGGCCTTGGGCGAAGTTGCAACCGTAGAGGTTGATTTGTTTTACCCTCTGCGGTACATCTCTGGCCACCAACCATCTGGCAATATCCCGAGCGCCCAACCATTGGCCTTCAATCAGCAAATGCCCTGGGCGACCGTGGGAAAATAAGTGAAACTCCTCCGTATGAGACTCGACGGATTTCAGAAGTATCTCTGGATCATCAACTTGAGCATCCACAAATGCCAGGGATTGTTCTTGCTCCTTCGGGCTAAAAGACGCCTGGGCATCCTTATCCTGGTAATCCCGAAAAACGGAGCCGGTGATTTGGGCCTGTAAAGAAGGTGTTGGGTAGGCAACGAGTAGTACAGCGAAGGTTGCCAGGGAGAGAAAACCTTTAAGCGTTTTCATAGTAAAATTTTGATTTGATTGTTATTTAAGCGCAAGTACACTCCTACTTTCAAAAATCAGATGATAAACAACACTCTGTATGGGTCATAGAGAGTATCTAGAGTGTTCGTTTAACGTAGCGTCTTTAACATTCCTAAATCAGGGGCTACATCGTATGTATCGACAAGATGGAAAACTGGAATGATCCGTAGCGACGATGGGATTGTAGAGGAAAGGCCCGTACCACTTCGTGAGCGGTGTAGCCGGGGTAATCGCCAAAAGAAAACTGGTGGTACTGAAGATACGACACGGGAAAGGTAATCCACACCTTCGTTTAAGTAGAATCGTTTCATAGACTTAATGATTTGTCAAGAGCTTTACTGAACGCGTTTATTTTGTTCGCTTAATCAAATGTAGACAGGCAAAGGGAAACCACCCGGCAAGCTAACCGTTACAAACCGGCAAAAATACGCATAATATTCGGCAAAAATGTGCCCTAATCTACGAAATCCTTTATTTTATACCGCTCACGAAGTGGTATGGGCTTTGCCCATCCACTTCTAGCGAGTATATACTCGGCTCGATGCGTTTTGGGACTCCCAAAACCCATCGTTGCCGGTATACTACACCGACAATGGTAAGGGATAATAGGCCAGCAAACTTTTTTCATTCAACAAAAGAAGAGCCTGACAAAAAATGAGCAGGCAACGGCGCAGGAGCATTCGGCAATAAACGTAAATTAGCGGCACATTGATGAAGCAAAAACATAGGCCCGGACTAGCAAGCGAGTCTGTATCAATAAGCGCTAAGCGCCCATCAAGAAAGTACCCCGGTGATCGTCTCTACTCCCAGACCGAACCTATAATATCTTTGACAAAGCAAAGTCTCTTTATGAAACATCCCCTAGTTTTGATTTTGGCAAGTTTGTCTATCATTGGACCATTATACGCCCAATCCCACGATATGCAAATCCCGGGGATGAAAGGCACCTTAGCAACGGTACAGCTCTGGACAGAAAATGATGGATTGCCAAATCATATCATCTGGGGTGTTTTCGAAGATAACCGCGGGATAGTATGGCTACAAAGCGGCCGCAATCTGTGTTACTTTGATGGAGACAGGATCGTACCCGTTGAGCAGGAAGATACACAGCTATATGAGCGTCACCGTACGCTTTTAGCCGAAGATAAACACCACAATATTTGGCGTCATATTGCCCCCACGCAATGGAAGGCCTCCCCCGCCAAACATAAAATAGACATCTACAACCCGGCAGAGGACCGTTTTTATTCCCTCACAGAATACCTCGATGGGCCAGCACCTAACTTTTCCGACAAGCTTCAACTGTATTCCATTCATCAGACCGTGTATATTCATGACCAGGAAAAAGAACAACTCTGGTATTACAATGGCTCCCTGCAGAAGGTGCGTTTTTCTGCAAATCCACAGGTAGAAACGCCTGAAACCCGCAGAATGCTCCTCCCCGGCCCCGAAGGATACTACTGGGAAATCGATACGGCGATGCAGGTACAACTGTTGGACTCGACCGGTGCCTGGGTAAGGGACTATCCTCCTCTGTTAAAAGACGTTAAAGACGGGCTTTACTTTTTGGATCAGAACGGACAATTGTGGTATAACCATCAACAACATGTGCAGGCATTAGATTTACCCGGTTCGCTCGAGACCAGGAAGCCCACCCGAGCATATCCCATTTTACCCAGGATACAAATCAGAAAAAATTCTTCCTCCATAATCGGCATGACTAGCGTTGCCTCTACCCCGGTTACTCTTTTTCTGGATACCACCCAAAACATAAAATACTCTGTACGCGGTGCCGCAGTCAACCAAGACTCAACGGTTATCCGGGTCAACGAGGCGATCCCTGATTACGACATCAAGCTTATCTCCCGGGAATGGCTACCCTATATTCTCCGTAATGGCAACCTGCTAATGCCGGTTCCACAAGGTTTTCTGCATATACAGCAAGAGCGCCGCTATTTTACCGATTATCTTCCAGGGCGTGAAATAAGGGGAATGGCTCACCTGGATTCGAACACCCTGGC
>DATFKA010000038.1:0-29647 GCA_035268885.1 Saprospiraceae bacterium
CTTTTTTGTGCCTCTTCTTTTGCTTTTTCCTGACGCTTACGGATGGTAGCCGGCATGACTAAAGAAACGGGGCGATTCTCAAATAGTACTTTTTTACTGGCTTCGGTGAGTAAAATACGATTCCTTTGGTGGTAGGCAATTTCGATGTAGCCCTGGTTCAGTAGTTGAAGCAGGTATTGCTGCCAATGGCTGTAAGGGATATCCCTTCCGGCGCCGTAGGTCTTTACCTTATGGAGTCCGGCATTAATTAATTCCTGACGGGAGGAACCTCTTAAAACATCAATAACGGTACCCATGGAATGCTTTTGCTGGAGACGGTAGATGGCTGATAGTGCTTTTTGAGCAATCACCGTACCATCAATGGATTCGGGTGGGTCATGACAGACATCACAATTGCCGCAGTCTTTTTCCAGGTCTTCGCCAAAATAGCTGAGTAGCATTCGGCGGCGGCAGGTGGGCGATTCGGCATATTGACGCATGCGATCCAGCTTGGCTAATTGTAATTCGCTATGCTCGCTCTGATTATTACCCAGGATTTCTTGTAACATAGAGACATCCTGGAAACTGTAAAACAGTAAGGTGTCGGCTGGTACGCCATCGCGTCCGGCTCTACCAATTTCCTGGTAATAGCCTTCAATGTTTTTGGGGAGATTGTAATGAATGACCCAGCGGACATTAGATTTGTCAATACCCATCCCAAAGGCAATGGTCGCACAGACAATGGGCGTTGTATCATTAATAAAATTTTCCTGAACCAGGGAGCGTTCGTTAGGGCTGAGGCCGGCGTGGTAAGCTTCGGCCGTAATTCCTTTATCGCTGAGTTTTTGGGCGATTTTTTCGGTTGATTTACGGCTCAGGCAGTAAATGATGCCCGATTGATCGGGATGGGTACGGATAAACTCCAGTATTTGCTCGAAACGCTTTTGACCGGGACGTACATTAAGACTGAGGTTAGGCCGATCAAAAGAAGCAATGAAGGCCTCGGGTTTTTTAAGGTTGAGTTGTTTTTGAATATCCTTGCGGGTTAGTTTGTCCGCAGTAGCTGTGAGGGCGATTAGCGGCGTTCCCTTAAATTGTGTTTTTAAGAATTTAAGTTTGGTGTATTCCGGCCGAAAATCGTGGCCCCAGGCCGAGATGCAGTGCGCTTCATCAATGGCGATGAGGTTAATCTTTACCTTTTTTAAGAAAGGGAGAAAGCCACCGGAAGTGATTTTTTCCGGAGAGATGTAAAGTAAATCTAATTCCTGGGCTAGTAGCGATTCTTCTACTGCTCGTACTTCTTTACTACTCAGACTACTATTCAGGAAAGCAGCTGAGACACCATTACTCTTTAAGCCCTCCACCTGATCTTTCATCAGAGAAATTAAAGGAGAAATAACGATGCAGGTACCGGGCATTACAATGGCTGGAATTTGGTAGCAGATGGACTTACCTCCACCCGTGGGCATTAGGACAATGGTGTCCTTACCGGAGAAAACGGATTGAATAATTTCCCCTTGCATGGGGCGAAACTGATCGTAACCGAAGTATTTCTTTAAAGCTTCGTGCGCATTGTAGTGTAGATTCATAGATGATAGTAGGATTGCGAGCGCTAGAAATGTAAAGATACAGAAATAGGTTTTGGAAATAATAGTAAAATACCATTTTTGTCGGCTATTCGTCTATTGTGGTAAGCTGTCCGTCTTTTCTCTTTCCAAGAGAATAATATACTTGCTACTTTTAGCGTATAGTCTCTTAAATGGTCAAAATTATTTTTGAAAATTTAAATTTTATTATAGTTTTACCATAACCATACAGACCCGTAGTTAGAAGATTTATATTTAGGTGTTTATAATTTGTTGGTAATCCCTTTAGCTCTTTGAGCTTTAGGGATTTACTTTTTAAACAACTTCATTCATTCTTTTTTTAGCTTTTTTGAACAAAAAGCGATCTCTTTTGATCCTATCTAGGGAGTATTCTCTATTTTCTTTTTCAATTGTCCGGGAAGAGTGTATTTTTGGGGCTCTATAAAACCAAATTATGATGGGCCGTTTTTGCCGTCTCCAAAACAATTGTGACGATTATTGGCCTGAATAAATTTAAATTTCATATGATTAGATCAAAAATTGCAGGTATAGGTCATTATGTGCCCGAAAAAATAGTGACGAATGACGATTTATCTAAAGTAATGGAAACCTCGGATGAGTGGATTCAGGAGCGCACTGGTATTCAGGAGCGCCGCTACGGCCAAAAGCATAAAGAAACCACCACTACCATGGGTGCCGAAGCAGCGAAAATAGCCATTGAGCGCGCTGGAATTTCCAAGGAGGATGTCGATTTTATCATTTTCGCTACTCTCAGCCCTGATTATTACTTTCCTGGTTGTGGTGTATTATTGCAACGCGAATTAGGAATTACCAAGACTGAAATTGGTGCCCTGGATGTCCGTAATCAATGTTCGGGTTTTGTCTACGGTCTCTCCGTTGCCGATCAGTTTATTCGTTCGGGAATGTATAAAAATATTTTACTGGTCGGCGCAGAAATGCACTCCATGGGGCTGGATTATTCTACCCGTGGTCGGAATGTAACGGTTATTTTTGGAGACGGAGCCGGAGCCGTATTACTGCAGCCTACCGAAGCGGAAAATCGTGGGGTACTAACTACCCACCTGCACTCCGATGGTACTTACGCTGAGAAACTCGCTTTTTTAAGCCCGGGAGCCCACGGAGGGTATCATGCTGATCAGCAAGGGGAAGACATAGAATACGGATTTCCGAATAGCGATACCTACGGCGGTATGTTCATTACGGACCACATGATGGAGAATGGTCAGCTTTATCCCAATATGGAAGGCCAATTTGTCTTTAAAATGGCTGTACAGAAATTCCCGGAAGTGATTATGGAGGCCTTATCAGCAACTAATCTGAGCAAAGAGGATATCGATGTGTTTGTACCCCATCAGGCGAATCTGCGTATCAGCCAGTTCGTCCAAAAAAGACTGGGCTTGCGTGACGATCAGGTATGGAATAATATTCAAAAATACGGAAACACCACCGCTGCCTCTATACCCATTGCCCTGAGTGAAGCCTGGGAAGCCGGTGTGGTTAAAGATGGATCTCTAGTTTGCCTGGCGGCCTTTGGTAGTGGATTTACCTGGGGCTCAGCACTGATTCGTTGGTAAAAATCATTAAAAATACTAGTGTTTTCTTTTGTAGAATACCTATTTTCGGCGAAAGAAAACACTTTAGATAAATACAGAGCATAAAATCTAAACACAAAAGAATGAGTAAAGTAACTGTTGTAGGCGCTGGTAATGTAGGCGCTACCTGCGCAAATGTTTTAGCCCACAAAGACCTCGTAAACGAAGTAGTATTATTAGATATTAAAGGTGATTTGGCCGCTGGTAAGGCACTAGATAGCTGGCAGCAAGCCCCCATCGACTATTACAGTACCTCCTTGGTCGGTACCGATGATTACAGTAAAACCGCTGATTCTGATATCGTAGTGATTACAGCGGGTGTGCCCCGTCGGCCGGGAATGAGCCGGGATGACCTGATTTCTACCAATGCCAAAATTGTAAATGCGGTCACTAGTTCCATCATGGAGCATTCTAAGAATCCCATCATCATTGTGGTGTCCAATCCATTGGATGTCATGACTTACGCCGCATTCGAAGCAGCGGGTTTGCCTGCCAATCGGGTGTTTGGTATGGCAGGTATTCTGGATACAGCACGTTATCGTGCTTTTCTGGCTACCGAGCTAAAGGTGTCTCCTAAGGATATTCAGGCCGTACTGATGGGTGGACACGGAGATACAATGGTCCCCTTACCCAGATATACAACGGTAGCGGGTATTCCGGTAACGGAGTTAATTGATTCGGATAAGCTGGATGCCATTGTCGAACGCACCAAAAAGGGTGGGGGAGAACTTGTGAAACTAATGGGAACTTCCGCCTGGTACGCGCCGGGTGCGGCCGCTGCACAAATGGTGGAAACCATCGTGCGTGACGAAAACCGTATCTTCCCCTGCTGTGCAAAACTAGATGGTCAGTACGGCTTATCAGATATCTTTCTGGGAGTGCCGGTGAAACTGGGTAAGTCCGGTATCGTAGAAATGATAGAACTGGACCTCAATGAAGATGAAATGTCTCTGCTGAAAACTTCAGCTGGCCACGTTAGCCAGGTGATGAATGTTTTCAAGGATATGTCTTTGTAAGCTTTTAGGAATAAAAAGGAAAGAGGCAGTTGTCAACTATTGGCAGCTGCCTTTTTTCATTAAACTCAATAGGAGGTTTTCTTTCAATCCTTGTAGAAATCTTATATCTTGATCAACGGCTTATTGCTAGGTATTTTCTTTATTTTATTGAACCAGCGCTTAAAAAGCTTGTTTCATACATAAACCATAAGTAGCAAGATGACAGAGCTGAAGACAGAGCTAAAAAAGTTATTGGGTGAAATGCAGACCAATGAAGGGAAGTCTCTTCTGGAGCTTTCTCAGAATCGCCCGGTCTTACTGGTGTTTTTGCGCCATTTCGGTTGTACCTTTTGCCGCGAAGCCCTGGCAGATATTTCGCAGGAGCGGAAAAAAATTGAAGAAAGGGGCATCAAAATCGTTTTTGTCCATATGACGGAGGCTACGATTGCGGAACGCTATTTTAGCCGGTATAATCTGGAAGGGGCCACTCACATTAGTGATCCGGATAAACGCTTTTATCAGGGTTTTGGCTTAATAAAGGGTAATTTCAATCAATTGTTTGGCTTACAAAGTTGGATTAGGGGCTTCTCCGCAGGGGTGGTTTCCGGACATGGGATTGGGCCGCAATTAGGAGATGGTTTTCAAATGCCCGGGGTCTTTGCCATTTTCAAAGGTAAAATCGAAGAGAGCTTTATCCATAAGCTGGCTTCGGATCGGCCCGATTATGTAGAGTTGGCCAAGTGTTGTGAGATTGCTTAAGAGCACACCACGGGGAGGTATTTAATTAATTAGTAGACTTTGATATGATAGGATGGAAATTTTCGGACTTTGTGCCGGACGAGAATAGCGGATCAGATTTTGAGCGGTTGTTAGAGGTGTTCAAAGAGCTACTGGTTTATACCTCAGGTGATGTCAGTGAATCACTTTCCTGGATGACCGAGTTGGACAAAGAATACGATCTGACCAATGAAGAATACAGCATGGGAGACTTTATACAGGATCTCATCGATAAAGGCTATATCCAGCAACAGGATGCTCGTAATCCTAATTTTGTGCCTTCTTCCAAAATGGAAATCGCCTTACGGCAAAAAGCGCTGGAGGATATTTTTGGGCAGATCAAGAAGACTAAAAGGGGGAATCACAGCACGAAATACGGTGGTCGTGGAGATGAATATGCCTCCGAACGTCGGCCTTACGAATTTGGTGATAAATTAGATAAATTAGCCATTTCTGAATCCCTGCGCAATGCCCATATCAATCATGGGATTGACGACTTCAAACTGACTCATGATGACCTGGAGGTCTACGAAACTTTCTATCAGGCACAGACCAGTACCGTACTCATGATTGATATCTCACACTCCATGATACTCTACGGAGAGGATCGGATTACCCCCGCCAAGAAAGTAGCCATGGCCCTGTCGGAATATATTACCACCCGTTTCCCCAAGGATACGCTGGATATAATTGTTTTTGGTAATGATGCCTGGAGAGTAGAGATCAAGGATCTTCCTTATTTGCAGGTGGGACCTTATCATACCAATACGGTAGCCGGTTTGGAGTTGGCGATGGATATTTTACGTCGCCGCCGCAATCCGAATAAACAAATCTTTATGATCACAGATGGTAAGCCCACTTGTATCAAGAAAGGTAAGAAATACATCAAAAACAGCTTTGGCCTGGATCGAAAGATCGTCAACCGTACTCTAAACCTGGCACAACGCTGTCGGAAAATCAATATTCCCATTACTACTTTTATGATTGCCAGAGATCCTTATTTGGTGCAATTTGTAGAGCAGTTTACTCAGGCCAATAATGGAAAGGCTTTTTACAGTAGTTTGCAAGGCCTGGGAGAATTCATTTTTCGGGATTACAAAAACAATAAACGGCGACGAGGCTAGTCCCCGTTCAGCCATTAGCGAGATACAATTTTTGAAAGGACACGGTCGTTATCAAATCAAATAGAAGACCATGAACTATCCAAAAATATTCTTTTTACTTCTCCCCATTTTGTTTTTCACCCTGGGGGCAAAAGCCCAGATTTCTGCGGAAGATGCAGTGAAAATTAAGACCTACGAAGACAGCCTGATTGTCGATGGCTTCCTGGTGGTTAATGATACCTTACCTGAACGCCGATTCCTGGCCACCAAAAAAATGATCCTGCATCTCAAATCAGCATTAAAATATGATCATTCCTTTGACTATCCTTTTGATCGTTTGAATAGCATCTCCATCCAATATGCCCCCGATAGCACTTTTAGAATCTTCACCTGGCAATTGATGGTTAGTCCGGTAGATTACCGTTATTTTGGCGTGGTGCAATTGAATACCAAAGAGGTACAGTTGATTCCGCTGGCGGATCGCTCCGCAACGGTAGAAAATGTACAAGAGGCTGTTCTCTCTCCCCGGGAATGGTACGGCGCCTTGTATTACAACATTAAGCAGATAGAAAAGCAAGGTAAACCCTATTATCTCTTATTTGGATATGATGCCTATTCCAATCGCGATCATCGCAAAATTTTAGAGGTTTTACATTTTGGCCCGGACAAGGGAATCGTTTTTGGGGCACCGGTTATTCCCACGCAGGATGGCCCGGCCTTGCATCGCCTGTTACTCGAATACTTTGGTGACTCGAGCGTTCGACTGAATTATGATCAGGCGCTGGAGAGTATTGTCTTTGATCATCTGATTGAAATTCCGGGCAGGGGAGGACAGGGTCCGATGATGGTCCCCGATGGTAGTTACCAAGCGCTGGAGCTAAAGGAGGACCGACTGGTTTTTGTGGATAAGTTATTTAATAATCAAGCAGTAGACGAAGCACCAAGGGAAGAACCGGTTTTAGGTAATTCAACTCGGGATTTATTTGGAAACAAGAAAGGAAAGAATTAGATTTTGGTCAGATTCTTTAATGCTAACCAAATATCAGCTTACCTATGCTATTAAAAATAAATCCTGACAATCCCGAAGGACGTAAAATTCGCCAGGTGGTAGAGCATCTGAACGAAGGTGGTGTGATCATTTATCCAACGGATACCGTTTATGGCCTGGGCTGTGACATTGAAAATCAGAAAGCCATTGACCGCATCTGTAAATTGCGTGGCCTGGACCCCAAAAAAGCTAATCTGGCAATGATTTGTGAGGATATCAGCCAGGTGTCGAACTATACCCAACAAATTGATAATGCGACCTTTCGCATGCTAAAGAAAAACCTACCCGGTCCTTTTACTTTTATCCTTCCGGCCGCCAATAATGTGCCCAAGATGTTCAAGAATCGTAAAAAAACGATTGGGGTTCGTATTCCGGAGCACAATGTGACAGCGGCCATTGTCCAGACCCTGGGCAGACCTATTATGACCACTTCGCTAAAATCTGACGACGAAATATTAGAATATTTTACAGATCCGGCAGATATTTACGAGGATTTCAAAAAACTAGTGGATGTGGTCATCGATAGTGGACCCGGCGGTAATGTACCTTCAACCGTGATTGATTGTACGGAAGGAGAGCCGACTATCCTTCGGGAGGGAGCCGCTGATTTGGTGCTTTAGCCAACGAATTACAAGTTTATGCCCTTAGCAACGTCGAGGTGTTTTTCACTTTGCCTACTTTTCTTTAGCCTACTCATCCCCAAGATACTAAGCAGTCAGACGAATGGCAGCCTTCGCGGTAACGTGGTTGACCAGTCAGACGGTACACCGGTCGCTTTTGCGGCGGTGCAAATCGCTGATGTAAACAAGGGGACCACCACGGATCTGGATGGCTTTTTTGCACTAAGCGAATTGGCTCCCGGGGAATATCAGCTAGGGGTTTCTTTCCTGGGGTATCGGGATACCAGCCTCATAGTCACCATCAATCCAGGCCAGATCAGCTATTTACGTATTCCTTTAAGCTCGGGAGCCATTGATCTGGAGACACTGGACTTATCGGCCCGTAACCAGCAGGCCAAAACAAACGTTCAATTAGCTACTATTCAAGTTAATCCGTCTGAGATTAAAGCGATGCCTTCTACGGGGGGCGAAGCTGATTTGGCTCAATACCTAAGCGTATTACCCGGGATCGTGACGACGGGTGACCAGGGCGGACAACTGTATATTCGCGGAGGAGCACCTGTGCAGAATAAAGTCTTGCTGGATGGGATGACCATTTACAATCCCTTTCACAGCATTGGCTTCTTTTCCGTTTTTGAGACCGAAACGATTCAGAACGTCGATGTATTAACGGCAGGCTTTAATGCGGAACACGGTGGTCGTATCTCTGCAATAGTGGATATCACCACCCGCGAAGGCAATAAAAAGCGACATAGTGGTTTAGTTTCAGCGAGTCCTTTTCAGGCAAAAGCATTAATTGAGGGCCCTTTTATCCCTTACAATGAAGAAACAGGAACCGGCGCTTCGTTTATTTTTACCGGTAAACATTCTTATCTGGACCAAACTTCCCGGCAATTATATGCTTATGCGATAGATACCAGTTTCTACTCTTTTACCGAAAGGGGAGATACAGCGAGCTTGTCAGCCAGGGATATTGGCTTGCCTTATCAATTTACGGATCTGTACGGCAAGCTTTCCTTCAATGCCGGAAATGGTAGTCGTCTGGATCTTTTTGGTTTTCGACACTCGGATGTTTTTGATTTTGCGGGCCTGGTCAATTTGAATTGGGATGCTTTTGGCCTGGGAGCAAATTTTAAAATTGTACCCACGAATTCGGATATCATCATCAATGGAGCGTTGTCCTATAGTGATTATCTCATCGCCTTACAAGAATCCGACGGATTCCCGCGTACGAGCGGAATTAATAGTATTAATGCCCAGTTGTCGTTCGATTATTTTGGGGATGCTCGCAGTGTCCATTACGGTTTTGAATTCACCAGCTTCAATACCGATTTCCAGTTTCGGAATTCATTTGGCAATCAGCTACAGCAGCGCGATTTTACCACTGAACTGGCCGGCTTTGTAAAGTACCGGCAGCAAATCGGTGGACTGATAATGGAGCCGGGCTTACGGCTCCATTATTACGCTTCACAGGCCAGAATGTCCATTGAGCCCCGGTTGGGCTTAAAATATAATATCTCCGAAGATTGGCGATTCAAAATGGGCGCTGGACGTTATGCTCAGAACGTACTAAGTACCCGTAACGATTTGGACGTTGTCAACTTCTTTGCCGGTTATCTGGCGGGGCCCGAGGAGACTATCTTCGATCCGGAGACGAACCAGGCGATTACAAATCGCTTGCAGCAGGCCTGGCATGCCGTTGCTGGCCTGGAGTGGGACGCTTCCGGAAATTTGCAGTTGGGTATGGAAGCTTACTATAAGAACTTCTCCCAACTCATTCGTATTAACCGAAACAAAATCGATCCACGGGATCCTGATTTCTCGATAGAAACCGGTGAAGCCTATGGCCTGGACTTTACCGCCAGGTACCAGCGTTCTGACTGGTATCTTTGGTTGACCTATTCTCTGGCTCATGTGACGCGTGATGACGGCAGGCAGGTATACCCTACGGTTTTTGATCGTCGGCATAATATAAACTTCTTGTTATCTTATCAGTTTGGACCGCAGGATCAATGGGAGGCAGGTGCACGTTGGAATTTTGGTTCCCCTTTTCCGTTTACCCAAACACAGGGATTTTACCAGGATGTGAACTTTCAGGATCTTTTGCAGACAGATGTATTACAGGGTAATTTCCCAATTGGCACCCTACTAGCAGAGGATATTAATGGCGGGCGGCTGGCGCCCTACCATCGATTAGATCTTTCTTTGAAGTATACGCTTAGCCTGGGGGAGTACAGTGAGCTGGAAACTAATCTTAGCGTCACTAATGCCTACGATCGGGCAAATGTTTTCTACGTAGATCGACTGACCAATGCCCGGGTAGACCAATTACCGATCCTGCCCAGTATAGGCCTGACCTTTCGTTTTTAGCCTTAACGGATTAGTGTGACCTCTCCCGAATTCTCTTCGGTGGTGCCATCCGGGAACTGAACCGTAATTTTATAGACGTATACATCAGTAGAAGCAGGATTACCATTTACATTACCATCCCATCCGGTTTCGGGCGTTTCATTGTTGTAGACAATTTGCCCCCAGCGGTTAAACACCTTGAATTCCTGAACAAAGGCAGTGATATCTCTAATGCCAACGAAAGCAATATTGAAGAAATCGTTTACATTATCATCATTGGGTGTGAAAACATTCGGGATACTGTACTGAGGGACAATTACCCTGACCAAAGGAGAAACGTCCAGTGTTTCGCAACCATTTGGCGAAATCAGGCTGAGTTTGTATTCGGTATCTTCACCCGGGGTATCCGTAATATTGTTGGTCATCCCATCTATGATATCTTCGTTAGCCATCCACTCAAATAAATACCCATTAGTATTCCCTTCAATATCGGCCAGTACCCCAACACTTTCTCCTAAATAGATACCGCCCATAGTGGCCGTATCGGGGTTGAAGGCAAACCCGATAATCTCTGGTTGCTGCTCGACGGTAATCACCGATTGGTCGGTATCCCGAAAGCATTCCTGGCCGTTTGGTTTGGAAACGATATAAGTCATCAGGAAGGAGGCATCTTCGGTAAGGGTGCGAATCGTAATTTCATCTCCCCCTTGCGTGGAGCCACCGAAGCTCCATTCAAAGCTTTCGCTGGCAAAGCTGGGGGCATCACCCGTGGCATTCAGGGTGAATTCTTCATTGGGACAGATAGTTAATTCTGCGGGCGTTACCGCCACATTAGCTTCCGTAATCACATTGATAGTGATACTTCCGGTTTCTTCTGGACAATCACCAAAATTCGCCGTCAAATCGTAGGTAGTAGTTGCATTTGGGCTGACGGAAATATTTGGATTGGTAGAGTTGAAATTGGGATCATCCGGAGAAGACCATTGGTAGGTCACTTCATCACTGCCAGTGAAGTTTAGTTGGATAGACTCCCCGTCGCAGATGACAGTTTCGGTATTCAAAGCAATTAAGCTGGGCTGCACATCCACTATAATGGATTGACTACTCGGACACTCTTCCTCCTCAACGGTTATGGTGACTTCCGTAGGCTCAGCCAATGGTCCAATGGTTACGGTCTTTTGATCATTTAGACCATTGATGAACTCTTCTGGTTCCCAGGTGATTTCACCCGGTCCGGAGAATTCTGCGGTTAGCTGAATGGTTTCGCCCGGACAGACAATAGCGGGGTCGGGCGTAATCGTAATATCTTTTGGCGGAATCACGGGGATAAGTCGCCGGGAGGTATCTACACAGCCACCACTCGTGGTAACCCGCACGTACTCTGCACTATCTTGAGCTGTAACAACCAGATTATATAAAGTGTCGGGCGTTTCGAAGCCCCAGGTGCCCTGAGGGTCCTGACCGGGCTCTGGATACGTAAGGAAAGCAGTCCAATCGTGCTGAATGAACGGGTAATTCACCGGATTGTAGATCGGAGATTCGATAATGATCGTATCCCCCGGACAGTAAGGGTCTTTGTCTTCCATTAGGGTGAATTCCCCCAGGTTTTCCGGAAGGGAATCGACGCGCACGTGTACGGAATCCACGATGGTACAGCCGTCTTCGGTATAGGTGGCATAATAAGTACGACTTTCCGATACGGCGGTGACGAAGACTTCGGCGGCCATCGTATCAGAAATGTTGATATTGGGCGACCAGCGCAGGTCATTAACAAAACCGGAGCTGGTCGTAGCGGCTAGT
Organism: Saprospiraceae bacterium; assembly: GCA_035268885.1. GTDB lineage: Bacteria > Bacteroidota > Bacteroidia > Chitinophagales > Saprospiraceae > DATFKA01. Next base: position 11,871 of record DATFKA010000038.1, read on the forward strand.
TTTACTTCTTCGCCTTTACAGGCAAAAACCGTATCGGCATTCTCTATGGTGACCAGGGGTGATTTAACTTCAATCAGGAGGGTATCCTTGACCTCACAACCCGTTACATTAATGGTGGCAATGATTGAGGTGCTGCGCAGGGGACGAATGATCAAACGGTCAGACAGGGAATCCACTACGAATAACTCTTCGGGAAATTCCCAGCTAATTCCCTGGCTTTCAACATTGTTGTTCGCGGTAACGACTACCTCAGTGCTGGCGCATACGGCTTCCGTTTGGTTGGAAGACAGGCTAAGAGACGGATCAGCCACCTCAATAAAAATGGTATCCCTACGAAGAATACCGTTGACCACTGCTTCCAGGGTCACCTGAGTCGAAGCCTCAGGGGTAACAATGGGGTTACGGCTGCCAGGATCGTCGAAGATGGCCGCCGGCGACCAGTTATAAGAAAAGGCATCGGTAGCACTCAGTTGAAAAGAAGAATCTGTACAGATATACAGCGTCTCCACATCGGGGAGAATCTCTACAGAACGCTGTCCATATACAACCGAAGCAGAGAGCATAACCAGAATAGCAAGAACAATATTGCGAGCGTTAATCATACGGAGTAAGATTATCTTCAAAGGATCAAAAAGGAAATGAGCAGGTAATTATAGCTCATAATTCAATAGACCGAAAGGTAGTAATTCTCAAGGAATATAAGGAGAAAGCATCAAAAAATTAACAAACCAGTGGGTATTACTGTCGCTGGTTGGCAAAGATCAACTCTCCTAAGCCCGGTCGGCACAACGGATACAGCGTTCGCTTTCGGGCATGAACATCAAGCGAGCTGGTCGAATGGCTTGTCCACAGCGGGTACATTTACCAAAGTGGGCATCTTCGACCTTGTGCAGGGCGGTTTCGAGACTAGATAATTTTCTGCGTGCGGTGCGTAGGGTGGCCTCCGCTACACTTTTATTATTAATGGCATCCATCCGACTGACCCGGCCAATCGCGTTTTCGGGGGTAATGGGCTGAGTCGCGGCTTCTAATTGCTGGATTTTTCGCCTGGTTTCGGTTATGGTCTCGATTATTTTCTCCTTCAGTTCGGCTCTTTCTTCCTTGTTCATATCACTTGTCTTTTAGGAGCGCAGATAACTTGCGCCGTTAACGTCAATAATCCCACCGGTCATAAAGAGGGCTTGCTCACTGGCGTAAAAAAGAATAGCGTGGGCCACTTCTTCGGGTCGGGCAACTCTATCCAGCGGGCTTTCACCCTTTATTTGTGGTCCTTGGGGGCCGTCTAAAGTAGGCTGTGCCATATCAGTGGCGACAAAGCCGGGGGCAACGGCATAAACCCCAATATTGTATTTTCCCAGTTTTTTGGCCAGCGATTGGCTCAAGGCGTTTAACCCGGCTTTTGAGGCCCCGTAGGCCGGAAACTCCGGTTCTCCGCGGAAGGCTCCCCGGGAACTTACGTTGATGATGCGGCCTCCGCCTTGCTCCATCATTCCCTGAGCTGCCCAATAGCAGACATTACCAGCACCAATCAGATTGATATCCAGGGTTTTTTGCCAACTCCGTTGCCAGGTTTGGTAATCTACCTCATCGATGGGGTGTGGATCAAAAATACCCGCATTATTGACCACCACGTCCAGTCGCTCAAAATCAGATTGAATGGCGCTAAACAGGTCTTCTACGGCTTGGGGATCCGCAATGTCTGCCTGTAGTAATAAATGACCTTCGCCCGCTAGCGAGGCCAGTACTTCTTCTCCCTTAGCGCGATTGCTGCGATAATGTAAAGCGACGCGCGCTCCTCTTTGAGCGAAAGCCCGGGCGGTAGCAGCACCAATACCTCGGCTACTGCCGGTTACTAATACGTATTTGCCAGTAAAGTCCATAGTTTTCTTTTTTGTAGGGGGTAAAGTAGGAAATTTTTGGGATTAGTTCGCTCTGGGCCTGGATATGCCCTTAATCTAAGCCCAGCGCCGTAAAGACCGTCTCTTTTTGTTGCCGGCTAATCGGAATTTTATGTGTGCCAATGCTTAATTGATTACCTTCAATAAAGGCGACGGCCCCGCGATTTATTAGATAAGTACGGTGCGTGCGAATAAACCATTGTGTGGGCAGTTCCTCTTCGAGTTGATTGAGCCGGATTTTGGGGACAATGATTTGTTCCTTAGTGTGAACCTTGACATAATCACCGTAGGCTTCCAGAAAGAGGATGTCCGAATAAGGTATTCGGTAAATTTTGCGATCGGCTCTGAGCAGAAGTACTTCTTCTTTCAATTGCTCTTCCGGACGCCGCTCCCGGGCTTTACTTATCGCCTGTAGAAAACGGTCCAGGCCAAAGGGTTTAAGCAAATAATCCACTGCCTGGTATTCATAACTTTTTACGGCGTATTCGGCATATGCCGTAGTAAAAACAACCAGGACTTCCTGCTTCAGCAATTTTAATAAACCCAGCCCGGTGAGGTCTGGCATATTGATATCGAGAAAGAGTAAATCTACAGAATGTTCGGACAAATAATCCAGGGCCTTTAGTGGATCACTAAAAGTAGACCTACAGTTGATATCCGGAACGCGCTCCAGGTATTTTTCAATGACCTTAATGGCCAGCGGTTCGTCGTCGATAATAATACAATTCATGTCGTAAGATTTAAACTAAGACTGACCTGAAAGTAATCCGGTCGAGGGACAATAAGGAGCTCGTATCGATCAGGATAGAGTAGCTGTAATCGTCTTTGCAGATTCTCGAGGCCAAGTCCATTTCCAGGCTCTTTATCGTCTTTAGCCTGCCGGCTATTTTGTAAATCGAAGTATACTAATTGTTCTTTAATGCTTAAATAAAGGTGGATGTAAGATTCTTTCTTCCGGTTGGTTTTAAGATGTTTAAAAGCATTCTCTAAAAGGTTTAGTAGCAGCAGGGGGGCAATCTTGATCTCTGGAATATGAGTGGGGTAATGAGCCTTAAAATCTAATTCGGGTTGATTGCGTAACAAAAATAAACTACTGTAATTTTTCAAGAAGTCAATTTCTGCTGCTAATTGGATTTCATCCCTGTTACCGTCGTATAGGACATAACGCATGCACTGGGAAAGTTGGAGTAAGGCTTCGGGCGTTTTTTTGTCTTCGTAGAGTGCCAGAGAATAGATATTATTCAGGCTGTTAAATAAAAAATGGGGATTGATCTGGGCTTTGAGCGCGCTGAGTTCTACGGCCGTTTTTTGCTGTTGCAGCTCCTGTATCTTTTTGTTTTGCTCACTGACTTTGAACCAGGATTTGGCCAGTTTCAGAATGGTACTGATGGCCCAGTAGGCCAGCATGAATTGGGTAATGTCCCAGACGGTGTAATACGAGATAAAATAATAACCAGGGAGCAACCAGTCCGTCAGAGTGGTAAAGGTAAACTGGTTAAATAAACTGGCTATGGCAATCAACGCAACGGCGGACAATAAATACCAAATATACCGATTTTGCGAAAGCAGACGCGGTAGGAGAAATTGGGTATTGAAGTATACCAGAATGACCAGGCTGAGATGAAAAAGCAAGGTGTAGTAAAAGTCTGTCAATTGCATATGCGCATTGACATTAAAAAGTCGAAAGAGCACATACAATGACAGGACCCAAAACAGGAAGTGTTGCACCAGCCTGTTTTGGGCGAAAGTCTGTAGATAAGTAGAATAGTTGGGGCGCATCTATTGTAAATTCATGATGAGTGGCTCTTCAAAATTAGCCATATCCTCGGCATATTTGGCAATAAAACGTTGCAAATCCTGGGTGGAAGCCGTGATGATAAAGTTATCGTGTACTTGTTCGTGTTTAATCCGGATCTTGCGCTGCTCTACTAATTCCTGCAGGCGGTCGCCGTTGAAGGGGTAAATACAGACCTGCTGGTCTTCGCAGAATTCTACCTTATAGAAATTGTGACTGGGTACATAATTTGCCAGTTCCGGATAATTTTCCTGTTCATCATTTGATTTCAGGAAATCCAGACCAGCTGATTCCGGACTCTTTTCAAGATAATTTTCCAAACCCTGAATGGAGCTTTCCGGAAATACGTCCAGGAAGTAAGTCCCTCCCAGCTTCAGTAGTACCGCATTGTAAATGTAATTGGAGCTACCGGAAAAGTGGGCCAATTCGTAGTGTCCTGCCATTCGGTCGTTTTCGCTTGTTTGAACACCAATAGAAGACTTTTTAGGTCTAAATATCCAGGTGGAGGTAGTGGAAGGATCGGTGACTTCTAACCACTCTCCGGCTAGTAGGGGCTCGTACACGATGGTTTCTTCCGTGTAGAGCGGATGTAGAGAAATGAGACAAGAAGAAAATAAGCAGGTCATGGCGATGAAGACAGCTAATTTTTTCATAATGGTTGTTTTTGATTTGATTCAAAGGTGCACCATCAGTTTTGCTTTCGCAAAAAAAGTCGGTGACTGGTCCACTTAGGTCGGTGACTGGTCTTTCTACGGTGAAGGGGCTGTTTTTGTCACGGAGTTTTACTTACCTTTGTGGTGATCTCTAACCAAGAAATACAAATACATATGATGGAAAGTACAACAATGAATTCCCAGGAGTTGATGGAGCTGGAAGAAAAGTACGGTGCCCATAATTATCACCCGTTGCCGGTCGTATTAGCCAAAGGCGAAGGCGTATTTATGTGGGACGTGGAAGGGAAGAAATACTACGATTTTTTATCGGCTTACTCTGCTGTCAACCAGGGACATTGCCACCCGCACATTTTACAGGCGCTGAATGATCAGGCCAGGCAGTTGACCCTGACCTCCCGCGCGTTTTACAATAATGTGCTGGGACCCTACGAAAAATTCATGACCGAATACTTTGGTTACGACCGGGTCTTACCGATGAACACCGGTGTGGAAGGTGGGGAGACCGCCGTAAAACTATGTCGCAAATGGGCCTATGAGGTAAAAGGCGTACCCACCAACCAGGCCAAGATTATCTTTGTAACCGGCAATTTTTGGGGACGTACCCTGGCGGCCATTTCTTCTTCTACGGATCCATCCAGTACCCGCGGTTTTGGTCCCTATATGCCAGGCTACGAGTTGATTCCTTATAACGATCTGCCCGCTTTGGAAGAAGCATTGCAGGATCCTACCGTTGCTGGATTTATGGTAGAGCCCATCCAGGGGGAGGCCGGGGTGGTTGTGCCCGACGATAATTACCTTTACGATGCCTATCAACTTTGTAAAAAGAATAATGTGCTCTTCATCGCCGACGAAGTACAGACGGGCATTGCCCGTACTGGAGAGTTGCTATGCTGTGATCATCATGGTTTTCGCCCGGATATATTAATTTTGGGTAAAGCACTTAGTGGCGGTGTCTTCCCCGTTTCAGCCGTACTGACCAGCGATGAGGTGATGCTCACGATCAAGCCGGGCGAACACGGGTCTACCTTTGGCGGCAATCCGGTCGCCTGTGCAGTTGCTATGGCCGCTCTGGAAGTAGTGAAGGATGAAAGGCTAGCCGAAAATGCCAATCGTCTGGGAGAAATCTTCCGTGATCGTATGCAGAAGAACTTAGTGGATAAAACAGAGATGGTCACCCTGGTACGGGGTAAAGGCTTGCTAAATGCAATTGTCATCAACGATGATGAAGAGAGCGAGACGGCCTGGAATATTTGCCTGAAGCTGAAGGAGAATGGCTTGTTAGCTAAACCTACACATGGTAATATTATTCGTTTTGCGCCACCACTGGTGATGACCGAAGAGCAACTGCACGAGTGTTGTGATATTATTGAGACCACAATTCTTGAAATGTTCTAAACCCCTTTTGAGGTTTCTTGTTTTGAACAATGTTATGGGGACAGTAAAAAAGTCAAAGGATTTTGAGTTTAAGGAATTTCTGATCCGTCAGGACCAGTGCGCGATGAAGGTGGGCACCGATGGTGTTCTACTGGGCGCCTGGTCTGACGTATCGACTGCCAGAAAGGTACTGGACGTCGGCGCCGGTACGGGGGTGATCGCCATTATGCTGGGCCAGCGCACAAAAGAAAAGGCTGCGCAGGTTCACGCGGTAGAAATTGATACGGCTTCGGCCCATCAGGCTCGCGAAAATATGCAGGCGGCTCCCTGGACGGATCGCATGGCGCTCTTTGAGACCTCTATACAGGAATACGCCAGGACGACTAATCAACGGTACGATTTGATCGTGAGCAATCCGCCTTTTTTTAGTGGGGGGACTTTTTCCGAAAACCAGGATCGAAACGATGTACGTCATACGGTAAAGTTGCCGCATGGAGATCTGCTGACCTCCGTGCGGAAGCTACTCTCGGACGCCGGAAGGTTCTGTGTGGTACTCCCCCTCATTGAGGGTATGCGCTTTAAAGAAATGGCTGCCGAATATGGCCTTTTTTGTACAAAAGTAACCCGGGTGAAGCCCAAAGCGGATAAACCCGTGGAGCGACTATTGCTCCAATTCGAATTTGAAGATAAAGAGGAAATTAGCGATGAGCTGGTTATTCAAAAAAAGGCACGGAACGATTGGACGGAGGCCTACATAGAATTGACCAGAGATTTTTACCTGAAGATGTAAAGGCCTAGCGAATCCTACGCCTAACTGGGGGCTAGCTTTAAACAACTTCATAATAAAGGCGAAGTTTTATCATGGACTTCGCCTTCGTTTTTTGATGAAGTTGTTTAAGAATTCCTGGTGAGATGATTGGTAACGGCTTTGAATGTGTTGCCAAGGGCTCAGTGAGGAGTTTTTAAACAACTTCGATGCTTTAATAATGATAATGGATTGGCTAGGCTGGTGCTTTTTGCTCAGCTAAAATTAGTTTTGCTGCTTCCAGAATGGTCGTGTCTTCGAGATGAACAATCCCGCCTTCTGGCCCGGGCTGAACGTGCGTATCGGCGATACTTCCTTCTTCGTACTTGTGTGCTCCAAAGTAATTTCGAATGGTCTGCTCAGGTAGATTTAATTCTTTGGATAGGCGAGTAATACTACCGTGTGGTAACTTGTGCTTGATGTCTCGTAGTTCTTCGAATGTGATATTCATAAACAAAAGTTTTGGTGAAATAAAGAGACTTAAAATTGCTCATTTAAAGTACCAAAAAAAATGCAGTAATTCCACCTTCGACAGGGATGACTTTTCACACAAAAGGATTGATAATCATCAGTCCTTTTGTGTGAAAAACCAGCAGGTATAAGATCCTAAAATTTAGCGGTAACGCCCACCAGGGCATTCAGGCCAAAAGTAGGGTAGTGGCGCCAGCGCTGACGTCGGTTGTTCAGAATGTTATGGACGCGAACAAAGCCCCCGATATTATCCGAGAACATGTACTCGGCCGAACCATTTAGATCCAGTAGCCCATTTAGGTTTTTAGAACCATCGGCCGTAGGTACGGGCACCCCGTTTTCCAGAAAAAGATCGCCCCGGACCGTGAGTTTTTCTTCCAGGAGTTTGTAGCTGGCACCAACGGTGAGGGTTAAAGAAGGCAAGTGCCAGGGCTTATCACTATTGCTGGTCGAGTAAACCCGCTGGGCAAAGGAGCCAATCAATTCGAAATTATCAAATAGGGGAGCAGAGACCTCTGCGGCCAGCGTTACAATATTTGCGGTATCATAAACGACATTAAACCGGGGGATGCTATCGAGGTTACTCGTAAAGAGCGCGAGGTTATCTACGTCTTCGTAGCTAGCTTCTACCCGGTAGTCCATTCCGATCACCTGTCCTTTGATCCCTCCGTAAAACTTATTAGTAAAACTATTTCGCACCTGTACCCGGGAAGCCAGGAATGGGTTGTAATCCGTTAAGTTTTGGAAGTTGTTTTTATAGAGATCTCCTCTGGCTCCAACGAAGGCCGTTAGCAAATTCTCAATAATATTGGCGGCAGCTTCGATATCGGGAAAGACGTAGAATTCATCCTGATGGCTGGCCAGGTTAACACCAATCTTTACCCGGAAGCGATCTCCGTGGTAGGCATAGGAAGGCTGAAAAAAGAAATTGTTTAAATTTTGAGTGGCCGTGTCCTGATAATTGGTGAAATCTACAATGATTTTGGCTTTTACCGGATGGCGCTCTTCAAACCACTTGGTCATTTCACCGGACAGTCGAAAGCCCGTTTCCCGGGCGGCGTAATTATCCTGTAGATTATAAATCTCCATATCGGCTCCGTAGTCAATATCGGCAACGGTAGGTTGATTATTTCTCAGTTTGGCCTTACCGTAAATGGTGGAGAAAGTCTGCTTGACGTCATCTTCTGCATAGGTGAGTTCTCCAGCAAAATCATCGTCTAGATCATTGTAACCATAAAAGTGTACCACATCTCTTTTATACCCAAGATCACCGTCGATGGAGAATCCGAAATCATTGTAGTAAGCGGCGTTTAAATTAATTAAAGAATTAGAGAATTTCTGATTCTCTACTTTATTGTCATTATTGGCACTATAATGGAATAAGTCAAAGCCAAAGGCAACCGGAGAACGCTCGTTACTTATATCGTAGGCACCATCCAGATAGATAGACCTGGGTAATCCCGCTCCTGCCCGAATGTAGCCGTTATAAATGGGATCCATGGGAGGCGAAGTAAAACGTCTGGGCGATATTTTAGGGGGTAAGTATTGTACTTGTAAGGCTTTCCCGTCAATATTGTAGCTCATTCGTTTCTTAGTGGTATCCAGCGCCGGTAAAACCGGATTGACCACGAAACGTTCCGCGTCAATCAGGCGAGCGTCAAATTCATCAATAACGTCTACTTCACCGGTGGGTAAACCATTGTTTTGTGCCTGAAGCCCCATACCGGTAACTACAAGCAAAAGTATAATCGAGTAATAATATTTATAGATATACATTTTTCTGGTTTTGTAGGTCTGCAATATGGTTTATTGGTTGTTGTTAGTCCCTGATCCCTGAGACAGTTTACTACTTTGGTCAATCATTCGGTTGATTTCCCCGAGGCGTCGCTGGGCCTGACTGACAATTTCCTGGTTTTGATCATAATTCTCCAGCAGGGCTTCGAGAGCCGCCCGGGCATTGTACAAGTCACCCTTCTCGGCAAAAACTTCTGCTAAAAGCAGTACCGACTTAGCGACCCAGAAAGGGTAGGCACTAGACTCCTGGTTTGCTTTAATAGTCAGCTCCTGCGCTTTATCCAAATTGCGTTTTTTGTAATAGATGTCTGCGATGAGATAACGGGCTTCTGCCGTTTGCTCATTATCACTCATGGCTACTACCTGCTCAAAGGAATTCAGGGCCTGATCATAGTTGGCCTGGTCGTAGGCAATTTTGCCCAGGTAAAAATAGGCTGTGGCGCGTTGTAACTCCGTAGCACGACTATTTTGAGTCACCTTATTAGCATAGGTGTATAAGGCCTGCTTATTGTCGGAACGATAGGCCGAGCGTAAGGCCCCTAGCTGGGCTTCAAACATCTGTTCATCGGATTCGGCTACTTCCTCAAGTTTGGTGTAAAGTTCGAAAGATTTACCAAAGTCGAGTTCGTGATTATAAGCAATGATGGCCGCTTTTTGCAGTGCTTTCAGATAGTAAGAGCTCTGCCCCTGGTCGACTACCCATTCGTAATCCTGTAGCGCCTCGGAATATTGGCGAAGTACACTGTACGATTCTCCGCGGTGGAAACGAGCCGTGATGACGTAGAATCCACGAGGGTAGCGTTGCAGGTAATCGGTGTAAGAAGCAATCGCCCGCTGATAATCCCCATTTTCAAAACGACTCTCTGCCGACATAAAAGTGATGGAATCCCGGGAGAAATTATCCGGCTTGTAACCCGGTACTGTCTCCAGGAAAGCGAAATAATCTTCCGGCCGGCCGAGGTCACGCACATAGATTTCTTCCAGTGCAGCCAGACCAACCTGGGCTTCTTCCGGAGTTGGATTATTGGCAAAAACCTTTTTATAATATTCGGTTGCTGCATTGAGATTACCACGGTTATAGCTGATTAGTCCTAGCTTGATGTAAGCCTGGTTAATGAGTGGTGATCGGTTTCGGTATTCGCTGACCAGTCTCTTCAAGGGCGTTTCCGCCCGGGCTAGTTGGTTGACTTCCTGGTAGGAAGAGCCGAGCCGGTAGAGTGCATCATCTGCAAAGGCCGAATTGGGGAAAGAACGCACCAGCTCTTCCAGCGCGACAATTTCTTCGGTACGGCGACCTTTCAGACCTTCAATAATGCCTTTTTGGTACATGGCGTAATCGTATCCGGAATAGCGGCTATTGATGGCTTTGTTGTAATAACGCAGGGCGGCATCGTACTGATTGAACTTAAAATAAGAGTCGCCCAGCCGGATAACGGCATCACCCAAGACTTTATTGGTGATCTCTTCGTTACCCAGAAAACGGCGGTTGTTTTCAATACCATCCACGGTCTGCTGGAAATAGCCGCGTGCCTTTTCGTAATTATCGATTTTCAGGTAATTATAGCCCTGTAAGTAGTTGGCCGTAAATACAGAGGACTCTTCCGGTAGTTGATCGGCGGTACGACTCAGGGTCAAAAACCGATCTAATTCCTGGGTACTGGCCACGTAATTTTCCCGGCGATGGGCAATTTCACCTAACCAGTAGTGGGCCATAGCTTTGGTGTTTGGATCAATGGGAGCCTCCATGGACATGCGAAAATGGCGTTCGGCTTCTTCCAGATCTCCCTGTTTGAGCAATTGGATACCCCGGTAAGTAGCTACCTTTTGAAAGGTCTCTAGGATTTGTGGATTATTGGTGGTCGTCCGCATATCCTGCAGGATAGCCAGCGCTTGCCGATAGTCCCGATAGGATAAAAAGATCTCCCCGAGTAGGGTTTGTGCTTGGTTGTAATACTGGGAGCGGACCGGAATCATCTGCAGGTCACGCACGGCTTCCTGTGGCTGCCCCAATTCATAGGCCAGCTTGGCGTGGTTGAATAGGGCTTCCTCCTGAATCTGCGGATCGAAGTCCAGCCTTTTGGCGGAAGCCAGCGAAGTGAGGGCACTTTGCTTATTCCCTAATTTCAGATAGCAATCCGCCAGGTAGAACATGGCATTTTGACCAATCGGAGAATTTGCGGTCGTCAGTGGCTTGAGACTTTGAACCGCTTTCCGGTAATCGCCCGTTTGGTATTGCGCATAACCCAGCTGATAAAGCTCTTCTTCTCGTAGTTTGGAAGATCGATCATTGTATTCTTCCAGGTAAGGAAGTGCTTTCTCATAGTTCCCCTTTTCAAAATAGGCCTGACCTAGTAATTGATTAAGTTCTGTACGATTGCGCAGGCGGGTATCGTAAATGCGTGGCTCTATGTAGTTGATTAGCTGGTCCCACTGCCTTTGGGCAAAATAAATCTGAGCAATGTAGTAGGGGACATCCCGGCTATACTGATCGTCGTTGACCACTACGTTGAAGTTATTAACCGCCTGGGAGTAGTTACCCTCGTAGAAGTAGCACAGGCCCAGGTAATAATTCGTTTGTTCGTAATATTCGGAGTTGCGATTTCGGCTGATATCTCTAAAAAAGGATTTGGCTTTGTCGTATTCTTCCTGACGAAAATAGGCATAGCCCTGCTTAAAGCGAACTTCCGCCAGTTGTTCTTGTGAGAGTCCAGAGTTGGGGACTTTTTGGTAATAGGAGAGCGCCATATCGTACTTGCGCTGGTCGAAATAATAATTGGCAACATCAATAATGGCTTTGTCGTATTCGGGGTCTGGGCGGTTTTCTCGAATGTAATTAAGCGTGAGTTTTTCGCCTTCCGGACGTTCCAGACGCACGGCAATTTTTGCCCGTAATAGTTCTGCTTTAGAGCGCAAAAGCTGGGCTTCTTCCTCATTGATGGGTTGAAGGCTCTGTATAGCCTGGTTGAATTCTCGCTTGGCTTTCGCTAAAAGCCCCTGATCGTAAAATTCCAGGCCCCGCTTAAAGGCCAGCTCCGCATCGGTGTAGACGGTGGTTTGTTGAGCAAAAAGACCTGTCCAGATGAGAAAGGCCGATAAAAGAAGGGCGACTTTTTTTGATTTCATAAAAGTTGGTTTTAAATCTTCCCAATAATACAACAAAAACTTGCGGTGGTAAAGTTTAGGACCCTTTAAAAAACTGCAGGATGGGTCCTAATAATTGTAATAGGCCCCCAGGTTTAAATAATCTTTAACAAGATACTACTCTAGAAAACCAAAAGAAGGCTCGCGCGTTGATATTGCAGGACGAATATTAGAGATAGTCTGATGACAGTACTTGCTGGAGTTTAAATTATTTCTATTTTTGCAGCAGCAAAAAACATACAACAGAAAAAATGGCTAGAGAACTTGCATTAAGAGATGCCTTAAATGAGGCAATGTCCGAAGAGATGCGTCGCGACGAGCGCGTTTTCCTAATGGGCGAAGAAGTAGCAGAATATAACGGTGCTTATAAAGTTAGTAAAGGAATGCTGGACGAGTTCGGCCCCAAACGGGTGATTGACACGCCCATCGCCGAGCTGGGTTTTGCCGGAATTGGTGTAGGAGCGGCCATGAATGGCTTGCGTCCGATCGTAGAGTTTATGACCTGGAACTTTGCCGTACTGGCCTTCGATCAAATTGTGAACAATGCTGCTAAGACGCTGAGCCAATCGGCGGGGCAGATTTCCTGTCCGATCGTATTTCGAGGGCCTTCCGGAGCGGCAGGACAGTTAGCACAGCAGCACAGTCAGACGTTCGAAAGTTGGATGGCTAATGTGCCGGGACTGAAAGTGATCTCCTGTATTGATCCGGCGGATGCAAAAGGATTGCTCAAATCAGCCATCCGCGATGATGATCCGATTTGTATCATGGAATCAGAAATGTTTTATGGACACAAGGGGATGGTTCCAGAGGAAGAATACCTAACACCGATTGGTGTGGCGGCTATTCGAAAAGAAGGAACGGACGTGACGTTGGTCTCGTATAATAAAATGGTTCTTACTACCCTGGAAGCTGCCGAAGAATTGGAAAAAGAAGGTATTTCTGCCGAGGTGATCGATCTGCGCACTATTCGTCCGCTAGACTATAAAACCATTGTGGAGTCGGTAAAGAAAACCAATCGACTGGTGGTTATTGACGAATCCTGGCCCTTTGCGGGTGTTTCTGCCGAAGTGGCATATGAGATTCAGAAGTACGCTTTTGATTATTTAGATGCACCCGTTACCCGCGTTAACGCGGCGGATGTCTCTATGCCTTACGCACCTACTTTAGTAGATGCTTATATGCCCAACCCGGAGAAAATAATAAAGGCGGTGAAAGAAGTATCCTACGTGAAATAAGATAAATTTAATATAAAGATATTTAAGGCCATCCTGATAAATTTGGGGTGGCCTTTTTTAGTCTACGAAGCGGTTTAAACTTTTTGGTTCAAGCGGTCTTAAAAAGCTTGTAGGTTCTGGCAAAGCTCAACTTGAGATGCGTAGCCAAAGTTACGGATCGAAAATTAGCTGCCGTCCAGGTTCTATAAGACTTTAAGAATCAGCGAACTGAAAAAGTTTAAATCGCTTCTAAGTCGGATCCGTCTGGCGGTTGAGACAAGGCATGCCTTGTCTCTAGAAATCAAAACCCAAATTCACCCCAAAACTACGGGTGGTCGGATAGGCCATATCTTCCACGCCCTGGAAGAATTGCTGGCCCTGGACGGCAATCTGTTCTGGATCAAAGTGCGGTATTTCCGTAAGGGCAAAAAGATTACGCCCGACCAGGCTGATCCGTAAGCCCTGGAAAGCACTCAGAAAGCTATTTTCCAACTGGGCACGACTCAGTCGGTAGCCCAAACTGAACTCCCGTAACTTCAAATAGGAGGCGTCGTAGATATTATTCTCCTCGTGGTTACGATCGTAGTATTGACGGTAATAAGACTCCGGAGAGATCGGGTTAGTGTTGGGCACGTATTCGGGCTGATCAGAAGTACCTACGTTTACCACGCCCTCCGCAACAATTCCGGACTCTGGCCTAAACTCCGTTTCAATCAATTGACCGGCTACACCCGCCAGGGCCAGACTGCGCGAGACTAACTGTCCGCCCTGACGCCAGTCGAAAGAAAAGCCCAGTGTCCAGTTCCGGTAGCTAAAGCGGTTATTAAAGCCAAGAATAAAATCCGGATTGTAGTTGCCTAATTTCTTCAAGGTATTATCGACCATATACCGGCCATCGGTACCGATGATGAAATCCCCTTCTTCGTTTTTCAGGTACCCCGTTCCCCACAAATCTCCGATCTGTCCGCCTTCTTCCACAATAAACCAAACCGTTTGGTTAGGATTATCATAGACCCGGCTATACCCCAGGGTTAGTCGACCGGCTTCTTCCGGCAGTGATGCTACCGTCGCCCGGTTTGTACTGAAATTCAGATTAGCAGCCCACTGGAATTGCGGCCTGCGGATGGGCATCAAGCCCATCACAACTTCGTATCCTTCCGCACGCACCGATCCACCATTCAGAATACGTTGTTCATATCCCGACGACAGGGCAATGGGCAAGGAGAGAATTTGATTTCCCGTAAGGGCATTATAATAGGTAAAGTCTATACTCACGCGATCATCAAAGAAACGTAGGTCGGCCCCAAACTCCACCGAGGTCGTTTGCTCCGGCAATAAACTAGGGTTGGGCAGACTACTCTGATCACTAAAGGTGGGTTGTCCATTAAAAGGAGTACGCGATAAAAACACACCACTGGTCCGGTAAGGGTCGGTATCGTTACCGACTTGTGCCCAACTGGCCCGAAGCTTGGCAAAGGAGACCACATCGGGCAGTTCTGTTGCATTCGAAACAATATAACTTAAGGAGGCCGATGGATAGAAAAAAGAAGTATTCTGAGTGCTCGTCGGAGTCGCCAGCGCACTCGACCAGTCATTGCGGCCAGTAATATCCAGATAAAGCAAATTACGGTAAGCAATCTTAGCCAGACCGTATACACTATTGATCCGTTTCTCCGCTGCTCGTTCAATGATTTCCAGCGGAGCAGCAGCGTTCAATAACTTAAAGACGCCCGGTTGCGCCAGGGCGCTGGTTTGCACCTGTGAAGTGGCCGCCTGCTGATCCATCCGGTTAGCCCCCGCCGAGATACTCAGGGAAACATCTCCAAAACTACGCTCGTAGTTGAGCAAAACATCGGTATTGATCTCCTGGAAAAAGACGCCCCCTTCGGCATAAGCTCCATTCTGAAAACGATTCGTACTGTAAGCCCTGCGAAATGCACGCGACTCATCCGAATAATCCATACCTCCTCGTAAAGTCAAGGATAAGTATTCATTAAACTGGTAGGAGGCCGCAACGTTTCCAAATAATCGACTGCGATTAAAGGAGTTGGTATTTTCATTTAGAATAAAGTAAGGATTATCAAAGAAAGTATAATTAAAGGAGTAGTGTCGCAGGTCTTCCAGTCCCGGTTGCCAGTAGTCTTTCAGCACTTCCAGATCGGTTTGGCGTCCCAGCCAAGCCGTCAGGGAGTAATTGATATTCTCTGATCCATATCCGTTGTTCGGGCGGTTATCACTACCCGAAAAAATATAATTTACGGAGGTACTTACCTTCAGTTTATCGTTGGGATAGAAATTGAGCTTAGCAGCCAGGTTCTTTCGATCGTAATTGACATTTGGGATAATCGATTCGCTGTTTAGATTCGTTAAGGACAGGCGGAAGTCACCTTGTTCATAACCACCGGAAAGCGAAATATTGGTAATGTTAGTCACCCCCGTTTCATAGAAATCACGAACATTCTCTGGTCGGGATAGGAAAGGCGTTGGCGTAATGGGCGCACCTCCATGAACGGCAATATCTCCACCCCGCACGGTACGACCATCGGGTAAGGCCACCGGAGAATCGAATTGTGGAATTAACAGCCCAGCGTCCAGTTCAGGGCCGTAGCTATAGGTAATATTATCATTGACACCGCCCCCCAGGCCGTTGACGTAAGTAAAGGCTCCGTTGTTTCCCTGGCCATACCGGTTTTGGTACTGCGGTAATTGGAAAGGAGTCTCGACGTAAGTTGTATTATTCAAGCTAACCCCCAAACCAGGTTTGCGACCACCATCTTTAGTATTGATAATGATAACGCCATTCGAAGCACGGGTCCCGTACAATGCGGCTGCACTCGGTCCCTTGAGCACGGAGATAGATTCAATATCCGCCGGATTTACATCCATGGCGCCATTCCCAAAATCTACTTCCTGGAAACCAGCAGCCCGCTCATCTGTGACGTTAACGATGGTAGTATTATTAATCGGGATACCATCTACTACAAAGAGCGGATTATTGTTGGTAAAGGAAGATTCTCCACGTATCGTTATATTGGAGGTGGAGCCTACGCCCGTGGCACCGGCCGTGATGCGGACCCCCGCCAGTTTAGCCGACAAATTATCCAGGAAATTAACGGCTTTGACTTCGTTGATCTCTTCGCTGTCAATTTTTTGGATGGCGTATCCCAGGGCTTTTGAAGATCGTTTGAGCCCAAGGGCGGTGACGACGACCTCATCGATCTCCAGATCAGCCGCACCAATGCGAATGGTGTGAAATTCAGCATTCTCAACTTCATACTCGTAAGGTACATACCCGATAAAATTGATGACCAGGGTGGTCGGTATTTTTTTTACTTCCAGCGTAAAATTGCCGTTCAGGTCGGTGACAGTACCCTGGGTCGTGCCCTTTTCGACCAGCGTGGCACCAATCAAGGCTTCGTCGGTGCCCTCATCAATCACCCGACCTTCGATGCTGGTCTGGGCCATCCCAAGGCCCATGGAAAAAAGCGTACATAATAAAGTAATATATATTTTCATGCTGTTTTTAAGTTTAGTGGCTGGTATGGTCTATCGGTACGTATCCCTTAATTAAGTGGCAAGCCGCTAAGTGCTATTGGTAATAGCGTTTTCATTAGTGCTTCCAAAGCACCTGATACGTCCTGTTCTACCAGTACTGAGTTGTTGTTGACGTAAACGTTTTTTAGCGGAAGCAGGCTACAGGAGGAGCACGTAATTGCTTTTGGAAGGTATCAGCCCTACTTTTTTTTGCAAAAGCGGAAGGACAATCAGGAATATTTTCCGCTAAAAAACAGGTTAAGATCTGATGAAACCAATTGGGCAGCAATCGGGATAAAAACAAGTGGTGTAATTCTTCAAAAGAATCGATATCATGTAAGTAAGGCAGGGCGTAATGTCTGTTCCAATCTGAACTCACCTCCAGTAATCTTGCAAAGAGCTGACCCGTCTGCCAGGGTAGCGCATCGAAATCCAGCTTATTAAAGCCACATTGACTTAGCCCCATGAGGTAAACACCGCCATCGTGACTGGGACCTAATACCATATCTACGGATTGCAGCTGTAACTGGGCGCGTCTGATCAAATCGATCGTAAGTTCGGGGCAGTCGTTACCAATGGCAATGACCCTGTCAAACCCCTGCGAGAAAACCTGTGTGAAAGCCGAACGGAATCGACTGGAGAAGTCGGATCCCGCCTGGGTAGTTTCATCAACAATAAAAAGAGAAAGTCGGGTCGCCTGTGCTAATTGACAAGCCCCTTGATTCATCGCAGCAGCCAGCTGTCGTGCCTCCCTGTGTTTAGGTAATAAAGCTTTTATCCGCGCCTCGGCCGGAGCAGATCGGGTAAATAAAAGCAAGGCCGTATTTTCAGCAGCTGACGTCATATGATAATTAAGCTCAATAAGCTCAGATATTTGCAAACAATATGTCTGAATTCAGACATTAATGAACTGTAAGTAGGTTGCCCAATTAAATCAAGCAATAATCTGCGTCTTTTTTGGGCGATTTCTTCGTTGCAAAAAGCCTTGGATAGCTAGGCTATCCGCGATTTTTGCGCCTCGAACTAGCCCAAAAAAGCCAGCACCTTATTACAGACTCAATATGGGCAACCTACTTA
>DATFKA010000039.1:0-34131 GCA_035268885.1 Saprospiraceae bacterium
GCAATAATCTGCGTCTTTTTGGGGCGATTTCTTCGTTGCAAAAAGCCTTGGATAGCTAGGCTATCCGCGATTTTTGCGCCTCGAACTAGCCCAAAAAAGCCAGCACCTTATTACAGACTCAATATGGGCAACCTACTTATAAAAAGCTAAGCAAAAAAAAATGGGATAATGATAAAAGTCATCGGGGATACGCCCGTGGGGACTTAGCTTTGATTAAGGCATTTTCAAATGACTTTCGTAAGCGTTTTTACAATTTCGAAATAATCCGCATTGGTGAGGGAATAAAGTGAGTTTTTCCCATCTCGCTCTACCTTAACCACGTTTTTGTTTTTTAAAATGCGCAGGTGGTGGGAGGCAATGGCTTGTTCGATGCTGAGTTTTTGGTAAATATCGGTCACGGTCATTTCTCCGTTGTGAAACAGTAGATCAACAATGGCTAATCGGATAGGGTGGGCAATGGCCCGTAGGGTCTCGGTCGATTCTTCCAAAAAGTCCTTGCTAAAGTGTGTTTTCATGCTGGTGCTTTACGTTTCGAAACCCAATGTTTTAAAATACAAATATAAATAAATATATAACGCAATATTACGGGTAGAGTTTAATTTTCATCCATGAGTAATACTATCGCACAACGCATCGCAGATTTTCTTTCCGCCTATGCTCCTTTCCGTTTACTGGCCGAAGAGCAATTACTTGAATTGTGCCAAATAGCGGAAGTGCACTACCTGGACCAGGGGGAAGTTATCTTCGAACAGGGGGCTGCTGCTCATCCTCATTTTTATGTCATCCGTGAAGGAGCGGTACAATTAAGCAGAAAAGAGGGGGCGGAACAACTACTGATCGATCTTTGTGATGAAGGGGACCTTTTTGGGCTACGCCCGCTGTTGGCAGATCAAGCCTATGGATTAAAAGCGGAGGCTGAAGAGAATACCTTGCTATACGGTATTAATATTGAGCAATTTAAAAAGATAATGGCTTCAGAGGCCGGCTTGAGTGGGTATCTGGCGAAGCATTTTGCAGCGGGGGTGCACCTGCCTTACGAAAACGCTTATCGAAATGCTTATTATTTCCATCCGCAACAGAAACAAGGGACGAATCTATCTGAACTACAGGATATTCGTGTGCGCCGACTACCGGTCACCGGCACCACGTCCAGCACGGTCCAGGAGGCGGCCCGAATCATGAGGGCGGCGAAAGTAAGCTCTGTTTTTATTGTGGATGAAGAGAACCGGCCCCAGGGGGTCATTACGGATAAGGATCTACGGAATCGGGTGGCCACGGGAGATTATGGACTGAAAGATAGGGCAGCGGCGATCATGTCTGCGCCAGTCTTATGTATACCCCAGGGACTCAGCGTAGCGGAGTTGCAGATCTTTATGATTAAACACAAGGTCCACCATTTGGCCATCACCGAAGATGGTTCCGACCAAAGTGCCCTGATTGGCGTGATCACAGAACACGATTTACTGGTTGCTCAGGCGAATAATCCCGCCGCAATTATTCGAAAAGTTAAGCACAGTTATACCATCGAAGCGCTGCGCGAAATCAGAGAGAAAGCAGAAGACTTACTGGCCAAATATCTGCAGCAGGAGGTGTCAATTACCTTCGTTAGTGAAATCATGGGGCAGATCAATGATGCCTTAATTCAAAGGATTATCCATCTAGAAATGGAGCAAATGCAAAGGGCGGGCTTTATAAAACCGGAGGTGGCCTTTTGTTGGCTCAGCCTGGGGAGTGAGGGTCGGGAAGAGCAGCTGCTTCGAACCGATCAGGATAATGCTTTGGTTTTTGCGGATGTTGCTGCCAAGAAATTAGAACCAACGCGCCAGTACTTTTTGGGCTTAGCGGAGCAAGTCACAAAAAGCCTGTCTCTTTGCGGCTTTGAGTTTTGTCCTTCTGAAATGATGGCCAGTAATCCCAAATGGTGCCTTAGCCTCCGTGAATGGAAGCAACAATTTAAAAAATGGATGATGTCTCCCACTCCGGAATCCATACTAATGTCTACCATTTTTTTTGATTTTCGTCCGGTGTACGGTGAAAATGCCCTGGCTCAGGAGTTGATCCATTTTATTTTCGATCATATCGATCAAGGTACTCCCTTCCTGCATTTTTTGGCCAGGGACGCGGTGCAAAACCCGCCACCACTTAGTTTCTTTAGGAATTTTATGGTTGAAAAGGACGGGGCCCATAAAGATACCTTTGACATTAAAGCCAGGGCCATGATGCCGCTGGCCGATACGGCCCGTTTGTTAAGCCTGGCGGCAAAGAAAGATAATATTACGAATACGGCCAAACGTTTTCGGCGCCTGGCCGAACGGGAGCCCGCTAATGCCGCCCTTTATCAGCAGGGGGCAGAGGCCTACGAATTATTGATGGGGTTTCGCGCGCGATTTGGTTTGCGCAACAATGATACCGGACGCTACATTAAGCCCGCCGAACTGAGCAAAATGGAACGCTTACAGTTGCGCAATAGCTTTAAACCGATCAGCGAACTACAATCCTTATTAAGTACCCGTTATCAATTGGCTTTTTTAATGTAAATTCTCGGGTATGTTCTGGAAAAAGAAAAAAAGCGCTCCTGATTATTGGGAAGCCTATTTAGCGGCTTTTTCCGAAAGGGTAGTGGACCGCCAGGCAATTGCTAAAATCCCTTTTTGGGTCATGGATACCGAAACGACTGGTTTGGATCCTAAAAAGGATGAGCTCTTGTCAATTGCGGGTATACCCCTGCAGGGCTACACTATGCGACTGGAAGATAGCTTTGAGTGTCTGCTTAAGCAAAAGCGACCGCCCGGACGGGAGAGTATACCTATTCATGGAATATTACCAGCACAAAAAGTATCCACGATCTCGTTGGAATCGGTTTTGCCTGAGCTGTTGGCCAAAATAGGTAAGCGAATCATCGTTGGACATCATATTCGCTTTGATGTCCAAATGTTGAATAAATCGATTAAATCAATCACTGGAGGGCAACTCCAAAATAAAGTGCTGGATACGGCTGATCTGGCTAGGCGCTTACCCGCTTTTCGCAAAAAAAGAATGGAGGAACCCATTTCCCTGGATCATTTGTGTGCTTATTTTGCTTTGAAGAAACACGGCCGCCACACGGCAGTGGGGGACACTTTTCTGACTGCTCGCATATTATGTGCCTTGCTTAAAGCGTTGGAAAAACAAGGCTTGAAAACAAGAGGAGATCTTTTGCGAAAGCCACTAAAAATACACCGATATTAACTTTAAATTACTTACTTTCGCGGAAAGTACGGATCCCTCAATCAGATTACTGTAAACGCAGGAAAGCAATGAACTGGAGATATTTGACTTTTTTTGTATTCATCATGGTTTTGGTGGGCATAGTTGCCTGTCAACCAGACCCCAAAGATGCTCCAGACGATCAGCCGCCTTATCATTTTGTTGATTTCGTAAAACATTCGGCTTCCTGCGCTTCCGATAGCATGCGCTGTGCAGCGGTGAAAATACAATATCCTCAGTACGATAGCCTGGAGCTTTCCCTGCGACAAAAAGTGAATACTTCCATTCGCTACCAATTGCTAAAACTTATCGCCGGCCAGATCGAACAAGAGGCCTACTCACTGGAAGAAGCTGCTCAATTGTTTATTGATGATTATAACGAATTTTCCTCCGTCGACTTTGCGATGCCCTGGACGCTGGAAGCTTTCTCCAAAGTATTAAGGTCAGATGAGCATTGGTTTGTGGTTGCGATTGATGCCTACGTATTTACCGGCGGGGCGCATCCTAATTCCTTCCGTGTTATATTGAATTATGACCTGGAACAGGGCGTATTAATTTCGCTGGATGACGTAGTGAAGGATTACATCGCCTTTTCATCCGCGGCGGAAAAGATTTTCCGCAAGGTGAAAGGTATTGAACAATCGGCTTCTTTGGAACAAGCCGGTTATTTTATGGAAGATTTCAAGTTATCTACTCAATTTGCTTTGACACCAGGGGGGCTTTTGTTATTCTACAATACCTATGAAATAGCCCCCTACGTAGTGGGGGTGACCGAATTTGAAGTTCCCTACGAGCGAGTAGAGGGATTGATTCGCGATTATTATCTGCCCAATTGATACCACCAAAATGAATGCTGCTACGCGTCTGTTCTCTGCTTTCCTATTGCTCTGGCTATTGCTTAATGGTCTACAAGCGGGCCTGACCGAACTCGATCCGGACGAGGCTTATTATTGGGTTTACAGTCAGGAGCTGGATTGGGGGTATTTTGATCATCCGCCCATGATCGCTTTATTGATCAATATTAGTAGGCAGCTCATTCCCGGCGCTTTGGGTATTCGTTTTTTCCCGATTTTGTTATCGCTGGGGACTTTTTTTATTCTTTGGAAATTACTTAGGCTAGAAAATAATTATTCTGGTACCTGGCTCCTCATTGCTTTAGTAGTGGCCATGCCCTTTCTGAACGTTTACAGCTTCATTGCCACTCCCGATGCACCCTTACTGTTCTTTGCTGCTCTTTACCTGTGGCTTTATCGGCGATTTTTGGAGAAATCAGATTGGGGTAATACCCTGCTGCTGGGGACCTGTATGGCACTGCTGCTTTACAGTAAATACCACGGTGTGCTTTGGATCTTGTTTATGCTGGCGGCCCATGTAAAGGTTCTGAGGAATCCACGGTTTTACCTGGCCAGCATTTGGGGCTGCCTGCTTTTTTTACCCCATTTGTACTGGCAGTTTGCCAATGATTTCCCCTCTTTTACCTACCATTTATCCGGACGGAACGATCGCTACGTCCTTCGGTACACTACTACCTATTTATTTAATCAGTTGTTGGTGTTCAGTCCCTTCGTGGTTGGGTTTTTGGTGCTGGCCTTATATCGTTTCCGTAGTACCAATATTTTTCAGCGCACCTGGAAATTTTTGATTCTTGGATTTTTCTTTTTCTTTTTGGGCCTTACGGCAAAAGGGCACGCCGAGCCACAATGGACCGTATTGGCCGTTCTGCCGGCTATTCTACTTTTACACCGGTCGGTAGACAGAGCACTAATCAGCCGCAAGTGGTTATGGCGAATGTGCTGGTCCAGTTTTGCGGTGCTGCTTATTGCCCGGTTGTTGATCGTGCTTCCGCAAAATAGGGTAGACTCCGATTTTCATAAAAAGCACCGGAGTTTCATTATGGAAAAGGAAGCGGATGGCTTACCCGTAGTATTTATTGATACCTACCGGGCGCCCTCTAAATACGCCTTTTACACCGGGGCTAAACCTTATGCGCTGACCGATGTGTACTACCGGAAAAACCAGTACGATCTTTGGGACTGGGCCAAAGACCTGCACAATCAGCGCGTCATGATCAGCGCACAAAAGAGTATAGAATGCGATTTTTGCAGACCCCTGCGCATGGAAGGAGAGGTTAAGGGCACACTGGTCTTTGCGGATAGTCTTCAGGTAACGCAGAATATAAAAGCGACCATTGTAGAACTGCCCGACACCCTGGTTTTAGGCGAAAGCCTGCCGCTAAAAATAAGTATTGATAATCCCTATTCGCATATTGTCCGGGCGAATACGGGTAATCTGCCCATTCAGATCGTAGCCATCCTGACCAACGATCGGGATTATATTCAGTGGTATCCGCTGGCTATCGACTGGGAGGTGATTCCCGCTTCCGCTAAAACTTTCTGGGAAGGTACTCTGCTCATCCCCAATTATGGAGGGCAAGCGAGCAATTTGAGATTACAGATCGGTTTTAAGACCGGAGTCTTGTTCCCCACTTACAATAGTGCACCAAAATCCGTACATTTGAGAGATTCAAACTAGAAATACAAACTATGCTCAACAAACAGAATCCTACACAAACCAAAGCCTGGGAAGCACTCAAAGCCCATTATGAGGAACTGAAAGAGGTCTCCATGAAATCCCTTTTCGCCGGAGATGCCGAGCGCTTCGGTAATTTTTCTATGCGATTTGAAAATATACTCATTGACTATTCCAAGAACCGGGTCCGTAAGAAGACTTTGCAGCTGCTATTGGACCTGGCCAGAGACTGTCAGCTGGAGGAGGGCATTCAACAAATGTTTAGTGGTGCTAAAATAAACGAGACTGAAAATCGTGCGGTATTACACATTGCTTTACGCAATCAATCTGAACGCTCCATTGAAGTGGGGGGAGAGGATGTCATGCCCAAGGTGAAGGGCGTACTTGATCAGATGAAAGATTTTTCCGAAAGGATTCTGAACGGTACCTGGAAGGGTTACACCGGGAAACCGATAAAAAACATAGTAAATATTGGTATTGGCGGCTCCGATCTGGGGCCGGTAATGGTGACGGAGGCACTTAAACCCTATTGGAAGCCAGGGATGCAAGTCTATTTTGTCTCTAATGTCGATGGCACCCATATTGCCGAGACCCTCAAAAAAGTAAATCCCGAAGAGACGCTATTCATGATTGCCTCCAAATCTTTTACGACGCAGGAGACCATGACTAATGCCTTTACGGCCAGAGATTGGTTCCTCAAAGCGGCCGGCGATGAATCCCAGGTAGCTAAGCACTTTATTGCCCTGTCTACTAACCTGGAAGGGGTGAAGCAATTCGGTATCGCTCCGGAAAATATGTTTCAATTTTGGTCCTGGGTAGGCGGTCGTTATTCCCTGACTTCGGCCATTGGCTTGAGTATTGCCTGTACGGTGGGCTTCGAGGTATTTGAAGAATTACTCGGCGGGTTTCACGCCATGGATGAACATTTCAGAACGGCGCCCCTGGAAAATAACGCCCCGGTTTTGCTGGCACTGATAGGTATCTGGTATAATAACTTCTTTGGAGCAGAGACGGAGGCTATCTTACCGTACGATCAATACCTGCATCGTTTTGCCGCCTATTTCCAGCAGGGAAACATGGAGAGTAATGGGAAGTACGTAGATCGAAGTGGTAAAAGGGTAAACTATCAGACGGGCCCCATTGTCTGGGGAGAACCCGGTACGAATGGACAGCACGCTTTCTATCAGCTTATCCACCAGGGAACCAAACTGATTCCCTGCGATTTTATTGCGCCGGCCATCAGTCATAACCCGATTGGAGATCACCATATGAAGTTGTTGTCAAATTTCTTCGCACAGACCGAAGCGCTAATGAATGGCAAAACGCCGGAAGAAGTTCGCAAGGAACTAGCCACCGGTGGGGCTTCCCCCGAAGAAATCGAAAAGATTCTGCCTTTTAAAGTCTTTGAGGGAAATCGACCGACGAATTCTATTCTGGTGAAAAAAATGGACCCTCGTACTCTGGGGCAGCTCATTGCCCTGTACGAACATAAGATCTTTACTCAGGGCGTGATCTGGAATATTTTTAGTTTCGATCAGTGGGGAGTAGAACTCGGTAAGCAATTGGCTAAAAAGATTTTACCCGAATTGGAAGGGGAGCAGGTGGTCAAGAGCCACGACAGTTCGACCAACGGCCTGATCAACGTTTACAAGGCGATGCGGGAATAAAAAAAGCGGAGAGTGATCTAAAACCACTCTCCGCTGTATTTTAATCTCTGCTAAAACCACTAAGGATTGGGGGGATCGAAAGATTAAAACTGTTCCGTCTGCGCGAAATGGAAAGAAATTTCTATTTCCGCATTTTCATCTGAATCGGCACCGTGTACGGCATTTTCTCCAATACTGCTGGCGTACAGCGCACGGATGGTTCCTTCTGCTGCTTCCTCTGGATTGGTAGCGCCGATGAGTTCACGGTAATCAGCTACCGCATTATCTTTTTCCAGAGCCGCAGCTACGATGGGACCGGAAGACATGAAGTCGACCAACTCCTGGTAGAAAGGACGCTCTTTGTGTACTTCGTAGAACTCTCCTGCTTTTTCGGGAGACAGCTTGGTATATTTCATTGCTACGATGCGGAATCCTGCTTTGTTAATCATTGCCAGGATGTTACCGATGTTGCCGGCTTTTACCGCATCTGGCTTAATCATGGTGAATGTTCTGTTTCCAGCCATTACTTTACTTTTTTTGTTTCTTTAAATTTGCGCAAAAGTAACTAAACCTCGGAGGATTTGTAAATATGCAAGGTGATATTTTTGTTAATTATGAAGCAATTGGGCTTAAAGCGAAATATTTTCTCGCTTTATTGCAGTAGCATTACACGACTGGGCCAGTCGGATGCGCAATGCTTTTCACAAAAAGGAATATTTGCTTACTTTTGAGTTTTGTTTGGACCTCGATGAGAATTTGATGGATAACATAAAAGAACTTCAGCGCTTATTACAAATGCCCAAGGACATCGTACTGACTTCCCACCGGAATCCGGATGGAGACGCCATTGGTTCCAGTCTGGCATTGTATCATTTCTTAAAAAGGCAGGGACACTCCGTAACGATGATCGTACCCTCCGACTTCCCCGAGAACCTGTCCTGGATGGTTGGTATCCAGGAGATGTTGGTCTATGATGATGATCCCGAAGAAGTAAAAGACCTCTTTGAGAAGAAGGACATGGTTTTCTGCCTGGACTTTAATGCGATAGATCGCATTGATAAACTAGGGCAACTTTTTATCGAAAAAGACGATATCGTGAAGGTGATGATTGATCATCATCTCTTTCCGGAATCATTCCCGGATTTCATCCTCTCCGATACCACCGCCAGTTCTACCTGCGAACTGGTTTTTCGCTTCATTGATATGTTGGGACAGCGGGGACAGATTGACGAAATCATTGGAGAGTGTCTAATGACCGGTATTCTGACGGATACAGGTTCCTTTAAATTTAGTACTTCGCCGACGCTGTTTAAGATTGTCGCCCATTTACTGGAGGTGGGGGTAGATGATTACAAATTGCAGGATCTGATTTTCAATTCTATGAAAGAAAAGCACCTGCGTTTGTTGGGCCATTGCCTAAATAAACGCATGGAAATCCTGGAAGAATACCATACCGGTATTATTGTATTAACCAAGTCGGATTATAAGCAGTTTGAAATTAAGCGGGGGGATACCGAAGGCATTGTCAATTTTTTGCTGAAGATTAAGAATGTGAAAGTAGCGGCTTTTATTATGGAGCAACCAACAATTGTTAAGATTTCGCTACGCTCTAAAGGTGATTTCTCGGTTCAGGAAATCGCGCAGAAACACTTCCGGGGTGGCGGGCACAAGAACGCTTCCGGTGGCGCTTCTTTCATCGGCCTGCGACCGACTGTGCGCAAATTTAAGGAGATCCTACCCGAATACAAGGAAAAGCTGGAGAAGGCATAATTTTACGAAGTCCTGAATGATATATACTGCTTTCCGGTTTATCTTCGTTATCTTTGCCGCGGTCAGACAACAGTGCTGACCCTTTTAATTAATTTGAATTAATCATTTATGAAATTTCGCATTCTTTTATTTTTACTTGCGGCAGTTGCGATGACTTCCTGTCAGCAAGAAGCAGTAGAGAAAGATACGCTGCCAAGTGGCTACGAATACATCCTGCATACACCGAATAATACGTCTCCCAAGGCAGAACCCGGAGCAATCGCGTTTTTCCGATATGGTATGCGCAACGACGAAGAGCTCGTAGTGTCTAACTATGATGCTACCTTCGCCCAGCCGCAACCCGTTCCGGACCCGAATTCACCACGGCAATTAAATCCGATCGAAGAGGCACTTATGCTGATGGCGGTAGGAGATAGCCTGACCATCATGGTGCCTTTAGATACGGTACCGGCGGAGCAACGACCACAGGGTTTCGAAAATTCTAATACTTTGTATTACGATCTTACGCTGGAAGATTTAAAGCAACCCCAAGAGTTGGAGGCTAGCCAGGCAGAAGTTGGCGAGATGATCAATGAGACCATTGCTGCCTACGAAGCCGGCACCCTGGAGGGTATACAAACAACGGATAGCGGCCTGAAATACGTCATTCACGAAGAGGGTGAGGGCGTCGTTCCCGATAGTGCCGATTACGTGTACGTAGATTACTACGGTGCCTTATTAGACGGATCCAGATTTGACGATTCTTTCTCTCGTGGTATGCCTTTTGCCTTTCAGGTAGGTATCGGTCAGGTAATTCCAGGTTGGGATGAAGGTTTGACCACCATTCCAGTCGGCTCACGGGCTACTTTTTTTATTCCAGCCGAACTGGGCTACGGAGAAGCGGGCGCACCACCTTCTATTCCCGGAAACTCAGAGCTGGTTTTCTACGTTGAATTGAATGATGCCCAGAAACCGCAGTAGGTTTAAGCGGCTAATGAATAGTTTTATCTAACGACAAAGAAGATTAAGGCCCGGCCTTAATCTTCTTTGTATTGATTTTGTCTAAGATTTTCTTACTTTCAGCAGAACACCCTGGACAAATCATTTAAAAAAAGAGTCATGACAAGTGATCAGTTAAAAGAGCTGCAAGATCGTCTGGCTATCCTTAGGGGGTATCTTTGACGTCGATCGACGCTTATTAGAAATTGAAGATAAAGAACAACAATCACTAGATCCCAAATTCTGGGACGATCCCAAACGGGCTGAAAAAATCCTGAAGGAACTCAAGATGCATAAGCAGTGGGTCGAGAATTACCGCAGTACTGAAACGGTAGTAGAAGACCTGGAAGTACTGTTGGAGTTTCAGAAAGAAGGGGAGGCCTCTGAGGCCGAAGTAGAGGAGAAATACCAAAAAGCGGTCGAAATTGTCGATGATCTGGAATTCCGTTCTACTTTAAATAAGCCTGAAGATGAATTAAGTGCTATTCTGGAAATCAACGCCGGAGCCGGTGGCACCGAAGCTTGCGACTGGACCGATATGCTCATGCGGATGTACGTCATGTGGGCCGAGAAGTCTGGCTACAAATTGAGCCAGCTCAATCTGCAAGATGGCGATGTGGCCGGTATCAAAAGTGTTTCATTGGAGATCAAGGGCGATTTTGTCTACGGTTTGCTCAAGGGTGAAAACGGAGTACACCGTCTGGTGCGGGTCAGTCCATTTAATGCTCAGGGAAAACGAATGACTTCTTTCGCTTCGGTTTTTGTTCATCCGCTGGTAGATGATTCTATCGAGATTGACATTAACCCTGCCGACCTGGAATGGGATACCTTTCGGGCCAGTGGTGCCGGAGGACAGCACGTGAACAAGACCGAATCAGCCGTGCGGGTGCGGCACTTACCCTCGGGCCTAGTGGCGGAGTGTCAGGAAGAGCGTTCTCAACACATGAACCGTGAGAAAGCCATGCAGATGTTGCGGTCAAAATTATACGAAAAAGCATTGGAAGAGCAACGTGCTGAAAAAGATAAGGTGGAAGCTGGTAAGATGGCCAACGAATGGGGCTCACAAATACGTTCTTATGTGTTGGATGACCGTCGGGTGAAGGATCACCGGTCTAATTATCAGACCAGTCAGACGGATGCAGTACTGGATGGAAATATTGATGATTTCCTCAAGGCCTACCTGATGCATCAGCCGAATAAGAATTAAAACTTAAAAGCGGCGAATCCGATACCTTCGGATTCGCCGCTTTTAGTGTAGAAAAAAAATAAGGTGAGACACACAACGGGCGCTCAACCTCGTACCCTTGCTTCGTTTCCGACCTGGGGGATTAGAGGGAGCTGCTCCAAGTGCGCTCACCGGACTGCAAATGTAGGGTAAATAAAATTTCTGTGCAAGGTCAAATGAAAGGAATTTGAAAAACTAGAGGAATTACCGGAAGATATAGTAAAATTTTTAATGAAATATTTATCTTCCCTTTTGCCTGACTAGGCTAGACTACAGGCTTTTAGCCTAAAAAGAAATAAAGATAAATGGAAGCTTATACTTTTATAGATACACCAGAAGCACTGGAGGCTTTTGGAAAAGAAAATAATGGAATAGATTGGATGTGCTTCGATACAGAATTCGTCGGAGAGAAGCGGTATTTCACTCTACTCTGTGTTATCCAGATCAAAACCATCCACGGGAATTATGTGGTAGACCCCATTAATCTCGATAATATAGATGTAATCCTGGACCTTTTGGCTGATCCTGATATTGTCAAAATCACCCACGCGGGAGAAAATGACTACCGCTTGTTGAGTCGTCAGTACGATATGACGCCCACCAATACCTTTGATACCCAAATTGCCGCGGGCTTTCTGGGCTATAAGTATCCGGTCTCTTTTCAGAAATTGGTCAGCAGTGAACTTAATATAGCCCTCAAAAAAGGCTATACAGTAACCAATTGGGAAGCGCGCCCCCTGAGTAAACAACAAATCAGCTATGCGCTCAATGACGTATTGCCGCTGTATGACTTATGGCAAAATATGAAAACGCGCCTGGAAAAAGAGGGACGTTTTAGCTGGGCCAGGGAAGAGTTCGAAGCACTGGAAGACGGTGCCCGGTATGAAAAGGATCCTCATGAAGAAGCCTTAAAAAGCAATTTGATGCGCAAGGCGAATAAACAGGAGAAAGTCTTTTTATTGCGGCTTTATAGCTGGCGCAGGGAGGAGGCGGAGCGAAAAAATTACTCAAAAGAAATGATCCTTCCCTCCAAGATGATTGGTCATATTGCCCGGGGTATCCGTTCTGGTAAAAAGGCCTTGAAGGGAAACCGACGCTTGCCGGATAAAATCGTAGAGCGGCATTGGTCTAATTTTGAGTCCCTGTATCACAAATCACCTTCCGACGAAGAATTGGCGGTGTTGAATACCATAAAGCACCATAACCGGGATGATCCCCAGAAAGATTTACTCTATGAAATCTTGTATTCCGTGATCAAATACAAATGTCTGGACGAGGGGATTGATGTCTCGCTGGCTTTTCCCAGAGCCGATTTAAAGTTAATCAAGGAGGATGTGTCGCACGCCGATGTAGTCTTTAAGAAGGGCTGGCGACAAGAGTTCTTTGGTAAAACCTTTAATAAGTGGCTAAAGAATTCTCCGCATCTGCAGATAGACATTGGTCCCGAAAGCATTGAACTTAGCATGAATGGACACGAATAAACCATTGCTTAGCGTAGATCAACTGACGATCCGTTTTTCACAAGAAGGGCTGGAGAAAAAAGTCATCGATTCGCTGAGTTTTCAGTTGTTTCCCGGAGAAACACTCGGTATTGTTGGTGAGTCGGGATCGGGAAAGTCCCTGACGGCGCTATCCATTATGGATTTATTACCGGAGGCCGCCGAGAAGGAATCCGGAAGGCTTTATTTTAATCCGATTCGGGATGATTTATGGCAACAGTCGCCCGAGGCGATGCGAGGTGTTCGGGGTGCGCAAATCGGCATGATTTTCCAGGAACCGATGACTGCCCTTAATCCCGTTTTCCGCTGTGGGCCACAGATTCAGGAAGCTATTTCTCTACATCATAAATTATATACTAAAGCGGCAAAGGACCAAACCCTTGCCTGGATGGTAAAGGTCGGGCTACAAGACACCAGGCGGATCTACGAGGCTTATCCCCATCAACTGTCCGGTGGACAAAAACAAAGGATTTTATTAGCTATGGCCCTCTGTGGTCAGCCTCAGTTACTGATTGCCGATGAGCCAACCACTGCTCTGGATGTTACGGTACAGCAGAAAATCCTTGAGCTGTTACAGAAGCTCAAAACGGAGGAAAGCCTGAGCCTGCTTTTTATTTCTCACGATCTGGCCGTAGTGGCAGAAGTTGCCGATCGCGTATTAGTAATGCAAAAGGGACGATTAGTTGAATCAGGACCTACGCGGGAAGTCTTTGCGAATCCCCGGCATCCCTACACCAGGGGGCTTGTTGCCTGCAAGCCGCAACTGGGAAAACATTATCATCGGCTGCCGACTATGCAGGAGTTTTTATCTGAAGACTCATCCCCACAAAAGCAAGATATCATTTCTGTTACTACCCAAAAGGAAAATTCCGGTCATTTTTTATCGGTTCAGGACCTCGTTGTAGAGTACGGCCATAAAAAAAATTGGTGGTCTGCTACCCAGCCGGGACTTCGCGCCGTAAACGGTGTCAGTTTTGATATTGAAAAGGGAGAAACCCTGGGACTGGTGGGGGAATCTGGTTGTGGGAAATCTACCTTGGCAAAAACGATCGCTCGTCTCATCAAGCCCAATCAGGGCACCTTATTTCTGGAGGGACTGCCCTACGAGGAGCTCGTAAATAATCGAGACTTTTACCGAAAAGTACAAATTA
Organism: Saprospiraceae bacterium; assembly: GCA_035268885.1. Classification (GTDB taxonomy): domain Bacteria; phylum Bacteroidota; class Bacteroidia; order Chitinophagales; family Saprospiraceae; genus DATFKA01. The sequence goes on from DATFKA010000039.1 coordinate 14,045, forward strand.
TTTTTCAGGATCCTTACAGCTCGCTCAATCCGCGTATGCCAGTGGGGGAAGCCATTACTGAGCCAATGGCGGTGCATCAGATTGCGTCCAGTTCGGCGCAGCGAAAAGACAAAGCTGTGGCTTTATTAGAAACGGTAGGCCTGGAAGCGGATGACTACAGGAAATACCCCCATCAATTCTCCGGCGGGCAGCGGCAGCGCATTTCCATCGCCCGGGCTTTATCCGTAGATCCCCAGTTTATTATTTGTGATGAAGTGGTTTCGGCCCTCGATGTGTCTGTACAGGCCATCGTGCTCAACCTACTCAAAGATATTCAGGAGCAAAACAAGCTGACTTATTTGTTCATCAGTCACGATTTGGCGGTGGTCCAATTCATAAGCGATCGCATTGCGGTGATGCGCAAGGGAGAAATTGTGGAATTGTCAGATACCCGGTCGATATATGAGCAAGCAGCCCACCCTTATACCCGCGAATTAATTGATGCGATTCCCGGCGGATAGTGTTTTTTTTAAAAAAAGTACTAAAATTTGCAACCATTTGAATTTTGACCTCGTCTTTGGTAATAGTTCATCGAAATTATAGGTGGGCTGGTCGAACCCGACTTGAGTATTGATAGAAATTAACTTATCTTTAAGTTACTTTCTGAAAAGAAACAATGTACAAATGAAAGAAAGTAAATCAAGATTATTCCTTTTGAGCCTGTTGCTGGTAGCCAGCATTAGTGCACTGGCTTATCTAAACCTGAACAGAGCTACCTATAATACACCTGTTTTGAGTCAGCCTAAGTTAGACAAAGCAGACAAAGATCAAGTTCGTCTACCGGATGTTCATATCTTAGAAACGGCAACCAAAATTCTTCGTAAAACGCTGCCGGGCGGCTAGTACTGCCTTACCGATCCTGGTTTTTTTTATGCCAGTATCGCATTAATCCGGCTACACTCATCCAGGAAGGGTTGGCTATTTCGTATTGTTGCAAGCCCTTTTCCGAAACGCCTTTCCTTACTAATCTTTCCTGAATAAAAGCCTGAAAAGCAGGCGTTACTTCTTTGGGTGTATTCCCCTGAAGATAATGGGGTTTGATCCAGTTTGCCCAGGCTCGTAACTCTACTTTTAAGGCCTCCAGATGCGTTTCAATATCACGAACTGCTCCAAAATGAGTGAGTAAGAGTTGCTCTGGAGCTTCCGCCAAAAGAATCTGAATAGAGCGTTCCCAATCTTCAACATTAATATCTGGTGGTGGACAGGGAGGAACAACGGGTCCATCCCCCATTCTCACTCCCGCAACATCTCCGGCAATAATCTGTCCGTCTATGACCCAGGCAATGTGGTGACTGGCATGGCCAGGAGTATGTAAGGCACGTAAGCTTTTATTTCCAATTTGAAATCTTGCTTCGTGTTCTACCGCTTTCAGTTGAGCAGTGGGAATAGCTTTCATTTGTCCCCAAAGACGGTCCATGTCGTTTTTATAGATCCGCCTTGCGGAAGCCATCAGTTTATCAGGGTTTTCCAGGTGGGGTAAACCCACCGGATGTACATAAATGCTTGCTCCTTTTTGGGCGAAAGCCCAGGCTGCCCCCGCGTGATCTAAATGGATATGGGTAAGAAAAACGTGTTGGATATCCTCCAGGACGTAGCCCAATTTGCTTAGTTCAGTTTCTAGCCGGGGCAGGGTAGAATGCGGACCCGTTTCAATAAGAATCGGGCCGGCATCTGTTTCTACCAGATAAGCAGCTATAGCATTCGGTATGCCCTGAAAGTGTAAGTCAATTACCTGCATGAACTGATTTTAGACTACTTACTTAATAACCGGCTGCCTGTCCGTCTTTACGCGACTCGGAGGCTCCGTAGTATACTTTGTTAACTGGATCCCACATAATAGCCTGGTATCCGCCGTAAATTCCGCGGGAATAGCGAACGGTATGCCCCAGATCCATCAGTCGACGTACCATTTGATAATCTTGCATCAGGCCCGCTTCCAGGGAAATGTAACCCCGCCCCCGATTACCACCGGTGGGCGCTGAACCACCACTGTGGCTAATACGGGGGGCGTCTCCGGCCTCCTGCAGGTTCATACCAAAATCTACCATGTTCATAATAATTTGGGTGTGGCCCATGGGCTGAAAGTCTCCACCCATGACACCAAAAGCCATAAAGGGCTCTCCGTCTTTGGTTACAAAGGCGGGAATGATGGTATGAAAAGGACGTTTTCCGGGCTCAAAAGTATTGCTTTTCCCTTCTTCCAGGGTGAATAATTCACCGCGATCCTGTAGCATAAAACCCAGATCGCCGGGCACCATACCCGAGCCCATACCCCGGTAATTACTTTGGATCAACGAAATCATATTTCCGTCTTTATCAGCAACGGTAAGGTAGATCGTTTCTCCCGCGCTAATCTCTCCCGCATCGTATTCACTGGCCTCGCTTTCGTTGAGCTCTGCTTTTCTTTTTTCGGCATATTCCTTTGAGATAAGAGTTGCTACGGGAACATTGGCAAAGTCCATGTCGGCGTAGTATTTAGCCCGATCTTCGAAGACCAGTTTTTTGGCTTCTGTGAAGAGGTGAATATGCTCTGCACTACCGAATGGAATCTCGGAAAAATCGTACTGTTCCAGGATGTTAAGCATTTGCAAAGCAGCTATTCCCTGTCCGTTGGGCGGTAATTCCCAGACATCGTAACCCCGGTAATTGGTGCTGGCGGGTTCCACCCATTCGGATTGATGGCTGGCCAGGTCTTCGTAACTCAAAAAGCCTCCCTGGGATTCAATAAACGCACCAATGGTACGCGCGATATCTCCCTTGTAAAAAGCATCCCGTCCGCCCTTGGCAATGGCACGGTAGGTATTGGCCAGGCGTGGATTTTTGAAAATTTGTCCTTTTTTAGGAGGATGCTCACCATCCACGGTATAGGTCTCCTTTACGTTTGGAAAGCCCTGTTCAGCATAAAAGGGTACCGAGCGATTCATATACCAGGCGATCAGTTCACTGACTGGAAAACCATTTTCAGCATATTCGATAGCCGGTGCCAAAATCTCTTCCATGGGGAGCTTACCAAATTTTTTGTGCAGTTCGAACCAGCCGTCTACGGCACCAGGTACACTGACGGGAAGCGGCCCGTGGGAAGGAATCTTATCGTGGTCGTTTTCTTTAAACCAGGCCAAACTCAGCGATTTGGGAGAACGGCCACTAGCATTTAAGCCGTATAATTCCTCGGATTTTGCGTCCCAGACAATCGCAAATAGATCTCCTCCAATCCCGGACCCGGTGGGTTCGACCAATCCGGTCATCGCATTAGCCGCGATGGCGGCGTCAATGGCGCTGCCCCCCTTTTTGAGGATATCCAGGGCCACCTGGGTGGCCAGGGGTTGTGAGGTAGCGGCCATACCGTTTGCCGCAATAACTTCGGAGCGGGTGGCTTCCACCGTGCCGGTGATGCGATCCTGTGCAAAGTTTGGTTGAATAAAGAATAAGGAACAGATAAGGAATAAGGCGGAGTATTTCATTGGTATAAAATTTGATCCATAATGTAATAAGAATTCCGATAAAGAAGAAATAGGAAAATGGCGCCTTTGGTTTACACCTAAAAGAAGCTAAAGCCGATTTATCGATGGAAGACTGCCCCGTGAAGACCAGCTACTCCTTCGAACACAGACCGGGACTGGCCGTTATAAAGCAAAACATTATGTCTAACCTCGATTCAACTCAAAAAACCAATAAATTACTTTTAGTTCTGATCACGATCTTTTTACCTCCCGTCGGAGTAGCCGTTGACCGTGGTATAAAGGGAGAGTTTTGGATTTCCTTAATTTTGACGATCATATTCTTTATTCCGGGATTAATCTATTCCCTATACATTATACTGAAATAAATCCCTCCCTAACAATTGTAGGCCAGAGGACTTAAGTTATCTAAATCGATAAAAGTATACCTATCTTTCCGATGTGGCGTTTTATATTTGACAAAAATCAAATGGATGATACGCAGCTTCGCGATGGGTGTACTTTTTTTGTTTATCCCTCTCGGTCTTTTTGCCCAGGCAAAATACAGTAATGAATTTCTACAAATTGGGGTTGGTGCCAGGGCTCAGGCCATGGGGAATGCGGTCGTGGCTAATATCGCGGATGTTACCGCCGGGGTTTGGAATCCGGCGGGGCTGGCCGCTCGGAAAGATTTCAAGGGAATAGAGCTGGGAGCGATGCACAACGAATGGTTTGCCGGCGTTGGACAGTACGATTACCTGGGCTTTACCATGCCCTTTGCGGAAAAAAAGAGGCACCTGGCCCTCAGTATGTTGCGTTTTGGCATCGATAATATTCCTAATACGCTAAGTCTTTACGAAGCAGATGGAACGGTTAATTTTGATAATCTGACCACCTTTTCTGCCGCCGATTATGCTTTTTTATTGTCCTATGCACAGGATATTCCTGTACAGAGTGGTCAGCTGTCGATCGGCGGGAATATAAAAGTGATTCACCGTCGAATTGGGCCGTTTGCCACTTCCTGGGGCTTTGGGCTGGATCTGGGTATGCAGTATCGTCAAAAAAACTGGGCATTCGGCCTGGTATTACGCGATATTCCCTCGACTTTTAATGGCTGGTCTTTTGCTTTTTCAGAGGAAGAGAAGGAAGTCTTGGAACTAACTAATAATGAAGTACCCATTAACAGCGTGGAAGTGACAAACCCTTCGCTGACACTGGGGATAAGCCGGAAGTTTCAATCGGGTAAAATAGGGATTCGACCAGAAGTGGATGCGATCTTGACCACCGACGGACCACGGAATACGTTGGTATCCGGCGAAACTTTAAGCCTGGATCCTGCGGTGGGACTAGAGCTGGATTACCAGCGGTTCGTATTTCTTCGTTTTGGTCTGAATCAATTTCAGGAAGTCCCCGATTTTAGTGGAAATACTCGTCTGGCGATGCGACCTTCGGTGGGCTTAGGACTACAATTTAATGCGGTACAACTGGATTATGCTTTTAGCGATTCGGGGGCTACCGATAATTTATACTCTCACGTAGTGTCTTTAATAATACAGTTAAAAGAGGGAGAATAACTTGACAGGGACCATATTTTTTTGGTACATTTGAATTCGACAGTTGAAGTGCTGTTAAAGATATACCACGCAAGTATCCTATGTGTTTGGACTCTACATTTTTATTAAATTAGGGTACGACTTGGAGTGACTAGGGCGGGCCTCAATCCCGAATTCATTCGGGACTCTCTTCGGAGACAAGGGGATTACTGAACCATTCCAGCGGCCTTATCCATGTTATTATCGAGGGTCAATTAACCTTCTTGATGCTTGTGTGGTTCTTTTTTCCTCTCTTTTAGCCTTACCTCCGTCCGGTATTACTTATCTTTGTCATTACAAGTTTGGATTATGAATAATCTTGTTTTCTATCTTTTTGTCAAACCACTATCGCGCTTGCCTTATGGCTGGTTGTATGCTATTAGCGATGGTTTATATTGGTTGGTATATCGCCTGGTGGGTTACCGTCGTAAGGTAGTGTCAAAAAACATACGAAATTCTTTTCCCGATAAAACGGCGAAGGAGCATCTGGCGGTCGAAAGGGCTTTTTACAGTCATTTTTTTGATCTTATTGTAGAAGTAATCAAGCAATTTTCCATCTCTAAGAAGGATGTTTTGGCCCGCTGCCGGGTGCTTAACCCTGAACTGGTGAATGCCTACGCAAAAGAGGATAAAAGTATTTTTATGTTGGCCGGACACTACTGCAATTGGGAACTCTTTGTATTGGCGGTAGAGCTGCAGATAGAGCACCAGTCGTTCGGGATTTATCATCCCCTTAAAAATCCGTATTGGGACAAGAAAATGGCCGATATGCGTAGCCAATACGGTATGGAGCTCGTATCCAAAAAAAACCTTGGAGACTTTTTTAGGCGAATCATGGAGGAAAATATTGCTACTTTTTTTGGCACCGACCAGGCACCCTCTGATCCTTATCGAGCCTACTGGATGACCTTTCTTAATCAGGATACTCCAGTCTTTTTTGGGGCAGAAAAATACGCCAAAGATTACGATCAGGTCGTGGTGTTTTGTGATATCAAAAAGGTGAAAAGAGGTTACTACGAAGTAGAATTCAAACTCATTTCGGACGAGCCACGGGAGGAAGATTACGGGGTTATTACAGAAAAACATGTGCGTGCACTGGAGAAACAAATCATTCAGGAACCCGAATATTGGTTATGGACGCACCGGCGTTGGAAAAGAGAGAAGCCAGACGACTATGAAGTATACCTGGCTAAATATAGAGCTGCGGCTAAACAAAAGACTTACTCTTAATTCTTGGGGCTTAGCCCCAATTCTTTTCCCTTGTCTAACATGAGCTGGTAAGCAGCATCGTAGTCGTTGGGGATATCACCATCAAGAATCGCTTCTCTGATACTATCTTTTATGTTGCCCACCGTCCGGGAAGGATCAATACCAAAGGTTTCCATAATGAGTTCTCCACTGATGGGGGGCTGCCAGTTGCGCAGTTGGTCTTTTTCCTCTACCTCTTTGATCTTTTCTTCTAGGTTTTTGTAATTACTGAGGTAGCGCTGTACTTTTCGTGGATTTTTAGAAGTAATATCTGCCTGACAAAGCAACATCAGATCATCAATGTCATCCCCGGCTTCGAAGAGTAGACGGCGTACGGCAGAATCAGTGATTTCCTCCTTAGTGAGGGCAATGGGGCGTAGGTGCAGGCGTACCAGCTTTTGGACGTACTTCATTTTTTGATCCATGGGTAGCCGCAGCTTTCGAAAGATCTTCGGTGTCATGTGGGCACCAAGTGCTTCGTGTCCGTGAAAAGTCCAACCGTGTTTGGGATCAAATCGTTTGGTGGCAGGCTTGGCAATATCGTGCATGATGGCTGCCCAACGAAGCCAGAGCTTACTGGTATCCTGACTGATATTATCCAGCACTTCCAGAGTGTGGTAAAAATTGTCCTTGTGTGCTTTACCTTTGCGGGTCTCAATCCCTTGCAGATTGGCCATTTCGGGAAAAATATGTTGTAGTAATCCCGTCTTAAACAGCAGTTTAAAACCAACCGATGGTACCGGGCTGAGGACAATTTTATTGAGTTCGATGGCAATGCGCTCTTTGGAGACAATATGGATCCTGTTTTTTTCTTCCTCTATGGCCTTGAGCGTTTTCGGGTGAATATGAAAATCGAGTTGACTAGCGAAACGGATCGCTCGCATCATACGCAGGGGATCATCCGAGAAAGTCTTTTTAGGCTCTAATGGCGTTTTGATAAGTTTCTCTTCCAAATGGCGTAAGCCACCAAAGGGATCGATGATATTGCCAAAGTCATTTTGATTTAAGCTAACGGCCAGCGCATTAATCGTGAAATCGCGACGGTTTTGATCGTCTTCCAGGCTACCTTCTTCCACACTGGGTTTGCGAGAGTCCTTTCGGTAGGATTCTTTGCGTGCCCCCACGAATTCGATTTCTAAATCTTTATGTTTTAGCATGGCTGTTCCAAAGCGCTTATAAACGGCAACCCGGGGGATGGGATGAAGTCGACTGGCGACCTCTTGTGCCAGGTTGATGCCACTGCCTACACAAACGATATCAATATCTTTGGAGGCCCGGCCGAGCAAGCGATCACGGACGTATCCCCCTACCACATAAGTAGGGTAGCCTAAATCTTCGGCTACATCTCCAATTAATTTAAGGATAGCGCGTTCGTGTACTTGTATATTAAAAACCAAGTGTTACTGTTTTAAATTTTAATCAAGAAACCAGTTCGAAATCGGCATATCGCTCCTCAATCGAATCCAGTACTTCGAATAAAATAGAGGGATCGTGCTCGGTCACTAGTTTTTGCCGGAAGGCTTTAATGTGTGGATAACCGCGGAAGTAATTGGTGTAGTGGCGGCGCATCTCTAACACGCCCAGTTTTTCTCCTTTCCATTCAATTGAATGTTGGATATGGCGTTTGACGGCAGCTACCCGTTCGTGAATATCGGGAGCGGGTAAGAGCTCGCCGGTGGCGAAATAGTGCTTAATATCCCGGAAGATCCAGGGGTAACCGATACTGGCGCGGCCAATCATGATACCGTCTACGCCGTAGCGATTGCGGTATTCCATGGCTTTTTGTGGGCTATCAATATCACCGTTACCGAAAATGGGGATGTGGATTCTTGGGTTTTCTTTGATCTTCCCAATCAGAGTCCAGTCGGCCTCTCCCTTGTACATCTGTTTGCGGGTGCGCCCGTGAATAGATAATGCCTTGATGCCCACGTCTTGCAGGCGTTCGGCTACTTCCTCAATGTATTTGGTATTGTCGTCCCAACCCAACCGGGTTTTGACCGTGACGGGTAGATTGGTGGATTTGACGATGTGATCCGTAAGGCTCACCATCCGATCAATATCCTGCAGGATGCCCGCTCCGGCCATTTTGCAAACTACCTTTTTGACCGGACAGCCAAAATTGATGTCGAGTACTTCGGGTTGGGCTTCCTCCACGATTTCTGCCGCCCGTGTCATAGAGTCAATTTCAGCACCAAAAATTTGGATGCCAACGGGCCGCTCGTAATCGTAAATATCTAATTTTTGCACACTTTTGGAGGCATCCCTGATCAGACCTTCCACAGAGATAAACTCCGTGTACATCATATCTGCTCCCTGCTCTTTGCATAGCGCACGAAAGGGAGGATCGCTGACATCTTCCATAGGAGCCAGGAGTAAGGGGAATTCACCGAGATTTAATTGATCAATTTTTACCATAACGCCGCTTTTCAAACCGCAAAAATAGGCTATATTTTCCGGAGCACCCAATTGCAGGGGTAAATATTTTTTTATTGGTGGCTCTGCTTTGTGAATAAAGGTTTTTTAACTTGCTTTGCCCTGCGGCTAGATTATTTTGTATGAAGTTGTCTAAGAATTACTGGTGAGATGATTGGTAACGGCTTGAAAGTCAAGACAAGGCTACTTTTTTTCTCGTAGCCATCCGCCTCAGGCAGACGAAGGGAAAAAAGAGCTGCCGTATTGGCTTTCAATGTGTTGCCAAGGGCTCAGTGAGGAGTTTTTAAACAACTTCTATCTTAAAATAGCCAATAGACTTAAATAAAATCATATTTTTACGCTCGTACACAAACTAAAATCTAAATCACTACTATGTTTGCAGCGATTATCCTCGTATTTATTCTCGGATATGCCGTGATTGTCCTGGAGCACCCACTAGAATTGGACAAGACAGTTCCCGCCCTGATTATGGGGGCAGTCTGTTGGGCATTATTAGCTCTGGGTTTTAATAACGGTATTTTAGAAGTTATTGATACCCACGGACACGTTTATAACATGTTTGGCCATCCAACAGGGGCAGAACACCTCGAGGCCGAAGAAGGTTTTACGAATGCTTTGCTACATCACCTGGGTAAAACCGCTGAAATTCTCGTCTTCCTGATCGGCGCTATGACCATCGTGGAGATCATTGATTTACACCGGGGTTTCGATGTTTTGAAGAGCTGGGTGAAAACCCGCAAAAAGAAAATATTGCTATGGATCATTGGTATCCTGGCATTTGTACTTTCCGCGATTATCGATAACCTGACGGCTACCATCGTTTTGGTTACGCTCTTGCGCAAAATTATTCATACCAGAGAAGAAAGACTCTGGTTTGCCAGTTTAGTGGTCGTTGCGGCTAATGCCGGAGGTGCCTGGTCGCCAATTGGCGATGTTACTACCACCATGCTCTGGATCGGTAAGAAAGTATCCACGGGAGGGCTGGTCACCAATTTATTGCTTCCTTCTATTGTTTGCTTCGTGGTGCCTACTTTTATTGCTTCTTTCCTTAAACCCTTTAAGGGAGAAGTGGTGGTCGATCAGGTAGATCAGGCCAAAGAATCCAGAAGATTACTCAGTAGCCGCACGATGTTATTCCTGGGGCTGGGTATGATCGTATTTGTTCCGATTTTCAAGACCGTTACGCATTTACCTCCTTACCTGGGAATGATGCTCAGTTTGGGGGTCGTATGGCTGGTTTCTGAGTATATCCATCCGGAGGAAGATTTCGATGATGAAAGAAGAGCAATGTATTCTGCCCATAAGGCTTTATCCAGAATTGAGATGTCGAGTATTCTCTTCTTTCTGGGAATCTTAATGGCGGTTGCTGCCCTGGAATCACTGGTAGTAGGTGGCGTGGGTACGCTACGTTACGTGGCCGAACAATTGGATCAGGCCATTCCAAGTCAGGATATCGTGGTGATGTTATTAGGGGTAGGTTCTGCTATCATTGATAATGTACCGCTGGTCGCTGCTTCCATGGGTATGTACGATGCCGCAATGGATGCTAAACTCTGGCACTTTATTGCCTACGCAGCCGGTACGGGTGGTAGTATGCTCATCATTGGTTCTGCCGCTGGTGTAGCCGCTATGGGAATGGAAAGAATTGATTTTATCTGGTACTTCCGTAAAATATCCTGGTTGGCTTTCGTCGGCTTTATCGCCGGAGCCATTGTCTACCTGGCCCAGGTGGGTTTGAGCTAGCCTGTTAGGGGGAACATAAATGAATAGCGTTTGTTTTAGAAATATAACAAACGCTATTCTAATTTTATAACCAATGATATTACGTTACATCTTATTTAGTCTTGTTTTCTTTAGCTTTTTTTCTTGCGATACCAATCAACGCAAAATGAATCTGATTGACGGTCAATGGCAGGGGGCTGTGCTCCTGGAACAGGGCGATTCTGTATCGGTTGATCCAACTGACCTGAAGTTCACCTTTGATCAGGAAGACAAAACCTATACTTATCAAAGTACTTTAAATTACCGCGAAGCAGGTAATTTTTATATCCAGACAAAATACCTCTTTACCGAAGACACTTTAAAGGCTAATCCCCTGGAGAAAAGTGTAGAAATACTACAGCTAGACGCCGATAGCCTGCACATAAAAATGATGGATAAAGGTAGAGAAAGGGTGATGAAGCTGGCTAAAATCGGAGAATGATAAAAAGCCTTAACAAGCTGGTATTTTTTCCGCCCCTGCTTATCTTGTTGGGAACGGTAGCTTATAGTATCTATGCACCAGAGTCTTTCCTTAGTACTGTCCAGACTGCTAATAACTGGGTACTTCTTAATTTTGGAGGGCTTTTTTCCTGGTCTATTTTTTCTTTTTTACTCATCCTGTTGGTCGTTTACTTCTCACCAATTGCTAAAATACGAATCGGGGGTAAGGATAGCAAGCCACTTCTTAGCAAATGGCGGTGGTTCGCCATTACGCTGTGTACGACTATCGCAACGGGAATTTTATTCTGGGGCCCAGCAGAACCACTTTATCATCTCAATGCCCCGCCATCGGGGCTTGGCTTAGAACCAGGAGCTGAAGCCGCTGCTCAATTCTCCATGTCTACCTTGTTCTTACACTGGACTTTGACACCTTATGGTATATATACTATCGCCGGGCTGCTGTTTGCGTTGACTTATTACAACCTAAAGCAGCCTTTTAGTTTGAGCGCTTTGTTTTATCCCCTTTTCGGGGAAAGGGCACACGGTAGAGTGGGGAAGCTTGTCGACATGATCTGTCTATATGGACTGGTCGCGGGCATGGCCGCCTCTTTGGGTACGGGAATGTTAACCCTGATGGGTGGAATGAATATAGTCCTGGGCATCCCGGAATCTACATTACTTTTAGGGGGCATTGGTCTATTTATCGTGTTGACTTTCATTATTTCCGCAGCTAGTGGTTTGATGAAGGGCATTCGTATTCTTTCGGACATCAATATCAAGGCATTTATTGGTCTGGCATTATTTATTATGGTGGTAGGTCCAACGCTGGAAATGTTTCAATTAGGCTGGACAGGCCTTAAAGCGTTTATCCTGAATTTCATCCCACGTAGTCTGAGTATTGATCCTGGAATCGATACCTCCTGGGAAAACAGCTGGACTATCTTCTACTGGGCCAACTGGTTGGCCTGGGCACCCATTACCGCGCTTTTTTTAGGTCGGCTTTCTCTGGGCTATACGGTTCGGGAGTATATTCAGTTCAATTTATTATTGCCTGCCCTTTTCGGTGGGCTTTGGATGGTGATTTTTGGTGGTGCTTCCATGCATTTGGACCAGGCTTCCGGCGGGCAACTGTACGAAGTACTGGTCGACTACGGAGAACAAAATGTGATTTTTACCATCTTGGCAGATTTACCCCTGGGTAGTATTATGAGTATCATATTTCTGTTTATTGTATTTGTGTCTTACGTTACCGCCGCTGATTCTAATACATCCGCCATGAGTGGTATTTGCACCGTTGGCATTTCTCCGGATAATCCGGAGGCCCCGCTGTCCATTAAATTGATTTGGGGCATCCTGATTGGCCTGGTCGCCTGGATCATGGTTACCAAAGCCGGAGTGGATGGTATTCGTATTATTTCTGTGCTGGGTGGATTTCCCGCCCTTTTCTTACTCATTATTGTAGCCCTGGGGCTCATCCGCCTCCTTTTCCGTAAGGAAGAATTAAGTTAGGTTATTCTCTAATGCACCATCAGCTTGGCGCGGTGAATCGGATAACCCTGCTCATCCGTCAGTAGAACAAAATACAGACCTGCAGACCAACCTTGCACGTTTACAGAAGCGCTCTGCTCATCCTGGCAGGCTTGATGATAAACCCGGACTCCATTTGTGTTATAAAGGCTGAGGTAGGTGTGTTTTCCAATTTCGCGCAGAGTAGTCTCTCCCCTGATGTAATGAAAATCTATTGGCATCCATTCAATTTGGGCGATGTCTCCAACCGGATTTGGACGTACCGTGAATGTTGATCCGGTAGGGTAGGGAGACTTACGATCAGATGAAGAAGTCTGGAAAAAAGCCCAATCGCTCTTTTCCGATCCGCAAACGCTTCTTACACGAGCTTCAAAGGCAGTAAATCCGGAAAGATATCCTGCAATGTCTTTTCCCGAACGGGAAAGTTCAATCCATTGATTCATAAAAGGTAGCTTCAGTTGGAAAACGTAATTCTCTGCCATCCCTTCCCAGGAAGCTTTAAAATAGCCGTTCTGAATAAAAAAACTCAAATTCTGTGGAGCGGGACAGGTGACTTCCGGTGGGGGATTACCCTCACAACCATTACATTCTTCTTCTTTCGGATGTATACCAATGGAGTACAACAAGGATTCGCGAAAGCCTCCGGGGGCAAACTGAGCCCGCATACGATCTACTTGTCCCTGGGTGAACAAATTCATACAATTGTCGTCAGAAAGATCCATCAGATTACCGATCATATCGCGATTCCCACAGGTTTCTCTTTCCTGCGGACAGCCATAGCCAGGGTATTCTGCATTGGGGGTGTCGGCCACACCATCATCTTCCTGACAACCTCTTCCCCAAATATGCTGCAAGTTGAGCCAGTGTCCCACCTCATGAACAGCAGTCCGACCCAGGCTGGTGCCGGACCTGCGTCCAAAATACCTGGTATTGATGACGATTCCATCGGTGGCCGCTTTACCTCCTCCCGGAAACTGCGCATACCCCAGGTAGCCCCCCTCCATTACGCCTACCCAAATATTGAGGTAATCTGTACGGGGCCAGGCATCAGAGCCTCCTGTTTCATCAAATTTAATGGCGTCCCCCCTTCTGGTAAAAGAGGACTGATCGGTCTTTTTTCGAATAATACCGGTGCTGGGCTTTCCATTGGGATCGTATGGTGCAAATATAAACTTTATATACGGGGTGGCAATTTGAGGGTACTGCTGCATATCCCGACTTGGGTCTAAGCCCAGAAAGTCCTGATTTAAAGCCTCCAATTGCGATTCAATTAAGGCTAGCGACAGGTTGTCGAGTTCATTTTGGTAAATAATGTGAAAAATAACGGGAATGACGATGGTATCTCTACTCCGGAGTTCCACCGTGGAGGTGGCGAGACGCGTCTGCACCGCGACCTCATTTAAAGTTCGGTCCAGGTTGGGATCTACAGATTGTTGATGCTGCAGATAAGCATCAGATCCGCAATAAATAGTCTTCTCTTGTGCTTCCAGACTACGGTAGCTAAAGATAGCCAGGCATAAAAATACCAGGGCCATGTACGATGGTTCCTCTCTAAACATAACATTAGAATTATTACATGAATGAATAGCCTAAAGTGTATACTTTAGATAAGAGAGGCTACCAGTTTTGTAGACTTCAAATTAGTAGGAAAGGGTAATAATTCTTTAAATAATGGGGGGCTTAATGTCAAATATAGGATAATTAAATGTAAAAAGCTACAAAAGTAAATTTTCAGAGCTAAGAAAATAAAAAAGGTCACCTGGATGATTCCAGATGACCTTTGTAGGATTAAATGTATGAATATCAAATAACTCCCAATTCCTTACCCACTTTAGTAAAAGCCGCCACGGCTTTTTCAAGGTGCGCTCTTTCGTGAGCGGCGGATAACTGTACGCGTATACGAGCCTTTTCTTTGGGTACTACAGGGTAGAAAAAGCCAATGACGTATATACCTTCTTCGAGCAGTTTATTGGCGAATTTCTGCGACAGTTTAGCGTCGTATAACATGACTGGTACAATAGCGTGCTCACCGGGAATAATGTCAAAACCAGCTGCCTTCATTTCTTTTCTAAAGAAGCGGGTATTGTCTTCTAATTTATCTCTTAGACTGGTAGAGGCTGTCAGGAGATCCAATACCTTTATAGAGGCGCCAACGATAGCGGGCGCCAGGGTATTAGAGAAAAGATAGGGGCGAGAGCGTTGGCGAAGTATATCTACAATCTCTTTCCGGGCGGCAGTAAAGCCACCGGAGGCTCCGCCGAGGGCTTTGCCTAGCGTTCCGGTAATAATGTCTACCCGGCCCATTACATTTCTGTATTCGTGCGTACCCCGTCCTGTTTTACCTACGAAACCAGTGGCGTGGCATTCGTCGACCATTACCATGGCGTCATACTTATCAGCGAGGTCACAGATTTTGTCCAATTGGGCGATAGTCCCATCCATTGAAAAAACGCCATCCGTAGCAATTAGGCGACGGCGAGCGCCCTGAGCTTCTTTTAGCTTGGCCTCCAGATCTTCCATATCGTTCGTTTTGTAACGATAGCGGGCCGCTTTACACAGGCGAATACCATCGATGATAGAAGCATGATTCAAGGCATCGGAGATAATGGCATCTTCTTTACTCAGCAGGGGTTCAAAGAGTCCGCCGTTGGCATCAAAAGCGGCTGCGTACAGGATGGTATCTTCCATCCCAAGGAATTTGGATATTTTTGCTTCAAGTTCTTTATGGATGTCCTGGGTTCCACAGATGAAGCGTACAGAAGACAGGCCAAAACCATGACTGTCAATGGTGTCTTTAGCTGCCTGAATCACTGCCGGGTGGCTGGATAGCCCCAGGTAGTTATTAGCACAGAAATTCAGTACTTCCTGGTCGCCGCGCACTTTAATGTCAGCCCCCTGTGGGGTGGTAATAATGCGTTCTTCTTTATACAGTCCGGCCTCCTTGATTTCGGATATTTCCTTCTCAATGGCTGGTTCTACATTTTGAAACATAGTATCTTGGTTTTATTAATTTAAATAGTTGCCTTTTGGTATTGGGCTTTTAATTTTTCCAGCATCTCTTTGGTCATTTTAGATAAATCAAAATCAGGTGCCCATTTCCAATCGCTTCTGGCGTGACTATCATCGATGCTCTCTACCCAGCCGGATGCAATCTGCTGGCGAAAATCGGGAGCATAACTAACTTTAAAATCCGGGATGGTCTGACGAATTGATTCCGTTATCTCCTCCGGCGTGAAGCTCATTGCTGCGATATTATAGCTGGTGCGGATATTGATTTCATCTACGGGAGCATCCATCACCTGTATCGTAGCCCGAATAGCATCCTCCATATACATCATGGGCAGCCTGGTGGTGGGGTTGAGAAAACAGGAATAGGCTTCTCCCTTAACGGCCGCGTGGTATATTTCTACCGCATAATCGGTAGTACCCCCGCCCGGTAATGACTGATAACCAATGATACCTGGATACCGGACCGAGCGCACATCGACCTGATATTTTTCGTAGTAATAATTACACCATTGCTCTCCGGCTACTTTACTAATTCCATAGATAGTACCTGGTTCCATAGCCGTGAATTGAGGCGTATTTTGCTTGGGCGTACTCTGACCAAATACCGCAATCGAGCTGGGAAAAAATACCTTGATGTTAAATTTTCTGGATAGCTCGAGGACATTAAGCAGAGAAGTCATATTAATTTGCCAGGCCTCCCCTGGCATTTGTTCTCCCTTGGCGGAAAGAATAGCAGCGAGGTGATAAATTTCAGAGACATCGTAGCGCATGATCAGCGCTTTAAGGCGATCTGCGTCACAGGCGTCTAGGAGTTCGAAAGGACCAGCATCAGGGTTTTTGGCGGCGCGTATATCGGTAGTGATTACTGCTGAAGTACCGTGTTTTTCCCGTAGTTGTTGGGCTAAAACAGTACCAATTTGGCCATTACCTCCGGTAATAAGGATACTTTTTTTATTCATATTTGGTTAGATTCCTGAGTGAAAGCGCAAATTAAGAAGTATGAAGGACTTGTCCAACTTCTGGTCAAAAGGGTGCCCGGGGAATAGCTGCCAGAAAGTTCCCTTCTTCTTGCGTATAATCCATCTCACAACAATAGGTCCGGATTCCATTAGTCACAACAAGAAAAGGCGCCTGAAGTTCTCGGTTGTAATGTACGGATTGCCAAAAGGTATTTTCGTTAATTTTTATATGAGGGGCTTTGCATTCCACCAATAAGTAGGGCTGAACCGATTGATCATAGGCTATAATATCGGTTCGGCGCCTTTGCTCATTCACCTTAAGGCCACTTTCCGTTCTGAAATGGCTCCACTTATATCCCATGGAGTCAACCAGGAATTGAAGCATGAGCTGACGTACTAATTCTTCGGGTAATAGAACTAGCCAAGTTTTACGAACCGGATCAAAGATGAAGGTCTTTCCGTCCTGCTTTTTGGTTTTAATTTGGTTCTGATAATCCTGCAATGCAATGTCTATGACCATTTACCTTAATTTAACCAGTCGCTGGGTACTCACTTGCTTTCCTGCCTGGAATGTGATAAGGTAAGTTCCGGGAACAGGGACAGATAGCTCGAAAAAATGTGCTCCTTCCGATAAATCACCACTAAAAACGGTCTTTATTTTTTGACCCTGTACATTGTAGATACTTAAGGTACTCTTCGAAAGGCCGGAGGATAACTTAATTCTGGCCAGACTGCTCCCCTGAGTAAGCGTAGGTTGTATGGTAAAGGTTTCCAGTTGGCTGGGCGAAAAAGTTCGGGAGACCAGGTCCGTTTGTATTTCTCCGGAGTACTCCACATTAACAAATTCGTATACGCCATCTTCGTTTCTTTCCCAGATAATAGCGGCGATAATCAGGTTGTCAACTTCCAGCTCTTCTGACAAATTGTATGGTGCCCGGTGGTGAAAGTTACCGCCGGACGTCATCGCAGCCGGGTCAATCGGGACGCCAAAAGAGCCCTCGGTGATAGACTCCCAGAGTACATTTACATGCTCGGCCTCACTACTTTGATTTGATTGGGAGGCGATCACCGATTTTCGGATCAGGTAATAGGCCAGGTGATAATTTCCGTTGGCACTTTCGTAAAAAGTGGTACGTCCATTTACTTCAAGCAGCCGATTCGTCTCATCATAAGTAAGTTGGAGCCCGGTTTGTGCAAGCGGCGTCTGTTGGAAGGCAGTTTCGGTTCGATCGTTCAGGATATTTGTGGTAGTGCCCGTGCCATTGCCAATGCGTTCGCGGTTAAAGAAAAATACGGGTTGACCAAAAGTCGCTTCGTGATTATTGATAAGGTCTTCAGCCACCTGGCTATGAAGCGTACTGCCGGAGGAATGGTGCGCGGCTATTACCAAGGCTTTGTCTCCTAAGCTGGCATTCAGGTTTTTTACCATTGGCCAAACCTCAGCGTCACCACAAATGGGGCACCAGGTGGCAGTCCTCTTGGTAATTAGGGATTTTTGTTTTTGCTCAACCGGAATTGTTCCTTCCTGGGCTGCTAAGCCAAGTACCCCAAAAAGGAGGCATAAGCCTGCCATCAATTGTCGTATCATAATGTTTGTTTTGTGTCTTCTTGAAAGTGAAAATGATAATAAGTCTTAGTTGCAGGAGTGATTTTAAAACGCTCGTCCATTTGTAATCCGACTACCCAACAAATACGGTCCTGTACATCGGTCAAGAGCCAAATGTTTTGCTTCTCAAATCGGTTGATTTTTCGGTCGGAAAACAGATCCTGAATTTTTTTATGCTTTCCGCTCATACCCAGCGGAGAAAACGTGTCTCCGGCTTCCCAATGCCGTAATCGCAGCGGAAACTTTAGTGTTGCTGCATCAAAAAGCGCCCGGTGGTGATCCTTGGGAAAGGTCCCGGGCTGCCCGTCGTAATGCGTGATCGTCAACCGACCATTGGGCAACAAGACTTGCTGCGTACCCTCGTTAATAGTGTACTTTTCTTGTACCTTTTTCACCCGTTTTTTTAGCAACAGACTTGAACGGTCTACTAATAATTCATGGCTGGCAGACAAAAAACGGGCACCCGATTGATTCCGACGAAAGCTATCCACCATTTGCCGGGCCTGATCAGGGTGAAATTGAAAAGCTTGCAGCCATTCGAACAGAAGGGTAGCCAGTGCTGGGTGATCACTCAGCCGACTTAGATCAATATGGACCTGATTATTTTCTTCTTTCCAGACTTTTTGCTTCCATGCTGCGACCTGCTCCTGGAACAAATAGTAGGTGTCTTGTAAAATGCTTGTATTGCGAAGAAAGCGTTCCGCTAAACCCGGGTTAATTTCATAGAGTACGGGTAAAACGTGGTGGCGTAACTTATTGCGTTGGTATTGATCACTGGCGTTTGAAGCATCTTCCCGGTGGCGTAGTTGACGACTTTGGTAATAGATTTTCAGTGTCTCGCGAGAAAACGACAAGAGTGGCCGAATGATCTTATCGTTTTTTTCGGGTATTCCCAAAAGACCTTTTAGGCCAGTTCCTTTGGTAAAGTTATACAGGAAGGTCTCTATGCTGTCGTCCAGGTGATGTGCCGTTACGATGTAGGAATAACCATTTTCCTGTCTTTGCTTCTCCAGCCACTCGTAGCGTAAATTTCTGGCAGCTTCCTGCGTACTAAGCTGCTCTTTTTTGGCGAAAGCCAGGGTATCAAATCGGGTGCTCAAAAAGGGAATAGACTGTTTAGCAGCCTGGTCGCTAACGAAAGCTTCATCGGCATCGGAGTCATTACCCCGAAGTTGAAAATTACAATGGGCAACACCGTAGACTAGGTTGCTTTGCGACAATAGATCCCATAATACCATGGAGTCCAGCCCTCCACTGACCGCTAATAAGAAACTGGGTTGAGTGGCTTCTTCAGTCAACAGATCTAATTTTTGGCGGAAGCGGCGGTAGACAGGACGCATGGTGGTAGTGGAATTATACCGATGTGGCTTTACGTTTGAGAATAGGTACATCTTTGACGACCAGCTGCACGGTACCGCGAATTCGTTCTTCCAGTAAGACTACTTTGTCTCCCCGCAGACTATCCATGGTGGCCTGATTATAATGGCGGATAGTAATGAGCTCCAGCCCACGTTCAATGGTGACATTGAAGTCTTCTTTTATCTTTTCCGCAAAGCGATCCACCCGCTCGTCGATATCGTTGACACAGACATTGAAGCTAATCGCCGTGTTTTGCATCATATTTACCTGTAGTCGCAGTTCGGCAATGACATTGAAGAGATTGCTCATGTGGTGCTCCGCTACAAAGGAGAAATCGCGCGTAGCAATTTGCAAGAGGGCCTGCTCTCCTTCGATAGCCACCATGGGGGGGTAGGCATCTTCTACCTCTGAAGAAATAAGGGTGCCACTACCATCTGGATCGGCGAATGACTTCACGTAAAGAGGTATGTTCTTATTTTGAAGTGGCTTGATGGTCTTCGGGTGAATCACCTTTGCCCCGTAATAGGTCATCTCAATAGCTTCCCGGTAGGAGAGGCGATCGAGTTTCACCACATCATCAAACTTACGGGGATCAGCCGTTAATACGCCGGGTACGTCCTTCCAAATCGTCATACTATCGGCGTCCATACAAAAAGAAAAGATGGCGGCAGAGTAA
>DATFKA010000040.1:0-14704 GCA_035268885.1 Saprospiraceae bacterium
AAAAAGACATTGGACTTTTATACGGTTGGATTGGCATTTGGATGGCCGCCACGCAGGGTATTTTAGTACGTCGTTTAGCCAAGTACATTCCGTCAGCAGATGTCATCACGGTATCTATGGTCTTGCGTGGCATTGCCCTGTTTCTCATTTTATTACCCAATGAAGGCTACATGTTTTACGTGCTTACACCTTTGATTGCCATTTCTCAGGGTATGACCGGCCCTAACCTGACGGCTGTCGTTTCCGAGCAAGCCACTCCCGACCAACAAGGGCAAGTACTGGGGATCAACCAAAGTATGCAATCCATTGGTCAGGCTGTTCCTCCGGTGATTGCGGGGTACATCAACAGCATCAATGGCAACCTTCCCATCATTACCGCCGGTGTCATTACATTTATTGCCTGGATAGTTTATCTGGTATTCTTTTGGCGCAAGCAGAGAGGTGGAGAAAAAACAACAGGTCATTCTGAATCGTAATTCAGAATGACCTGTACACGCGACGCGGTATAGATTCTTACAGCCGAATATTTCGGCTTGATCAGAATTTATTCTTCGTTATCATCATCTTCCATACCGCCAACGACTTCGTAGAGACCTTGTTTTACGCGCTTTTCAAAGTCCTCACGAGGAACCGGCATCTTGCGGTTCAAACTCATAAGTTTGATGGTTACCGTACTACTGGTTTCTTTGACCACCTTCACTTTTATACTTCTTGCAGACATAGTTATATATGCTAAAATTTTAAAGATAAATCAGTGACACCGCGCAGGTTTCTACTGATCGTTATGATTTTTTATGCGGAAGCAGCGGGAGTACTGGATTCAGTAAATTTTTTACCGTCCCATTTCCCTAACCATTCGACTTCTTTACCCAATCGCTTGTAGCGCGTGAATGCATCGGCAGCAGCCTGCTTGGTCTTGCGATACATGGTGATATTATTCGGGGTAGATTTGATGGTAAAGTAGTATTTTCCTTTACCCATGGTGAAGTTTTTCTTACTTCGCATAATGTTAGAATTTAATCAGATAATCAGCTATTAGCCAGCTTCACATTTTTGGCCTCATAGCCCTTGTCACTTTTAATAATTTCAAACGCCACCTGATCACCGCGAGAGACAAAGTCGTCCAAATCCGTAACGTGGACAAAAATGTCGCGGTCTACATCCTCGGCTTCAATAAAGCCATATCCACGGCGACGATTAAAAAATTTCACTTTCCCGGTTAACGACTTTTTTTCAGCAGGGCTGAATAAATTCTGTAGTTTCTTTAACAGCATACTTTTTGGTTTAAAGGTAGTACTTGTCCGAAAAGAAGCATGCAAGAGAAATTTGCAACAGACCGCCGCGAAGATTGGGGTAAAAGTCTGTGATATTCTTTAAAGCATGTACGATGATCACTTGGAAGATTACAGGAAAGTGTCAATATACGAAACACTTTTTGCTAAATAAAGTTCCTTTTCCTCATACATTTTGTGCTACCCGGTTTTCGGACAAAGTACTAATCAATAGATTAATAAATGCTCAGACTACTACCTTTTCAATGTAGTCTGAATTAAACAAGCTGAGGGCTCCCATGTATTTTAGCCGGAACGTCAGTAAATCGCCAATTTCATACTTGGCTTCGTTGTCCCCCAAATCGACCACTAACATATCCGAACTGGCATTAACGATCTCCACACCTTCGTCCATGCATTCCAGGTAGTCTGGGGATATATCCAGCAGTCCAATATCAATAATGGCGCGGTACGATGTCTTCCCATAGTCTTCTTCATCGACCTCAAAGACATCACCAGATGGATTAGCTGCGATCGTTCCGATAGGAACTTTGGGTTTTTCCGTAACCTCAATAATTTCGGAATATAGCTCAAATACATCCTGATGCATACCCTGTACAGGCTCTTCCGTAAAGAGATTATTCCCAAAATACAAAGTTTCTCCAATACGGAAATGATTAACACTTGAGGGGATTTGTCCCTGTTGGAGTAAGGGAAAAACAACCGAAGTACCTCCCGTAACATAGGGGATTTTCTTATTGAATGTCGCTTCGATCAATTGTTTGTACAAAGAGAGCTGAATCATCTTATCCTGAGAGGGCATTACCCCGTGCAGGCAATTCAGGTTAGAGCCAATCGCCACGATTTCAATATTAGGCAATTCAAAGATAGACGCGTAGAAGTCCATCAGGTGCTCTCCCATGATCCCCTCGCGTAAATCACCCAATTCGATCATGATGACCACTTTGTGGACTTTCCCCTGTCGACCTGCTTCTTCGTTAAGCAGTCGGATAATCTCACTTTCGGAATTAAAACTGACATCAGCATACTTGACCACCCGGCGAATATTTCGTTTTCCCGGTGGCTTGATGAATACTGTTTGTACATCCGGCCGTAAGCCTTTGATTATCTTTAGATTGGAAATACGGCTATCACACACCTCGGGAATACCCAGGTCAAGTACTTCCTTGAGGTAATCTTCATTACCACAAAGGAGCTTGGTCACAATCGCCCATTCCTTATTATATTTTTTGAAGTGATTATTTAGGAATTCGTAATTCTCTCTTAAACGATCTCGGTATAGCTTAACGTAAGCCATAATTGTGTTGTATGATTAAAAAATCAGGTTTCGGGAATATCAAAAATGATTACCCTTGTAAATGACGGGTAATGATGCCCGCAAACATATTTACCCCAATATGAATCAACTCATCAGGGAAATCGTAATCCGGGTTATGTAACGCCGGAGTATCGTCCCCGGCGCCAATGCAAAACATAGCGCCGGTAAATTTTTGTGTAAACGCCCCGAAGTCTTCTCCAAATGATAACGGATCTTCGACCATAAGCGTTTCATAATCCTTTGCTTTTGCCACGTCCACAATGGTATTAACAGCACTTTGGTCATTGGAGTTGCCATAAAACCGATCAGTATGGTCTATTTCTACCGATAGCCCATCCTGCTTGGCCAATTGCTGTACCAATGCTTTCAGCTGCTCTTCACTCTCTTCCATAACATCTTCGTTACGGGTGCGCAGGGTATAGTGCAGTTCTCCGTATCCGGCAGACGTACCATAAGCTTTTTCGCCTAGCGCGGCATAAATCGGTGTAAAGATACGGAAGTCTGTGCGGCTACGATCCGGTTGGTTCCATTCATTCACCTGGGTCAGGGTGCGGGCGATCGCCAGAGCCGGGTTTCGCCCCCTGCCGGGTTCTGCCGCATGACTGGTTTTACCCTCCAGCTTAAAAATAATGCTGTTGACGGCCGAGGTAAAGGGGCCTTCTTTGCATATAATCTGCCCCATCGGATACCCGGGAAGGTTGTGAAAAGCGTAAACGCAGTCGGGACGAATTTTGGCGAAAGCCGGATCTGCTAATACATCCACAGCTCCAGCTCCATTCTCTTCAGAAGGTTGAAACAACAGCACTACCCTACCCTTCTCCGGCGGGTTGTCTTTGAGCCACAGGGCAAGTCCCAACAAAACCGTCATGTGGCCATCGTGACCACATTTGTGGGATATGCCGCGGTGATCCGACTTGTACGGCATATCGTTCGTCTCTATGATAGGCAAGGCATCTAATTCGGCACGAAACAACAAGGTAGGGCCACTTTGCTCCGCTTCATAGACAGCAGCAATTCCCGTACCTCCCAGCTCCGTCAACAACTCTTGAGGAGGATTTAGTTGATGCAGTGTTTGTTGAATGTATTCCGCGGTGTGATATTCTTCTCCAGATATTTCCGGATGCTTATGTAAATAGCGACGGATCGAAATAAGTTGATCGTACCGCGATTCATCAAGTAATTTGGTCATATTGTAAAGTTTGACCGGAGGGTACTTCTTCTTCAGGTTTTCCGGTCGTTGGTAAGGCCATATTTAATAGAATAAATGTGAGCAAAGATACGGATATTCCGGCAACGTTGGCATCCAACCCGTACGGAAGAACCAGCTCGGGAATATTGGTAGCCTGTAGAACTTCCATTTTCGACAATTCCATAATGGTCGTCACTAATCCACCCAATAACATGGAAAAAAAGGCTGCAGTAGCATTCGTTTTCTTCCAAAAAAGTACGCCCAGTACCGGTACAAATAAGCCAGATACCATAAATGCATAGGACAGAAGCATCAGATCGAGTACATTACGCATATTCATGGCCAACAGTAAAGCCAGTGCCCCAATCACCAGGGTCGTAATTTGCGACGTACGCAGAATATTACCTTTAGTAAGTCGGGGAGCTACCCGCTCAAAAATGTCGGTCACTACATTACCGGAGGCTGCCATGAGACAGGAGTCGGCGGTAGACATAATGGCCGAAAAATAAGCCGATAACATTAGCCCCGTGAGTCCTACCGGCAGTACGGTACGCAAGAGTACGGGAAGGCCCATTTCAGGGTCCATTCCAGCCCCACTGGTATAGCCCATATACTCGAACATCCCCTGTTCGGCAGCTACCCGCGCAAACAATCCGAGAAGAACACCCATAAAGGCCATAATAGGATATTCAAATAGCCCCGCCACAAACCAGGCCCGACGGGCTGTTTTTTCATCCCGGCAGGCATAGATGCGCTGATAGAGCGTCATGCCCACAAACCATATTGGAATAATGGTAATCGCCCAGTTAATGAATTGTACAGCGGTAAGGTTGTCGAGGCGTAAAAACTCATTAGGCAGTACCTCGCGAATACCCTGGAATCCCCCCACGGCACTATAGCCCAGCGGAATACCAATAAATATCAGCCCGCCCATAAGTATAATCCATTGAACCGTATCGGTATATATGACCGCTTTTAAACCTCCGGCTACGGTGTAAACGACCGCAATAACGCCCATAGCCAGTAAAGCCTGATTCAGCGTAAGGACAGGGAAGGTGGCCGAGGCCAGTTTGGCTCCTGCCAAAATTTGGGAACTGGTAAAGCCAATATAACCAATACCAGAAATGATCCCCGCTAACAGGGCAACATTCCCGTTGTAGTGATGCTTAAACAGCTGCGGAAATGTCAGCAGCGGAATTTTTTTGGACAATCGGTTAACCTGGGGAATAAGGAGAACCGCACTCAGCCAGGCACCAATGAGCCCCGTCAAAAGCATCCACGATCCGGACACCCCCATCAGAAAACCCAGGCCACCCAGGCCAATGGAAAAACCACCACCTACGTCCGTGGCAACGACGGAAAGGCCAATATGCCATGATCCCATATTGCGGCCACCAACATAATAGTCATCCGTTGATTTATTCTTTCGAAAAAAGTATAACCCAACGCCTAACATGGCGAAGAAATAAAGAACGAAAACGACAATGTCGATCCAATGCATACGCTGTCAATGAACTTTTATGATCAGGGCTTAATCCTGACCTATTTCCCGTTTCACCTTATCCCGGTAAACGGCTTTCTGAATTTGGTTTCTACGTTCTACAGATGGCTTCTTGTATTCTCTGCGCTTTCGAATTTCCCGCATCATCTTTGAGTTGCGGTATTTACGCTTGTAACGGCGCAGGGCGCGTTCGATACTTTCTCCATCTTTAACGTCGATGATAAGCATAAAAAATATTCGATTTTAATCGGTTTAACAATCGCTAAAACCAAAACGAAGTGGGCGGGAGGATGGCCTGCCCACAACCACTTTGTTTTGACATATATGTACATGCACCTGACTTTTTATTCAGTCCAGGTACAGGATCATTACTTATTAGGGTTGGCGACTGTATTTTCTTTTTCGGCTGCAGTAGTTGCGGTCTCCCCTTTTTTATACCGCATTTCCAGGTATTTACTGGTGAACCCGATTTTTTCATACAGATAGCGGGCGGGGTTGTCGGGCTCCACGTGCAGCGCAACATCACCTTCAGCGATTTCAAGTGCTTTTTGCATCAACTTCTTGCCATAGCCTTTGCCCCGGGTCGATTCGTGAACGGCGATATAAACCAGAATATTTTCCGGAATATATCCTCCCATTCCGGTGCGGTTAACAACTACGGCACCAATAATTTTGCCATTTTCCCGTCCGCAAACGACATACCCTCCGTAGGATACGTTCTCCTTTAACGCATAGTCAACGGCTTTTAGAATATGCTCGCGAGGGTCGCCATACTGTTGCAAGTGCTCAAATAAGAAGTCGACGATTTGCTCTTTTTCGAGCTGAGAACCTTTATCAAAAGGTGTATATAGTTTTATTTGCATGTGTGCTGTACGATTTAGATTCACTTAGGTTAATTCAGAATCCTTTATGTAAAGAAAAAAATACAGTTTCCAAAAAATGTATGCCTATTAATAGCACATTCGCTTATGGTAGTTTCTACAGAAACTATTTACCATTTTAACATCCTTCGTTTATAGATGTTCAACCCTTGTACAGCGAGCATGAGAAAGGAGGCCCTTTCTATTCATTGCTCCACTCTTGCTCTGACTTGCCTTTATTGATGGTGGTTTCGCTGGTCAGGATAGGCGAGGCGTCGATCGCTCCCGCGCCGAGAAAATCAGAAATTAACCGAAACGCTTTTCTCAGCTCCTGCAGTTCGCTGTCCGATAACTTACCCAGGTTTTCTGTAAGCCTTAGGTGCATCGGTTCGGGGGTCTCCTGCATCAGCGATAAGCCTTTGGCGGTCAGGGATATATTAGCGACCCGGCGATCGTCTCTACGGGGCAATTTGGCAATTAGCCCTTTTTTCTCCAGGCGGTTGATAATCCCGGTCACCGTGCTGGCATTAAGGCTCAGGACATCTTTGATTTCTTTTTGACTAGCCTGATAGCTCGGTCGGTCTTTGAGGAAATTGAGGCATAGCAACTGGGGAATACTGATCCCGTGCTCTTTTTCAATACGTTTACTTTCGAGATTTACCGTCCGGATGATTCTTCGCAGACTGGTTAGCACATCGGTGTGGTCCATAGGCATTGTACATTCGCGGTGAACGGAAAGGCTATATCAAAAAAACTCACGACTCATCCGTGGGTTCAGCCAGTTCTTTTTTAATCGGAAAGAGGTTGGATGCTCCGGTACCTACGCCGACCACCACGCGCATAGCTTCATCGGGCCGCACATCCAGCCGCGTAACTTGTTCTTTGCTTACGCAAAAAATAAATCCGTTGGTGGGGTTGGGACCAGTAGGTACAAAGATCGTCAGTCGCCCATCATCCATTTCTTCGGAGATAAACCCAATCATACGGGTAGTGTTACCGAACACATCGACCGATACCACCTGACTAAAAGGCATCGTTTCCCGGTTGCCCAAAAACTGTTGCACCGTATCGCGTAAGGTAGTGTAAAAAGGAAGTTGGGCCAACAACTGATTTTCAATCAAGGCAATCGACTGCTTTCCGAGATTGGTTTGCACGATAAGCCCAATGAGGAAAAAAGCGCCCAGCACTATTCCGAAAGCGGTAAGGTCGAGCACCCAGTCGGCCAGTTCCTCCGGCAATTGAATCAACTGCTTAATGGGGGAAATCGTCTGTACAATAAAGACAATAATCCATCGTACCACGATGACCAATAACGTAATGGGAAGCACCACGACCAGCCCACCGACAACGGTGGTCATAAAAAATCGACGCAAACGTTTTCCAAAACTAGCGCGCTTTTTTTTCTCTTGTCCCTGTTTAGTAGCTGCCATGCATTATTTAGGTTTTGGGCACACGAAGGTAACGCCTTTCCATATACAGCGCAAGGGAAAGTTACTCCGTATTACTAAACAGAATCTCATTTACGGTATTTTTGTAGCTGCGTCCGATAGGAAGCTCCTTGCCTCCAATATCGATCTGGGAAGGCGAAAATGCGTCAATATGCTTGATCGATATCAAGAACGACCGGTGAATCCGCAGGAACTGATCGTCAGGTAGTTTCTCTTCCAGATAGCTAATCTTCTGTTTCGTGATGATGCGTTTGTCGGGCAGGTGAATCAGCACATAATCCTTCAGGCTCTCGATGTAGAGAATATCCTCCAGCATAATTTTGACCATCTTTTTATCGGCCCGCACGAAGATGGACTCCATGCTGCTCAGCTCAGAGGGAGGATCTACATCAGCAGATACACCTGAAGACTGTAACTGTAAGTGTTGGTAAGCTTTACCTACCGCCTTTAGAAAGCGGCTAAAGGGGATAGGTTTCAGCAAATAATCTACTGCATCCACTTCGAAAGCTTCGATAGCGTATTCGCGATAGGCAGTAGTGAAAATAACTTTGGGCGGATTGGACAGAGATTTCAAAAAATCAATACCGTCCAGCTTGGGCATTTGAATATCCAGGAAGAGCAAGTCAACCTGATTGTTCTGAATAGCCTCAAAGGCTTGCATGGCGTTGTCGCAGCGGGCGACGATTTCCAGCCCGTCGACACGCTGTATGTAAGATGATAATATATCGAGGGCTAGTGGCTCATCGTCCACCAGCAGGCAATTAATTTTTACCGGTTGCTCTTTTTTACTCATACTAATCTCTTTCTGTGGCTAAAACCGGTGCCGAAGTCGACTCTTTGGATGATGCGCTATCGTTTTTATCCCGGGAAACCATCGGCAAATTGAGTGGTATGTGCAGCGAAATCATAAAGACTTCCTCCTCATTAAAAACCTGCAGATTATAATCCTGACCGTAGATCAATTCCAGCCGACGCCGCACATTGCGCAGTCCGATGCCTTTCGTATAGTCGGCATCTTGCTGCGGGTCATCGTCGACTTTACTGTTTTCTACCCGTAGGATTAACTCATCCTCTTTGACATTGAGGTCGATAGAAACAAACGAATCTTCCGTTTTTTTACTGACCCCATGCTTAAAGGCATTTTCGATAAACGGCAACATCAGCAGAGGAGGTACCTGTTTATTTTTAATGTCACCGGAGGCCGTAAAGGAAACCATAAGGCGATTCCCATAGCGCAGGCGCTCCAGCTCGATGATATTCTTAATCTGACTAATTTCTTTGCGCAGGGGAATGAACTTGACGTTGCATTCGTACAGCATGTAGTCTAGTAGCTTGGACAACTTTAACACTACTTCCGATGATTTGGCAGAATGCTGCAAGGTGAGCGCATAAAGATTATTCAGGGTGTTAAACAAAAAATGCGGGTGAATCTGACTCTTCAGAAACTTCAATTCCGCATCCAGTTTTTCTTTATTGAGTTGCTCCGTAATTTTCTCGTTTTGGTAGTTGCGCTTCAGTAATTTTATCGCCGAAGCGGCAAACACCACGGTATATACCGAAATCATATTACCCGCTGCTTTTCCCAGGTGTGTGAGTGGATATTCCACATAGTCGTAATCGGGTACGTAGGTAGGCACCCAATAGATGTGTAGCAGAGCACGCGCAATATATCCAAAGACGACCCCCATCAGGAGAAAAAGCCCCGCAAAAGAAGCGTATTTTTTTCGATCTAATAAATTAGGGATAAATACATACAGCGTCAGGTAGGTCGCTGCCATCTTTATTGGCATGGTGGTGACTACCTTAAGAAAAGCCTTCCAGTAGTCGTCGTAAAACGAGGCATCAAGGATAGTAAAAAATAACACATAGCCCACCCAGAATAGCACATGAGACCATATCCGATATTTAGGCGACAGAAAATGTTCCAGATTCGTTTGCATGATTTTGTCTGTCCAATTAACGTAAAGTGGGATCAATCAATGAATTCCCAACAAGACTAGTTACTCAAAACTAATGAAATACCCAATGTTTTACCACCCCCTAACGATAAATTACCACTATTCACCCATGAATTACAGCTTTGAGCGCCTATTTGCCATTTTATGTTGAAAGCTACCGCAAACACGTCATTGATCGAATTTTTATTTTGCCCTCCCTGTCATTACCTATATTTGTTTACAACAAACGATACTTCTATTATCTATACTTAATTCCCTGGAAAAAAAACTGTCGCCTTACTGGATAACGGAGTGGTACAAAAACTATGAATACAAACGTGAACTGGCGAAAGATACCACTCTATACTGATAGTTGATTCCTCCTTTTTCATACCTCAGTCTCTGTTCTATACCAACTAACCTTATTGACTACACGCATTGTAAGGGCCGACGCAACCACTTCGGCCCTTTCCGCTTTTTATGGTATTCGTTTTCCCGAAACGACCCCGCCTAACGACCTGAAGATGATCTCTTTTCATGCTCTCCCATGCAGATGTTAGCAGCATTGCTAAAGGTTTACCTGTTTAAAAATATCGGGCAAATAGGTAAGGGTAATGCCTGCTTCGTCGAAACGCTTCTTAATCGCTTCCAGCAAATCACAACTCATGGCAAAGGCATCCGCCGCATCTTTAGCCCAGATGTAAGCGCGCAGGCGTGTTCCCCGTTCATCCAGAGCGACGACCCGCACCAGGACTTCCGGCTTGCCGGCGGCAATATCCTCCGGCTTACGCGTATCAATTTGTAGCGGATGCTTCACAGCTTCCTCGGCCAGAATAGTTTTCGCCACCGAAAGGTCCGATTGGTGGGTGATGGTAAGCTCTAACCATTTGCAAATATTATCGTTACCGAAATCCGAGTTGATAATCACCTCGTCACTAATAACGGCATTAGGGATGATAATACGCCGGTTTTCAAAGTCGCGAATGACCGTATGCCGCAGCGTGATGTCTTCCACAATGCCATGAAGCGTATCGCGTACCCGTAGCCGGTCATTGACCCGGTAGGGTTTAAAAATCACAATAAACAACCCACTGATTACATTACTAAGCGCATGCTGGGAAGCGAAACCAACCGCTACAGCCAGAATACCAGCGCCCGCCACCAGAGAATTGGCGATGCCCCGCAAAGAAGGAAGGGAATAAATAGCCAGGCTTAATCCCAGTATATAAATTAGGGCACGAATGGCATGGCGCAGAAATAAATAGCTGGTCGGATCGTTATTCATCACCCGCGTCGAGCGCATAATGAATCGCCGGAACAAGGCATCAACGATCCATGCTATCAATATCGTCACCACAATGATGGCGATAACTACTCCACCGCGCTCTATATTCTCTGGCCAGTTCATAATTGTTCTTAAAACAACGTAATTATACCCGCTGCCGGCGATTGGACAAAGCCCCAACCACTTTGTGCGCGGCCTAGAAGCCATTTAAGGCCTGCGATCACTTCTATTCAATCGTCCGCGAGAATCCTCCACCGTAGCCCAGACGGGCCGCAATATTCTTAAACTCTTCTTCGATATACGGGTAAAGCTGTTTTTGGTACAGCCCCATCGACAAGCGATAATATCCGTTCGCATAGGTCACGTAGATGTCCGATTGGTAGCTTGGGTCGAGGGCATTGAACGGCTCCATATCGAGCTTTTTTAGGGATAAGAATTGATACGTGCTGAAGGCCGCATCGTCCTCACTGTTGTCGTTCAGGTAATCCTGTTCCACAATGACGTAAGCGGAGCGATGCCCACGCCGTTTCACCCGATCCAGGATGCGGTAAGCAGTATATTTACTAATGTATTTCCCCAGGTAAACATAGGTAAATCCATTGTCGGCCGGCTCGTAGCTCAGGATGCCCAGGTCACCCAGTTTACCCAGCTTTTCGTAGTTAATTTCTCCTTGCAGCGCCGCCACCCGAATCCGGCAAACCGAACGATCGTCTCTATATTTTCGGTACCTGCTCGAGGCAGAAGAAGAGGAGGAAGAAGAGGAGGATTCCCCCTTACTTGTTGTCTGTTCCGTCGGGCGTTCGGCCACCGGTTGCCGCTCCCGGATGAAATCCACCATATCCTTAATAGACCGTACGTTGGAGGATCGACTCATCGCCTCGGTCATATCCTGATCGATCCGGAAGGAGCGCCCCAGATTTCGATAATATGCTTTTACCGTTGCTGATTTTAGTTCATTGCCGGTATCCTGTAGGTAATCAGCAATCACCAACAGATCATTATCGCCATCCTGATCGACGTCCCGGGCCGATATAGCCTGTACCCCGTCTAGTTCTCCCAGGCGATTTCCCGGAAACTCCGGCATTTCATAGACCAGGCGACCATCTCTCAATAAATTGATTCGCAATTGGTAGCGGTAGCGATCGCGGTACTGATAAGGAGCCACCTGCACGTCACCAAAGCGTCCTAAATCAGCCATGAAGGTATGAGCATTTAACCGGTCGCCTGCTGCGTCCACGTCATCGGTTGTCAGTTGTTCCGGGCGCGCCCCCTTACGATAAAAGTTCATCGCTCCCCAGCGCATTTCGGCACCATCCTGGTAGAAGGTAACCGGATCGGCTCGCATATCGTAGTCGTCTTCCACTATCTTCATACCGCTCATATACCAATCGCCGTCAATCGGAATCGTCGGATCGTCCGTGTATATTTTTTGGTAATATCCATTTTCCATAAAAGTGTAGACCAACATGGAGTCGTCACTTACCCAGGTACCAGCCACCCAGGTGGCGAGTCGATCTTCCAGGGCGCGCTTGATACTGGTGTCGCGCTGCAGGCGCACATTGCCCATCTTCAGGATACTTCCGTCGATTTGCACCGCGCGGGGAGCGGATTGGTCGAGCAGGATATCCTGTCCCTGAATACGCCATTCTCCATTTTCAAAGCTATCGTCATTAAAGTAGGCGTAACGTCCGCCACCGGCTGCCGTAAAGTACCACTGCTCTGATTCGCCCACAGCACTGATCAGATTCCAGCCTCCGACCAGTTCTTGTCGTAACTGATCGGTATCGGTGATGAGCGAATCGCCCTCATCCGAACGGCGGCATTGCAGCGTTAAGATAGTTAGTAGAAGCAGGCAAAAAAAGGTGTTGGTGTTTCTCATGCGTCTTATTTTAGTTCTTTTCCGGGCACGACGCCGAAATTTTTGTTGCTTTCACCAGCTGGTGAACGATCGTTTTATAGTGTGTTAATATATGTTTTTATCCTAAATACTCCCAAATATACAGCCTTTGCTTATAGCTGTTTGCGAGGCGCTTTCGCGCAAAAAAAGGCCCAACCACTGCCTTATACCGGCCAAACACCTTCTTTATACTTTTCTTACCGCGACCTTTTCTCAAACATTCCCATACCCGTTGGTGGTATCCCGTTACATTTCCAGCACCACCGTCCGGGGCAAGCGTAGTAGCCGTCTCTCAGGATTATTCTGCGGTTGTAAATTAGTATGATTTTCTGAACGATATAGCTTTCCAGTGGAATAGTCCGGATTTTTATTGTTCTATACTCAAAATGAGTTTGTTAGTTAATACCTTTTAAAAAGATCCATGCCACAGTGGTTCAGCCTTTAACGGCAAAATACCCGCTCCCAAGCAACTTATGAAAGATGACATTAAAAATATCCTCGTACCTATCGACTTTTCTTCCGATTCGGTAAATGCCCTATATCTTGCTGACCGGATCGCCAGGCTTCACGATGGTACGGTTTTCCTGGTCACCGTGGTACCGGCTACCAGTCCTGAAAAAATTACTGACCAGGATGCCGCTACCCCTTCTCGCCTACAGGATGAAGCCGGCGCTCAGCTCCGCTCATTCGTTAAATCCCTGCTGACGCGGGACGTATTCGACCATCAGCTCCTTGTGACCCACGGCCCCATTGTTTCCTCTATCGCACGCACTGCCCAGGAAAATGCCATTGACCTCATTGTCATGGGGTCGCGCGGAAAAGGCAAAATTCTATCCTCCTGGATCGGCTCGACCGCTATACAGCTACTTGACCAGAAAACCTGTCCCATCTTACTTGTCCCGGAAAAGGCCCGTGATGTGCGCATCCAAAAAGCACTTTGTGCTACCGGTTTACAGGAAAGTGACCCTTACCGCATCTGGAAAGCCGCCAATTTGCTGAAAAAATTCGCCCCTGCTATTTCCTGCGTACACGTTCAGGGGGCACACAACGGCACCTTTCATATCTCTCTACAGGAATTGCAGGCATTCCTTAAAGTTACTATCCCTACCATACCATTAAAATTCTTCGAAATTGTAGGCATCACTGCCTGGGATACCCTCAACGATTTTTGCCTGCAAAACCAGACCGATCTCCTCGTCATTTTCAAACCATTCCGCGGTATCCTCAAAACCCTTTTTCACGAAAGTGCCGGCCGCAGCTTAGTGCTACAGTCGACCGTTCCCATGCTCATTGTATAAAAGCTGTTGCGGAATTCCAGGCATGGCTGTTTGCCGACCGGGGATGCCTCCCCAGCACGCTCAAAATAAATGAGCAGTGGTGGTCTTTGAAAAAAAAGCACAATAAGACTTTTTCAAGGCAGAAAAGTACCTTATATTTGCGTTCCGTTAAACGAAACGGCTACGGTCATTTAGCTCAGTTGGTTTAGAGCGCCGCCTTGACAGGGCGGAGGTCACTGGTTCGAATCCAGTAATGACCACGATGGAGTTTGGAATGCGGAATGGGCCGTGATCCTTCGGATCACGCAAGCCAGTAAAGACGTGACATTGTCGTGTCTAACGGAATTAGGAAGAATTTTACCCCCTCTAATTTCTACATTCTAAATTCTGATTTTTTCGGGATGTAGCTCAGCCCGGTTAGAGTGCACGTCTGGGGGGCGTGAGGCCGGAGGTTCAAATCCTCTCATCCCGACCAACCATGGAGACCGCTGACGATAGTCAGTGGTCTTTTTTTTGTCCAGGCGAGTCGCCAGCTTTGCTGGCACAAAGAATGGACAAAAAAGACCAGAGCAATAGCCCTATTTAAATTCTAGATGGTCTAACCTCCAGCAGCAAGCCGCAGGCGAGCGGTCTCCCCCCCCTGAGCTAGTACCACAGTCCCGCACTTGTTACGGAATGGGATCGCGGTCCGAAACTATCT
>DATFKA010000041.1:0-3255 GCA_035268885.1 Saprospiraceae bacterium
AGTGATCTAGGTGGGCTTTTGTGGTTTTGCTAGAATGGGTAAGAATTAGGAAGCGTAGGCGAATCTAGACTTAGCATCTCGGATCATAGCATCGAGTGTAAAAAGGATATGTTCCTGGTCTTTAGGGGGAAGGTTTTGGATGACTTCCTATTTTTCACCTGCTGAAGAGTATGTCAATTGATGCCAGTCCCAGGCCGTAATTTCGTATTTTTCTAAGGCCAGAAAGCTGGTCGCTTGTGTTTGAAAATTGGGTAGTTGGCGTAGCTAGGGCTCCCTCAAAAAGTCGTCACAAATCTTGACCTCAAACCAGGCCAGCCGTACTTTTTGGAAGCGGATTTAAAATATAGGTTTCAAAATCTATTATTAGTCTTTTTAGCCTTGCTGTGAGGTGCCTAATCTGCCCCTGGGTGCTGCTAAACAAAGAAAATAAAGCGGTTTTCACCATTTTTATCAAGTTGAGAGACAGGAAGATGAGAAGAGATCTTTTATTATTTCGTTTGCGCTGGCGTTCTCGCTCGTATTTGCTTTGTTCTTTTTTACGTCCTAGCGGTACCCCGCCAATCTCGATATTCTTGTCTTTCAGGTACTTACGATTAGCCCGGGTCCAGTAGATTTTGTCAGCAAGTACCAAAGCCGGATAATAGCCATAAAGGGCCTTGTAAGCCTCGATCTGTGCGGGGAGACCCTGCGACTCATTAAAAGCGTTAAAGTCGATCTGATCCACTCTGGCTATCCCTTCACTCAATGAGACATTTATCTTGGGTCCAAATTCAGTGTCTTTACCACCGCCTTTTCCACGCTTAATGGGACGGGCATGAGGCTGTTGTAGGCTGAGCAAACGGTCTTCTATCTTATTCTTTTTACTCATAAACATGAGGTCTTGCTGCCGATATAGCTCTTGAAGTATCCAGAACATACGCCACTGGTGCTTATCCCTGGCAATCTGCACGCCAGCTGCCTCCAATTCATCTAGCATCTTGTGTAAAGTCTTGATATTGCGGCGTACATATCGCAGTTGTTGCCCTACCGCTTTGCGGATGACCTTCTTGCTCTTATTGCGTTTTTTACTAAAGCCGATATAGCGCTGGCGGGCTTCACGGCGGTAAGTACGCGGTTTGACTGGCCAGAGCTCTCTGGCCGAGTTATAGAGTACATCTAGCAACTGTTCGCTATGCTCACAGGCATGGTTCAATAAACCACTATCCGTAGGAAAAGCAAGGTGTAAAGGGGCCACAGTAGCGTCTACAATCATCGTACCGCGATTGCTATCAGCCTGATCATCTCGATCTTTTCGCTTTGATGGCTTACGCCGATGTTTGACCAGACGCAGCTCTTTGGCTTGTCGGATCATTAATGTATTGAGTCGATCTGCCCCTTGTGCGCCCAGACGCTTGCCCACCTCTACAAATAAACTGGGGGCAAAGACGGGGTCTACCTGAAAGCTGCTCAGCCCTACAAAATATTGCGCGTAGATGTTTTCCTGGATGTAGTCGATGGTATCTTCATCGCCTAGCCTCTGGATGTGTTTGACCAACAGAGCACCTAAAATAATACGTAGATCAACGCTAGGACGGCCCTGATCTTCACTCAAACTATCAAAAAACACCTGGGCCATATCCTACCAAAGGTAGGCAGGCATCCCAGGGAACCAACTCTGCCATCCGTACCCAGCGGTTATCCGGATCTAACTCGTTTTCAAAAGGTGTCTTGAAAAGGCTCAATTTACGTTCACTAGAGGGCGTGTAGCGGATCATACAAATGCAAACTTTTTTTTACAAAATACGCAGATTTCTTGCATTTGGAAATAATATCCTCAACCTTTTTCACCCCAAAACCCGCGTCAATATTGATATTATTTACTTTTTGAGGGAGCCCTAAATATCGGATCAGTGAGCGCCGATCCTGGACGGCTTCTTTATTCTCCGCCATAGATGTTACCAGGCGATCGACGGCCTCGTGTTCCGTTTCGGATAGGCTCAGTTGGATGGTGTTTTGCTTTTTAAGCGCCAATACTGCTGCCTGCTCAAATAGCTGATACAGCTTGCCGAAAACTTCAGATTTATCATCCTCAAATTCCATATCCTCGATGGCCAGTCGGACCACCTGGCCCACCTCTTCTGCGAAATCTTCCGGCAGGACTAGCCGGAAGTTATCCCTGCATTCCGGCGAACGGTCCTCCTCCGCTTCCAGCAGAAATTGATTACTGATTCGCCGCAATACTTCCACCCTATCAAAGTCTTCCTCTTCCAGATAATCTTCAAAGGCAGAGACGATCACACAGTTTACCTCTTCGGCCATTAGTTTCCGGAAGCCGGTGAAGTCACCTGGTTCGTCGTCCTCATCTTCCGCATATACCATGTTATTTTCGATATCGGAGATGGCATCTTCCAGGTCTTCTTTTACAGCGGCGAGTCGTTCCTCAATGCGCTGCTCCAGGTTTTTCTGGACCCATTTCAGGCTGTCAGTCACCTTTTCGATCTCTTCGGAAATGGCGGTGTTGACGGTTGCCTCCACCTCCTCTTCCGATAGCGATGGCTCCTCGGCGGGTACCGGCATCTCCATGTCATGGATAGCCTGACGGATGCCGTCGATTAGTTCCTTCTGATCAATACTTGTCACTTCCTCCCGACCTTCCAGGAAGCCCATAATGATTTCTTCCAGTAGCTCCTGCATGGTTTTACCATCCGCCACTGCTCTGGCCTTCAATTCGCGTTTTACTTCTTGCGGTACGCGACCACCGATAAAGTTGTCTTTAATCATCTTTTGTAATTTTTAAATACCTTACAAAGGTGAGTGGGTTGGACGTTGGAGGCTAGTTTTGAGCGTTGGTTATGAGTTAATTATACATTGGTCTAGGGATCATCACATCTCAAATTTGTGATTTATGGGGATTTTTGGCGATATTTAGAGAGCCAAGTACCAAATACCCGAAACTTTTGTACAGGGAAGTAGGTATTATGGACTAAGAGAATACAATGTTCTGCTTAGAGCAATTGAAATACGCAAAAAGTTAAATTGGCCTAGATGGCAACTACAAGAGTAAATATTAATAAAGATCTTATAGAATGGGCAATTATCCGTGCAGGTCACGAGATACAGGAATATCTGGTTGCCAATCCTAGGGTGAAAGGTTGGCTAACAGAAGATAAAAAACCAACGGTTAAACAGTTAGAGGACTTTTCTCGAAAGGTTCATGTTCCATTTGGGTATTTATTTCTTAAGGAGCCACCAAAAGAAGAATTGAGTTTCCCTTTC
>DATFKA010000042.1:0-6722 GCA_035268885.1 Saprospiraceae bacterium
CAGGTAATTGAGATTGGCTGTGCTGCGGATGTGCATAAGAATAATATCGTAGCGACAATTCGTTGGGGTAGTGAAAAATACGAAACCAAAGAATTTGGCTGCTACACAAGTTCATTGACAAAATTAAGAGATTGGTGCAAGAAGCATGGTGTGACCCATTTTGCTATGGAGAGTACTGGCGTTTATTGGAAGCCGGTTTATAACATTCTGGCAGAAGAAGGAGGTATGGAGATCATTTTGGTGAATGCTCGTCATGTCAAGAACGTACCCGGCCACAAGACAGATAAGAAAGATAGTATTTGGCTGAGTAAGCTATTGATCAGTGGTTTGCTAAAAGGAAGTTTTATACCTCCCACACCGATTCGAGAGCTTAGAGATCTAGTCAGATATAAGAAAAAGGTTATTGAACAACGCTCTTCGGAGAAGAACCGGGTTATCCGGATATTGGAAGATACGAATGTTAAACTAAGTAGCGTACTGAGTGATGTACATGGTGCGGTTGGACAGAAGATCATTAATGATATCCTTAATGGAATAACAGATGCTAAGCTTTTATCTCGTCACTATCACGGCAAGATGCATAAAAGTCGTAAGGAGTTCCGCTTGGCCTTGGAAGGCCGAATCACAGCGCATCATAAATTTATGCTACAGACCATAAAGAGGAGCATTGAACAAAAAGATGAGTTAATCAAAACGATAGAAGCTCAGATTGATGATCAGATCAAGGCTTATCAGGAAGACGTGGACAACTTGCAAACCATAGATGGCGTGGGGCGGGATAGTGCTATTACCATCATTAGTGAAATTGGAAACGATATGAGCCAGTTCCCTAGTGAAAAGCACTTAAGCAGTTGGTCGGGTATGAGTCCGGGAAACCACGAAAGTGGAGGTAAAAAAAAAACGCCCGGACAATAAAAGGGAATAAACACCTGAAGACTTGTCTGGTCGAATGTGGTTGGGGAGCGACACGTAAGAAAGATGGTGCGCTCAAAACCAAATATAGGCGCTTAGTCAAACGACGAGGTAAAAAGAAAGCCTTGGTAGCGGTAGGCCATGACATCATCATAGCTGCCTATTTCATGATCAGGGACAAAGTACCTTATAATCCGGTAAAACCTATATCAGACGAAGAACTCAAACGCAAACAAATGGAATACCATCTAAAGAGAGCCAAAGCACTAGGCTTCGAAGGTTAATACACAAAAATACAAAAGTCGGTTTTTTACTGGGACGCAAGAGCCCGCACATGAAATTGACGTTAGACTGGTTAAGCACCAAACACTGTCGCCTCGAGCACGAAGATGAAAATTTACACTCTTAATTAGTCAAAACTGAAATTACATAACTATCTATAAAACAAGACTTTACTAAAATTATATACAGATGAAATGCCCATGCGCCTCAGGCGCACCAGAACGCGGATGAATATCGGGAAGATGCCTGGTTATGGTATCTTTGCTAATTGAAAATAGAAAGTCGGTTTTTTACTGGGACGCAAGAGCCCGCAGATGAAAAACGATTTTACCTGTCCTGCTGGCTACGCTATGGATTAGCCTCTCCGAATTCGCCCGCAACGAATTTCTGCTGAAAGCCTACTGGACCGATCATTATGCGAATATGGGGCTGGATTTTCCGGATGCGCCCCTTAACGGTGCGATGTGGGGCCTTTGGTCCTTGCTCTTCGCAATTGCTCTTTTTGTTTTGTTGAAAAAATTCTCCCTGCGAGATACGACCTTACTGGGCTGGTTGGTGGCCTTTTTGATGATGTGGGTCGTAACCGGAAATCTGGCCGTACTGCCCTTTCGGATACTGTATTTGGCCGTGCCGCTAAGTTTAATGGAGACTTTTGTGGCCGCCTGGATTATTCAGCGACTGACTGGAAGACCTGCCTCGCCCCTTCCTTAATCCAACCAAGACAAAATTCGCTCCGGCTCCGTTTCCCCTTCGTAACGATGGAGCAAATGCCCGGCCGCATCATAAATAAAGATCGTGGGAAACATACTTACTTCCAGCGCATTAGCTACCCCGTAGTCCGAATCTTCCAAAAATTGGAAACTGGCGGGGGCTTCCGGGGCGTAAGTATCCTGAAAAGAGCGATTCGCTTCTGGTGTATCACCGCTCAGCCAATAGATGGTCTGTTCCTTAAATTCAGGATGTGTGCTTAATTCCTCTGCTTCATTCTGACAGTGATCACAGTCGGGGCTATAAAAGAGAAGCAGTGCTGGTCCTGCTTCCGAAGGCACCTGCCAATCGGTATGCGCTGCCAATAAATCTACGGGAAACTGGCGCGCCAGCTCAGGCACCTGGTTTTGTCGGGACAGCAACACACCTAAGATAACAACAGGCGTAATGGCCAAGAGAGCAATTACGATACCGAGGAGGGTTCTTTTTTTCATGGGGAATACTTTTTATACATCAATCTATTACTGGTTTTATCTGGCCTGCTTTTCCTGCTGCAGCATGCGAATGGTAAAGTATAATATCCCCAGGCCACCGATCAGTGAAGCAATCCGGTGCCACCAGCTGTGCAAGGGAACTATTCCGGAGAGGGCAAGGATGGATTCTGTGACCATAAAAAGACAGGAGAGCGTAAAGAGTAGTTTGGTGGTTTTGAGTGGCATATCTTTTTGTTTATGCTGTATTCATGACTGGGTTCAGACGGGCTTTCATTCCTTATACTGGCCGTCCGTCCCGGATTCTTTCCTGGCTCGGCAGCGTACCAACCGATCATATCGCAGCACCAACAGGCTTAGCAGTCCCAGGATTAAAAGGGTAAGATAGGCAGGCTTTCCCCAACTTCAACCAATACCGAATGAAAAAAATAATAAACGCAAGATAGCCCACAATAGAGCCCAATTGCAAATATTTCTCATCACCCACCTCTATATCAAACAAACTAAGCGTAGCACAAATCCCTCCAACGAGGATAAAGAAAAATAGAACTACTTCCAGGTAAGATACGGATTTCATCATCTAGCAGTCTGTCTTTTGATAAAGAGCGTGAGCAAAACACTCAATAGAGCGAACAAGGTGATCTCGTGTTTGTTTTCCCCTTTAAATTAACTAAAAATCACCGGCAAAGCAAGTACCTCTTTGTTGGGTCGAAGCTCCAGCTTCGACACACATTAAGCCACCGCCAGATCCGACCAGGCGCGGGCGTAGAGATTATCCGACTGGAGCAATTCCTCGTGCTGTCCCTGCTGACTGATCCGCCCCTGCTCAATGATATAAATGCGATCGGCAGCCCGCGCCGTGCGTAGGCGATGGGTAAGCATAATGATGGCTACCTCGTCCGATAAGCGATCCAGGAGTTCGAGAACAAATAACTCGGTATTGCGATCCAGCGCAGCCGTAGGTTCATCCAGTAGTAAAACTTGTGGGCGATGATACAGCGCACGGGCCAGGGCGACCAGCTGCTGTTGCCCGCCGGAGATATTCACCCCCGATTCGCCCAGCATCGTGGCATAGCCGTTGGGAAACTGCCGGAAATAGCGATCAAAACCGTACTCCTGAAAAAAAGCTTCCAGGGCAGCGGGATCCTCTACCGACTGGCCCAGCAGAATATTATCCAGCAGGGTGCCATTAAAGATTTTGATTTGTTGGGGGACCACCCCGATCTTCGCTCGCCAGCTCTCAAAACCGATCAAATCCAGATCAGTGCCGTTGACGCGAATCCGGCCCGCTTCGGGTGCATAGAATTTCTGTAATACTTGTAGCAGGGTACTCTTGCCACAACCACTTTCCCCCAGGATGGCGATCCACTCGCTTTTGCGTAAGCTAAAGCTGATCTCCTCCAGAATCGCCGGTCGCCCGGGAAAGCGAAAGCGCAACTGCTCCACCCGCAGCTCCTCAAAATCCTGTACCTGTGCCCCCGGCGAATCGGCCTCTTCTTCGTACTCACTGGGAATGGTCGTAAACTCAAACATCCGGTCAAAAGCAATGCGCGCCTCCTGTAAATCAATATTCGCCATGGCTACGCTCACTACCCCGCCCATCAGGATACCGATCATCTGCAAGATAGCAATCATACTCCCCATACTCAGGGCCTCGCGCAAGACCAGGATTGAGCTCATCGTAATAATACCCACCACAAAGATCGTACTGACCAACTCCGTCCAGAGGTTAAAACGGATACTCACTTTCCCCAGGCTCAAAATTGCCTCCTGGAAGAGCTGGTACACTGCG
Organism: Saprospiraceae bacterium; assembly: GCA_035268885.1. GTDB lineage: Bacteria > Bacteroidota > Bacteroidia > Chitinophagales > Saprospiraceae > DATFKA01. The sequence continues at coordinate 4,186 of DATFKA010000042.1, forward strand.
GTGGTTACCCGCTGAAAACCGGCTGCCGGTTATGCACTTTGATGGTACCAATCCCCTGGATAGTATCGACGTAATTACTTTCGTTGGTCGCGTAGCTTTGCATGACCTGCCGCTGCCCCTGCACAATCTGTGGATGGAAGCGGTACACTACCCAGGCGAAGACCGGAATCCAGGCGATGGCCAACAGGCCGATCTGCCAATGATAAGTAAAGATCGCTACACTGGCCACTACCACCATGAGCACATCCAGCGCCACGCCGCTAATGATACGGGCGATGGTCTGCTGGATACGCCGGGTATCGTTCATGCGGGCGATCAGGTCGCCCGTCTTGCGATGATCAAAAAAAGACTTGGGCAATTGCAGGAGTCGACCAAAGAAGTGACCAATGATCCGCACGTTGAAGTCGCGGTTTTGCCGCAAAAGGAAAAGCGAGCGCAGGTAGCCTAGTCCGGCGCGGGCCATTAGTAAGACGAGTAGCAGAGCCGCTCCACTCAATAGCCGCAATTGATCACCCGAGGGTAGGATATCATCGAGTAGCTTCTGCGAAAAGATGGCCGTCGCCAGCCCCAGCAGTGCCATGACCAGCCCCAATGCCAGTGCCAGACCCAGGATATTGAGGTCCTCCCGGATCAACTCACGTACCCAGTACCAGCGACTCTTTTGGGCAGCCGCTTCGGCGGGGCGCAGGTCTTGCCCTTGCGGAAAAAGCAACAGGCTTTTGGATGGCCACATTTCGTCTACCTGATCAGCGGGCCACCAGGCGGCCTTCGGCTCGGCCGGATCACCGATGAGAAAGGCGTCCCCCCGAAGTATTGGATCACCGAACGCAGGGCCGCCACGCCACAGTCCGACTGATCCTGCTGCCGCGTGTGTAGCTTGTTTATTTTTTGTATTTGCATGTTGTCAATTTTGAATGGTTGAATTTCGGATTTTGAATGGCTACCGCACACTGTTCAGTCGAAGCTCCGGCTTCGACCCAGTTTTACCCCTCCTAAACGCCAGCGTGGCGTTTCTACTTACCCCTTACCCTCACTCTACCCACCGCAATATTGCCTCCGGCTTGGTCTCCCCCTCGTACCGTTTGAGCAACTCCCCCTCCGCCCCGTAGATCAAGATCGTGGGGAAGGTACGTACCCCCAGCGCATTGGCGACGGCATACTGCGGATCGTCCAGAAACTGGAAGGCAGCCGGCGCTGCGCTGGTGTATTGCTCTTGAAAAGCCCTATTTTCTTCTGACGCTGCCCCACTTAGCCAGACCACCTCCCGCTCTTGAAAATCCGGATGGGTACTTAGTGTCTTAGCCTCGTACTGGCAGTGCTCGCAATCGGGATTGTAGAATATCAATACACTGGCGGATGCCGTCTCCGGAGCTGACCAGGCCGTACGCTCGGCCAGAAGCGCAGTCGGAAAGATCTCGGCAGCAATGACATCCTCTTGCTTCGCCGGAATACTGCTGGCGATACCTATGATCAGGGCCATAAAGAGCAGCCCCAAGGTAAGTTGGAGGAGGTTTTTCTTTGACATTGATGTTTTGATTTTAATTGGAACTCCTGCAAGAGTTTTCCTAGCTTCCTCGTGTAAAATAATACGAATTGTTAAACCGTATATCTATAGCATAAAACAAAAAATGAAAGGGTAATAGCAAGGGATACCATTTTACCCCTTGCCACCCTAGGCTTATTCAATTGTTGGCGGAAGTTATCAACTTTTCTATTGTGCTAATCAGGCATTTCTTTGTTTCTAGCAAAAAAAGCATAATAGAATATTATTGCTGCAGCATAAAAAAAGGAGCCAGTCGTGAAATAATAATTAATATTTATCACGCCTAATAGCATTAAAGCAGTAATACTGCAAACTACTAGCATAACAACAGCTAACATTTTAAATAGACTAATCTTCATATCCACGGCTTTATGTAGTTACCATATGATGAACTCCCGCTATACCACAGGCTAAATTAGCTCCTACCCATACTCCTGCTGCAATACCAGCAGCCCCTCCTGTTGCTAATGTTGCCCCTGCAAGAGCCGCTGCTGCTCCTGCAGCATCTAGAATTGCTACGGTAGTACAAAAACCACCCCAAAATCCACCTCCTTCAATTACTTCCAACTGATTGATTGTAAGTTCTTTCATTTCGTTATTTTTTTTAATTAACAAGACAATTAATACCCGCAATAGGACTACCAACAATACCTGCCTCAGCAGCAACAACAACTCCTGCAAGAGCCCAACCACCAGTAAATACAGTGGCTGCGACTATACCACCCACCACTAAAGCAGCTGTAATTCCCCAACCTTCACCACAATCAACAACACCACCCTCGATGAATTGTAATTCCTCAACATTTAATGCTTTCATTCTCAATAAAATTTAGTTAAAATACATTTCCCACCAAGCACCTTTACCGAGCCGTTGGTGGATCGGCTCCGAATTGCGCAATTATTTCTTTGGTTAGTTGATGAGTTTAGTGAGTTGATAAGTTTATAAGTGTCGTTTAGTTTCAGGAGAGAGGTTTCCTGCCTAAAAGAAGCATCC
>DATFKA010000043.1:0-122825 GCA_035268885.1 Saprospiraceae bacterium
TACTCTGTAATTTAAGTTAATGTGTATTTTGAAACCTCAGATTTTTGTTCAAGATAAGGCGCGGCGGAGCCTTGTTACTTCAGAAAGGGCCCCTTGAATTCCCTTTCTTCGTCTAGCTACAAAGGTGAGTACGCAACGCAATAATGGATAAAAAGATGACTTTCAAAATGCTTAGAAATTTAGATTACAGAGTATTTAACCCTTAACCTTTTTACTTTAACCTCAACAAGAAGATGATCAGATATAGTTTCTTATTTATGTTTTGCCTCCTCACCCTTTCTGGAAAAACGCAGCCTTTATCGGAGCTGGTTCGTCTTGCCCTACAAGAGAATCCCGAACTACAGGCCCTGAATTACGATTACGAGGCGCTTCTACAGGGAGAAAAACAAGTTAGCTATTTACCCGATCCGGAATTGAGTGCCGGCTGGTTTTTACTGCCCGTTGAAACCCGGCTGGGGGCTCAACAGGTACGGATAGGGGCGACCCAGGCTTTCCCCTGGAAGGGAACCATTGGGGCGCGTCGGGCTGTGGCGCTGGGTCGGGCACGGGTCAGTAATGTAGAAATCGCCCGTCGACAGCTGCAACTTATCCTGGAGCTGGAGCAGGCTTATTATCAATTATACGCACTGCGGGCCGATCAGATTGAACTGGATAATAGCCTGGAAGTGTTGAGGAGCTGGGAGCAATTGGCCTTATCCAAAGTAGCGGCGGGGATGACGAGCAATGCCGACGTACTGGAGGTGCGACTGCGCATTCGCGAGGTAGAGCAAAGGGTAGCCAATCTGGAACGCGCTACCGTAGCACCACGCGCCCGGATCAATCAGGTGCTCAGTCGGGATGCCGAAACGGAAATACAGCCCCCCGCCAGTTTGGAATTAGCCTCCCTCCCTTATCAAAAAGACAGTTTATTAGACATGGCGAGCCAGGCGCATCCAGATATCCGCTGGCTGGAAGCGCAACAAGTAGTTGCCCGACAGCGAATCGAGCTGAACGAACTGGATCGCAAGCCCAGCTTTGCCGTCGGACTGGATTATATCCTGGTTAGTGGCCGGGACGATGCCATGCCAGTAAACAATGGGCGCGACATCATTGGTTTGCGAGCGGGGATGAAGATACCCATTCACTCGGGGCGCTTCGATGCTAAAACCAGAGAGGAGGAACTGAAAATTGCTGCGCTGGAAGCCCGTAAAACCGCTCGGACGGATGCCTTTGCTAAACGTTTGGCGCAAGCCTACACCCGCTACGAACAGGCCCGATCCGATTATCAGTTTTACGGGGAGCAATTACAGCTATTAGGGAGTACCATCGATATCCTGGAGTCGCAATACAGCAGCCAGGGTAATGGTTTTGATCGTATCCTGCAATTAGAGAATCAGCAAATTCAATACCAAAGAAAAATTATTCAGGCCATCCGCGAAAGCCACCTGGCCATCAGTGAGATTAATCAATATATCCCCCGCTAGATAGAGACAAGGCATGCCTTGTCTCAACCGCAGAGATGGGAACAGATTAAAAAATGACATTATGAAAAACATCCTTAAATACATCCTACCCAGCCTGCTGATCGGTGCACTGATCGGTTGGGTAATCACGGCACAGCTTTCCCCCGGAAAGCAGGTGAGTAGCACCGAAGACCGCAGCGAGCACGCGCACGAAGGCGAGCAGATCTACACCTGCTCTATGCACCCGCAGATCAGGCAGCCCGAGCCGGGCATTTGTCCGATCTGTGAGATGGACCTAATCCCTCTGGAGGAAAACACCAGTAATGATCCTTACGTGTTGGAAATGACGGAGGCAGCCGCCGAACTGGCGAACGTACGAACCACACTTGTAGGGGCAGGTAGCGGAACGACCACGAATGCCCTAAGATTATCCGGTAAAGTGGCGGCAGATGAGAGTCGGCGAGCGAGCCAGGTGTCACATCTGCCGGGTCGGATTGAAAAGCTCTACGTGCGCTTTACGGGAGCTCCCATTCAGGCTGGACAAAAGCTGGCCGACATCTATTCGCCTGATCTCATTACCGCCCAGCGGGAGCTGATTGAGGCCCAAAAAATGACCAGTTTTAATCCCGATCTGCTGGAAGCGGCCCGCCAGAAACTGCGCTATTGGAAACTGACCGGGGAACAGATTGCCGAGCTGGAAGCGAATGCTACGATTCAGGAGGTATTCCCCATCTACGCCGATGCCAGCGGTATCGTCGATCAGCGCAGGGTAGCCGTGGGAGATTACGTCGGCCGGGGAGAGGTCTTATACGATATCCTGGACTTGTCGAGTGTATGGGTGCTCTTTGATGCCTACGAGCGCGATTTAGATCAGTTTAGTGTCGGCGATCGCATCCAGTTCACTACCCCCGCTTTTCCGGAGCGCGTCTTTGTGGGACGGGTGAGTTTCATCGATCCATTAATTGATCCACAGACCCGGGTAGCTACCCTGCGCGTGGAAGTCCGTAATCCGGGAGGGCGTTTAAAACCAGGCATGCTGGTTACGGGCCGCTGGGAGAAGGCCGTCTCTTCGGACGGAGCACTGTTGGTACCCGAGTCGGCCGTACTCTGGACGGGGCCGCGCTCGGTCGTCTACGTTAAGGTAGTCAATACCGGGGTGCCTTCCTTCCAATACCGAGAAGTAGAGTTGGGAGAGCGGGTGGACGATCACTATCAAATACTTTCCGGCCTGGAGGCGGGTGAGGAAGTAGTGGTGAACGGCGCCTTCACGATTGATGCGGCTGCCCAACTGAATAATCAGGCCAGTATGATGAATACGCAGGTGCGCCTCAAGGGGAGTAGTGGAATGGAAGTAGCGGTGGATTTTACAGACGATACCCCCGTGGCTTTTAAAGAACAGTTGGACGAATTGGTTGGTGCATACCTTTCGGTAAAAGATGCTCTGGTACAGAGCGATAGCACCGCCGCCGCCTCAGCGGGCGCTGTACTGCAAACCACATTAACCGGGATCGACGCCAGTGCCCTGCCGGAAGAGGCCCGGGCCTTTTGGTCAGAAAAGTCGAACGGGATAGCGACGCATCTGGAAAGTTTTGGAGCGGTCCAGGGTATTGAAGCCCAGCGAAGGCAGTTCGAATTCTTCTCCAATTTATTGATCGAAGCCGTTCAGGCCCTGGGTCACGAGCGGGGTACTTATTACGTACAGCATTGCCCGATGGCTTTTGATGATGATGGCGCTGATTGGATTAGTGCTGAGGAAGAAATCAGAAATCCGTACTTTGGCGACCGCATGCTGAAATGCGGTCTGGTGGAAACAGAAATGAAAGGGGTGAAATAATTTTTTAATCAAAATCAAAAACAATGAAAGCAATTAAGAAAATTGGATTACTAATGGTATTCGCTCTGGCGATGTTTACCTTCGCTTGTGGTGCCCATGGAGAAGGTGCAGAATACACTTCGGCTTACGTATGTCCTATGCACTGCGAGGGGAGTGGAAGTGATGAGATGGGCCAATGCCCGGTCTGTGGTATGGATTACGTCGCGCAGGCAGAACATACTGATGATGGGCATGCGCATTAAAGAGATGGTGGGTCGAAGCAGGAGCTTCGACCCAACTTACATTGCTAAATCGAAGCTCCTGCTTCGATTCCTAACCTTCCTGATATGAAACCAAAACTAATCGATCTGCTGGTCGACCCCGAAGACTTACAATCGGCACTGTCTTACCAGACGGGTGCCAATAGCCTGCAGGGTAAGCAGCATACCTACACCATCGAAGCCGGCGTACCCATGCTGCTGGTCTCCCGGGCAAAGGCCATGACGGAGAACAGTAGCCACCACGAAGCGGCCCAAACGGACTTTGCTTACGTCGAACACTACATCAAAGACGGGGAGTTGTTTGATTACTTTGAGCCGTATACCGATGGGGCTACTTTACACGAGCAACGGCGGTTGCACGAAGCGATCCTGGCAGAGCTGCCGGATACGACTAGCGCCAAAATCCTGGATGTAGGCTGTGGCAGTGCCTGGGTGGCGCAGCATTTTGCGCCGAGCCAAACGACCGTGGTTTCTTTTGATATATCTGACAAAAACACCAAAAAAGCATTGTCCTTATATCCGGGGGAGCGGCACTTTGCCGTAACGGGTGATGTCTATCGCTTACCCTTTCGGGAAAATAGTTTCGATGCGATTATCTCGGCAGAGGTCATTGAGCATGTACCTAATATTCAGGCTTACCTCAATAATTTGATTCGGGTATTAAAGCCGGGGGGACGAATGGTCTTATCTACACCTTACAATGAAAAGATTATTTATTCGCTGTGTATTCATTGTAACCGGCCTACGCCACAACACGCCCACCTGCACGTTTTTACGGAAGTAAGTATGGGGAAAATACTGGAGCAACAAACCGGGATCAACTACCGAATGCAGGCCTTTTCGAATAAGGCATTGCTGAAATTGCAAACGCACGTTTTACTTAAATATCTTCCTTTTTCACTTTGGCGTGGTATGGATAAGCTAGCTAATCGACTCATCCGGAAGCCTTCCCGACTGATAGTAGTGATTGAAAAAGAAAAAGCATGACTTTCGCCATGCTTTTTCACAGGAAGGACCGCTTAGGGTCTTGGGGTAGCGGCTTTTTTATTTTTCACGTGTTTTTCCAGCCACTGATCCTGTTCCCACAGCAAATGCAAGACAGATTCTTTGGCGGTGTAGCCATGGCTCTCCTTGGGTAGCATCACTAGTCTTACCGGTGCACCCAGCCCTTTCAGCGCATTGAAATAGCGCTCACTTTGCAGCGGATAGGTACCCGAGTTATTATCGGCCTCGCCGTGGACGAGTAGTAAGGGCGTTTTCATCTTATCGGCGTGCATAAAGGGCGACATCTTGTAGTATATCTCCGGCGCGTCCCAGTAGCTGCGCTCTTCGCGCTGGAAGCCAAAGGGCGTCAGCGTACGGTTATAAGCACCACTACGGGCGATACCGGCTGCGAAAAGGTTGGAATGACTCAAGAGGTTAGCAGTCATAAAGGCACCGTAAGAGTGTCCGCCTACCGCTACGCGATCACGATCGATATAGCCCATGTCATCCACCGCATCAATGGCCGCTTTGGCATTCGCCACCAACTGTTTCCGGAAGCTGTCGTTGGGTTCCTCCTCTCCCTCACCGATAATGGGAAAGCTAGCACCATCGAGCACCACGTAGCCACGGGTGACCCAGTAGACGGGCGAGCCGTAATAGGGGGCCGTGAAGGTATTGGAGGAAGCCGTTACCTGACTGGCGCTGGCCCGGTCTTTATACTCACGCGGATAGGCCCACATGATCATGGGCATTTTTTCTTTTTTCTTTTGGTCGTAGCCTTCCGGCAAATATAGCGTACCAGATAATTCGAGCCCGTCATCCCTTTTATAGGTGATGACTTCTTTGTGTACCTCTTCCAGGGCCTGATAAGGATTCTCGAAGAAGGTAATGGGCTGTGGCGCAATGCGTTTTTTGATGTTACGGATGTAGTAATTTGGATAATCAGTCGGGGATTCGATGCGGGTAAGTAAAACGCCCGCTTTGGCATCCAGAAGCTCAGATATCCGTTCGAAATTATCTTTGTTTTGTGCCTGATACAGGCGCTCGGTTTCGCGCGTGTCTAAATCGAAGGCATCCAGGAAGGGTTGCCGCCCGTCGGCGGAGTAACCCTGGCCGATTAGGAAGAGTTGATCCTTTTCCAGAGTCAGTACATTACGGCCATAGGTATTTTTTTCGGTAACAAAACTTCCGGGATCACTATAGCGATCCTGGCTGTTCCGGTCCTCGATAATATGCACATTCTTACCTGGTGTGGAGGGGTCAAACAGGTAGCTTTTGGTGTTGCGATCTTTAAACCAGGAATCGTAAGCGATGGCTACGGCTTCATTCCCCCAGCTAATTCCACTGTAACGGTTATGGAGCTTGATGATACTTTCTGGGTTTTGGTCAAAAGGTGCCGCCCACAGCAGGACTTCGTCGCGATAGTCCGCTTCCGCATTGGGGTCTCCGCCGTCCAGTGCTTCGGTCCAGTAGAGGGTTGCGGGCGCATCGGCTCGCCAACCGATACTGCGTTTGCCGGTGGCTACGGCACCAAAGCCCTGGGGTAGTTCTTCGATTAGCGGTTGGTTCAGTATCTCTTTTACCAGATTACCCTGTTTATCGTATACCTCGGTAAGGGTGGGGAAACGATAATAGGGGACCAGGTAGGAAAAGGGCCTCTTGATGGTACTGAGCATCAGGTATTCGCCATCGGGAGAAAAACGCATGCTGCGGTACATACCGGCTGCTTTCCAGGGGCTCGATTCTCCTTCCAGGTCAAACATAACGAGTTGGCAACGGGCCAGTTGTTCGAAGTTGGCTTCGTCGGCTTTATCCTGTAGCAAATCCTGATAAGTACGGTTTTGGGCTTTGACGCCCGCTTCATTAACGGAGATACGCGGGCCGCTTGGTATGGCTACACTTTTGTCGATGAGTGCCTGGCGATCCTGTGGCAGTACTTTGACCAGGAAACCAGAACCATCGGGCATCCATACGTAAGGACGGCCCATATTGGCATTCAGATTATCTTCGGTGATTTTTTTGGCGGAAGCCGAGGCAATATCCACTACCCAGAGCTCAGCGCCTTTCTCAGTGGTATTAGTAAAAGCAACCTTTGACTCATCCGGCGACCAATCGATATTGGAGACCCGGTATTCTTCCGGCAAGCCTTTAATTTTTTTGGATTTCTTCTGGCCCACGCTTTGCAGCGCCACTTTATTGTAATAGCGCGTACGGCTGCCGATATTGGTAACGGGATTGATACGCAAGCCCGCCAATCGCAATTCGGTTTCTGACAGTTCAGCGATCGTTTTAAACTGGTTTCGGTAGAGGAGCACCATGTTTTCTGCCTTGGAATCAATGGATACGCTAGGGGGGAGGGGTACATCCACCAGATCCAGAATATCCCCGGGCGGTTTTTGATAAGTAAGGTCAACTTGTGCACTGAGGTATCCAATACTCATAGCAAAGGCAATGGTTAAAAATAATCTGACTGATCTCATATTAATGTATTTAAAAAGTAATTCATTTTGAACCAAAATAGAATTCCTTCAAATTACAGAATAAGCTGAAAAGGAAGGTCGTAAATCGATCAATGACCGGCCTGCGATGATCGGATGTAGTCATTACTACTTCCCTTTCCCCTGTAAAAGGACCAGTACCGTATAGAAAAGGATCTTGAAGTCGAGTGCCAGCGACATATTTTCAATGTAGAGGATATCAAATTTTAGTCGTTGTACCATTTGCTCTACATTGGAAGCGTAGCCGTATTTGACCTGTCCCCAGGAGGTAATGCCGGGCCGTACTTTGAGTAGGTGTTTGTAATGCGGTGCCCGTTCGGTAATGAGGTCGATATAGTGCTGGCGCTCGGGCCGCGGCCCTACCAAAGACATATCTCCCTTGAGTACATTCCAGAACTGTGGTAGCTCATCGAGCCGCCATTTGCGCATAACTGCCCCCCAGGGAGTACAGCGGTTATCACCGTCTTTTGAAAGTTGCGGACCGTGTTTTTCGGCATCGACCCACATGGATCGAAATTTGAAAATGTAGAAGGGTTTTCCATTCAGGCCAATTCGCTCCTGTGTAAAGAAGATCGGACCGGGAGAGGAAAGCCTTACCATTAGTGCCGTGTAGGCATAAAGTGGGGAGAGTAGGAGTAGCATCAGGGCCGATACACTAAAGTCAATCAGGCGTTTGACCAGACGTTGCCACTTGGGCATGAGTTCTTGCTCGATCTCAATCAGGACGGCTCCGTAGACCTGGTTCATCTTTACATTTCCAAGGAGTATGTCGTACATATCCGGAATGATCTTGACCAGTACCTGTTGGTTGTAATCAAAGAGAATATTCAGGATATTCCGCAGTTGGTTATGCTCGGAGGTCTCGATCGCGATAATGGCCTCCTCGACTTCAAATGCTTCGATAATACGGGGCAGGTCTTCGATTTTCCCCAGGCAGGGGAGGTCTTTTTCCAGCGTTTGTTCTTCGTCACCATTAGTGTCGACAAAACCCAGGAATTTGTTACCTAATTTTTTGGGACGGTCTTCGATATCGTGGTAGAGTTCTACGGCATTTTGATTACCGCCAATAAGGATGGTATTGAAGGTAATGGTTCCGGATTTTAGTCTTTGCGTCGCTTTGGTCAGCAAGAATAGACGGGCCGTAACGGTAAAAAAGAAATGAAAACTCAGGAGCGCAAAAAAGGAAGCGTAGTAAGTACGGTAGTCCGTTACAAAGTCGTCGAGGATAAAGGTGAAAAACAGGAATAAGGTACCAAAAAAACTCAGGAAAAAAGTACGGCCCAGAGCAGCCAGGCGAGAGATCCGGTAGATATCGTTATACTGGTCAAAGATAGCGTAAAAGAGAATCCAGCCGGTAGGCACCACCAAAATACCCGACCAGAAATTGGGGTCATTAAAAATGCTCCAGTCGATGCTGGTCTGTTCGATAGACTTTCGAAAAATGAAAAAGCTGGCCCAGGCCAGCATGGCACAACCAAAATCTACCACCTTGTAGCGCAGCGTGTGGCGCTGACGGATTCGAATCATTCGGTTATGCGGTTTTTTATTCAAAAGTGTAGCAATTTTACATTATCCAAAAAGACCTGAGCCCCATCGAGCTCAAATTCGTTATTTGCGTTTAAGGGTAAGGCCGCTTGTAAAATGATTTTAAATTGATCCGCTTCGCTGCCAAAAATCAGGGGCGTATAATCAAAGTAAATCTTATTCCATTCCGCACTGGGGTTGAATCCGGCGCGGTAGCTCAGCTCCGTCGGTTCTGGGTTCCCCTGCTGGTAGCCCAAAATACCAAAGCTAACCGGAACTTCGGAGCGATAATGGAGCTCCAGAAATACGGTGTTACCGTTTTGCAAGAGGTCGGTGTATCTACCTATGGTCGCAATTTCGACAAAAGCATCGCGATCCGTTAGCTGGATGAGACCACTGCCTGTCCCTTCGAAGGGGTTTTGCTCGCTGATGCGCATCCGGCTTTGGGGGGTACCCGTTACGACATCTCTGAAGATACTGGTACTGCGTTCAAAGTCTTCGATGAAGGCAAAATTGGCCTCCGCTCGGTACCGGAATTCGGGTTGTACACTTGTACTGGTAGCGGTACTCAGATTGATATTTTGCCGAAAAGGCGCATAAAAGGGATAAATATCCGGGGTGGCAGATCGTCCATCTACCCGAATACCAGCTTCTACCCGCAGCTCGACCTGGCCCGTCTGTAAAACGGGTATCCTGGCCGGAATGGGGAAAGCGCCCATGAATTCATCATCAATAAAGACCCAAAGCTCCGTAATTTTGGTGGCTGCTGAGCCTTCACCCGCCCCGGTAATAAAGCTAGGCGCTTCGATTACTAAATACGAAGGAATGGCTTCTTCCGGATTGATCCAGTCGCAGGAGGTGATACTCAGGAATAGGAATAACAAATAGCTCAATCGCCTGTTCATAAGGAATTTGCCTTTGCTTCAATTTCGTGGATGATATCATAAGCAACCTTTAAAGCTTTATAGCCATCCTCAATGCTCACGCGGGGTCGTTTGTTTTGCTCAATACTTTCGGCAAAAGTCTCCAGCTCCATCTTGATTGCATTAATGGGCTCAATCGGCGGCATATCGATATGGATGTATTTGGTGCTGTCGGGGGTTTGTAGTTCCATGAGGTTGTCGAGCTTTTGGACCTCTTTGTCGTCCTTGTCAAACATGCGAATGACCTGGGCCTGTTTTTCCAGGAAATCCAGGCTGATGTAGGCGTCCTTTTGGAAAAGGCGCACCTTACGCATCTGCTTCATGGAGATACGGCTGGTTGTCACATTGGCCACGGCACCATTCTTAAATTCGATACGCGCATTGGCAATATCGGGCGTGGAGCTAACCACCGCGACACCATTGGCGCTGATCTTACTCACTTCGGAGTCGATCATACTTAGGATAATATCAATATCGTGAATCATTAAATCCAGCACGACGGAAACGTCGGTACCGCGCGGATTAAAGATCGCCAGGCGGTGGGCTTCGATAAACTTGGGATCGAGCTGATCCGCATCTAAGGCGAGTAGCGCGGGGTTAAAACGCTCTACGTGCCCGACCTGCACTTTCACCTGATGTTTTTTGGACAATTCCAGTAATTCCTCGGCTTCCTCTACGGTATGCGTAATGGGTTTTTCGATAAACAAATGTTTGCCCCGGACAATAGCTCGCTTAGCCAGCTCGTAGTGGGTAGTCGTTGGGGTTACAATATCGATGATATCGACGGCATCAATGAGTTGATTCAGATCATCAAAAGCAGTAATGCCCAAATCGGCACTCACCTTTTCCGCATTTGCGGGGTCGGTATCGTAAAAACCTACCAGGTCCAGATGCTCACTGGCCAGTTGGATACATTTCAGATGGATTTTTCCCAGGTGGCCGGCACCCAGAACGCCAATTTTTAGCATAGTTCTTGGTTTATCTGTAATACATTAAAATCGCACCGAATAGCGTGATCAGCGTGATCAGGACGGTGGCCATTTTCATGGAATAACGAATATGGCTGGTGAAGGTCTCAATTTCCCTGCGCATGTGCGGATACTTAGGGTAGACCTCCTCTTCCATTTTTTGTTTATTAAACAGGTGTTTGGCGCCAAATTCTACCTCGTTTTGCACCAATACCTTATAGGTCTTCAGGACTTTTACCCGAAAGTATATATTCACAAAGAGCATAGCAATAAACAAGCTAATGACCAGCGTAACTAGAATAACGAACATATCAAGATACTTTCTGCAAAAGTACATAATCCGACAGGATAATGTTCATTTCTCATGCGGCTATTGTCTGCTTCTGGCAAAGCTAAAGCGCTCCACGTCAAAATTGCGGTAGATGATCTGGTGATAGCGAGCCGGTAGAAGCCGGGCCAGGATATCCATAATTAGTGCATCGCGACCGATTAAGAGTCGGCGCTTTTTCTTTTGGATGGCAGAAATGATTTGCCGGGCCGCCTCGTCGGGGTTGGTTTTGGCCATTTTATCAAAGGCTTGCGCAAATTTTTCCCGATGCTCTAACTGCTTCGTTGCGATATTGCGAATGATATTGGTACGGATGCCGCCGGGGTGTACACAGGTGATGGCTACTTTGCTGCTGGTCAGTTCGTTGCGGAGTACTTCCGTAAAACCGCGCACGGCAAATTTACTGGTTACGTAAGCACTCTGTAGTGGCTGTCCAACCACGCCAAAGATACTGGAGATATTTACCAGGGCCGCTTCCGGACGATCCATTAAAAAGGGTAGAAAGGCGCGGGAGCCGTAGATCACACCCCAGAGATTCACTTGCAGCGTTTTTTCGAAATCCTCCATGGGAATATCGATGGTTTTTCTTTGCTCCAGAGCGATCCCTGCATTATTGATGAGCACATCCACCTGCCCGTAATGATCCGCTACGCTTTGGGCAAAAGCAAAAAATGAGGAGGATTCCCCCACGTCGAAGGCCTCGGTCAGTACCTCGGAATGCTCCGAGATCAGATGTCGGGTTTGATTTAGTTGTTCTTCGTTCCAGTCGTTGAGGGCAAGTCTGGCCCCCTGGGTCGCCAGCTGAATAGCCAGGGCCCGACCGATGCCGGAACCGGCACCGGTGATGACGATAACTTTGTTTTTTAAGTTTTTCATTTGAATGTTAATTATATAATGATCAATCGGGTTCGTGGGTGGAACGCTATAACTCAAAAATATGGCCGTGTAGTCTTTGTCCACCGTCGATATATACGGTTTCGCCAGTAATGTAAGCCGCGTAGGGACTAACCAGAAAGCTACTCAGCCAGGCGACTTCTTCGGTGCTCCCCAGGCGTTTCATGGGGATGGTGTCGGATATCCCTTCCAGCAAGGGGGGAGGATAATTATCCAGTCCGGAGGATTTGATGATCCCCGGGGCGATGGCGTTGATACGGATATTATACTTACTCCATTCCACGGCCAGCGATTTGGTGAAATTATCGATGCCGGCGCGGGCGGCTCCCGTATGCGACATACCCGGTACTCCCCGGAAGATATTGACGATCATATTGAGGATAATACCCGCTTTTTGGGGGATAAAGAAGTTTTTGGCCATGATTTGAGTCATGAACCAGGTGCCGTTGAGGTTATTGTTGATCACCGCTAGCCAGCCTTTCTGACTAATATCCTCGGCCGTGGAGGGAAACTGCCCACCGGCGTTGTTGATCAGGATGTCGAGTCGGCCGTCATTTTCTTTAATGGTGTCGGCCATGGCTTGAATTTGCTCCGTCTGGCGGATGTCGCAGACCAGGTACTGGCAGTAGCCGTGTTCTGCTAGCTCCGTCTGGGCTTTTTGTAGTTTTTCTTCCTTGCGGGAAGCGATGTAGACCTTGGCGCCTCCTTCCAGTAATTGTTGACTAATGGCGTAGCCGATTCCGCTACCGCCACCGGTGACCAGGGCTATTTGATTTTCGTATACGTTTTCTTTAAACATGGGCTTCTTTTTTTAGCTTACGCAAAAATGGATGATAATGTACCTCCACGGCGTGCCGTTTGGCCGTGTGAAAATCGCTAGCGATCTGATCAGCTTCCTGTTCTGCTTTTTCAGTTAGATCTTCCGGGAGTTGATAAGTCCCCTTGATGTATTTGGCGGCCAGGAGTGACTGGTAATCACTCAGCGGCCATACGGCACCTTGGGGTTGTACCAAACCGATAAAAATCAGGCCCGGATACTCGGGATGGAACATGCGCAAATATAGGGGAATACGTTCGGCATCCTCGTAATTGACCATCTGGGAATCCAGGAAGGGAAAGCTAATTTTATAGCCGGTGGCCGCGATGATGGTATCGAAGGTTTCTTGCTTACCGTCGGTGAAGGTCACCGCTTGGCCATCGATTGATTGAACACCCTTGCGCGGATGGACTTTGCCGTGTCGAATCTTATAGAGTAACTCAGAATTGAGCGTCGGGTGGATTTTAGTCACTGGGAAGGGTGGTGTTTCTAGCCCATAATCTTCATAACGACCTACATTTAGTTTGAGGGATAATTTGCGGAGCGGATCAGCAATAAACCGGGGGATCCACTGCATAGTCGCATTAAAAGTATCGGTGGGTTTGCCCAGCATAAATTTGGGGATAATATACTGTGGCGAACGAATACTGATGGCTACCCGTTCGGCTACCCGGCTGATCTCCACGGCGCAGTCGCAGCCCGAATTACCGGCACCAATGACCAGTACTCTTTTTCCGGCGAAGGGCCGATTGGTTTTATAGCGGTGCGAGTGCAGGTATTCGCCGGTAAAAGTACCCGGCAAATCTGGATGCCGCGGTACGCTATGGTGACCGTTGGCCACCAAAACGTAATCGTATACCTCACGGTCGCCCGTTTCGGTGGTGACGGCCCATTTTTGGTCTTCTGTCGGTTTAATGCTGGCTACTTTGGTCTTAAAGCGGATGTGCTGCTCTACTCCGAATTTTTTGGCGTAAGCCTGAAAATAGGCCAAGACCTGCTCGTGGGAAGGATAGTCAGGGTATTCCTTCGGCATGGGGAAGTCGCGATAGGCCGATAGTTTTTTGGAACTGATGATGTGGGTGGTCTCACAGACACTGCTGTGGGATTCCTTCGCGGAAAAAATCCAATTTCCTCCTACCTGACCATTCTGTTCGTAGGCGACGATATGCTTTATACCGACTTCTTTTAAGTTCTTGATGGCGGTGATGCCCGAGCAGCCGGCGCCGATGACTGCAACTTTTGCTCCCATAATCTGGCTTTTTGCTTAAAGGTACAAAAGATTTTTGGTTGCGAAAATTCGCTACCCTATGGTGTTCAGCCTTTTTGAAGGACCACATCTATAGTTATTTACCCTATCTATCGAATTATTACTTCATTTCGTAGAATGGGCTGCAACCATTAGGCGGTTTCCTCCTCTCTAAGGGTGTACGTTCTCGTGGAGGACATCACCGACTGTAAAAACAAATCACCCGATTTTTTAATTTTTCTAACACCCGACAGCATGAAAAGTCTTAAGTTATTATTCAGCCTATTGTTACTGGCAAGTATGCCATTTTTTGCGCAAGCTAACCCGATAACTCCAGACAATGAGCCCATTGTCAAAACGGAGGTAGAGGGAATGGTTTTGACTTTGAACCTGGCGAACCTCGGGGGGAAGGATGCCAAAATAGAGATTACTTCCCTGTTTGATCGCGTGGAATTCCACAAGTACTGGGTCAAGGATCATAATGGGTATGGCCAGCGTCTGAATTTCAAGAAGGTGCCGCAGGGCCGCTACCTTCTGAAGGTAAGGCACGATGGAGAAATCTATCAAAAAGTGCTAAAAGTGGAAGAGGACCGCGTTCTGGTTTCACACTAGGCTAGGCTTCTTTTTTTGAAAAACAGCGCTGTAGTTTTGGCTACAGCGCTGTTTTATTTTATTGCCCAAAGGCAAACACTTCAGAAGGACTTCTGGCCTTCTGCATAATTTGGTCCATTTCGGCTACTATTTCAGGGTGCTGGTCGGCCAGGTTATTACTTTCCCCAATGTCCGTGCGCAGATCGTACAATTCGATGGGGGCATCCGGATTCTCCAGAACATTATACCTGACGCCTTTCCAATGGCCTTTGCGTACCGCCTGCCGACCGCCTCTCTCGTGAAATTCCCAATAGAGGTACTCATGTTTTTCTTGTTGCTCCTCTTTCCCCAAAAGCGTCGGTAGAAAAGAAATACCATCGGTGTCTTCCGGCGCTTGGATATTCGTTAGGTTGGCCAGGGTGGGGAATAGGTCCCAAAAGGCAGATACATGATCAGAGGTGCTGCCGGCGGTAATTTTTTCTGGCCATTTGGCAATCATCGGTACCCGGATACCTCCTTCGTACAAATCCCTTTTAAATCCTCGTAGTGGACCGTTGCTATCAAAATATACGGGATCTGCACCTCCTTCTTTATGCGGTCCGTTATCAGAAGTGAAAATGATCAGGGTGTTTTCGCTTAGCCCCAGTTCTTCGAGCGTTTGTACGATTTCACCTACTTGTCGGTCCAGGATTTCGATCATAGCGACGAAAGCGGCGTGGGCATTTTCCTGAGATTCATAAGGCCCGTTTCGGTAGCGTGGCCCTTCATCGTAGCCCTGGTAGTTCACCTCGGGTTCAAATTCACCGAGGTGTTTATTCATGACGGAATCCGGGGCAATCAATTCTGCATGGGGAATAATGCTGGGCATATACAAGAAGAAAGGCTTTTCCTGATTTTGCCGAATAAAACGTAGGGCTTCCTGATGAATTAATTCCGGGGCGTAGGCGCCTTTTTGCTTTCCGGCATTGGCTTCCAGGACGATCGAGTCCTGATTGGACCAGAGATGGTAGGGGTAATAGTGGTGCCCCTTTCTTTGACAATTATAGCCATAGAAAGTATCAAAACCCTGGCGGTTAGGATCGCCTTCAGAGCCCGGGTAGCCCAGCCCCCATTTGCCAAAGGCCCCAGTAGCGTAGCCTGCCTCTTTTAGCGCCTCCGCTATGGTGTAGCTTTCGTCGGGAATGGGGTGCTGGCCTTCCGGTTGTATTTCCCTGTTTCCACGAATAAAGGTATGTCCGGTATGCTGTCCCGTCATCAGCGCAGAGCGGGAGGGCGCACAAACGGTACTACCCGAATAGTGCTGCGTAAAGCGCATCCCCCGTTCGGCTAATTGATCAATATGGGGGGTCGAGAATAATTCCTGACCGTAAGAACTTAGGTCACCGTACCCCAGGTCATCCGCGAGGATATAGATAATATTAGGTAGCTCTGGCTTGTCTGGCTGACTGCTTGTGGTTTGGCAAGCATTTAATAAACCCAGGAGAATTAAGCTGAATATAAGAGATACGGGCCGTCTCTTCATTTTGCTGGCATTATACATATTAAGATTATTGTTTTTTCGCTTTGCGTAATTCCAAACCTACGGAGGTTCGTGGTTTAAAGCCTTTCCAGGTTTCTCCATTCGACTGCTCGGACACATTGAGATAAGGTCCGTAATCCAGTCCTTTAAGTCGTATACCCAAGAAAGCCGTCACGAAATGTTGGTTAATATTGTTCATTCGCCGTAGATCCCAGGCTGGTTCTGCGTAGTGCATAAAGTCATTGTAATAGGCTTCGGAGCCGATCACCACGGCAGGTGGAGGATTGGGGGCTACATTGTGCCGTGCATTTAGGTAAGTAAGCAGGTATCGGTCCGTATTTTTTGCACCTTCGTAGATGGCTTTAATTCCATCTTCGTAGCCGGAAATGTCATCCTGGTCGCCAGCAATAAAGAAAGTGGGAATGCGTAAGCCGGCCAGACCAGTTGAGTCCCAGGCGCCACGTGCCATACCCCAGGGGGCAAAGGCCACCACGGCCTTGATCCTTTCATCCGGTGCTGCCGCCAAAGCCGGTGCATCGGCGGTGCGTGCCTGGATAGCCTTACTACCTTCGGTCATTTGGTTAAATACGGTGGCTAATTGCGCACTGTAGCCGGCACCCGCTACGTTCAGCACGCCGTAACCGCCCATTGAATAACCAATGATGGCCGTATTATTGGTGTCGACCCAGCCGGAAAGAAAGTTGCCACTATCTTGCTTGGCAAATTTGGCCATCTCCTCTAGTACAAAAAGAATATCCAGCGGACGATTCATCAAAGTGCTGGCGAAGGGTCCCTGGTCACTGTGAGTGGACTCTGTATGGTCAATGGCAACGACCACGTAGCCTTTGGAGGCTAGATTTTCAGTCAGATAAGTCATCAAATAACGAGAACCGGGATAGCCGTGCGAAACGATGATCAAAGGGTAAGGCTGATCAACCCGATCCGGTTCCGCATCGCGCAGGGCGCGGCCGGAAAAAGTAAAGGGCACCAGTGGTCGCTCTTCATCATTGGGGCGGCCCAGTACATCCGTGTATTCGGTTAGAGCTATTTCTCCATCGGGGATACGAGCCGGATACCAGATCTCCAGTTTCAGGGGACGGTCGTAGGTAGATACTTCTCCCTCTTTAGCATTAGCAATATCGAGCTGTTGGGGATGTACGACTTCCAGGGTGCGCACGCCTACCTCGTACGGCCCCGGGGGAGCTAAATCGGGCGCATCCGGTAATGGGTCTCCGTAAACAAAAGACGTCTCGTCCGTCTCAGGCTGGGCAATCAACATATTTTCTGAATATAGAATACCAAGAAAACTAAGTAAGCATAGTAAGTGAGTTCTTCTCATGTTAGGGTGAATTGTCGTTTAGTTATTTGCGTTTTTTCTTTCGGTTTTTTTCTTCTTCCACCTGCCGCATCAGTGCTTCCAGGTCTGAAGTTCTATCCATTTCGATATTAAGGGTGTCTTTATAATGAAGTTTGTCGATCTCAAAAACGGGGATAGGACTGCCCGTAAAGGCTTCAATATCTTCCAAAAGGGGCTTCTCTCCGGAGCTACAAAAAGAAATCGCTTCCCCTTTTTTTCGGCCCCGACCGGTTCGTCCGACCCGGTGGACATAGTTTTCGGCCTGCTCCGGCATGTCGTAATTGACGACAAAATCGACGTCGGGTACATCAATTCCCCGGGCACTGACATCCGTGGCAATGAGCATTTTTACACTGCCTTCTTTAAATTGGTTAAGGACCGCCAGCCGCTCTTTTTGTTCTTTATCGCCGTGGAAGGTTAGACTTTTTATACCCACTCGCTCCATGGCCTTCATGACCCGTTCTGCCCGGACCTTAGTTCGCACAAAAACGAGGAACTTGCTCTCGGGGTTCTCGGTTACGGCGCGCTCCAGAAAAAAGCGTTTGTGGTCCATTTCAATAAAGGCCACGTTGTGATTGATATTTTTGGCGACCGGATCCTTAGGCGAAATCTGGATTCTAATGGCATCGCGTACCATAGAATAAGCCAGTTTTTTAATTTTTCGGTCGATAGTGGCAGAAAAAAATAAAGTCTGCCGCCGTCGGGGTAATACCCGGATTAAATCCTGAATATCTTTAATGAAACCCAGGTTCAGCATGTGGTCGGCTTCGTCTAGAATAAGGGTGTCTACCCGATTCAATCGCAGATGCCCCTGACTTTTGAGGTCAAACAGACGCCCCGGCGTGGCAATCAGGATGTCTACCCCCTTTTCCAGCTTTGCAATCTGTGGATCCTGATCCACGCCGCCAAAAATCCCCAGCGTAGTCACCCGGGTGTTTTGGCTGATTTGCTGAAAAACTTCGGTAAGTTGGATGGCTAGTTCATGGGTAGGTACCATTACCACACACTGTACCCCATCTTGTCGCCCTTTCTTTTTTCTTTCCTGCAGAAGGTGGATGACCGGAATAGCAAAAGCGGCGGTTTTTCCCGTACCGGTTTGGGCTACGGCTAATACATCCTCTCCTTTGAGTATCGAGGGGATGGCTTTGTACTGGATATCAGTAGGCCGGACAAAACCCATTTCGTGTAAGCTTTTTTTAATGCCCGGATGGATTGGATAATCTTCAAATTTCATACTGCGAAGGTAAGGAAAGTATTGATTTGTATAAAGTTTTATATACTACTTAAGCCGCTCAAGTTTTTTGAGGTATATTGTTACTTGTTCGGTATAATATTTTAAATTAGCTAACCTTCAAGTCGAAAATTTTGTTTTTTAAACGAAAGGGAATACTATTACAATATATTATCTACCCATCCCCTATGGTTTAGCTTTCAAGTGATTTGAGTATAGGGGGATAACTATCTTGAATATGAAAAAAATTAAGCAAGACACCTTTACTTACGTGGTGCTGTTTTGGGGCCTGGTGTATGTAATTGTAGAATTGATGTGATAATATGAAATCGCTAAAAGGAAAGATCGCTATTATTACGGGCGGTGCTAAGGGGATTGGCCATGCTACCGCGACCTTATTTCTTCAGGAAGAGGCCAGTGTCGTGATTTGGGATATTGATGCGGAAGCGGGAGCAGCGGCCGTGAAGCACTGGCAAGCGCAATCTTACGACGGCCGCTTTGATCGGGTGGATACCACAAAGCTATTCGAGGTGGAGCAAGCTACCCAGCGCGTAATAGATCATTACGGACAAATCGACATTCTGATCAATAATGCCGGGATCACCCGGGATGCCTCTATGAAGAAGATGAACGAGCAACAGTGGCAGCAAGTACTTGATGTCAACCTAACCGGCGTCTTTAATTGTACCAAAGCGATTACGCCCCACATGGTGGAAAGGCGCTACGGTCGGATTGTGAACGCTTCTTCCGTCGTTGCGCTCTATGGTAATTTTGGCCAAACCAATTACGCGGCCACTAAAGCTGGTGTCATTGGGATGACCAAAGTCTGGGCAAAGGAGTTTGGCCCTAAAGGCATTACCGTGAATGCCGTGGCACCCGGGTTTATCGCTACCGATATGGTGGAAGCCATTCCTCCCGAATATCTGAAAGGCCTGGAAGAAAAGACGCCGCTCAGAAGAATGGGGAAGGCCTCCGACGTGGCGAATGCTTATCTATTCCTGGCTTCGGAGGAGGCGGCCTTCATTACGGGGGCTTGTCTGAGTGTGGATGGAGGGCTGACAATTTAGTATATCCCCGTTTATTTTAAGGCTATTATCTTGGTAATTTTCTCCTGTTTTTCTTTCTTGCAACCTCATCATAACTAAACCGCCATGAATAGAAAAATAGCCCCTTTTTTACTTTTCTTGTGGCTTACGCCATGCTTCAGTTTTGCATTTCCCAATTTGCAAGCGGATTCCACCTTATATCTATCTATACCCGAAATCAAGGCCAATCAGGGGGATACGATAAGCGTACCTCTGACGGTGGCTAATTTTAATCAGATTACAGCCCTTAGTTTTTCCTTACGCTGGCGGGAAACCTGGGAGCCGGTACAGCAAATAGAATTACACCCTGATTTGGAGGCGGCTGACATCCGAGACAACGGTAGTGGAATAGATTTGAACTGGTCGGATACCAAACCTCTGGATTTACCGGATAGTACCGTAATTCTTCGTTTAAGCTACGTGGTGAATTATCGGGGTTTGGGTGTTTTAGATTTTATGGACGCTCCCAGTCCGATTCGAGCTTCCAGTCAGGGCGTGGAGCTACCCGTTGCTACCCAAAATGGATTTATTTTTGTTGACCTATTCGATAAAGTTGGTATAACTGCCGGGGGAGGAATGATTAGTCAGGGGGAAGAAATATGTATACCGGTATCGGTCTATAATTTTCAGGATATATTGGCTATGCAGTTCCAACTGCGATGGGATACCTCTATCTTTTCTTTTGTGGAAGTGAAGCCATTAGAACTCGGTATTTCAGATAGAAGTTTAGGCCTGACCGAGACGAATACCAGAGGACGTATGCGTCTAAGCTGGTTTGATCAAACCTTGACGGGACAATCTTTAGACGATAGTACCGCTATTTTTGAGCTTTGCCTGAGGGCAAAAAAAGCCACAGATTCTACCTTCGTTGAATTAGATGAATCTAACTTTTTTGTTGAAATAATCAACACTGATGAATTGTTGGTGGGACATACCTATTCCCGCAGTGCCATAGAGGTGCTGCAATTAGTTTGGCCCGGTGATACCGATGCTAATGGCACCGTAAATCATTTTGACTTGTTTAATATTGGCTTGGCTTATGGCGAGGAGGGACCGCCACGTCCGGCCGCCAGCCTAAACTGGGAAGGGCAACTATCTTATCTATGGGAGAAGAAGACTCCGGGAGCTAACCTGGATTTTCGCTTCGCAGATGCTAATGGTGACGGCCAGGTAAATGAGGTTGACGTGTCGGCAATTCGTCAAAACTGGAATCGGGAATCTACACCTTCAGAGTCCGGCGCACAAGCACCTGCCCTCCGAGGGGAGGGGGTACCTTTGTTTTTAGATGTTGACACTTTATTGGAAGGTAATCAGACCATTATTCCCATCCATCTGGGGACCGCCACTCAACCGTCTACTCCGGTTTACAGCATTGGCTTTTCAATTATTTATCCAGCTGGTTTAATTCTACCGGATAGTGTGACCCTTTCCCTGGATGACTCCTGGCTGGCGGAGGGGCAAGATACCTTGCTTCAGATCCTTCAACAAGATGCATCCGCAGGTCGTATTGACCTGGCGATAAGCCGTACCGATGGTCAGGCACTGGCTGGCTTCGGGGTGATCGGATACTTGAGTCTGACGGTTGGAGAAGGGCTACCGGAAACCACAGCCTCTGATCCTTATATTTTTGAAATGATGGAGGTAAGAATAATTGACGCCCAGGAAAGGGAAGCCCTGGTCGCACCAGAGCCCAGTGAAGTGGTGCTAAATGTAGTTAGCCAAACGCAAAATATGCTGCCGGACTATCTCTTAGAAGTGTATCCGGTGCCAACTACTGACCTGCTACAACTTGCCTTACCTGCTGATATAGAAGTCGACTACATTCAATTGTTCGATATGAGTGGCCGCTTGCGGAAGCTGGTCTCTCGGCCGGGTCATCAATTCACCTGGTCAATTGGAGCACTGCCCACTGGTACCTATTTACTCAAAGTACAGACGGAGCAGGGCGTCTTGCGACGCTTGATAATGAAAAAATAGGAATACCAGGTCCGAAACAAATGCCTGGATAAAATAAAAATCCCGGATTTTCAGTGTTGAAAATCCGGGATTACTTTTTTTCTTGCGACTTACTTTTAGAGGCTTTACAAACCAAAAGCCTGCTTTACCTGCTCCACGTAATCCAACTTCTCCCAGGTAAAGGTCTCTACTTCTTTGGTGATAACATTGCCGGAGCCATCTTTCAGGCTGACGGTCTTAATCTCTGGTGTCCGTCCCATATGGCCGTAGGCCGCCGAGTCGCTATAGATTGGATTGCGCAGTTTTAGACGCTGCTCAATCGCATAGGGGCGCATGTCAAAGATCTCTGTGACCTTCTTTGCAATCTCGCCATCATTCAAAGATACATTTGAGGAGCCATAAGTTTGGACATAAATATTGGTTGGCTTGGCCACGCCAATGGCGTAAGATACCTGTACGAGGACCTCTTCACAGACGCCGGCAGCCACCAGGTTTTTGGCAATGTGACGCGTGGCGTAAGCGGCGGAACGGTCTACTTTGGAAGGGTCTTTTCCGGAAAAAGCACCACCACCGTGTGCGCCTTTTCCGCCGTAAGTGTCAACGATGATTTTACGTCCGGTCAGACCGGCGTCTCCGTGTGGGCCTCCGATGACGAACTTACCCGTTGGGTTAATATGGTAGGTGATTTGGTCATTGAACAGGGCCTGCACCTTGGGTTGTAGCTCTTGTTTAACATTAGGAATCACGACCTTAATGATATCTTCTTTGATTTTGGTCAGCATGGTCTCATCGTCGGCAAAGTCGTCGTGCTGGGTAGAGACGACAATGGTATCGATGCGGATGGGCTGGTTATCGTCGTTATACTCAATGGTGACCTGGCTTTTGGCGTCGGGGCGTAAATAAGTCAGCTCTTTGCCGGCTTTACGGATGCGGGCCAGTTCTTTTAGGATACGATGGGACAGGTCTAGCGCCAGTGGCATATAGTTTTCGGTTTCGCTGGTGGCGTACCCAAACATCATGCCCTGATCACCTGCTCCCTGTTCCTCGGGATTGGTTCTTTCTACCCCCTGGTTGATGTCCGGCGATTGCTCGTGGATAGCGGAGAGTACACCGCAGGAATGGGCTTCAAACATGTATTCGGATTTGTTATAGCCAATGCGGCTGATCACATCACGCGCAATTTGCTGTACATCCAGATAGACTTCAGATTTCACCTCACCCGCCAAAACCACCTGACCAGTGGTAACTAAAGTTTCGCAAGCCACTTTTGAGCTTGGATCAAAACCGATGAAGTGATCCACTAGTGCATCTGATATCTGATCGGCTATTTTGTCTGGGTGTCCTTCCGAAACAGACTCGGAGGTAAATAAATATGGCATAAGATAAGATTTTATTCGGTTATTAAAGCTCCGATTACCTGATCGGAAGCGCAAAAATAGGAATACTTTTAGAATTTATTTGATCTCGCAGTGGAACATTGGCTTCACCTCCTGTCTGGTGTGTAAAAAACCTTCTAACCGATCTCCAATCTCTACCGGACCGACGCCCGCCGGGGTACCCGTATAAATCAGATCTCCCATTTGCAGCTTAAAGAACTGGGAAGTATAGACGATGATATCCTCAAAGGAGAAAATCATATCCTTGGAGTTTCCTTCTTGTACCTTTTTACCATTCTTGTGGAGTTCAAATTCAATGGCTTTTCGGTTGACCTGGTCAATGGAAAGAAAAGGGCTGATCACCGCACTGCCATCAAAGCCCTTGGCAATTTCCCAGGGGTGTCCTTTTTCCTTACATTTACTCTGTAAATCTCTGGCGGTGAAGTCAATGCCCAGTGCAATTTCGCTGATGTAATCGGCAGCGAATTCGGGCTGTATGTATTTACCATTCTTACCGATCTTAAGGACCAGCTCTACTTCAAAGTGCAGGTCCTGAGTAAACTCCGGATAATAAAAAGGTTTATTGTTGACTAGTAAAGCACTGGGGGGCTTCATAAAGACCAGAGGCTTTTTAGGGACGGCATTATTAAGTTCCTTAGCGTGGTCGACGTAATTTCTACCGATGCAGATAATCTTCATTGCAGTGGATTAAAATTTTACATTCATCAGACCCGCTAGCTCTTTCACTTCTTTGACCGTTTCCTGGGCCCGTTTTCTAATTTCGAAAGTAGAACGCTTGATCTGGTTTTTTACTTCTTTTTTGTTGGCTTGTATGTCGGCTTTACGAGCGCGGAATTCCTCGCTAATCGCGACCAGCCCGTCAGCAGCGGCTTCCTTCAGATCTACGTATTTAAGTGCATCTGCCTGATAGTCGGCCATCAGGCTGTCGTAAGCTTCCTGGCGTCCGCTGGCTTTAAGTAAGCTAAACAGATTCTCGACACCGGCACTCATTTGGCCGGCGGGGGTGTCTCCCGTATCCGTAACCGCCGATTTAATCTGTTTGCGCAGGCGTTTTTCCTCCTCAAATACATTGATATAGTGCTTTACGCCGGCACTCTTACTCATCTTGCGGGTCGGATCGGCCGGAGACATGACTTTAGGAATAGCGGTAAAGAGTGGCTCCGGCAAAACGAAGTATTCCTTTCCGACCTGATTATTAAATCGCTGGGCAATATTCCGAGTTAGTTCTAAATGTTGTTCCTGGTCCTTACCGACGGGGACATAATCGGCCCGGTAAATCAGAATATCCGCCGCTTGCAGCACCGGATAATCGAGTAAGCCTGCGGAGATAAAGCCGTCTTCAGCGGCCCCCGATTGACTGCTTTTGTCTTTAAACTGGGTCATTCGAGTGAGCATGCCGTAGGAGGTAAAACAGTTAAAGATCCAGCACAACTCGGCGTGCTCCGGTACCAGTGATTGGATGAATAAGTGCTCCGGCTTAATCCCGGTGGCCATTAAGTTGAAGATTAGCTCCCAGGTATTGTTGCGAAGCTTTTTAGGCTGATAGGGCATGGTCATGGCGTGGTAATCCACGACACCGTAGAAGCAGTCGTAATCTTTTTGTAAGTCGACCCAATTCTTTACGGCACCAAAGTAGTTGCCAAAATGCATATCACCGGTAGGCTGGATACAAGAAAGAATAGTTTTGCGTTCGCTCATTGCAATTGTTGAGTTGTTGAGTTGTTGAGTTGTTGAATTTTGTATTTAGCTCATCCACCACCTGACCACACGACTCTAATCAAAGGCAGCAATGACGGATATTTCAATATTCATGAATTTAGGTAGATTACCTACTTCTACCAGCTCACGGGCCGGAGCCGTATCTTCGTTGAAATATTCGGCATAGATGGCGTTGATTTTGCCATAGTCGTTCATGTCGGAGACAAAAACGGAGCATTTGATGACATCCTCAAAGCTTAGATCGGCTTCGGTGAGGATGGCTTTGACATTTTCCATTACCTGGCGAGTCTCTTCTTCAATGGAGCCTTTGACGAGTTCGCCGGTAGCGGGGTTGATGGCGATTTGGCCGGAGGCGTAGAGGGTACCATTATGGATGACTGCCTGATTGTAAGGTCCTACCGGAGCTGGTGCCTTATCGGTCTGGATTATCTTTTTCATAGTATATGCTTAAATAATGAATGTAATCTTATCGATTTAAACAGGAAAAGCTCCGCATCTGTAAAAGATGGGAGCCAGGTATTTTCCTGATCACAAGAATGATCTAAATTTCTTCTTCAATCGCCTTGACCAACAACTTGCCACGGTAATACAGATTACCTTCAGCATCGGTGTAGGCGCGGTGGCGCAAGTGCTTCTCGCCGGTTTCTTTGCAAGTTACCACGTGTGGGGTAGCTGCTTTATAATGGGTTCTGCGTTTGCGCTTTCTTTGCTTAGAAATTCTACTCTTTGGATGTGCCATTTTTCAAATTTTATCACCGTACATCGAAAATCGATCCCGGCTTATTAATTAGATTTAAATTTTTTCAATTCGTCCCATATGGGGTTAGAAACATTTTCCTCACTTTCTTCTGCTTCTTCCTCTTCGTAAAGTCGATCCAATAAGGCTTCGTTGCAGGGAAGCACTTCTTCGACTTCACAATCGTAAGTCTTAATCATCGGAATCGTCAAAATGACGAATTCGTAGATGAAAGACGCTACTTTTAGTCGGGTCGCTTCCGGATGTAAATAAACCACCTCGGGATCTTCGCTTTCTTCCTCCAGTGAGATTTTCACCAGCAGACGCTGCTGTCCGCTTATGGGCAGATCAATATCGGCCAGACAACGATCACAGTTGGTTCGGACTGTACCCGATATGTCGAATTGCAAAACAAACAATCCTGGTTTCTTTTCCAATTCGAGCTGTACTCGTACCGCTGCGTCAGTTATTGGAGATTCTTCAAAATGCTGCAAAAACTGCTGGCCAATTTGGTAATCAAACTGATGAATTCCATTCGCAATCCCTTTGATTGGAATAGAATATTCCACTAACGCATTCATGTCCTTGAATTTTATTAGGTGATTACCAGCACTTTAGCCAATAGACCACCTTTTTGATTTCAAAAGCGGATGCAAAGGTATGACTTTCGTCAAAATAATACAAGCAATCTTGCTAATTAAACCATTCCCGTCTTCGAATAACTTATGGGAATTTAAAAACCCATCTTCCTCGAAAATTACAGACTTTAATTTATTTTAGGGATTCCTAAAAATAGAGAAACAAACAATATTTACTTTTTACAGACGTCTCCTATAAAGAAGCTTTCATCATCTCCTGAAATTAATACGACCCAAAAACTATATTTATTCCCAAATTCAGTTGAACCAGCGAATGAAAGCAAGTATAACCGATTGTATATGGCTAGCAATTACGATATTGCTAAACCTTTCCTTTATTACGACTTCCTTCGGCCAAAGGGGGATTTGGTCGGATGATTTTGCCTCCGCAGGAGATGGCGCCACTAGTGGTAATAACTGGCGAGTCCTGGCGACTACCGATTGTGATCCTCAGCCCAGCACCTTCAATGTAGTTGGCAGCGCTTTTGTGATCAATGATATGGAGGGCTCTGGTTGTACGGGTAGTGAAGGCGGAAGTAATGATAACTTCATGCAAATTGGCCCAATTGACGTCTCCGGCGCCGGCTGTTTGCGGGTGGGCTATACCATTGATGCATCGGGAAGTTTTGAAACTACCGGATCCGGGGCAGATCAATTGATCATTACGGTGAGCCTGGATGGCGCAGCGGTGGGGGGCAGTACGTTTGTTACAAACGGGCCCCTGCTCAATCTGGGACCCAAACTCATCAGCGTCCCTTTGAGTGGAAATAATCTGACCATTACGATTCAAGGGGGGAACCAATCCATCGATGAATTTTATAGCATTAGTAATATCTTTGTTGAAGATGTCTCCTTCACTCCCTCTATCCCCCCTTTTTCGGTCTGTAAGGATGAGACTTTCAATTTAAATCAACTCAGTCCCACGGTGCCTGGTATCTGGAGCGGGACGGGGGTCAATGCCAATCAATGGTTTACTTTTAATTTGGAGGCCGGAGAAGTTTACGAGCTGACTTTTGATCCGGTCGATCCCTGTGGCGCTTCGGTAACGGTTGAAGGTACAATCGTTGGAGGCAGTCCGGCCGGCTCGGGTACTTTGGCTTCTTGTAGTTCCACTACTACCGCCATTTTTGATCTCACCCAGGCCGACGAAGATGTTTTAGACGGCCAAGAGGCGGAGGTGTTTTGGTTTCGGGATGAGAATAAGCAAAATCCCATCCCCAATGCCACTTCCTATACTGCTGAAGATGGTGATTTGGTCTACGGTGCCTATTTGGATGACGAGGGCTGCATTTCGGAAGCTGGGATGATTACCCTGCGAATTCAGGAGCCCACACCGCCTGAACCGGTAGATGATGTACAGACTTGTGTGTCTTATACCTTACCAGTACTCGATCCTGGTTTACGTTACGACGGACGCAGCGCCGGCGATGTGATTACCAGTGACCAGACGATTACGATTACGACGGGCTCGGGGGCTTGCATCATCTCAACCTCGTATACGGTGACGATACTTCCCGCACCGGATATTAGCCCATACTCCGGCCCAACGGAAGCCTGCGATAGTCTGGCGTTGCCTATAATTACCGGAACGAACCTGACGGGAACTCAGGCTTATTATACGGAGCGTGGGGGGCAGGGCGTCCGTTACGATGCTGGTGGATCGTATCAGGAGATCGGGAGCAGTACCCTATACCTTTACGATGGCAGTGGCACCTGTAGCGATGAAGACTCTGTCCAGTTAGAGGTGAACGAATATCCTCTTTTAAATCTGAGGGATACCATCGTCTGCGATACCTTTGCCTTTTTACCCTACGAAGGACCGGGAAATTTACGGGCTTACTATTCTGAGCGGAATGGGGGAGGTACGGAATATCAACCGGGGCAAGGCCTCAAACGCGATCCGGGAACTGTTCGTTTCTATGCGCTGGCGGGCGACGGGAATTGTACGGTAGAGGATTCGTTTGACATCACTTTTCGCCTGGCGCCGGATTTGGTGACCATTAGTGGATTTCAGGATTGCGATACCTTTCGGCTACCGGAAATTGGGGGAGATAATCTATCGGGTAACGAGGCTTACTTTACCTTGCCCGGAGGCCAGGGGCCTTCCATTCCCGCGGGCACTTTACTGGAAGAGACGACCACGCTGTACGTCTACGACCGTATTGGCAGTTGCCCCGACGAGCTTATTTTGCCAGTTTTTATCATACAGCGGCCCCGTTTGGCTCCCGTACCGGATACGGTGGTCTGTGATACCTTAATACTCCCCGAGATCGCCGGAGATCAATTATCGGGTGCACAAGGCTACTGGACAGAACCCTTCGGTGTTGGGACTGTCTATGACCCCGGGGCGGTGATGACCAGTTCGCAAAAGCTATACGTCTACGATGAAAGGGCGGGTTGTTCTGCCCAGGATAGTTTTGAAATCACAGTGAATACCCGGCCCCGCATTACAGCGCCGATTGGGGAGCGCTATCTTTGCGATACGTTTGCTTTGCCTTCTATTACCGGCCGGGCACTTTCGGGAAATGAAGCCTATTTCGAGGGGCCAAATGCACAGGGGCAGCGTTACGAACCGGGAGCGGTGATCAGGGATAGTATTCGTTTATTTGTATATGACCAGCGAGCCAACTGCCCGGATCAGGAAACGCTCGATATTTACGTTGCGCCCACGCCGATTTTGGATTCCCTTACAGATATATCGACGTGCGATTTTTACGTTTTACCGGGCCTGAGCGGCCAAAATCTGACAAATGCTGCTGCTTATTTTGATGCCGATACCCGCGAGCGTTTTTTGCCTGGCGATACCCTTTTCACCAATCGCGCTCTGGAAGCCATCGATAGTAATGCCTTTGGCTGTCGATCGCTGGTTCCTTTTAACGTGGTCATCACCCCCAGCCCGCAATTAGCATCTGTATCCAATTTGGAAGTTTGCGATCGCTTGATTTTACCCGCAATTGAGGGCCGGTTTTTACCTGCCTCGACTAGTTATTTTACGGATACGCTGGGAAGCGGCTTTCGCCTAAATGCGGGAACGCAGCTGGAGGTTTCCCAAAAGATTTATCTCTTTGCAGATACCTTAGGCTGTCGCGATGAAGTTAGTTTTGCGATCAGCGTGGACTATACTCCCCGGGTCAGAAATGCAGCAGAAGATACTACGGCCTGTTTTGCCATCGAGCTACCGGTCCTGGCGGGCCGTGATCTGAGTGCGAATACAGCATACTACGATCAGCCAGAAGGTATGGGCTCCAGGATTGATTTGCCCCTTCGTTTAAGTGCGGATACGACACTATATCTATTTGGCAATAATGGGACTTGCTACCTAAGAGATACCATCGAAATTGAAGTTAATCAATTGTCGGCCGACTTGTTGGTTACGGATAGTATCAACTGTTTTGGCGAGACCGGACAAATTGAGCTTCGGAACATAATGGCTAAATCTCCCGTAGCTATCCGCTGGTCTGATCCCATCTGGGATGGCAATACTATCTTAAGTGACATACCGGCTGGTACCTATGGTCTTAACCTGAGCGATCCGGACAATTGCGTACTCGATACGAGCATTACCCTGAATCAGCCCGATGCAATGGATCTCAACTGCGGGATAATTCAGCAGGTTAGTGTACCCAATGGAATGGATGGTCAAATCAATCTTTCTCTGGTCGGAGGAACGGCACCTTATTCTTTATTCTTATCTGGAGATCTAGTCGATACGCTTTCGTTTTTGACGCCAGTAGATTTAGAGCTCGATACCCTGTCGGCCGGAACCTATACCTTCACAGTAATGGATAATAAGGCTTGTACGCAGAGCTGCACCCAAACGATTACCGCACCCCCCTGTGCTCTGGCAGTAGATCTACGGGCCACGGATATTACCTGTGGGGGGGAAGAGGATGGTCGTATTGAGTCGCTAATTAATAATGCTCAGGCTCCCCTGCAGATAGATTGGTCGGATGATCAACTTGATGGTCTTCTCAACCTTGATAATCTGTCTGCGGGCACTTACTCCCTTACCGTGACGGATGCCAATGCTTGTGTAGACAGCACCGAGGTGCGTATTATTGAGCCCGCCATCTTGTCTCTTACCGCGAGTAGCGGGCAGCCAGTGAGTAATGGCACGGCCAATGATGGGATGGCAGATATTACTTTTTCCGGAGGAACAGCACCCTACCAGCTGATTTACGACGGGCCATTGGTCGATACCCTTGACCTGGCTAATTCCGGGGATTTGAGTATCGATAGTTTGCGACAAGGCATTTACGATATTATTATTATAGATGCGAATAATTGTCAGGCAGCTACTAGACTGACCATCACAAATCCCAATTGCGGAATGCAGGTCAGTTTTGCCCGGGTCGATCAACAGTGCCCAAATACTGCAGATGGTAGCCTAACGACCATCGTTACGGGCGGTATTGCTCCTTACCAGTTTATTTGGCAGGATGGTAATCGGGACAGCATAAGGAATGACCTTGCCAAAGGGATTTACCAACTTACTCTTCTGGATAGTGATCATTGTGTACTCGAAGTCAGTGATACTATAAATATTGCCCATCCTTTACCAAATCTGGCGTTACTTGGAGACACGATTCGCTGTGATAGTGCCTGCCAGTCTTTCGAACTGAGCCTCTCTGGTACGGCCCCCTTTAGTTTTTCCTGGAGTTTGAGGCGAAGCCAGGCAGGGCAAGACAGTACCATTTTGGGTGTTGTAGGCGGGGCTAACGGCAATACAGAGACACTGACCTTTTGCGAAGGGGGGGAGCAATTACGGCTACAGATTAACACGCTGGAAGACGCCCACTGCCGGATCACCCTGGATACCAGCTTTACCCGGGAGGTGCTACCTGTACCTTCCATTTTGGTGACCGATACCTTATGTCAGGGAGATAGTCTACTGCTGGAAGGGCAGGTGTTTGATGAAAATCATACCTCAGATACCATACGCCTATCCAATCGAGCCGCGAATGGTTGTGATTCGCTTATCTACGTGGATCTTACTTTTATACCGACGGTATTTGATACACTCCGACAGACGCTTTGTAGAGAAGACCGTCTGGTGCTTAATGGTACAGTTTACGATTTTGCCAATCCAGTGGGGACAGAAACCTTTGCTGGGCAAAGTACAATGGCTTGTGACTCCGTGCTCTACGTCTCATTGTCCTTCTATCCGGTGGATACCAATTTTATCAGTGCTACGCTTTGTAGTCGGGACAGCCTGGAGCTTGGTGGACGGGTTTTTAATGCGGCCAATCCCGGCGGGATTGTCACTTTACCTAATGCCGCGGCAACGGGCTGTGATTCCATTATTGAGGTGCAAATCGACTTTATTGATCAGTTTTCTTCGGCACTGGTTCAGTCGATCTGTCCGGGAGATAGTCTGTTGGTGAATGGGACGCGCTATGATCAGTTTAGACTCAGTGGCACCGAGGTATTTACTTCGGCGGGGGGCTGTGATTCCATCGTTTCGATTGACCTGAGTCTGTTGCCGATAGATACTAATCAGGTGGTTCAGTCGCTTTGTCCGGGGGATTCCATTGTAGTGAATGGCATTGTCTATAATGAGAATAATGTTCAGGGCTTGCAAATCCTGGAGGGCGCTTCCGCAAATGGTTGTGACTCCCTGATTAAGGTGAATATCAATTATTTCTCAGAAATCCGGACCTTTTATCGGGATACCCTTTGCTATCTGGATAGTCTGACTGTCAATGGTACGGTGTACCATAATGGACGAACCACTGGAGTGGAGGAGTTCCCGGGCCAGGGGCAGAATGGTTGTGATAGTATCGTTGAAATAGATTTGCATTTTTGGGAGCCCATTACGGCGGAGCTGACCGGCACCACCGCTATTTGCGCTGGCGAATCTGCCGAAATACAGTTGGTCTTATCAGGGGCGGAGCGCTACGATGTTTTTTTTCGGGCCGATGATAATCCACCCATTACACTTGCGGGGGTGGAGGACGGAGCGAGAATACCTATTCTACCGCTTGAGACTACGGAGTACCGAATACTGGCGGTACAGGATTCGCGTTTGGGTTGTGTTGGTAGGCCTGCTGGCGAAAAAGTTACGGTTAGTGTCAGCAATATAGCGGTGGAGCTGGCACAAGTTCCAGATTACAACGGTTTCGGGGTGAGTTGTGCGGGGGCAGCGGATGGGCTACTCCGGGCTGAGGTTAGAGACGGGTTGGGCCCTTACACTTATACCTGGAGCAATGGCGGTTTGGAGGCTACTAACAACGATCTTAGTGCAGGCACTTACGAAGTAACGGTGACGGATCAGGCGGGCTGTCGCGATAGTCTCAGTCAGATTTTACTCGAGCCAGAGCCCTTACAGTTTGATGTAGATTTTTCTCCCTCGACTTGTGCGAGCAAGCCCAACGGTAGGATCCGTATTCTATCCATTAACGGTGGGGTGATGCCTTATGCGTATAATCTGGATAACCGGTCCTTCCAAACGATTGAAGCGCTACCATTTGCCCAAGGTGGATTATCAGCCGGAGCGTACACATTGCAGTTGCGCGACGATAATGGCTGCCGCTCGAGTACTCCTTTTACTATTCTTGAAGATAATCTACGCATCGAATTTGGAGGTGATCTGGAACTAAGGATTGGCGATAGCCTGCGGCTGGAGCCGGAAGCCAACTTTGATCTGGTTAATTTTGAGTGGCAACCCTTAGAAGACTTGTCAGATTCGCGATCCGTTCGACCCTTTGTGAGTCCAAATCGGACCAGAGCCTACACGCTTACGGCGCTGGATACTTCAGGCTGCCAGGTTAGTACTTCGGTCATGGTATATGTGCATCAGACGCGGAAGGTGTATGCCCCTTCTGCCTTCACGCCCAACGAAGATGGGGCCAATGACCGGTTTACCCTCTTCGGAGATGATGATTTACAAGAAATTGCCTTATTGCAGGTTTATGACCGTTGGGGCAATCTTTTACACGAAGAAAGGGAACTTAGGCCCAACGACGATCATTTGGGATGGGATGGTACTTTTCAGGGGGAACTTATGTCAGCGGGCGCTTATGTTTACCGGGCTATTTTAAGATTTAACAATGGGGATGAACAACAAGTCGAAGGAGAGGTTTTACTCTTAAGATAATTCGGCATGATTTTATTTTGCTATTTTAGCAATCCTAAAGTCGTCGCCTATTTTAAGAAAATATCGGATTCATGAAAAAACTAATCCTTTCCTTGCTTACTGTATTGTTGACCTTCCCGCTTTTACAAGCGCAGCTCAAACAACCATTAACCTATTTTTTGCCAGACATCACCTATGATAAAGATATTCCGACCCCGGAGGAGTTTCTGGGGTATCAGATTGGAGAGTGGCACATCAGCCACGACCAGCAATTGGCCTATATGCGCAAGCTGGCAGAATTATCTCCCCGCATTGTACTCAACGAAATCGGTCGCACTTACGAGGGACGCCCGACGATTAACCTCATTATCACCTCTGAAAAAAACCACGAACGATTAGATGAGATTCAGGAACAGCATCTGGCCCTGAATGATCCCAGTCGTTCGGCTGAGGTTGAAGTCAAAGACATGCCGGCCGTTTTGTACCAGGGCTATAGTATTCACGGAAACGAAGCCAGTGGAGGTAATGCCGCTCCCTTAGTGGCCTATTATTTGGCAGCGGGTAAAGGCCGTGATCTGGAGCGTATGTTAGACAATTTGGTTATTCTGTTTGATCCCTGTTATAATCCGGATGGTTTTACGCGCTTCTCCACCTGGGTCAATATGCACAAAAACCAAAACCTGACCCCAAACGGTGATGACCGGGAGTACGATGAGAGCTGGCCAGGTGGACGAACGAATCACTATTGGTTCGACCTGAATCGCGACTGGATGCCCGTGCAGCACCCCGAAAGTCAGGGACGCATCGCCGTCTTTCACGATTGGAAGCCGAACGTGCTGACGGATCACCATGAGATGGGGACTAATTCAACGTTCTTCTTTATGCCGGGAGAACCCAGTCGGGTACATCCCATTACACCGGGGCGCAACCAGGAATTAACCGAGTCCATTGCTCGTTATCACGCAGCTACCCTGGACGATATTCAGTCTTTATATTACTCTAAAGAAGGCTACGACGATTTTTATTACGGTAAGGGGTCTACTTATCCGGACGCTAACGGTTGTATTGGTATTCTTTTTGAGCAGGCCAGTTCGCGTGGGCACATTCAGGAAAGTGCTAATGGTATTCTAACTTTTCCATTTACCATTCGAAATCAGGTAAAGACGGCTTTGTCGACCCATAAAGCCTGCTATGAACTACGGGAAGAACTCAACACTTTTCAACGTGATTTCTATACCTCGGCGATGGAAGAAGCGCGTGCTGATGACCGCCGTGCCTTTGTTTTTGGGGAACCCTTCGACAAGGCTCGCCTGGGGCATTTCATTGAGATCTTACGCCGACATCAGATTGATGTATACGCCCTGGCAGATGAGGTAGAAGCCGAAGGTCAGACTTTTGCTCCGGAGCATTCCTACGTAGTGCCGCTGGAACAGACGCAGTATCGCTTTATCCGGGGTTTGTTTGAGACCTTGACGACTTTTGAGGATAGTCTTTTTTATGATATTTCTTCCTGGACCATGCCCATGGCGTTTAATATACCTTACGCCACCGTTGGTAAAAAATATTCCCCGGAGTTATTGGGCGCGCCGGTAGTCGGATTGCGACCAGAAGTCAATTATTATGAGCCGGATATCAGTGCTTATGCCTACGCCTTTGAATGGGATGAATATTACGCACCCAAAGCAGCGAATTATCTTTTATCGCAGGGGCTCCGCCTGACGTTGGCCAATCAGCCCTTTGTCGCCCGGGGTCAACAATTTAACCAGGGTACAGTGATGCTTCCTTTGCAAAATCAAACCCTGGATGAAGATGCGATTTACGAACACGTATTGAAGGCTTCGCAAATGACGGAGATGTCTATTTATGATATTGACTCGGGATGGACCCCTTCGGGTCCCGATATTGGAAGTCGGACGGTATCCTATCTGCGTAAGCCTGAAGTCCTGGTGGTCGTGGGTGAAGGCGTATCTTCCTACGATGCCGGCGAAGTGTGGCACTTGTTGGATCAACGCTACGATATAGTGACGACGATGGTGTCTACCGCTAGTTTGGGCCGGGCTGACCTGTCGCGTTTTAATACGATGATTATGGTGAATGGTTCCTATAATAGCCTTTCGGCAAATACTACGACGGACATTAAGCGTTGGGTACAAGCGGGTGGCACCTTGATTGCTTACCGCAATGCAATTCGTTGGTGTACTCAAAACGGATTGGGTTCGGCGGTAGTGAAACGTGCTAACAACGAGCAGCAGAGTACCTCTTATTACAGTAGCGTGGATAATCAGGAAAAAGAATCGACAGTTATTCGTCGGCCCTACAGTAAGGCTCGTCGTGATGCCGGAGGGGCTGTTTTAGGCGGAGCTATTTTTGAGACGCAGGTAGATCTCAGTCATCCGCTCCTGTATGGTTACCGCTATGAGAATATGCCTATCTTCAGAAGAGGTACCTTGTTTTTTGAGCCGGCCAACAATCCTTACGCTACGCCGATTGTCTATACCGATGCACCATTGCTGAGTGGTTATATCAATAAAGATAATTTAAAACAGATCGGTAATACGGCGAGTATT
Organism: Saprospiraceae bacterium; assembly: GCA_035268885.1. Taxonomy (GTDB): domain Bacteria; phylum Bacteroidota; class Bacteroidia; order Chitinophagales; family Saprospiraceae; genus DATFKA01. The sequence goes on from DATFKA010000043.1 coordinate 35,590, forward strand.
ATAGTAAGCGGTGCCGGAAGTGGCCGAATCATCTTCATGGCGGATAATACTAACTTTCGTGCTTTTTGGTTTGGTACTAATAAGTTACTGGCCAATGCTATCTTTTTTGGACACACCATAAGTGGTGCCACAATAGAGCGGTAGCTAAGATTTTTTTATATTTCGGTTGCTTTTTTGAAGAAAGCGTACTTTATCGGCCGTTTTAAAACTAAATTACCGGCGACGATCCTTACCATAATAAAGAAGGATCGCCGCCATTATTTGAAAGGGAAAGCAATGACCACAAAACCAATTTTTGAAAGGATTGAGAAACAATTGGAAGTGAAAGGCTATGAAATCGCCGGATCGGATTTACACCGACCCTGGGGTGGCTTTTTTATTATTGCAGAGGAGCAAGCCGTTGATTTTATTAAAGAATATTTTCCCGATATTTCAGCTGAACAGACCATACGGGAAGGTAAAGTTAGCCCTAAAATATTGCTGGTTGCTCCCGGTAAGCGCCTTTCCTGGCAGTATCATCACCGTCGTAAAGAGCGGTGGAAGGTACTTGAAGGACCGGTGGGGGTGGCTCAGAGCGATACAAATGAGCAGCCTGAACCTGAAATTTATCAACCGGGCGATGTGCTTATTCTGAAACAGGGAGAGCGGCACCGCTTGATTGGTCTGGAAGATTGGGGAGTGGTTGCCGAAATATGGCAGCATACGGATCCTCAGCATCCCTCTGATGAAAAAGATATTGTTAGAGTACAAGACGATTTTAAAAGGACCTAAGGCTCTTTACTTTCGGCTGTAAGTGGAATTTTCGTACAAGCGATTTTGAGTCTATCGAAAAACAATGAGCATCATAAACTACAAGGCGTATACGCTGGTGTTTGGCCTATTACTGGGGAGTCTGTTAGCACTGCCTGCACAGGCGAACCAAATTCCTTTCGAAGAGGACTCCTGGTTTACTCGATTTGGTTATGAGGAGGGCTACCCCGAAGGGATTGTTTTGGATATGCTGCAAGACGAGCACGGTTTTTTGTGGATAGCCACGGCCGATGGTCTTTTTAAATACGATGGCTATGAATTCACAGAATATAGAGTCAAGACCAAATCGAACGGCGGCCTTCGTTCTAATGTAGTCCGAAGTATTGCTGAGGTCAATCAGGTACTATACCTTACGAGCAACGAGGGAACGGCCTGGACAGAACTGGATTTGAGTACGGAAGATATCCAAAACAGAAATAGCCAGGAGACCTGGATTCCCACCAATAACGTCAATCAATTTTATAAGGATAAGGAAAACCGTCTTTGGATGGCTTCTGATGCGGGTCTGTTGATGAAGCCGCCTGGCCAGGACACTTTGATTCAGTACCTCCCTGCCCAGGGCCTGGCTTCCAGACAAGTGAATAGTGTATTTGGTACAGCCGATGGTAATTTATGGATACAAACGGACCTTGGCCTGGATGTTTTTGATCCCGTGACTGAAAAGTTTAAAACGGTAGATTGGTCTTTTCTCCATGAGAATACGATTCGTGCTTTTTTTGAAGACCATAGTGGTATCCTTTGGGTAGGTACTTCAAAAGGCTTGTACCAGGTAGACCGGCATGGGAATTCCATTCAGCGAATAGGAGCGCGCGGCTCATTACAATTGAGTTCCCAATCCATCAAAGCCATCGAAAAAGGGACGGATGGCAGATTATACGTCGGTACCATCGATGGGCTGAATGCCCTGGATTTTCAAAACAGCCAGAATGAAATATTTCAAAGTGAATCGGAGTCCAGGCAACACATTTCAGAAGATAGAGTCTCCTGTTTGTTTTCTGATCGACAGGGCTTATTGTGGATTGGTACCTGGGGTAGAGAGCTACAGTACCTAAATTTTCAAAAGCCCCCTTTTCAATACCTGAGGGTACCCCTTGCGGAATCCAATAATATTAATGCCATTGAGTATAACGATAGTACCCTTTGGATGGGTACCGAATACAATGGACTGGTTCGATTAAACTTACGCACCGGCGATTTTAAGAGCTGGTCTGATGAAAATGGATTAGAAAGCTTCCAGGTTTATGCATTAGAGGTCTGGAAAGATAAGCTGTGGATTGGACAGGGCTTAAATGGCCACCTGGCTTGTATTGATCCCATTACAGAGCGACTTTCTATTTTTACCCCAGAAAACACCAATCTGCCCGATGAAGAAATTTGGGCAATGACCATAGACCAGAATAATCACCTTTGGATTGCCGGAGAACGAAGCCTATACGAGATTGAGGGGGTTCGCACCGATGGTAGGCTGGTGCTGGGCGATCGGTATAGAACATTGATTACCGAAGCGGGGGAGGCCTTTGAGATTCGCCCGCGCTCTTTAGCAGTGGATCAAAGTAATCAACTCTGGGTGGGTACTTCAAACCATGGCCTGGTGAAATTAGATCCTGTTTCTGGTGATTATACCCTTTATGCCGCTGATCCGGCGGATGCTGATAGTTGCCCGGGAGATTACGTTAATACCGTTTATTTAGACCGAAAGGGACACATCTGGGTAGGGACGGCTCAGGGCGTTGGTATCCTGGATGAAGCACAAAGAGAATTTAAAGTAATTACCGAAGAAGACGGCTTGCCTAATAATTATGTGTTTACCATTTTTGAAGACCCTGCTGGATATTTCTGGTTCAGTACCAACCGTGGCCTGGTAAGATATTGTCCGGCTGATAATGATTTAAGGGTGTTTACGGAGGCTGAAGGCTTGCCGATTAATGAGTTCAATAAGAGTGCAGGAATATTTTTGGAGGGAGAGATTTATTACGGCACAATCAATGGGCTGGTCTTACTTTACCCCGAGCGTATCGTGCAGAATACCTACGTTCCGCCAGTGGTCTTTACGGACCTGATGTATCGAAACAGAAAATCTAATGCGCCGGCGGTTGAAGAAAAAGCGGTGGCCTATCAGGATGAAATTAAACTGAGTTATCTGGAAAATATACTTGAAATTGAGTTTGCTGCCCTTAACTACCTTCAACCTTCAAAAAATCGCTATCGCTACCAATTAAAAGGATTCAGTAATAATTGGGTAGATTTAGGAGAAAGAAGACGTATTACTTTTTCTGGATTGGAGCCTGGTCTGTATACTTTGGAGGTGCAGGGTAGTAATAACGATGGGGTCTGGAACCACCAAGGCGCCAGTTTGAAAATTCGGATCATACCTCCCGTTTGGAAGACGAGCCTGGCCTACTTTTGTTATATCCTGGCCTTATTATGGTTGATGGTTTTTGTATACCGCTATTCTGTAGGGATGAAAATGGCGAAGGAAGAAGAACGCCGCAAAAAAGAGCTAGACAAAGCCAAAACACGTTTCTTTACTAACATCGCGCACGAATTTAAAAATCCACTGACCCTGATCATGAGTATGGCCCAGGAAATAAAGGGCCATGAACAGGTACGGTCTACCATTATTCGCCACGGTAGCGATATTCGGCGCCTGATCAACCAAGTACTGGATTTAAGAAGGCTGGAAAATGATCAATTACCGGTCGAAATGGTTCAATTGGATATGGTAGATTTTTCCCGACAGGTTACCACCTCTTTCGAACCCTTTGCCAGGCAGCAGGCGGTCGACTTACGTTTTTCGTCCACGGCGAGGCAAATTATGATGGATACGGATCGGGAGAAATGGATGGCAATCCTATCCAATCTGATTTCTAATGCAATTAAATACAATCAGGAAGGGGGAGAGGTAGAGGTGAATCTTACGCAAGAACAGGGCGTTTTAAAAGTAGAAGTTTGGGATACGGGCCGGGGTATACCTGAAGAGGCGTTGCCTCACGTTTTTGAACGATTTTACCAAGTAGACGATTCGGCCCGCACGGTAGGTGGTACTGGGGTTGGACTAGCACTGGTGAAAGAATTTATTAAACTTCTCGATGGAGAGGTGTGGGTAGAGAGTCGGTTTAGCGAAGGAACTTGCTTTTATATCAATCTGCCTATAAGGCAAGCAGGACGGGTTTATTCTTCGCAGGAAAAAGTGGAATTTGAGATGCCTCTTGTAGCCCCTATGCCACCAAAAAAATATCCCGCTCAACCAGAGAATACTATGCTGGTTGTGGAAGATAATCCCGAAATCCTTAGCTACTTAAAGGAAAAATTTGCAAAGTATTTCACCGTCATTTCGGCTACCGATGGGGAGCAGGGGATTTCTACGGCTATTGAACAGGTGCCCGACATTATTATTAGTGATATAATGATGCCTAAAAAGGATGGTGTCGAACTGTTAGAAATCCTGAAAAATGACGACAGGACCAGTCATATTCCGATTATCCTCCTGACGGCTAAGTCGGCGGTAGATGACCGTATCCGTGGTCTCGAAAAAGGCGCTGATCGTTATTTAGGTAAACCCTTTTTGCTGGACGAGTTATGGGCCCATATCCAGGGCTTGCTCAACAATCGCGAAAAAATGCAACGCTACTATCTCCGGCGGTTGGAGGGTAAGGGAGCAGATAAAGAGCCCATTGATCCCTTTCTGGAAAAGGCACAAAAAGCGGTATTGGATCATTTGGCAGATGAGGACTTTAATGTGATTCGGCTTTGTAATACACTTAGTATTAGTCGGACGCAGTTACATCAAAAATTAAGGGCTACCATCGGCAAATCGGCTACCCACTTTATGAATGAAATTCGGCTCAGAGAGGGTCGAAAGCTATTGGTGAAATCCGATTTAAACGTAAGTGAAATCGCTTATAGTGTTGGATTTAAAGACCCGGGCTATTTTTCCGCACGCTATAAGGAAATTTATGGCGAGACCCCCACCGAAACACGTAAATAGTTGTTATTTAGTGGCTTAAACCTTCTTTGCTTTACATTGTTCCTATTTTTTCTACTCCGATTGAACATTATTCCTATCAATGCGAACAATAGTCCAAACTTGTTTTAGCGAAAGTAGATACTTTAGCGTCATCAACAATTGAAAACACCTAAAGTATATTTTTGGATAACTAAGCCCCTGTTGTTTTTTACATTTCTATAAGCGTCGGCTAATGCCGCGAGTGACTAACATTCAAGATTCAATCAATGGCGTAAGTAAGCAATACAGGGTCGGGGGAAGCGTATAAACATCTAATTATATAGAATACCAACAGCTAATCCTGACCCTCTATTTCACAGGAAAGATTTAATAATTGTGTATACGATAAGAAGGTACTATATTCAATGGACAATCCGCTCAGGCGGATTGTCTTTTTTATATTTTAGCACTTTATAGAGATTTTCTATCTTCGTGCTATGAGTTGGATTACAGATACCGTGCTGGGTTTTTTTATTGCTTTGGTAGGCGTGTCTTTGCCTGGTTTGATTAATATGACGGCGGTTAAAGTAGCAATAGAGCGCAGCCAGCAGGTGGCCTGGCGATTTTGTATAGGGGCTTGTATTACTATTTTTTTTCAGGCCTGGGTAGCTATTGCATTCGCTACTTATTTATCTAGACATACCGAGGTGGTAGACATCCTAAAAGGGACAGGTATATTTATCTTCTTACTTTTGAGTATCGTCTTCTTTTTTCAGGCCGTCCGTTCAAAGGTAGCTCCCGAGAAACCGAAAACGGGGGATGGGCTTCCAATTATGCTGGGTATGGGTATTGCCGCCATGAACTTCCTGAATATACCTTTTTATCTTTCTGCCGGTACACTGCTGGAAAGCAGTGGCTATATTACTATTTATTTTCCCGTTTATTTCTTTTTTGTCGGGGGCCTAACCCTTGGTTCGGGAAGTGCATTGGTCTTATATGTTTTGGGAGCAGGCTGGATTGAAAAAAATGCTTATTTTTTAGCTCGTAATCTCAACTATTTTCTGGGGGGCTTATTTTTATTGATAGCAATTATACAGATTATACAATTCTACAGCGGATAACCGTTATTTTTCGTTATTTTTGCCCCAAAAATAGGACTATGCGCATCTATTATTTTATTTTATTAGCTTTCATGCTATATGCTTGCGGTGGTGAGCCGACTAATTCACAAAATAGCAATTCAGTTACGGCTGTTCCCGTTATTTCCAATTCGGATCCCGTTAGTAATGTTTCTTCTGGTATTGACCCGGTCGGTCCGGCTGATATTAATATCACTATCGATGATATGGCCGATGGGCCAGCCCTTTTGATTGGTTTTTTTGAGACCGAACAGTTTCGGGTAGATTCTGCTTACCTTCGAAATGGGAAAGTTCGATTTCAGCAAAACCCGGGTTATGATCAGGGTTTCTATTTCGTTTTCCTTCCCAATCGGTCTACTTTGCAGTTATTGTTGGGCGAAGATCAGGAATTTTCCATTTCGACTACCGCGGGTGATCTGACGTACAGCACCAAAGTGGAGGGTAGTATTGATAATGAACTGCTTTATGACAGCCAACGCTTTCAGGCTGATCTAAATAATAAGGTACGCGCTACGGATACCGAAATACAGTCCCTGGAGGAAGGTACAGCCGAATACGAGGAACTTATTGAAGAGCGTAAAGAATTGATTGCCTCCCGTCAAACCTATCTGGAAGAGCTTTTTGCGAAAGCTCCGCAATCTTTCTTTACGTCCTTCAAAAGCGCTGGTCAGAATCCTGATATCGAAAAAATTAAAGCAAATAATCCCGGTCTGGATGAGCAGGGACAGGTTTATGTATACCGTCAGCAGTTCTGGGATAATGTAAATTTCAACGATCAGCGCTTGCTGCGTACACCGGTTATTTTCAATAAATTGAATCGCTATATTACCGAATTGACCCCGCAGTTGCCGGATTCTATTGCGGCTTCCACCGACCGCCTGATCGCCAAAGTGGACAATGGTAAGCATCCGGAGTACTTTAAGTTCTTTGTGAATTGGGTGGCTATTCAGTACCAACCGACCAAAACAACTTTGATGGATTCAGAGGCCGTTTTGGTTCATATGGTTCAGAATTACTTTACCAACGAAAAGGCTTTTTGGTCAGAGCCTGCTGAAATTCAGGGGCTACAGCAAAGAGCTTCGGAAATGCAGGCTAGCCTGGTCGGCAAAAAAGGACCGGACGTAGTCTCCACCGGCCCGGATGGCAAAACCTATTCTATTTACGACATGAAAGAGCCTTACGTCATTGTATACATGTACAATCCGGAATGTGAGCATTGTCAGGAAGAGACCCCCCTTTTGAAGGCCTACCACGATAAGAATAAAAAGATGGTTGGGGTTTTCGCCATCGCCATCGATACGGATGATAGCAAGTGGAAAAATTATATCCAGAAAGTAGGCCTGCAGGACTTCGTAAATGTTCACGATCCTACTAATCGCTCTATCTATGCCAAGTACTTTGTAGATAAGACGCCGGAAATGTATGTTCTGGATCGCGACCGAATGATTATTGGAAAGAACCTGAAGACTTTTCAGGTGGAGCAGCTGATTAATAATCAAGAGGCGAAGCGATAAAAAGTAAGTAGGTTTAATGAAAACGGGCTGACTTTCAAGCGGAAGTCAGCCCGTTTTCCTTTAAAGCGTACTCTAAGAAAAATTAATAAAGCGGTATACCCGCGATACTTTTCAGTTGAATTTCGGCCAGCTTTTGTCGAAATTGTACATCACTAAGCCGATCTCGTACGCGCGTTTCTTCCAGGATAGCTTCGCGGACTTCAAAACTGGTTGCCCTTCCGGAACGATACAGTTCTTCAGCCAGTGCCGTGTTCTTTTCGGCAGTGGTCAGGCTGCGGCTTTCTACCTGTAGTAAATTCCCCAATGCCTGGTATTGCTGGTATAGTATGGCCAAATCTGCTTCAATGTCCGCTTCCAGATTTTGTTTGTCTAATTGAATGTTTTTCTGGATCAATTCTGCGTTGGCGATGTCCTTTTTCAGATTCCGGCCCGGAAATAGATCATAGTTGGTGCTAATCCCAATACTTGGGCCGAAGGAGCGGTTAGATACCAAAAAGCCGGCTTCCGCTCTTGACCAGTTAAAATCATAGCCTGCCGTCAAATTGACCGATGGATATAAACCCGACCGGACTTCTTTGATTTGAGCTAAAGCGATCTGTTCGTCAACATTGAGTAACTTGATTTGAAAATTCTGTCTTAGTGCCAATTGGGTTAACTCCGTCAAGGTAGGCAGAATAGCCGAAGGAACTTCGGATGGAACTAAAAAGCTAGTGGCAGGATCGCGATTCAAAAGTCGGTTTAAACCAATTTTTGCTTGCGCTAACTGATCCTGTAGATTAACCAGGGTAGAGCTATCTGCATTTAATCGGGTGGAGGTCTGCAGGACATCTAAAGAAGTGCCCGTACCAATCTTTAATTTAGCTTCGGCCAGGTCCTTAATCTCCGTGTTTAATTGAATGGCTTGTTCGGTTATATCAATTTGTTGTCTGAGGCGAATCAAACCAAAGTAGGCCGTTTGAATTTGCGTGACCAAATCTTGCATAGCACTTTGGGTGAAGGTGCGACTACGGGTAGCTACTAATTCCAAGCGATCTTTAGCGGCGAACATTCGAAACCCATCAAAGGCGGTCCAGTTCATTGCCAGACCACTGCGGAAAGAAGTGTTCCCTGCATTAGGCCTCACTTGCGATTCGCCAGAGAAAAATTCTAAACGCGTATTGTTAACCGTGTAATTGAAAGTTCCCGTAGCAGAAACCCGAGGTAACATCCCCGCATTCCCTGGGTTGTTGCTATTATCCGCAATTTGTTCCTGATTGCGAGCAATTCGGATAGCATAGTTGTTTTCCAGTCCTTCCTGGATCGCATCCTCCAGGGCTAGTGTTTCCTGCGCTTGCGCAGCGAAGGAGATAAACAGGATAAAGTGAAATAGAATAATATAGTTTAGTCGTTTCATTATTTGTTTTTGGTTAGTTAAACGCTTTCCAGTGCAGCCGCCTCGTCCTTCATCTCTTCCTCGTAGCGCTCAAAAGAACTCTTCCGGTCCCGCTTAAAGAAAGAATAAATAGCCGGGATTACGTAGAGCGTAAGAAAAAGAGAAAAGATTAATCCACCAATGATCGCTACGCCCATCGGAATGCGGCTGGTAGCGGCATCTCCCAGCGCCAGGGCGATGGGCAAGACACCCAGAACAGTGGCCAGGCTGGTCATTAAAATAGGGCGTAGTCGCTGCGTAGAAGCTTCGATAACGGCTTCTCTAATAGACAGACCCGCTGCCTTTTTCTGATTGGCAAACTCTACGATCAAAATCCCGTTTTTGGTCACAATACCCACCAGAACGATAATACCGATCTGACTGAAAATATTCAAAGTGTGCCCTCCCCAATAGAGCGCTAATAAGGCTCCGGTTAGAGCCAGGGGTACCGTAAACATGATGATGAGTGGATCCAAGAAGCTTTCAAACTGTGCCGACAAGGCCAAGTAAATTAGGATCAAAGCCAGAATAAAGGCAAAATAAAGGCCTCCCGAACTTTCCTGGAAGTCTTTAGAGGCACCCGTAAGGGCATATTGAAAGCTATCGTCTAATACTTCATTTTTGATCTCGTTCATGGCTTCAATCCCCTGACCGATGGTGTAGCCCTCCTTCAACTCCGCAGAGACCGTTGCAGAAACGTAGCGGTTGTAGCGATATAAAGCCGGGGGGTTAGATTCCTCTTCAAAGCTGACCAGGTTATTAAGTTGAATCAACTGGCCCTGGTTATTTCGAACATAAATATTGGTCAGATCACTGGGGTCATTGCGGAATTGTTTACTCGCTTCACCCACCACTTCGTATTGTTTTCCGTTACGGACAAAATACCCGAAGCGCTGGCCACTGTAGAAAAGCGATAGGGTCTCGGCGATATCTCGCACCGTAACCCCCAGTGCCCGGGCCCGCTCCCGGTTGATCTTTATGTGCAACTCGGGTTTGTTGAATTTTAGATCCAGATCCGTTACGGCGAAATAGGGGTGCTGCTCCGCTTTTTCCATAAAGACGGGCAACTTTTCTTTTAGCTTCTCAAAGTTGGGTGCCTGAATCACGTATTGTACCGGCAGCCCGCGTAAGCCCCCACCAACGGTAATAGTTTGGGGTTGGGAAATGAAGGTTCGGGCATAAGGCAGCTGCCCAAGTTTTGGATACAGACTTTTAACGATTTCATCCTGAGAGCGCTCCCTTTCTTCCGGCTGGGTTAAAGACATAAATACGAAAGCCGAATTGGCACCACTACTAGTGAAAGTAGGGGAGGTGACCGATATATAGGCTTGCCGTTCGGCCAGCGTATCCACGATATCCAGCACTTTCATCTGGTACTCGTCCATGGCCTCGAAAGTGGTCCCTTCGGGTGCTGTCGAGAAGATCCGGAAACTACTTTTATCTTCCTGGGGAGCGAGTTCGGATTGAAGATTATTTCCTATTAAATATATGCCAGCAGCGGCGGCTAAAGAAATGGGCCAGGCCAGCCATCTTACCTTCATAAATCCACCTAAACTGCGGTTGTACAGATTGGTCATCCCCACGAAAAAGCGTTCGGTGACCTTAAAGGCTTTGGATTGTCCTTTTGACTTGCGTAAAAACCGCGAACTCATCATCGGGGTAAGCGAAAGGGAGACAATGGTCGAAATGACAATCGCTCCCGCAACGACGATACCGAATTCCCGGAACAATCGCCCGGTGAGTCCCTGTAGGAAAATAATGGGTAAGAAAACGGCTACCAGCGTAATACTGGTGGCAATAATCGCAAAATAAATTTCCTTGGCCCCGTCTAATCCCGCCTGGATCGGCTTTTGCCCTTCTTCAATTCGACGGTAAATATTTTCCAACATAACAATGGCATCGTCCACGACCAGCCCCGTGGACAGAACAATGCCCAGTAAGGTCAAGATATTAATGGAAAAGCCAAAAATGTACATGACAAAAAAGGTGCCGATCAAAGAAATAGGAATGGTCAGCACGGGAATCAGCGTTGTACGCCAGTTGCGTAAAAACAGGAAAATAACCAACACTACGAGCGAAAAGGCAATGAGCACCGTATCCTGTACCTCGCTAACGGCTTTCCTGACCGAGGTGGTATTGTCAAAGGCATAACCTACTTTAATGTCTTCCGGCAAATCTGCCTTGATCTGTTCAACCCGTTTATACACTTCATCGGCAATCGCAATATTATTGGAGCCGGGTAGCGGCGTGACGGGTAGGCCAACCATTTTGAGTTTCCCCTTGCCCCGCAATACCGAATCCGGGTTACGTGGGCCCAGGTATACTTCCGCTACATCTTTTAGCTGCACAATCACCCCATCGCTTTCGCGAATCACCATTTCCGCGAATTCTGCTGGATTGTTTAAGCGGCCAAAGGTGCGTATAGTTAATTCTGTGCGGGCGCCTTCGATTTTACCGGAAGGTAGCTCCAGATTCTGGGACTGGACGGCATTACGTACGTCCAGTGGGGTAAGGCCGTAGGCGGATAGCTTGGCCGGGTCCAGATCAATCCGTATCGCATACTGCTTTTCTCCCCATACGCCTACCGAAGATACGCCGGGAATGGTTTGTAAGCGTTCCTTAAATATGGTAGAGGCAATCTCACTGAGGCTAAGCAGATCTCGATTCTCACTCTGGATCGTGAGGGCCATGATATAACTCCGGCTATTAGATTTGGTCACCGTTGGCGGTTCGGCATCGGGCGGTAGCCGACGCTGCGCCTGTGACACTTTGTCGCGTACATCGTTAGCGGCGGCTTCGAGATTAGTTCCTAAATTAAACTCCACCTGGATAGTACTTCGGCCATTAGAGCTCGTAGAGGTGAGCGAACGAATCCCGGCAATACCATTGATGCTTTCCTCCAGAGGCTCGGTAATTTGTGATTCAATTACCTCAGAATTGGCCCCGACGTAGCTGGTGGATACGGAGATCACGGGCGGATCTACTACCGGGTATTCCCGTAGTCCGAGGTAAGTATAACCAATCAGCCCGAAGAGCAGGATGACCAGAGAGATCACAGTCGAAAGGACTGGACGTTTAATGGAGACGGATGATAAACTCATCTTTATTTATTTTTAATTGGTGACTTGCTACTTAAGTAATCGTTCAATATTATCTATATCCTATTTCAGGCCCTTTTGTGCTTATACTTCGTTAAAAAGTCTCGCTGTCGCTAAGGCTATAGCTACGTTTTTTGCCTCGTAGAAACTCAAAATTGCTCTGAATTAAACTTATACATAATATTGGTCAATTACTTATCCAGCTGCCAGAGTAGCCCTTATCAGGCTATTCACCGGCGGGCATCGTAGTATCTTTTCTTATCTCATTGATACGAATGGCTGCACCGTCAGAAAGGGCCAGAAGCCCGCCGACGGCGATCGTATCTCCAACACTAAGCCCCTCTACAATTTCAACCATATTGGAAGAGCGATCGTTACTAATGACTTTTTGGGCGATAACGCGCCCATTACGCAACAGGTATACCTGTTTACCATCGAGTACGGGAATCACCGCATCCGTTGGCACCAAAATAGCATTTTGCTTAGTACCCGTGACCAGAGAGACTTTAGCGAACTGTCCCGGTTTAAGAAGATTGTCTGGGTTTTTGGCGGAAGCCCTTACCTTAAAAGTACGCGTGAGCGGGGATATCTCCGTGCCAATGGCGTATACCCGGGCGGTAAAAACGCGATCAGAGCCTACGATGGTAAACTCCAGGGGCTGTCCTTCTTTTACCTTTGTAAGGTAACGTTCGGGTACTTCAAATTCCAGTTTAATCGGACTGATCTGCTTGAGATCAACCAGTACATCATTGGGCGTAACATAAGCCCCCTGACTGACCTGGCGCAAACCCAACACACCAGAAAAAGGCGCACGTATTTTTGATTTGTTGATCTGAATATCCAGAATGCTTTGCTCTGCCTTAATATCCGCTACTGTATTGATCAGCCGATCTAACTCCTCCTGGCTAATCCCCTGGATGGCGAGTAGCTCTCTACCCCGCGCTACTTCTTTTTCGGCCAGTTCCAGATTGACGGCTAATCTTTCCTTTTGGGCGATCAACTCGGAGTCATCTACCTGACCGATAACCGTATTCTGGCTCACGTAACTAGATTCTCTGAAATCCAGGCTCACCAGCTTGCCAGAGCGCTCAGGCCGTATTTCTATCGATTCGTAGGCAATTAGGTTACCGGTTGCATTGATGATTTGCTCTAAATATTGTGGGGTAGTGACAAAAGCATCAATCAGGGCAGATTGGGGCCCCTGACTGGCGGTCGGACTGGCGGCGGCGGTTTCTTCTTTTTGGCTGCAGCCGAAAAACAATAATAAGCTGGTGGCTAGCAGCCACATTCGGATCTTCATATACTATTCCTTTTGTATTCGTTTAGTTGGTGACAATGCATCGAACATTATCTCTAGGATAATGCCTAAATATCTCAAATAGTTGAGGCATGGGGCAAGATAGTAGCTCAACGGCAGTATTTCATAGTCGATTGTAGAGTAGTTGGGGGAACTTATCGAAAAGTAGGTGCTAACACCTACTTAATTTAGGTATAAACTTGACTTACCTAAATTACTTAGGTATATTCATGATATGAATAAGAAATTACTGTCAGGCACCCTGAGTACGATCATCCTGAAGCTGCTGCAAGACCACAATGAAATGTACGGCTATGAAATCGTGCAAAAGGTGAAAGACTTGACGCAAGACCAGCTGGAAATCAATGAAGGGGCACTCTATCCGGCCTTACATAAGCTCGAAGCTTCCGGCCTGCTGACGGTAGCGTATAAGAAGTACCAAAACCGGGTACGTAAGTATTATCGACTCACCGAAGAAGGCACGAAGGAGACCCAGAGCCAGCTAGAAGACCTGAAGGCCTTCATGCAGCAGCTCCAACAATTATTGAATGGTAGTACAGACGCCACGCTGGTATCTCAAAAAAACTAACTATGCAAAAGCCTCGACATCTCAACAAGGCAGAACTCCAAACCCTTTTCACCTTTGTAAAAAGCAAGCGCCTCAGACATTTTGATTTACAGGTAGAGCTGGTTGATCATTTGGCTACCTCAATTGAGCAGCAATGGCAGGTGCATCCACAGCGATCACTGGGGGAAGCCTTACAAGTAGAGTATAAAAAGTTTGGTATTTTTGGTTTTGGGAAGCTAACCGAACAGAAAACGAATGAATTGACCAGGCGGGGACTACGGTCTTTGCACCAACGCTTGCTCCGTTGGCTACAGTTGCCCAGGCTGTTTTTGGTTTTTCCGGCTTTGATATTATTATCCTTGCTCTTCCAATACTCCCCACACGACCTGTATATTATTCTCGGGATTGTTTTGGCTGCGGATCTCATTATTATAAACGCGGTTTTTCAACAGCGACGTTTTGCCAGGGGATTATCAAAAAAGTTACTGACCCTTGATGTGCAATGGCAGAATGGCCTGACGAGTATTAATCTATTGATGTTATTGCTACAAGTATTGGTTTCGACAGACCTGCTGGACCTGTCTCAGGCGTATTTCTGGATAGCCCCCTTGCTGGCTTTGCTGGGTGGATATGCCCTTTTGTTTAGTTACGAATTGGTGCATCATCAGTTTCCCAAAGCGCGTCGGGAGGCCAATGCCTTATTATCCATCTACGAAACCGCTGAAATTGCTTAATAAAAACATAATATTGTGTCGACACCCCGCTATATCACGAAAGAAGAGCTCCAATCCATCTTCACCGCCCTGGAGGAGCGCAACACCAAGTACTACGACTTACAGGTAGAATTGGTGAATCAAATCCTGGCCATCCATCAATTGAACATAGGCAAATAAACCACAAGAGCGTAGGGTACCCTACGCTCAGCCGCCTCAATGATAAGTGGCCGCTCCGCAGTCACCGGTAACCCTGAAAGGGCTAAACCACAAAAAAAGCCTCGTCTTAAGTAGACGAGGCTAATAAATAAAGCTATGAAAACTAAAACTATTGTATCGTAAAGATAGCTAATCTATCTAGTTTTGCAAATGAAGTGTTAAAAGGAATTACTCTTCCTTACCACCTTTCAGTTCGTCCTGGTAAGCCACCAGTTCGTCCCATTTGGCATCGGCAGCCATACGGGCTTGCTTTGACCAAGTAGCGGGATCGTGCATGCGGTAGCGGGGACCAGCGTCATCCAGTACCTTTTGTACTTTTTCGGTGGGGGCTTCGGCCAGTTCTTCCCAGGTATTGATACCCGCTTCGTTCAGCAGACCAGAGATCTTAGGACCAACGCCTTCCACGATCTTCAGATCATCCATTTTGAATTTCTTACCATTGGCCAATTCGATTTTACCACTCGCTTTTTTCGCGGGGGCTTTCTTCGCTTCTGCCTTTGGTGCTTCTTTTTTCTCTTCTTTAGCCGGAGCTTCCGCCTTCTTTTCTTCTGCTTTCGGCGCTGCGGGCGCTTTAGCTACGGGTGCTGCCTTTGGGGCAGCTTTGGTTTGTACTTCTACTTCACCATTGGGCATTACGCTGACGTACATGCGATTATTACGTCTTTTGCGAAAAGAGATGGTTCCATCTACCTGTGCGTGTAGCGTAAAGTCTCTACCCATGTATACATTTTCGCCGGGGTGGTACTTGGTACCGCGCTGACGAATGATGATATTACCGGCTTTAGCCGTTTGACCGCCGAATAATTTTACACCAAGGCGTTTACTGTTACTGTCTCTGCCATTATCCGTACTACCGACACCTTTCTTGTGAGCCATGATTGTTAAATTTTTTCCGTTTAAAAATGAATGACGACGGGCTGTAATTAGCCGGCGATCGCGTCAATTTGGATTTTGGTGAAACGCTGACGGTGGCCGTTCTTTACGGCGTAACCTTTACGGCGCTTCTTTTTAAATACAATTACTTTGTCACCTCTCTCGTGACCCAGCACCGTAGCGCTTACACTGGCCGAATCTACGGTCGGCTTACCAATACTTACGGCGCCATCATTATCAATCAGGTGTACCTGATCGAATGAGATTTTATCGCCTTCTGATGCATCCAGCTGGTGGACGAAGAGCTCTTGCCCTTCCTCGACTTTGAACTGCTGACCAGCAATAGTTACAATTGCGAACATTTCTTTACATTTAATCTTAGTCAAAAAATCGGCTGCAAAGATAGGCCTTATTATTAATATTTAAAAGGCTTGAGCCAGAGATTTCCCCGAAATCCCCTAAAATTTGCAGAAAAATAGCGCTTTAGATCAATTCTTCCAGCTCTAAAAGGGTTCGATAGCGTTTCCCATCGCGTTCGAATACGATTTTGAAAGTCTTGCCTACCCGCTTTTTGAATTTTCGCTGGATATTGCCCAGACTCATCAAGCTGCAGGGAATCCAGTTGATGCGGACCAGCAAATCTCCTTTTTGTAGGCCCGCCTCGTCGGCGGGGCTTCCCTGTACGACCGAAGCTACCTGAAATTCATTCAGGTATTTTCCACTCGCTATCACAAACAAGCCGCTGCGGTCAAATTTAAACTCCGGGATTTTCTTGCTATTGGGGGCCAGATAGAGTTCTTGCTTTACGTAGTCAAGGATGACGTGGAAATGTTGCATGGATTGGTTTCCCAAAATGCCATTGCGGTTATTTAAAGCGGAGGAATCGAGAATCGCCCCCAAATCCTGAAAGCTGGTAACGACATCGGGTAGGGTAGTGCCGGCAATGTCAATTTCCTGCACCCGGCCAACTACCCCCTCCAGAAAGCCTCCCAGTCCCAAACCCAATTGCCCGGGTACTACTTTATCCGGAATTTCCAAGACCGAAGAGGTGGTTGGGTAGAGGATCAATGGCAGGCTGGATCCAGAGTCCATTAGTAATTTGGTCTGTACGATACTGTCATTTGCGGACTTAACGGGGACGGTAATGTAGGGGCGGCTACGGTGGAACTCAACGGGATAGGACTTAAATTTCTTTCCGGGCTCTTTGAAGTCTTCCCGATGGTAGAAGATGATCCGCTCCCGGGTGTAGTCGATTTCCACGACGTAGCGTCGAAATACGTCGGCGCCGATTATACCATGGATGTCGATCCCGCTAAATTTGTCGAAGCTAAAATAATCTTCCTCCAGCACCAGTACATTTCGATTGGGTAGTCTAAGATTACTGATCTCGAGATTGATACCCTGCGCCAGGTAGGCAACCAGTTCTGTGCTTAGGTCTGCACCGTAAAGGGTGAATTTACGGCGGTAATTGACTTCTAGCAGGTCGGTGATTTCCTTTCGGGTCAGAATAGTGTATTCCGCTCCGGTGTCAAAAATAAAACGTAGGGGAAATATGCGATTGAAAATGACATTTATAATGATTAGATCGTTCTTATACTCAAAGGGAATTTCTATCTTATCATCACGGGGCATTTCAATGGGGCCATACCCAATTACCTGTCCCGGCAGGTAAAACCAGCTCCATCCAAAAACCAATAAAAGTAGTAGCCCTTTTCTCATATCTATCAATGCACATTGTGACGTTTAGAATAAAGCCTAATAAAAGCGAGGCTTTATCCCGGTTTTAAAACGATAAGATAGCCGTAGGTGTTGACCTACTGTGGTGAAATCACCCGGTTTGCTTTTTAAATTACAAAAAACCAACCATTTGGCCCGGTCTGGCTTTCGCAAAAACCGTATGTTTGTTTACTGTTCGAAAAATCGTCTTCCGCTATGCAAAATAAAATGATTAAAAAAAGAAAAAGTTTTGTTTGGTTCTTTAGGGTTTTAGGGCTATGTCTGGTTACTGCTTGCCAGTCCGATCAAGCTTCGACGGAGCCTCCGCTGTTCACCAGACTGGCGGGAGAAGAGACGAATATTGATTTTGTCAATACCCTGACTTATGATAAAGACTTCAATATCTATACCTACCGTAATTTTTATAACGGAGGTGGTGTTGCCATCGGCGATGTGAATAACGATGGGCTGGTGGATATTTATTTTACCGGGAATATGGAATCGAATCGCCTGTACCTGAATTTAGGCGATTTTAAATTTCGGGATGTAACTCAGGAAGCTGGCGTAGCCGGACAGCGCGCCTGGTCGACCGGAGCGGCTATGGCGGATGTCAACGGAGATGGTCTGCTGGATATTTATGTCTGTAATTCCGGTGATATCAAAGGAGACAACAAACAAAACGAACTCTATATCAATCAGGGCGTCTCTACCGAATCGGGCGACGAATTTCCCGGGGTACGCTTCGAGGAGCAAGCCGAAGCCTACGGTCTGGCCGATGGAGGCTACGGCACCCATGCGGCTTTTTTCGATTACGACAAAGACGGCGACCTCGACGTTTATCTGCTCAACAATTCTTACCGCTCTATCTTTGATTTTAACTTGCAAAAAGACCAAAGGCCGATCCGGGATTCGCTGGGTGGAGATAAATTCTTTCGCAATGATTTAATCCCTCCGGCCGGACAGGCCAAAGGAACCTTTACCGACGTAAGCAAAGAAGTGGGCATCTTTGGTTCCGAGATTGGCTTTGGGCTCGGCGTTACCGTAGGTGATGTCAATAAGGATGGCTGGCAGGATATTTTCGTTTGTAATGACTTCTTTGAGCGCGACTACCTGTACATTAACCAGGGGGATGGCACCTTCCAGGAAGAACTAGAAGATCAGATCAATTCCCTGAGTGTCGCTTCCATGGGCGCCGATATGGCCGATCTCAATAACGATGCTTATCCTGAGATTTTTGTGACCGAAATGCTTCCCGAACAGGAGGACCGCTATAAAACGAAAATGACCTTTGAAGACTGGAGCCGCTACCAGTATAATCTGGAGAATGGCTACTATCATCAATTTACCCGGAATGTTTTGCAACTCAATAATGGCAACGGGACCTTCAGCGAAATCGGGCGTTTGGCAGGCGTCGAAGCCACCGATTGGAGTTGGGGAGCCCTGATCGCCGATTATGATAATGACGGTGCTTCGGATTTGTACATCTCCAATGGACTATATCAGGAAATTCTGGACCAGGATTATATCAATTTTGTGTCTAATGAGGAGGTGGTACGGCAGGTCGTTACCCAGGAAGGGGTAAACTACAAGGAGTTGATCGATATCATCCCTTCCAACCCAATCGAAAATTACCTGTATAAGAATAATGGAAACATGCAATTTACCAACGTGGCGAAAGAATGGGGCCTGGGTATACCCAGCCACTCCAATGGTTCTGCCTACGCCGATCTGGATAATGACGGCGACCTGGACCTGGTGGTTAGTAATGTCAACGAAGAAGCCTTCGTATTTAAGAATGAAACAGATTATCACTATCCCGATCGCCATTTTTTGACGGTAGAGCTAAAAGGTACGCAGGCTAATCCTTACGCAGTCGGTGCCAACGTCACCCTGAAAGCGGGGGGCAAGACCTTTTATCGCGAGAATAATCCCGTGCGTAGCTTCCAGTCTTCGGTCGATTACCGACTGAGTTTTGGTCTGGGTACCATTGATCGGATTGATAGTCTGATCGTATACTGGCCGGATAACCAACAGACCGTTCAAACTAATCTTCCTGTGGATCAATTTTTAGTCATTGATCAAAAAACGGCAAAACGGATACCCGTAGCGCCCGGTAAAGAGAAACCAGGCCTAAAACGCTTTAAAGACATTACCCAAATGGTAGATTGGGGCTACGTACACCAGGAAAATGAATTTGCAGATTTTGATCGCGACTGGTTGATCTACCACATGGCTTCTACCGAAGGCCCCAAGACCGCTGTGGCCGATGTAAACGGCGACGGTTTGGAGGATTTCTTCATCGGGGGGGCGGCTAATTCACCGGCTGCTCTGTTTGTACAACAAGCGGACGGTAACTTCACTTCTACCAACGAAGCCCTCTTTCGACAGGAAGCCGGCTCCGAAGATCTGGATTGCCTGTTTTTTGATGCCGACGGCGATGGTGATCTTGACTTATACGTGGCACGCGGCGGCAATGAGTTCTCCGTAACCAAGCAGTTATTGGTAGATCAACTATACCTGAACGATGGGGCCGGCACTTTCTCCCGCTCTCCCCAGTTTTTGCCTACTTCCCGGATGGAAAGTTCTTCCTGTGTGGAAGCGGCCGATTATGATCAGGACGGCGATCTGGATTTGCTGGTGGGTATTCGTCTGGTTCCCGGCTTTTACGGTGTACCGGGTAACGCCTACATTTTAAACAATGATGGCAAAGGACAATTCTCAAACGTCACGCCCGAAATTGCCCCTGACCTGGATCGCATTGGCATGGTGACCGATGTACGCTGGTTAGATTACGACGGAGACCAAGACCTGGACTTTGTCGTGATTGGCGATTGGATGCCGATTACTTTTTTTGAAAATAAATCCGGAACATTTAAGCCCGCTCCCAAGGCCATTCAAGATAAAAAAACACACGGCTGGTGGAATGCGATGGAGATGGCAGATGTGGATCAGGATGGTGATCTGGATATCATTCTGGGGAACCACGGTCTGAATTCTCGTTTTGCGGCTTCCGCCAAAAAACCGATCAGCATGTACGTCAATGATTTTGACGATAACGGTACGCCCGAGCAAATTATTTGCCAATATAACGGGGAGGAGTCTTACCCCTTAGTACTGCGACACGACCTGGTCCGGCAGTTACCCGGGCTAAAAAAGAAATACCTGAAATACCACGATTATAAAGAGCAAACGATTAAGGATCTTTTCTCTCCTGAACAGTTGCGTACCTCCGTGGTCAAAGAAGTCTATAATCTGCAGTCTTCCATTCTGTTGAATAATGGGGATGGCACCTTTAAGATCGAAGCCCTTCCTCTACCGGCCCAATTCTCACCCGTTTACGGAATACATATAGCAGATATTGATCAGGATGGGCATTTGGATGCCCTTTTAGGTGGAAACCTGTACGGTGTGAAACCAGAGGTAGGCCGCTACGATGCTAGCTACGGTCTGTGGCTTAAGGGAAATGGCGATGGTACTTTTCAGCCGATTAGAACCCAGGATTCCGGTTTGAATCTGGAAGGGCAGGTGCGCGATATAGAAAAAATAGAAGTCAATGGCCGTCGTCTGCTGTTGGTGGCAAAGAATGACGAGCCCATGCAAGTCTACGAATATTGATGAAGAGAAAAGGAGGCATAAACGTCGGTATTTTAGCTTTGAGTTTGCTTTTGTTGGCCGCTTGTCAGCAAAAACGGGAGCAGGTTTTGCTGGAATTAGTTCCCGCCGCCCAATCCAGACTGGATTTTGTTAATGCTCTGGAAGAGACAGACAGCATGAATATTATTCAGTATCTCTACTATTACAACGGTGGAGGGGTCGGGGTCGGCGATCTGAATGCCGACGGTCTGCCCGACCTGTTTCTGACGGCCAATCAGGGCGATAACAAACTCTACCTGAACCAGGGCGATATGCAATTCCGGGATATTACCGCGCAGGCCGGAATCACGCAGCAGGGTAATTGGTCTACCGGCGTGAATATCGTCGACGTTAACGGCGATGGCTTGTTGGATATTTATGTATGTCAGGTGGGAGGATATAAAGCCTTCCGGGGGCGAAACCAGCTCTTTATCCACCAGGGCCTTCGGGAGGGGATACCTTTTTTTACAGAAAAAGCGGCCGATTACGGATTGGATCACGCCGGATTTGCGACCCAATCTGCTTTTTTTGACTACGATCGCGATGGCGACCTGGATATGTATCTGCTTTGTCATTCTGTACACTCCACGGAGACTTACCGCGATACCAGTTTGACCCGCCGCCCGAATCAACAAGCCGGAGACAAACTCTACCGCAACGAAGGGCCCGATGCCGATGGGCAAATCATTTTTACGGAAGTAGGTAAATCCGCTGGGATCAACAGTGGCATTGCCGGTTACGGTCTAAGCGTCACCATTGGCGATGTCGACCAAAATGGATATCCGGATATTTACGTCGGTAATGACTTTCACGAGAACGACTTCCTCTATCTGAATCAGGGCGATGGTACTTTTCGCGAAACCATTGCCGAGGCGACGGGACACACCAGTAATTTTTCCATGGGTAGCGATCTGGCCGACCTTAATAATGACGGTTGGCTGGATGTGATGACACTGGATATGAAGCCCGAGTCCGAATACGAACTAAAAAATGCACAGGGCAGTGATCCCTACGATATTTATCGCTTCAAGCGTAGCTTTGGTTACCACGATCAGTTGCCGCGCAATATGTTACAGCTGAATCAGCAATTAGACGATGCGGGGCAGGTGCGCTTTAGCGAGCAGGGACAGCTCGCCGGGGTCGATGCTACCGATTGGAGTTGGTCGGTCCTGATGGCTGATCTGAATAACGATACCTGGAAAGATCTCTACATCACCAACGGTATTATTCGACGTCCCAATAATCTGGATTACCTCAATTTCATTGCTTCCCAAAAGGTCCAGGAGCAAGCTACCGACCTGGAACTGGCCGCCCAGATGCCCAATGGGAAAGTCACTAATTACCTGTATCAAAATACCGGAAAATTTCCCCTGGAGAATAAAAGGGATACCTGGCTAGAGGCACCCGCTTCCTATTCAAACGGAGCCGCCATTGCCGATCTGGACCTCGATGGGGATCTCGATATGGTTACCAATAATATTAACGAAACGGCTTTTCTGCACCGGAATCGGACCGCCTCCCAGCTTGAACATCATTTCCTGCAAATCAGGCTGAAAGGTGCCGACCGGAACCCCTTCGCGATTGGTGCCCGCATCGAGATATGGACAGCGCAGGAATCACAAGTACAAACCCTTTCTCCCGTCAGGGGCTTTCAATCCAGCCAGGGCTATATCTTGCACTTTGGATTGGGAACATCGCAGCGGGTGGATTCCATTCGGGTGAACTGGCCCGATGGGCGGTGGGCGGTTTACCCCGGCGTCGCTGCCGATCAACAAATTGAACTGACCGCAGAAAATGCACAGGATAAAGCACCGACCACTGAATCCCAGCCTCCCCTTTTTGCGCAAGCAAACAAACGATTAACGCAGCCTTTTAAACACCGGGAAAACTTATTCTACGATAACAAGCGAGAAGGCTTAATTCCCTACCTGCTTTCTACCCAGGGACCGAAATTAGCCAGAGCGGATGTGAATGGTGACGGCCTTACGGATCTTTTTATTGGGGGCGCAACCGGTCAGACGGGGCAACTCCTGTTGCAGGACGCCGCTGGACAATTTCAGTACATAAATCTTCCTGATCTGGATCAGCACCGAAAAAACGAGGATACCGCGCTTTGTTTTTTCGATGCCGATGGTGATGGCGATGAAGACCTGCTGATTGGCTCGGGAGGTAACGAGTTCTACCACGATGATCCGGCTTTACAGGATCGTTTATACCTCAACGACGGGCGGGGACAATTTAAATACGCACCGGAAGCATTACCTTCCTACTATGGCCAGACGGCCTGTCTGCGCGCCGCAGATTACGATCAGGATGGCGATGTAGATCTTTTTGTAGGTATTCGCTCCGTACCGGTTAGTTACGGGCTCTCCCCCGACAGTTATTTACTCGAAAATCAGGGAGACGGGCGGTTTGTCATCAATGAGACGGCTATTCCCGAACTGGAAGGCCTGGGGATGGTCACCGATGCCCAATGGACAGATACCGATCAGGATGGTGATCCCGATCTGGTCGTCGTTGGGGATTGGATGCCGATAACGCTGTTTCGTCAGCAATCCGATGGCTTTGTAATGGAGCCCCTGGAGCATACCGCCGGTTGGTGGAATACCATTGAAATAGTGGATTACGATCGCGATGGCGACGAAGACTGGATCGTCGGTAACTTTGGCTGGAACAGTACCTTAAGACCCAGTGTGGACGAGCCTCTGCGCCTGTATCTGGGAGATATAGACGGCAACCTCAGCCGTGATCCTATCTTGACTTATTATCGAAATGGTCAGGAATATACCATCGAAGATCTGGATGGCCTTACCAAACAGTTGGTCTTCTTGAAAAAGCGCTTCCGGCGGTACGAGCAATTTGCTTCCAGTACCTTTGCTGAGGTTTTTAACGAGACCGACCTGGCGCGGGTGCAGATCAAGGAGGTGCAGACCCTGGCCAGTAGTCTGGTAGTGAATCAGGGGGGCAAAGATTTTGAGGTGAAAGCACTACCCATGGCCGCTCAGGTGGCTCCGGTATTTGCCATTCAGGCCGACGATTTTAATCGGGATGGCCGTCTGGATTTATTACTGGCGGGCAATTTTTACGAAGTAAAACCATCGATTGGCCGGATGGACGCCAGTCTGGGGACTTTACTGTTGGGAGAGCAAACCGGTGATTTTACTTCCTTGCCTAATGCAGCGGCCAGGCTCTGGCTGGACGGTGCCGTTCGGGATGTAGAAGTGGTCCCGACACCGGAAGGGCCATTACTCTTTGTCGCCCGTAATAATGCTCCTTTGGAAATTTTGCGTTATCGGCTTTCGCCCAAAAAGGCGGCGGAAGATTTGATGGATTAGCCCTAATACAAAAAATATGATACGTTCTGTCTTTTTATGCTTGCTTTGTACCTGCTGTCTACTGGCTTGTCAGCGGGATGGAGCAAATAAGCCCTTGTTTAAATTAATGGAAAGTGAGCAGACGGGCATCGATTTTATCAATACGGTAGAGCATACACCGGAGTTTAATATGTATACCTACCGCAACTTCTATAATGGGGCTGGAGTTGGTATTGGCGACATCAATAATGATGGTTTGGCCGATCTTTTCTTTTGTGGTAACCTCGTTGACAATCGACTCTATTTGAATAAAGGAAATTTTCAGTTTGAAGATATTACGGAGCAGGCGGGGGTTGCTTCCGCAAATGTCTGGTCCACCGGAGTCAGTTTTGCTGACGTTAATGGAGACGGTTGGCTGGACATCTACGTTTGCAAATCGGGCAAACCCGGCGGAGGAAAACGCTACAATGAGCTTTTTATCAATAATGGCGACCTGACTTTTACCGAAAGGGCCAAAGAATACGGGGTGGATGACGAGGGCTTGGCCAGTCACGCCGCCTTCCTGGATTACGACAAAGATGGTGATCTTGATTTTTACTTGTTAAATAACTCTTTCCGACCCGTTGGAAACTACGATATGCGTCCGGGCTTGCGCGAAATTCGCGATACCTCCGGGGGTAATAAACTCTACCGAAACGACGGCGGAAAATTTACGGATGTTAGTGCTGAAGCGGGCATTTACGGAAGTGCGATCGGCTTTGGGCTGGGGGTGAGTATTGGTGATGTGAATCGTGACGGCTGGCCCGATATTTTTGTTTCTAACGACTTCTTTGAGCGCGATTATCTGTATATCAACCAGGGGGATGGAACCTTCAAGGAAGATATCATTAATCAAATGGGTGAGCTGAGTATGGGTTCTATGGGAGCTGACATTGCCGACATTAATAATGATGGCTACCCGGAAGTTTTTGTGACGGAGATGTTGCCCTCTTCCGAGGAGCGCTACAAAA
Organism: Saprospiraceae bacterium; assembly: GCA_035268885.1. Lineage (GTDB taxonomy): Bacteria > Bacteroidota > Bacteroidia > Chitinophagales > Saprospiraceae > DATFKA01. Next base: position 60,851 of record DATFKA010000043.1, read on the forward strand.
CCAAGATGACTTTTGAGAACTGGAGTAAGTACCAGCTCAATATTCGAAGTGGTTACCATCGGCAATTCACCCGTAATGTCCTCCAACTCAATCAGGGTGACGGTCACTTCAGTGAGATTTCGCGCCTGGCTGATGTACACGCCACCGATTGGAGTTGGAGCGCTCTGATCGCCGACTTTGATAACGACGGAGCCAAAGATATTTACGTCTCCAATGGCATCTACAAAGATTTGCTCGATCAGGATTACATTAATTACGACTCCAATGATCCCGAGTTGATAGAAGCCCTGAAAAACCGGGAAGAAACAGCCATCCTGGAGCTAATCGACCGGATTCCTTCCGAGCGCATCCCCAATGTGGCTTTTAAGAATCAGGGGAATCTGACCTTTGAGCGCGTTACTGCCGATTGGGGACTGAATATTCCGAGCCACTCCAATGGCTCCGTCTATGGCGATCTGGATAACGACGGCGACTTAGACCTGGTGGTCAACAACCTCAACATGGCTCCCTTTCTTTTTCGTAATCAGCTTAGTGAAGGCGACGCACCGGCACGCTATCTGCAGGTTGTCCTGGAAGGAGAAGGAGCAAATACCAGGGCTCTGGGAGCGCAGGTAACCATTTATCACGCGGGGGAGGAGTATTACCAGGAAGTGGCGCCTATGCGTGGCTTTTTGTCTTGTGTAGATACGCGATTACACTTTGGCCTGGCTGATGCAGAAACCGTAGAACGCTTAGAGGTGCGCTGGCCAGATGGTAGCTGGTCAAATCTGGAAAACGTCGCCACCAATCAGCTGCTAATCCTCCGTCAGGCCGATGCAAATCGCGAAGCACCACCGGAGCCGGTGGCCACTGCTGAGATGACCGGTCAGTTGTTATTTACCCGTCCGGAGGATAGCCTTGGCGTTCAGTTTCGTCACCGGGAAAGCGATTTCTCAGATTTTGATCGCGACCAGCTCTTATTGCACATGGTCTCAAACGAAGGTCCTTCTCTGGCTAAGGGCGACGTGAATCAGGATGGTCTGGACGATATATACATCGGAGGAGCTTCAGGTCAGGCTGGTGCCCTTTTGGTGCAGCGGGCCAATGGTACTTTCGTGAAAAGCCTACAGGCTGCCTTTGAACAGGATTACCGTTCGGAGGATCAGGAGGCACTATTTTTTGATGCCGACGGCGACGGTGATCTTGACCTGTACGTGACTAGCGGCAGTAATGAATTCAGTCCAATCTCCGGTGCTTTATTTGATCGACTTTACCTGAATGACGGTGCCGGTAAGTTTCAAAAATCACCTCAGCGCTTTCCGCATAATGATCCGGAGAGCAGCTCTTCGGTGGCCGCTGCCGATTACGATCAGGATGGCGACCAGGACCTGTTGGTAGGGGTACGCCTGAAAGCGGGGGTTTACGGTGTGCCAGTCAGTAGCTTCTTATTGGAAAATGACGGTAGCGGACGATTCCAGAACGCCACCGCCCAACGCGCGCCGGATTTACAGGATATTGGCATGGTGACCGATCTGGCCTGGGCCGACGTCGATCAGGATAATGACCTCGACATCGTGCTAGTGGGAGACTGGATGCCCGTAACCATACTGGAGAACGAAAAAGGGACTTTTAGCCGCAAGGCGGTTCAATTGGATCAGAGTAATGGCTTTTGGAGTGCCCTGGAGGTAGCAGATTTGAATCAGGATGGTTACCCCGATCTGGTGCTGGGTAACCTCGGAGAGAATACACGTCTGAAGGCTTCCGCCCAAAAACCGATGGAAATGTGGATCAACGATTTTGATGGTAATCGAACCGCCGAGCAAATCATTTCCATGTACAACGGAGAAGAGACCTATCCACTAGTACTGCGACACGATCTGGTGAAGCAGATGCCCGGTTTGAAAAAGAAATACCTCTATTACGAAGATTACAAAGCACAGACCGTTGAAGATATTTTTGAGCGGCAGCAGATCAGGACAGCCGCTCATGCGGAAGTGTACACTACGCAGACGGCCATCGCACTCAATGATGGCACTGGGCAATTCCGCCTGACACCGCTCCCGACGGCCGCGCAGCTGGCTCCCGTTTACGCCATTGAAGTAGCCGATTTTAATGGAGACGAGCGACTCGATATCCTCCTGGGCGGCAATCTGCACCGGGCTAAGCCGGAAATCGGGATTTACGATGCCAGTCGGGGGCTGTTGCTTTTAGGGGATGGCCAGGGTCAGTTTCGTCCGCTGAAAGCACAGCAATCGGGCATCCGCATTTCTGGGGAAGTCCGGGATTTTACTCGGGTAAACATCAATGGTGAATCCTATTTGTTGGTCGCGCGCAGCGATGAATACCTTTTGGTGCTAAAAAATCTATAAGAAAAAATACCTCCTGCTTATTTCGGTTTTTTCGACAGATGTCCATTTTTTTGAATTTTCATGATGACCTTTTGCTCATTCCTGCGATATAGTAGTGAATAATCGCAAGGAAATGGCCAGGAATATATTTAGGGATACTTCCCTATTCGTTTTTTGGTTAAAGCACCACTTTGGATATTTCCTAGGGCGGGCCTATATTAGGGAACTGTAATGTTCAGTTAACCATAAGCCTACGTTCGTGACAGAAAAGGAAATTTTCGAAGGTATCGTCCAAAAGGATAATCAAACTTTCATGTACCTCTACAATAGGTACCAGGGAAGTATCTTGGGGATGATTCGTAAAAACAGTGGAAGTGAATCGGATGCCCTGGACGTTTTTCAGGAAGGGCTGGTTGCTTTATGGACGAATATCTCTCAGGGGAAATTTAAGGTGGAAGACAAAGCAAAAATCTCCACTTATTTGTATACGCTCTGTAGAAATATTTGGATCAGCCGTTTGCGGAAGCGAAAATATACACAGCCCATAGCGGATAATCCGCAAGTACAGGCGGTAGAGGTAGAAGAAGATACCGCCTACCGGGAGCGCGTCGAAAAGTTGGAACAGAATTTTGAAAAGCTAGGGACTTCCTGCAAAAAACTACTGCTCCTTTTTTATTACCAAAAAGCTTCCCTCCAGGAAATTGCGGACAGTTTGGGCCTGACCCTTAAAACGGCCAAAAACACCAAATACCGCTGCATGAAAAAACTGAGGGCTATTTACAAACCCGAAACAGAAAGGTCATGAACGAATCATTTATAGAAAAGATGGAGGCTTACCTGGAAGGATCAATTAGCCGGGAGAAACTCCAGCAAATAGCTGAGGAGGAGGGTATCCGAAATCTGGAAGAAGAGCTTCGTTGGTTTCAGGAGAGTAGGGTGGCGATTGAAGCCGCCGGGCTTAGGCAACAACTCAAAGAAGTATTACCCAAATCTGTCAAGAAAGAAGCCAAAGTGGTCCGGCTCAAAAGTATCCGGACCGCAATGGCCATCGCCGCTTCTGTCCTCCTTATTGTAGTGGCTTATCTGGGCTGGAACCAAAGGGGCGCTAATCGCTTATATGTCGAATACGAATACGTCGATCCGGGGCCTCCCGCATTGATGAGTCAGGGCGGGGAGTACGAATTGAACGATGCCCTGACCTATTATAGTGAAGGGGATTATCAGTCGGCGGCAGAAAGACTGCAAAAAATAGAAAGTAATTATCCTAATAATGATACCCTGAATTTTTATTTAGGGGCAAGCCTGCTTTACCAGGGACAAACCGAGGCGGCCAGATCATCGCTAAGCAAGCTTAGCACGCAAGCGAATTCCAGGTTTCAGGAAAGAGCTGACTGGTTATTGGTATTGGCAGCCCTTAGGGAGAAAGATTGGAAGCGCGCACAGATACTCGTCCAGGTTATACTCAACGAACCGGAGCACGAGTTTATGGACCAGGCCAGGTTACTGGCGGAGGATTTAATGGAGAAATAGACGAATGATGAATAATAGACGGGCATTGCGATTTATGGATAAGCGGATTTACCTCGTTCTTCTGCTCCTCTTTCCTTTATTATCCAGGGCGCAGTCCCCGACGGAACTCCTGAAAAAAGGGGGGGCTTATTACGAAGCGGATCAAGTAGATTCGGCAGGTATTTATTACCAGCAAGCCTACCAAACCGGTGTGCCAAATGTACAGATCAGGGCGATTGCCGGCCTCATCAGTCTGGGGGTTTTACGTTCTGATCTAAGGGCCGCAGACTCATTGGTCACCATGGGGGATAAGTTGGCCAAAGCGCAAGAACTGGACCTGGGAGCCTACTGCTATTATTTGACACGAAAGGGGGAGTACCTTCGCAGTAGTTCCCAATTTTCCGCAGCGCTGGCTCAGCACCAGGAGGTAGTAAAACTGGCGCCGGATTTACCAGATTCTACCTTGATATTTGCCGATGCCTTATATTATACTGCGCTCACCTTTGAGCGCCTTTCGGCTTACGATTCCAGTATTACTTACATAGAGCAAGCCTACGAGATTTACCAGCAGGAACTGGATACCACCAGCGTAAAGTATGGGAATATTTGTAATGGCATGGGGGTCTGTTATTACCGGGCCAATCGCTACCAGGAGGCCAAGCAATTCTATCTGAAATCTAAAGATATTGCCGAGAAGCAATTAGGTCCGGTCTCTACCGATCTGGCTATGGCCCTGTCTAATCTGTCGGCTATTTTTCGCGCAGAAGAGAATTATTCCCAGGCGATTACGGCTTCCGAACGCGCCTTGAAAATCTACCGGGCCCTAAAAGATGAAAGTGGTATGGCCAGTGCGTATTATGCCCTGGGTATTTACCATTATTTTCTTGGCGATTACGGTCAGGCCAAAAACTATTTGGAGGCCTGTGTGGAAATCCGGGAGCGCTTGTTCGATCCGCGGCATTATTCTCTAATTGGCCCTTACGAGGTGCTGGGAATTGCCTTTGAAGAAAGTGGATATTACCAAAAGACCTTGCAGTATTTAAAAAAAGCCCGACCCATCATTTTGCATAACTACGGCTCGGGTAGCCTAAGCGAAGCTTTTAATTACGAAAATACGGCTATTTGTTATAAAAATATGGGGCACTTAGATTCGGCGCAACTATACATGCAAAAATCAAATCGCCTGATTACCTCCTTGCTGCCAGATAATGATTACTCACTGGGGGTACATTATTTCAATTTTGCCAATATTCACTATTTGCTCAATAATTTGACAAGGGCGCGATCCCTGCTGGGGCAATCAGCAGCGATTTATCGAAATTTAGGCATGCGCAATAGCTCTGAATATGCCCAGAATTTAGCGCTACAAGCGCTGATGCTCGCCGAAGAAGAGCAATGGTCTCGGGCAGATGTTCTTTTTGCACAAGCTTTGGAGCTGGTTCATGCCTCAGACGCTTTACGAACAGGTGATCAGGATTTTCAACTTAGCCCCAACGCCCTGTGGTTACTCAACGAATACGGCGATTATCTGTATCGCAAATATAAAGCTACCGGGCAGACTGGCGTGCTGGAGCAGTTTGAGGATTACTCCCAGGCCTATCTGACCTTATCTGATCAATTCCGGCAGCAATTTATTGATCCCTACACCAAAAGTATACTCATCAAAGATAATGCGGAAGTCTATAGCCGGAATATCGGAATCTACGCGCAGTTGTATTTTCAAAGTAAGGAAAAAGAGTATCTGGATGCCGCGTTTAATTTTACAGAATACGGTAGAACTTGCCTGTTGAGGGATCTGCAAGACGAAAAGGTAGCGTCCTACGCCGGACTTCCCGATTCCCTTTTACAGAATGAATTGGAATTGAGAAAAAAGATCAGTCAACTGAATCAACAACTCCTCGACGATCCGGCGGGTAGTTCTGCAAAAACAGAATTGCTGAAAGTGAAGGAAGACTTGAATCAGTACGTTCGGAATTTATCAGAGTCCTTTCCTGACTATTACGATCTGAGATTCAGGTCGACGGTACCCGGTCTTGAAGAAATAGAGGCCAAAGTAGGTAGGGATGAGGTCCTGGTGGAGTATATGCAGGACGATACCGCCATATATGCCCTGATAATTAATCCTGATCTTACGGATTTGGTCTATTTGGGGAATAGAGAAAAGATCGAGACCGCCGTTTGGGATTGGAAAGCCGATATTTCTTCACAACACAAAGGCGCCTTGACCAGCAGTGGGGCATATCTGTTCGAAACCTTATGGCAGCCCCTGGAAACTTTACTTTCCAAACAAGCACGCGTGACGATTGTGCCGGTAGGGATGCTCTTTTATTTAAATTTTGAAACCCTGCCATGGGGGGCGACTCCGGAGCGTTTTTTGATCCATGCATACAATATTTCCTATGCTTTATCCGCCAATATATTGTTCAGTCCAAGAGAAGAGACCAGGCAAGGAAATATGGTGGCGGTAGCTCCGGGTTTTGAAGAACAGATAAAGCAGTCTTACCTTCAGCAGTTAGATAGTCTGGAGTGGGTAGATGACGAATATCTAACAACGGTAAGGCAACCCTGGTCTTTGAAGATGGTAAAGCGGCTGAAACAGCAATTTATAAATCAAACTTACACGGGGCTGTCCGCTACCGAGCCCAATGTCAAAGAAAGTATTCAGAAAGGGAAGGTACTCTTGTTTGGGACCCATGCGATTGCCGATGCCATGGACCCACTCCGCTCCAGGTTAATTCTGGCCAAGGAGCTGGGCGAGCAAAAAGAAGACGGCTATCTCCACGCCTATGAGCTATATGCTATCCCGCTCAGGGCAGAATTAGCCATATTAAACGCATGTGAAAGTGGGGTAGGGCAGCTTCAGGCCGGCGAAGGAATGATTTCTTTGGCCTACAGTATTCACTACGCGGGTTGTCCGAGTACTGTGATGTCTTTGTGGAAGGTCGATGAAAAAGTAAGTACCCAGATTACAGAATCTTTTATGCAGTATTTATCAGCCGGGCTCCCCAAAAGCCAGGCACTACGTAGGGCAAAACTAGATTATTTATCTACGGCCCCTTCCATTCAACAGCATCCTTTCTATTGGGGAGGGATGGTACTGATGGGGAAGGACGGAGATATAGAATTGAAGAAAAAGCCTCGTCTCGCCTACTGGCTAGGCAGCTTTGGTCTGGTCTTGCTGCTGGGTTTCCTGTTCTGGTATTATCTGGCCGGACTGAAAAACTGGTAAGACAAGGCTAAAGAAAAGTGATAATTCCGCAGAAATTCGACCTCTTTTTCAATACTGGAAAAGGGTCTGGGTGGGGTACGAAATTTGCTTCCTTTTTTACCCGTTTTTTTGTAATTTAAAAGGGAATCTCTTCTTCACCCCTGAACCAATCAAATCAAGCATTACGAATATGCAATCAATGGTGAAAAATTTGGGAATACTGCTCTTGTGTCTACCCCTGAGGGGCTGGGCGCAATCGGGGGATCCGCTACAATTAGTGCAGGCAAAGCTGCCTGGCTTATTGAGCACCCGGGCGGGTAATGATCCAAATGGGGTCTTTGATAGCCAGATTAGAGGCTTAACAACCTTTGGTAACCCCACTCCTTTTTATCTGGTAGACGGGATGCCGGTAGAAGACTTAAGCGGTATTCATCCGGCCGATATTGAGCGCGTAGAACTAGTAGCAGCGGGAACTTCTCTCTGGTCTGGTATGCGTGCTGGCAACGGCATTCTGCAAATTCACACCCGGCAGGGTCAGGAAGGGAAATTACAACTCCGGTATCGTCAAATGAGGGCTTCAGAGCGGATGACCCGCGACCCGGGAATGATGAGTGCCATCGAATTTCGCCGCGCTGGTGGTTCCCTGGCGGTAGATCCTGATACAGAAACCAACTGGTGGATCGGAATCTTCGTAATTCGCTTGCCGACACGCCACTTAATGCTTTCGCCTATACCGGAGCCCCTTTAGTGCAGGGAATGGATCGTCGTAATTCTTATCCACTCAGCCGAACCTTTTCGATCGGCTTACAGTTAGAACTCGAGTAAAATGATATGCAATATCTAAAAATAGTTTGTATTAGCTTTTTTTGTCTGGCTACTCAGCTGCCTGGTCTCCGGGCACAGGAATTCCCCTGTGACGGATCGGTTTACTACGTAGGCACGAATACCGTAGTCGGGAGTAAATTATATAAACTAACTATCAATCCACTGACGGGACAGATCACTTCCAGGGAACTTCCTCTCGATAATCCAAGTGGAAGGCACATTACCGCCCTGGGATATAATGTACGGGATCGTATGCTTTACGGACTGGATTTTGAAACCTATGAGCTATTGCGGATCGGCAGTGATGGTAGTCTGACGGCACTGGGCAAAAAGGATATTGATCCAAAATATGAAATCTACAGTGGCGGCATGACAGCCAACGGCCAGCGATTGCTATTAGTCGCGCGTAATAAAACCTCGGGTCTTGATGAGAATCTCTACTCTATTCGGGTAAACGATCCGGGGCAACCGCTGGGGTCCTTTCCGATCAATACGGATCGCCCGGTCGCTATGGTCGATGTAGCTATTGATCCCATAACGAGTAATTCCTTTAGTTTTGACGAGGTTCGGCGTCACGTTGTAGAGACAAACGGTGGGCAAGTGTTTACTAATTTGAATTATAAAGAAGTGAATGAAGTGTTTGGTAGCTTATTCTTCGACCGCACGGGTAAGTTGTATGGCCTGGGAAATGCAAATGGCGGAGGTGCCGAACAAACGACAATTTATACCATCAATAAATGGAGGGGAGAGACGGAGCGTTTTACGAAAGTACCGGGGGGACGCGATACGGATGCCTGCGCCTGCCCGTATACCATTGATTTTGCCCGTACACTTGCACCTCAGGCGGTAGATGGCTGTAGCGAGATTACAGTCGAATATCATGCCTTCAACGCCGGAGGGATCGGACAATTAGGTGTGCGCCTACGCGATACTTTTCCGGATGGCTTTATCATTACGCAGGTAGAAGTACCTCAGGAAGACTACTTCCTGGAAGTCATCAGTGGGCAGGGCAGCAATGTACTGGCGATTGATGATTGGAATTTGCTAGTGGGCGATAATACCATTCGGGTGCGGGTACAATTAATGACCGGTACGGCTGGTCGGATCTTTACGCAGGCGGAACTAAGCAATTTATATGCTGCCTATGAATTTAGGATGTTCTCCGATGATCAGGCAACAGAGGCGATTGATGATCCCAACGCACTCGAAATCCTGGATGCCAATAGTTTTGCCCTGGAAGATTATGTACAGTATTCCTGTGATTTGGACACCGCATATCTGCATTTACCCCTTACGGGCAGCTATACCTGGAGTACGGGGAGCACGGATTCGGTTATCGCGGTTACCCAAAATGGGGAATACACCCTTACCCTGACCACGGATTGTTTTACGGTCGAGGATACCATTCAGTTGGAGCGTCGCCAGGAGCCTTATTTTATAGAATTGGGCCCAGAGAAAACAGCTAAGCTGGGAGAACAGTTGTCCTTTTCCTTTCAACATAATCTGGAAGCCATAGAGTCGATTCGCTGGTCTAGTTCAGGTTCCGATTCTCTGGACTGTACAGATTGTAGAATCTCCACTTTATCGGCCATTAATGCCGGTCAGGTCGAGCTGAGTGTGACCGACCAGCGGGGTTGTGTATTTACCGATGTGGTTGATTATGGGGTCCGACAAACAAAGAATATCTACTTAGCCACTGCCTTCAGTCCCAATGGCGATGGGATGAATGATTATTTCACCCCGTTGGGCGACCGGGGCACTATTCTGGCTTTCGATATTGTGGATCGTTGGGGGGGGCGGGTGTTTTCTCACCGTGGTGGAGCAGTTGGGGAATTTGAGGGATGGGATGGGAGTAGTCGTCAGCGGGGAGCCCCGGCAGGTAATTATTTTTACCGGATACAAATCCGCTTTCCGGATGAGGAAGTAAAAGCGTACCAGGGGAGTGTTTTGTTAATTAGGTAAACTAAGCGGAGGATTTTCTCCGCTTAGTTAATAGCTCCGTGTAGGGGAGGCTTATTCCACCCGCAAGATCCCGCGCATCGTCCTTGCGTGCCCCGGGAAAGTACAGACGTACTGGTAGTCGCCGGGCTGACTCGGCGCTTCGAAATAAATGACATCGTTGGAATTGGGCTCGAGGATATTGGTGTGGAAGATCACTTCCTCCATATCCGGTATAAAGCCTTTCTGTGGTCCCTGGAGTCCCATCTCCAGTGCGGCCTGCCCTACGGCATCGGCTGCGTCCGGTTCGGTGATGATCAGGTTGTGGATCATATCATCCGGATTATTAAAGGTTAGTTTGACTTTGCTTCCGGCTTTAACTACCATGAGCTCTTTATCGTAGACCATACCTGCCTCCGCAGCAATCACCAGCTCTTCGTCCGGACCGTTGGTCCAGCTGGCGGGCATTTTGGTGACTCTTTTTGGGCTTTTTACTTCTACCATACGGCCGTCATCCGCTGCGGCAGAACTATTTTCACTGGGAGTGGCCTGACTTTGACTACCTCCGGGAATCTGGTTCAAGGTATAGTAGCCCGTATTATGCATTACGTTTTCCCCTTGTTGATTTTCTACGCCGGGTACTTTTACCTCATAGATATAGCCGGGCCGTAGTCCTTCTACGTAGAGGCGGGCTTTGCGTGCGTCTTGTGAAAGTTCTACCTTAAATACGGTGCGGTCTTGCATATCCTGTACGGGACTTCCGTAAAAGTGGTGGTATTTGTAAGTGAAATCCACGATCTCGTAGTTTTCTGGATTAGCAGCCGTTACCCGGTCAACGGGCTGGGTGAATTCAATCTCGAAGCCATCAGCGGTAGCAGAGATGGCCTTCATCTCGAAGGGAGTTCTTCCCGTCCAGCGGAGGCGTTCCAGCGCGTAAGGATCTTTACCCGTACTGGCCCAACCCCGGTTGGTACCACCGACGTATAAGTCCTGGTCCGGTCCCCAGATCATCCGGAGGACACCGGAGGCGAATCCTTCCCGAAAACCGAAAACGGCACCCTGATACACGCCATTTACTTCTTCTAGCGCGACGCGCATAATCTTACTATGGCCCTGGTCACCTACTAGTAATTGACCGGTAAAAGGACCAAAGCGATCATCTTCGATCAGGATGATATCGGAGGTAGAGATGCCCATTAAAGTATGTGGGAACCACACCGTGGGAGGCTTGATACCCGATTTTTTCTGTGCGTACTCGTACAGGGTATAACCCATTGTATCCGTAATTTCATCGAAATTAATATCGATGTTTGATTTAGGTTCATTGGCCCATTTAAGGCCTTCGGGGTTACCTACGAAATCCCCAGCCTCTACGTGGGTGATGCGGCCGGAGCCTACCCAGTCTCCCTGGTTTTCGGCGTAGAACAGCTCACCGTTGGCGTTAAAACCCATTCCGGCTGGCGAGCGCATACCCGTAGCAATGGGACTCATTTCTCCATCCTGAGTAATCTTTAGCATCCAGCCCCGCCATTTAGAATTACTGATTCCCCGGCCCACCCAGCCCAGGTTCAGCGCTACGATCATATCTCCCTCGGGGGTGAACATAGGGCCGTAGCCGTACTCGTGGTAATTGCCATCCAGCGGCCAGGTATAGATCTGCTGATATTGATCGGCTTTGCCATCGTCGTCCGTATCGGTAATTTTGGTGAGTTCAGGTCGTTGTACACACCAGAAGGCTCCGTCGTGGTAGGTTAGTCCCAGCGGCTCGTGCAATCCGTGCGCAAAGCGCGTATAGCTGGGCTGTTCGGAACCGGGGTTCTCTATGACCCACAATTCCCCACGACGGGTGGTAACGCCCATTTTGCCATCGTCGGTGAAGGTAAGGCCACCCACTTCGAGTATGATGTCTTCCGGAATGGGTACTTTTTCAATGGGATAAAAAACACTTTCTTTCCCCATGAGCATACTTTGGCCGTGCAGTGAAAACTGCCCAAAAAATAGGCAGAGGAGGGAAAAAATAAAGATTTTATAAACTTGCATTATGATAAATTTTCAATGGTGATCAATTAATTTTTTTGATTTTTGGCGGAAGCCTACCAGATAAGGTTATAGCGCACCGACGTATCAGTTAAGCTCGCCCGCAAAGAACGACCCTCGTGGATGAATACCTCGTCTGCTTCCTGTACCTCCAGGTAGTATTTGCCATCGATACAGTACAATCCACTATCCAATTGGACGATCTCTTCCCCCCGGGCTAGGCGTACTACCAGGTCATCGCTGCCCTCGCGCTCGATTGTACGCTGTAGGCTGTTGCCCTGTTCGGTGGGCTCCAGGTGATCCGAGACCGTATTCTCCCCGATCTGATATTTAAAAACGGGTAAACCGGCACCGTTGATATCGTAGCCAATTCGTTTGAAATCATCCGGACGGTTTTGTGGCCAGTCTTTATTGCGGAAACTGCCCGCAAGCACCGGTAAACCGTCGCTTAATTCCACCGCAGCGTTGAGGGGTTTCATCAGCTGACGCTCCCCGCGGTTGATCCACATTTCTGCAACGTCGGCAAAGTCACCCCGCCAGGTTTTGAGCAGGGCCATTTGGTTTAAATCGTAGAGATAGTGTGGCCCTGTCGGGATGCCAACGGCAATGACGTGTGTCCTCTTTTCTCCCTGATAATGCGCGAAACAGCGCAGCAGCTCGGGTGCTTCTAAATCTTCTAAGACCAGGGTTGGTGGCTCTCTTTCCAGCCAGCGGTCTGCCCGTGGGTCAGCGGCCAGGGACTGCATGGCTATCTCCGGCCCTTCGTAAGTAATGAGTGCCACGGCACCCCAGTGGTCCTGGAAGTAAGTCATTTCAAAATCATGCTTACCAGCACTTAAGGTAGTAATCGTCTGCTCGGTGCCGATGTTGGGCTCCCCATCGTTGTGCAGGATCAGCGCTCCGTCGACGAAAATATCACCACCATCGTCAATGGTCGACTGAATAAAATATTCTCCATCACTGGGAACGTAGAGCTCGCCATAAAACTTCAAGGCATATTTATCAGATTGCCCCGCCACGCTCACGTCGATAAAATCGGCCTCCCCGCGGTCCGCTACCTCGAGGCTGCTGAAGTCGGGCAATACATCCCAATCCCCGAAGAATACCTCGTAGCGGATATTCTCCAGGCGCAGCGAATCGGTTCCATATTTTTTGTATTGGAGGTCACGAATAGCGGCATTAGGAGTCGCCCGAATCTGAAAAGGTCCGGTTTGGCTGGCTTCTACTTCCGATAGCATGACTTTATCAAAGATCGGCATGCCATTCAGGCTCAGATCTTCCAGATAGGCATCAGCGACTTTTTTGCCTTCCTGGTCGAAATCCGGGGCGTGGAAGCTGGCGGAGAATTTCTGCCAGAGTCCGGGCGCTTTTATCGCATTGACTTCCGGAGCTTGCTGGGCGATACTGCCCGCATAGGGCTGGTTATTATTCCAGCTATCGTTTAGCGTGACGGTATACTTGCCCTGGAATAATAATTCTACCGAACCGGATTCTGGAAGTAAGAAATCCATTTCTAAATCCAGATCCTGATGCTCAATATCGGTGTTTAGCAGACTGGGCGAGCCGTCTTCTGCTCCCTGGCTGAGGAGTATGCCTTCGCCCTCGTCAGTCTGTACTTCGGCGGCTCCCTTCAGGTCAAGCTGTATACTGCCCGACTCCGACCACCCTGGATTTTGTTCCAAGAGTGGGGATAGTTCCAGGCGATTCATAGGTAATTCGGTGATGGTCTCTTCTTCTGCTGGCTTTTCCGCTGAGGAGTCTTTGGGCGTACAGTTACTCACCAGGAAGGAAAAGCAGGCCAGGAAAATAAAAAGATAGTTTTTCATTATTTCGAGTTTTGTATTGTATGTATCTTAGTTAAGAAAAAATATTTTGCCGAATAGGCAAATGCTGAGAGAAAATTTTACATTTGTAAACAACTGAGCTGTTTAAATGATCAGAAAATTACTCAAAAATATGAAGAATATACTGCGATTATCGATTGTAGCCTTATTATTATCAGCAAATGCACTTATGGCACAGGAAGTGATAGAAATTGATTGGGAGGAATTAGGGAAAACGGAACCCTGGAAGGCCACCGAGCAATGGGAACCCGTTCCGGAGAAAGTAAGTCCTGGCCTCTACATGGCGCCACCCTCGGATGCAACCGTGCTTTTTGATGGAAGTAGTCTGGATGCCTGGCATACTCCAAAATATGACTACGGTGTCCGTATGGACCATGTAGAGTCCATTATCAAAGCCAAGGTAAATCATCCAGAGCATACGCCGCCCCAATGGGAAATTAAGAACGGGGCTATGGTCGTCAATCCTGGTACTGGTGCTTTGGAGACCAAGCAGGCTTTCGGAGATATTCAACTGCATATCGAGTTTTTAGCGCCGGTGGATCCCGGAAAAGAGGGCCAGGGCTACTCTAACAGTGGTGTTTTCTTTATGGGGCTTTACGAGGTGCAAATTCTGAACTCCTACGAAAATGAGACCTATCCAAACGGACAGGCCGGAGCGGTATACAAACAGCATATCCCCATGGTAAACGCCAGTCGTCCGCCGGGAGAGTGGCAGCACTACGATATGGTCTTTAATGCCCCGCGTTTTGACGAAGATGGGGAGCTAGAGCGCCCGGCCTTTTTGACGGTTTTCCACAATGGTATTCTGATCCAGAATCATATTGAGCTGGAAGGCCCCGCTGTTTATATAGGTGAGCCTTATTATACGCCGCATCCGCAAAAAATGCCCTTACTTTTACAGGATCATGGTAACAAGGTGCGCTTTCGGAATATCTGGGTAAGAGAATTGAATTAAGGAACTGTTTTTAAGCTTTCCTTAACTTTTATGTATTCGTTGATACCTTGTCAAAACAGGGGATATTGTCGACTGCAGGATATTTTCAATAGTTTACAAACAAAATTTTGTCTTGGAATCTTAAACTTTAGCTTACAATATTTTTTTTGTTCTGCAAATTAGATTACATTTGTTAGAGTGTATGAAACTTAAGCCAGTAAACCATGTCAAAGAAACAGACTATTTCCAAGGTAAATAGTGCTTACCGTCCTACATTCAAACCGAAAAATGCTAAGCCATAATCAAGGGAAACGTTACCTATTTGTTAAAGAGGTAGCTTCCCAGGATATGGCCATTTGTATAAAATTTTAGACTAATAATAACTGACTTACTTATCACTAAACTTTATTGTATGATGAAACTTAATTTAGACACAACACTTAAGTGGTTGTTGGTCTTGGTTGCGGTAGGGACATGGAACTTTGCCGTTGCTCAAACAACCATCAGTGGTACAGTTACGGACGCCGAGAACGGCGATCCACTCATCGGAGCGAATGTACTCGTGGTAGGAACATCATCGGGTGCCATAACGGACCTGGATGGTAACTACTCGATTTCAGTACCCGATGATGCCACTCAAATTGAATTTTCCTACACGGGGTATACCTCCGAAACGGTAGACATTCCCGCCAGCGGTGGTCAATTGGACGTCCAACTGGAACAAGGTACTCAATTGGACGAGGTAGTAGTGACTGGTTACGGTACGGCGAAAGCCAAAGAGGTAACCGGTTCGATTACTTCCGTAAAAGCGGAAGATTTTAACCAGGGTAACGTGAACGATGTCAACCAGCTCTTACAAGGTAAGGTAGCAGGTTTGGTCATTTCTCGTCCGGGGGCAGATCCTAATGGTGGATTTAATGTACGTCTGCGTGGTTTATCTTCGGTAGGTGCCAACAACTCTCCGCTGGTTGTAATCGATGGGGTGTTAGGGGGAGACCTGAACTCCGTTGAGCCTCAGGATATTGCTTCTATCGATATTCTCCAGGATGGTTCTGCCGCAGCGATCTACGGTACGCGTGGTGCGGCCGGGGTAATCGTGGTAACGACCAAAAGAGGTAAGGCCGGAACTTCCCAGGTAGATTATACCGGACAAGTGACCTTTGAAACGCCGGCTCGTATCCTGGATGTACTAAGTGCTGAAGAATACCGCAATTGGCCCGTACCCGGTACAGATCTGGGGGGAAGCATTGACTGGTATGACGAACTAATGCAAACTGGTTTCTCTAATATCCACAACTTATCTCTAAGTGGGGGTAATGCACAAACCAGCTACCGGATTTCCGGAAACTACCGGGATGTAGAGGGTATTGCAAGAGAGACTGGCTTTAGCCGTCTAAACTTCCGTGGTAATTTGACCACTAGTGCACTGAATGATCGGCTAAAGATTCAAACAAACCTGGCGGCCAGTACTTCGGATCAAAACTTAGGTTTTAATGAAGCTTTCCGCTACGCAACGGTATTTAATCCGACTACCCCTTTTGTCCGGGATGTGGATAACCCTGATTTTACGCAATTTGGGGGATACTATCAGCAGCAGTTGTTTGATTACTTCAACCCAGTGGCAATGATCGAACAGAATACGCGGGAGAATGAACGTAAAACCGTAGCCTTCAATATTCGTGGTGACTATTCGCTGACGGATAATCTGACGGCTGGTTTATTCTATTCTACACAACGTGCAAATACAATCTTCGGGGAATACATTAGTAAATTCAGTTTTTCCCAGAGCGGAATTAACCGTAACGGTTTAGCACAAAGGAGAAATGACGAATCCCAAGATCAATTATTCCGTTTTGAGTTAAATTATAACAATGAATTTTCGAACGGAGTGAACTTTGGATTCCTTGCGGGTTATGAGTATCAGGATTTCGCCTTCCAGGGCTTTGGTGCTCAAGGGGGTAACTTCTTGACGGATGCCTTTACCTTCAATAATCTGGGATCTGCTCAGGACTTTGCCAATGGTTTAGGTAATGTATTCTCTTATAAGAACACTAATGTACTGGTCTCTTTCTTCGGACGGGCGACCTTGAATGTCAACGATACTTACTTTATGACCGCATCTCTGCGTCGGGATGGTTCGTCTCGCTTTGGTGCAGATAACAAGTGGGGATTATTCCCAGCTATTTCAGCCGGAGTGGATCTGGTGGAAGCAGTTGGTATCTCTGGCCTCGACCAGCTGAAATTCAGAGCTGGATATGGGGTGACGGGTAACAACGTTAACCAATCTTTGTTATCCCTGCAGCGTTTTGGCCCGGCGGGTAACTTCTTCTTTAATGGTGCCTTTACCCCATCCTTCGGTCCGATTTCTAACCCGAATCCAAACTTGAAGTGGGAAACCAAAACCGACTTCAACATCGGATTTGATTTCGCTTTGTTAGATTACAAATTGACGGGTTCGGTAGAATACTATAACAGTACAACGGAAGATGGTATCTTTAACTTTAATGTACCCGTACCACCGAACTTATTCCCCACTACTTTCTTTAACGTAGGGGAGATTAATAACTCCGGTGTGGAGCTGACTTTGAGCTATCTGGTGGATTTGCCTAATGATAACTCCTGGACGGTCGCCTTTACGGGTAGCCGCTGGTTCGATCCTACGCTGGTATCCCTGACGGATGACGCTACCGGCGTATCACTGGGTGGTGTTCGGGATATTGGTAACCTGGGTTCTCCAGGTCAGAACGGTACGCCACTGGGACGTTTGGAAGAGGGGGCTCCTCTGGGGCAGCTTTGGGGTCTGGTCATTAATCCGGACAACCCGGTTGCTGAGGATGGTACCTGGAATTTTGTAGACGTGGATGGTGACGGCGTACAGGATGACCTCCTGGACAGAGCCGTTATTGGTACCGGTTTCCCTAAATATAACTTAGGTCTGAATAATACCTTCGCACTGGGGAACTTTGATGTAAATATCTTTTTCCGTGGAGTATTAGGGCACGACATAGTGAATACCTTCCGGGCTTTTTACGAAGCGCCTGGTCAGATCAGTGCTTACAACGTACTGGCTAGCTCACGGGATATTGCCAATCTGGTAGATCAGCCGCAATTCTCCAGCCGTCACGTAGAAAGTGGTGATTTTGTTAGCTTAGAGCAAATGACCATTGGTTATACTTTTAATCAAAGTGCACTGCCTAACACATTCCGCAAGATCAGGGTTTTCTTTACTGGTCAAAACTTGTGGATGATCACGGGCTACCAGGGCGTTTCTCCTGAGCCACGTCTGGCGGATGGTGGTAACTCTTTACTACCAGGTATTGCCCGTCGGAATGAGTATTTCACAGCCACCGGATTTACTTTCGGTGTTAATCTTGGATTTTAATAACTTTAGTAAACTACTTTGATAATGAAGAAATTTAGTTTATATCTTAAAACTTTAATGGTGGCGCTTGGCTTCTTGATAGTCATGCCCGCCTGTACCGACCTGGAGGAAGAGGTCTTTGATGCGGTGACCGCGGATAACTTCTTCCAAACCGAGGAGGAGCTTATCTCGGCACTGGGTGCCGCTTATACATCCCTTTATGGCTACATGGGTAACACCAATATGTTCGGAGCTCAGGAAGTAACCGGAGATGCCGTAACGGTACCGACCAGAGGTCCCGACTGGGGTGACGGTGGTCACTGGGTGCGTCTGCATACCGGTAACTGGAATGCCGAGGATCCTACGGTAAACAGTACCTGGAATTTCCTTTTTGGCGGCGTCAACGCTTGTAACCGTTTGATCTTCCAGTTCGAAGAATTACAAAACCCGCTGACGGATCCCTTTATCGGTGAGTTGAGAGCCCTGCGAGGGATTTACTACATGTGGTTGTTGGATATTTACGGCAACGTTCCTTTATCTACGGACTTTGCCGAAACAGACCCATTACCCAACTCATCCAGACAGGAGGTGTTCAACTTCGTAGAATCTGAGCTACTTACCGCCCTCGATGAAGTGACCGATGCCGTAGACCAATCTACTTACGGTCGGGTGAATAAGGATGTAGTTCACATGGCATTGGCCAGACTGTATTTGAATGCGGAAGTATATACGGGCAATGCTCGTTGGTCAGAGGCCGCCGCACAAGCGAACGAAATAATCAATTCGGGATCTTATTCTATAGCGGCTGACTACTTTGCTTCCTTCAATGCTGATAATAGTGGCTCTCCGGAGATGATCTGGGCCATTCCTTACGATGAGGTGTTTGCACAAGGCTTCAACGTACATATGATGTCTTTGAGTTACTTGCATCAGGAGACTTATCAGTTGGCTGCCCAGCCCTGGAATGGTTTCTGTGCTATGGAAGACTTTTTCAACCTATACGACGATGGCGATTTGAGAAGAGGCCAACCCGGAACGGAAGATGGTCCATCGGCCGTACGCGGAAGCTTCCTATGGGGAGCGCAGTGGGATATTTCTGGTAATAAGCGCCTAGTCGATGATGGTACGCTGGCATCGGGTGTGGATCCAGATGGCCCTCCATTTACGATTCGTCCTTTCATCAATGAATTGCAACCAGAAGCCTGGCGTGAGGCCGGCGCCCGAATTGTTAAGTTTGAAATTGAAGTCGGTGCCCAGCCCAATCTGAATACTGATTTTCCTATTTTCCGTTATGCGGATGTGTTGTTAATTCGCGCCGAAGCACTGTGGAGGCAGGATAATGGTAGTCAGGAAGCGCTGGATCTGGTCAATCAACTTAGAGAGCGGGCTGGAGTGGATGCTTTCACGGAATTAACGGAAGAGAGTTTACTCGCCGAGCGTGGTCGTGAAATGTTTGCAGAAACAACTCGTCGTTCTGATCTGATTCGTTTTGGTAAGTTCCAAGACGAATGGTGGGAAAGACCAGCACAGCCTGAGTTCAAGGAGATCTTCCCGATTCCTCGTCAGCAGCTGGATGCTAATTCCAATCTGCAGCAGAACCCTGGGTACTAATCTATTCCTCGGTTAATTGGATATTTGGCGCCAAGCCATTAAACTTACATTATAAGACCCGTGTTGATTACGATTAACACGGGTCTTCTTGTGGTGGGTTTAGATTTGGATTTAAAGTGGATCTATTTCCATCTCTCTGGTCCCTTTTCTAAGCAGGGGGGATTGGTTTGAGCTCAGAACGAAAAAGTCCCCCTTATCAAGGAGGCTACGGGGGATGAAAGGGGTAAAACTAGGTTTCTTGGAGGATGTTTTCTTGCTAGTAAGAACAAACATCCCCCTGCACCCCCTTCGAAGGGGGACATTTTGATTCTGCAGATAGAGTAATTTTAGAACCCATCAACTCTGCTTCGAAGGGAGATTCAGGGGGGATAAGGTAAATCATCATCTTAAAAAAGATAAGCAATCGAAAGAACTCATTTTGAACCTGAATTTCGCATCAATGGGTTTTTGAATTAGTTAATTGAAATTAATTTTATGCAGATCAGATATTTATTGTTTGGGATAATAGTTATCGTACTTATGGCCTGTCAAACCAGGCCCAAAACTTACGAAGCCTGGGTAGACCAGGAATTGGCAAAAAAAGAGCGGTTCGACTCCCTCTTTTTGGGTATCCATTTTCAGATGTCTGCCAAGAATTTCTATACGCATTGCTGGAATTTGAATAAGCAGGGACTATTAATGGATGGAAATGGGAACGCAACGGCACGGTACCGCCTGGAAACCGAACTGGAATATCCCGCCGATTTTGAGTTTTACCCCAGGTTTGAAGCTGGTAAGATTGTGGCTATGCCCGCTTTTGTGGAGTACGATGCCTGGGCTCCCTGGAATAAAGAACTATCGGCGGAAAATCGAATTGAAGAGGTACGTAGCTTATTGGAAGATTGGTACGGTATTAGCTTCCGTCCCGTCAAGCCCAGCCTACCGTTCACCAAAGCCTACTTAAATATCGAAGGCAATCGAAAAATTTTGCTTTTTTATGAATTCGAGAACCGGGTAAATATTCTTTATACTGATCTGACGGCAATAGAGGATCAACCCAATGAGTTATTGAACTAAACTTATACATAATATCGACCACTTGCTTAGCACTTGTATTCATTCCGAAATTATGTTTATGTTTGCAAATTAAAGAGCCATTATGTAAGCTCTTTTACCATAAATTAAACCTGAATTCCCCGCATGTAATCATCTGAAATGGTAATTTGTTAGCGATTTAAAAACATATGTGATGAAAATTTGGAAAGGAATTGCACTCAGCCTATTGCTGGGCGTATTACTGGGGAGCTGTGAAAGTACAAACCCTGACTATCAGGAGGAAGTGAAGGACGCCGACTATTTTCACCAGGCCATGCAGCAGCTGACGGACGTGATTGTACACGATATTTTTTCGCCTCCGGTAGCGAGCCGCATTTACGCTTATCCCAGTATCGCCGCTTACGAAGTGATGGTCCAGGACAAAACCAACAACTATCAAAGCCTGTCTGGCCAATTGAACGAATTTACGGAAGTGCCCGCGGCCGACCCTAATCAGGAATATTGCTATCCGCTGGCTAGTTTGCACGCTTTCTTAACGGTGGGTAAATCCCTGATTTTTTCAGAGAATATGATCGATACCTTTGAGACTCGACTTTATAAGGAATTAAAGGACATTGGTATTCCTAATCAGGTGTACCAGCGATCTATGGCTTATGGCAAAGAGGTGGCTGACCACATTTTGGCTTACTCCGGCACCGATTCGTACAAAGAGACGCGTACTTATCCCAAGTTCACTTTCAATGATGAGCCGGATCGCTGGCAACCCACGCCACCGGATTATATGGATGGTATCGAGCCGCACTGGCGAAGTATTCGGCCCTTTGTACTGGAGTCGCCCAAACAATTTGTGCCACCGCCCCCAACGCCATTTGATATGGATAAGAACAGTCAGTTCTACAAAGAACTAATGGAAGTATATACCGCTCTGGAAGCAGAAGACAAAGAAGAGCGCCTTGAGATTGCGCAATTCTGGGATTGTAACCCCTACGTTTCCCACCACACGGGTCACGTGATGTTTGCTACCAAAAAAATTACGCCCGGTGGACACTGGATCGGCATTGTGAAGGTCGCCAGTAAGAAAGCGGACGCCGGCTTTATGAAGACGATTGAAGCCTACACATTAACTTCTATCGCGCTTTTTGATGCTTTCATTAGTTGTTGGGATGAAAAATACCGTTCTAACCTAATCCGCCCGGAGACGGTGATCAATCGCGAACTGGATGACGAATGGCGCCCGGCGCTGCAGACCCCACCTTTTCCGGAGTATACGAGTGGCCATTCGGTTATTTCCCGTGCTGCTGCCGTTGCTTTAACCTCCATTTACGGAGATGGTTTTTCTTTTGAAGATACGACGGAGCAAGCTTATGGCCTGCCCGTACGTTCTTATAATTCCTTTTTCCACGCTTCGGACGAGGCGGCGGTCAGCCGTCTGTACGGTGGTATTCACTATCGCCCTGCCATTGATTACGGGGTGGAGCAGGGAGAGAAAGTGGGGAAATTCATTATCGAACAGCTTGAAATGCAGCCTTAAATGGGAGCACTATCCGCAAAAAAGATCGGGCTGGTCTTAGGACCAGCTATTTTTTTAATCTTATTATTGCTACCCAATCCTCCAGGCCTCAACCCTGAAGCCTGGAAAGTACTGGCCGTGGCTGCGCTGATGCTGACTTGGTGGGTGACGGAGGCCGTACCGCTGGCCGTGGCGGCTATTCTGCCCCTGGTTTTACTCCCGCTATTAGCCATACAACCGATCAATGATCGGGGATATCCCGCGGGGATTGATGAGGCCCTGGGGATGGGTGATGTATCGCCGCCCTACGCCAGTCCGATTGTTTTCCTGTTTATGGGCGGTTTTATGATTGCCTTGGCTATGGAGCGCTGGGGCTTACACCGGCGCATTGCCCTGAATATTGTAAAGCTCACCGGGACCAATGCCGATGGTATCTTATTGGGTTTTATGCTGGCGACGGCAGCATTGAGTATGTGGATTAGCAATACGGCGACAACCGTACTGATGCTACCCATTGCCCTGTCTGTAATTAATCTTTTGCTTGACGATCAAGAGGAAATTGAGGATAAGGGAATGCGCAATTTTGCCCTGAGCATGATGCTGGGTATTGCTTACGCCGCTAATATTGGCGGTACGGCTACCATTATTGGTACCCCGCCCAATGTCGTTTTTGCCGGGATTATGGAAGAGCAATTCGGGGTGCAGGTTAGTTTTGCGCAATGGATTGTTTTTGGTTTACCGTTTGCTCTCCTACTGTTGGGCGTGACTTTCTTTTTTATTGTGAAGATCTTACATCCTAATCGCCTGGGAGAATTCGAAGGAGCACAGGAAATCATTACCCGGGAAGTAGACCGCCTGGGACCAATTTCTACCGGGGAAAAGCGTACCCTGGTCATCTTTTTATTGACGGCTATCCTCTGGATTTTCAGGGTGCCCGTTTCTAATTTATTGCCCGCCGGGGTTGACTTATCCGACGCGGGGATCGCCATGTTTGCCACGGTACTGCTCTTTATTGTTCCGGTTGACTTTGGTAAAAATCAATTTGTACTGGCCTGGCGGGATACTGAAAAGCTTCCCTGGGGTATCTTACTCCTCTTCGGGGGTGGACTCAGTCTGGCGGGCGCGCTGAATGATACGGGCCTAATCAAACTCATTGGGGATCAGTTCTCTAATATGGGCGAAGCTAGTTTTTTGATTATTCTGGGCTTGGCGGCAGTTTCCTTATTCCTGACTGAGATTATATCAAACGTGGCGCTGGTGTTGGTGTTTTTACCAGTGGTGGGGGCTATAGCCCTGGGTGCTGATCTGAATTTATTACAGGTTTGTATTCCGGTGACCCTGGCCGCTAGTTGCGCCTTTATGCTGCCCATGTCTACGCCACCCAATGCAATTGTTTTTGCCAGTGGCCATCTGAAGGTGAGTCAAATGGTCAGGGCGGGACTAATCCTGAATATCATTACCATCTTGATGGTTGGCGTATTATCTAAATGGATTCTGCCGATTTTATTCAACTAAACCACCAAACCTGCCCTATGCTTAAAGCAAAAATAAAAGAGCGCGTTGACGACTACCACAAAGAAACGGTAGCCATCCGTCGGCATTTGCACGCTCATCCGGAATTATCCTTTCAGGAAAAAGAAACGGCTCGTTACATCTCCGATCAGCTTACGAATTATGGCGTAAGCCACGAAACTGGCATCGCCGATACTGGGGTGGTGGCTCTGATTAAAGGGGGAAATCCGGATAAAAAAGTCATTGCCCTGCGAGCAGATATCGACGCTCTGCCCATCACCGAAGCCAATGAGGTACCCTACAAATCGAAAAATGCGGGGGTCATGCACGCCTGTGGGCACGATGTGCATACGACCTCTTTACTAGGTGCCGCGCGTATTTTGCAGGAGCTCAAAGACGAGTTTGAAGGAACCGTGAAACTGATCTTTCAGCCCGGTGAAGAAAAATTGCCCGGCGGTGCCTCCCTGATGATCAAGGCCGGCGCACTCGAAAACCCGAAACCGGAAGGCATCTTTGGTCAGCATGTGCATCCGCCCTTAGCAGCGGGGAAAGTGGGTTTTCGCCCCGGGATGTACATGGCTTCCGCCGATGAATTACACGTTAGTGTCCGGGGTAAAGGTGGACACGGTGCCATGCCCCATGAGAATATTGATCCCATTTTGATCACTTCCCACATTTTGGTGGCTTTACAGCAAATTGTCAGTCGGCATGCCAATCCACTGATCCCATCGGTGCTGACTTTTGGGAAAATTAATTCCGTTGGCGGGGCGACGAACATTATTCCCGAAGAGGTCAAAATAGAGGGGACTTTCCGCACGCTTAACGAAAAGTGGCGTTTTGCGGCCCATCAGAAGATGAAGCACATGGCCGAGCAGATCGCCATCGGTATGGGCGGCACCTGTGATTTTGAAGTAGAGGTGGGCTACCCGATGCTGCAGAATGAGGAGGGCCTTACGGCAAAAGCCCGCACCTACGCTGAGGAGTACCTGGGTAAAGAAAATGTAGTCGAACTTCCCATGCGGCTGACCGGTGAAGATTTTGCCTACTATTCCCAGGCTATGCCCGCCTGCTTTTATCGATTGGGTACGGGGAATGTGGAGCGGGGCATTACGTCCTCGGTGCATACACCGACTTTTGATATTGATGAAGAGGCCTTGAAAGTGGGGGTGGGGCTGATGGTTTGGTTGGCGGTGCAGGGATTGGCGGATTAGTTAAGTTCATAGATTTGATTATTTTAAAGGGCAACCTACTTAACCCTCCCATCAAAATTGATCTGATGACAGCCGTCAAAGGATTAGAATTTCAAGCTTGTTATGACAGAAGTTGTTTAAAAACGCCTCACTGCGCCCTTGACTTCCAAGCCGTTACCAATCATCTCACCAGGAATTCTTAAACAGCTTCACAATAAACAAAACGCAGTAATTGATGAGGTTCGAATCAATATTATTAATCTTGAGGATTTGATCGAGGCAAAAAAGCAGCAAACCGCTCTAAAGATCAGGATGATATTGAAAATCTAACTTGATAAACCCCGCAACCTTCCAACCTTTTTTACGTAAGTAATACCAGAGAAAAGAGAACACTATATTCACAAATCGTCCCATCGGGACGTTATCCCACTGGTATGGCTAAAAAGATACTCCTCGTTGATGATGAAAAAAGCATTCGTAAAACACTGCGCGAAATCCTCGAATTCGAAAAATACGAAGTTCAGGAAGCCACCGATGGGCTGGATGCACTCGCCAATGTAAAAAAGACCGATTTTGATGTGATTCTACTGGATATCAAGATGCCCAAAATGGACGGCATGGATACGCTGGAACGCCTGCAAATCCTGGTGCCGGACATTCCGGTGATTATGATTTCCGGGCACGGTACCATCGAAACGGCGGTAGAGGCCGTCCGGGAAGGGGCTTTTGATTTCATCAGTAAACCACCTGATCTCAATCGGCTTTTGATTACCATTCGCAACGCCTTTGATAAGTCCTCTTTAGTGACGGAAGCTAAGGTGCTCAAACGCAAGGTAGCCAGGTCGAAAGTACAAGAAATGATCGGCGAATCTGAGCAAATACAACAAATCAAAGAAACCATCGAGCGGGTAGCGCCCACCGACGCCCGTGTACTCATCACTGGTGCCAACGGTACGGGTAAAGAACTGGTGGCCCGTTGGCTACATGAAAAGAGTCATCGACAGAACAAACCTATCGTGGAGGTGAACTGCGCAGCCATCCCCGGAGAGCTGATCGAAAGTGAATTGTTTGGGCACGAAAAAGGAGCTTTTACTTCCGCCCATAAACAACGCATCGGTAAGTTTGAACAGGCGAATGGCGGCACCATATTTCTGGATGAAATCGGCGATATGAGTCTGGCTGCTCAGGCCAAAGTACTGCGTGCGCTGCAGGAAAGCCAAATTTCCCGGGTAGGGGGGGACAAATCCATCAAGGTAGATGTACGGGTGGTCGCTGCGACCAATAAAGATTTGCGCAAAGCCATTCAGGGAGGGAAGTTCCGCGAAGACCTTTACCATCGTCTGGCGGTCATTATTATCGACGTGCCCTCGCTGAACGAACGCCGGGAAGATATTCCCCTGTTGATCCAGCACTTTAATAAATTGATTTGTAAAGAATACGGTGTGCCGCCGAAGAAATTCACCAAAGAAGCAATTGAATTATTGCAATCCGTCAATTGGACCGGTAATATCCGCGAGCTCCGTAATGTGATTGAACGTTTGCTCATCCTGAGTGACAAAACCATCGCGGCGGACAATGTGCAGCAAAATGTATTACAGCACAGTGTAGACGTGCGCCAGCAATTTAAGTACTTGCTCAGCGAGTTTGACAGCGCGCAGGATTTACACGATCTGATCGATGATCATTTCGCACGCAGAAATAAGGCCGCATCATAAGTTTTTGTATTTTTGGCGTCCAATAAAAAATACAATTCATGGCCGAAGAGCAATTTGAGGATGCTGCCAAGCATCCCATGTTAGAATGGAACGAACCGAATATTAGTGAAAGCGCCTGGACCATGTTCAAGGTGATCTCCGAACTGGTGGAAGGTTTCGAGACCATGCACAAAATTGGACCCTGTGTCTCCATTTTTGGTTCCGCCCGAACCAAAGCGGATCATCCCTATTATTTGAAGGCCGTAGAAATCGCCCGTCTGCTCACCCTGGAAGGCTTTGGCGTGATTACGGGTGGTGGCCCGGGCATCATGGAAGCGGGTAATAAAGGGGCCTCCTTGTACGGTGGAAAATCGGTAGGCCTCAATATTGAATTACCCTTCGAAGCCGGCAGCAATCAGTTTGTCGACTGGGATAAAAGCATTGGTTTTCGCTACTTCTTTGTACGCAAAGTCGTCTTTGTGAAATTTGCTCAGGCTTTTGTGGTTTTACCCGGTGGCCTGGGTACCATGGACGAGTTATTTGAAGTGCTGACCTTACGGCAAACCAGAAAGATCAAACCCATTCCGGTAATCCTGGTGGGGAAAGACTTTTGGACGGGCCTGAAAGACTGGATCGAGAACACCATGCTGGAAGCGGGAAATATTAACCCGGAAGACTTGGATCTCATGCCCATCGTTGATGAGCCGGAAGAGGTGATGGCCATCATTAAAGATTTTTACGAAGAGAAGGCGGGGCGTTTGGAGCCGAATTATGAGCTGTAGTTTGGAGTAATACAATCACGTTTTTACCCCATCATTTCTTCAATCGCTTCACCAACTTAGGCCCGTACCATAGCCAGAAGCCCGTCAGGATCATCAGAGTAAGTCCGATGCCAAGGATGTTCATGGAGATGAGTTTGAAGAGGTCGGAGATAATACTACCGTCGTGAATTTGCTCAATCCAGTCGGAGTGTCGTTTGGCGGCAGAGAGCACTTCGCCGGTGGTACAGTCGACCTGTACCTCCCACCAATGATTTTCAAAGAGGACCTTCACGATGCCCTTGGAGGGGCGAAAATCCATCCGGTCGATGGGGTTGTCAATCTGCCGGGGGTAACTCGTATATAAATGATTGGTGGCGATTTCGGCCAGTTCGGCGGCGGGTTTCCAATCGGTCATCTCGGCACTGGCCCCTTTCTGAGTGGAGGGTTGTAGCAAGTCCACATTTTTCTTCCAGCCCAGGAAAAACCCCGTAATGGCACTGATGAACAGTAGGATGGCCAGCACCAGGCCGATGTATTTGTGATAACTGCGATAATTGCGTAGGCGTTTTACTTCTTTTTGTTTTCTGCTTTTAACCAATGGTTGAGTTATTGAATTGTCGAATGATTGAATGAGCAAGATTTCCTGCGACTTTCTTAAAGAACGTAATATAAATAATCCTGCCCATCCTTACCATGTTCTTCTTATCCATATTCAGGTCGCTGGTCGAAAAAAAGAGCTGCCGTATTGGCTTTCAATATGTTGCCACGGGCTCAGTGAGGCGTTTTTAAACAACTTCTAATTCAAAAAATCAATATTTCAACCATTCAGCAAGGTAAACTGGCACGCTTGTTGCTCTATTAAAAATAAGGTTATAATTTGAATTAGGTTACCTCCCGAAAAGCATTACACCCAAGCTTAGAATAATTGATTACATGACAATAAACCTGCTGGCCCGGAAGGACCAGTGGGTTTTTTTATGGGGCAGGCGCGTAGGCGACGTGGAAGAGGGCATCCCCCTGGCTAACTACGGGTATATTATTGTGACCAATGATATGCCCGTCCCGATTGGCGATAATATCTTTTTTTTCCGTCCCGTAAGCATCGGTGACGTAGCCCAGTACGGTACCTTTTTTAATGATTTGTCCGGAGGGAACCAGGCATTGAAACATGCCGGCTTTGGGCGAGCGAATCCAACTGGTCTTAAGAAAGTGCGCACTGGGTTTTTCGCGATTCTTACCCGGTAGCATCCCCTTGGCGATCAGTATTCTGCGTAAGCCTTCCAGTCCCTGGGCCGTAGCAAAGGGGTCCATTCGTAAGTTTTCACCTCCTTCGTAGACCAGCATAGGGATGTTTAATTCAATTGCGTGTTTTCTCAGGGATTTGCTAATGGGCTTTTTAGCCAGTAAATAGGGCGCGCCAAAGGTTTGTCCTAAATCCAGGCTCTCCTTATGGTTCATGGTGTAACGGATCTGTGGATAGTTATAGTTTCCACCACCACCCGTGTGAAAATCGATGGCAAAATCTGCCAGGGGCAGAATTTTTCGGGACACGTGGTAAGCCACCCGTGAAGCCAGGGAGCCGCGTCGGTTTCCCGGAAAATTACGGTTGATATCTTTTCCATCGGGGACATCACGAGAAAAATTGATAAACCCATAGATGTTAACCAGGGGAATAGCAATGACGGTACCGCAGCTCAGGTCTTTAAAGAATTGCTGCTCAATAGAACGTCGTACGATCTCTACACCATTAACTTCGTCGCCGTGGACCCCCCCCAGGATCAGGGCGGTAGGCCCTTCCTTTTCGGATCGAACCACATGAGCGCGAATACTAATGACATTACCGGAGGGGATGCGACCGACGGGGATTTTAATCAAGGCGCTGCTGCCCCTGGGAACAATGGTATTATGTAGTTGGAAAATGTTTTCTTCGGCCACAATTACTCCTTTCTTTATTGATTAGCATACTCTTTTTTCAAACGATAACGGGACTCTAAATAGCGTATAACTTGTCCGGCCACGTCCACCTTGGTAATGGTTTCAATGCCTTCCAGCCCCGGCGAAGCATTAATCTCCATCACCAGCGGGCCGCGCTCAGAACGCAACAGATCTACCCCGGCAATGTCCAGCCCCATGATTTTAGTGGCTCTGATCACCAGGTTTTTCTCCTGCTGGGTAATCCGAACCGCTTCGGCACTCGCTCCACGGTGTAGATTAGAGCGAAACTCTCCAGCCTGGGCCTGTCTTTTCATGGCGGCGACTACTTTGCCGGCCACCACCAACACTCTGATATCTGCCCCATTTGATTCTTCGATAAATTCTTGCAGTAGGACGCGCTCCCGCAGTTTTTGGAAGACTTCAATTGTGGATTCGGCGGTTTTTAGCGTTTCCGCTAAAATTACGCCTACCCCGTGGGTGCTTTCCAGTAATTTAATAACAACGGGAAGCCCCCCTAGTTGATTAATGACCGCGGGCAGATGTTCATTGTTGTGCAGGTACGCCGTCTTGGGGACGTCAATACCGCAGGAAGCCAGTTTTTGCAAGCACCGTAGTTTATCCCGGGCCTGCAATAGGGCCATGGAGCGTACCGTAGTGATCATATTCATCGCCTCAAACTGGGCAATCACGGCGGCTCCTTTGGCCGTAACCGAGCTCCCGATGCGCGGAATGATTGCATCGGGCGTATCGACGAGAAAGCCATCGTGAAAGATCGACATGCGCCCCTTTTGGATGGTGAAATGGCAGTTGACGTGATCAATAATCCGGACCTGATGTCCACGTCTCATCCCTGCCCTTAGCAGGCTCTGGGTAGAATAGAGTTGTGGTCCGCGCGAAAGTATGACAATCTTCATCTAGCTTAGTCTTATTTTCACAAGATAAAATAATTTGAGAGATCATCCGCACGTTGCCAAAATGTGGAAAACTTTTCCCTGTGATTCGACTCTTTTTTAAACCAATTTGTTTAATATTGAGTGTCTCATTGTCAACTTTTTAATGGGCTAGGCGGAGGATTCCCTCCACCGTATGTAAGTTTTTGATCGCAACCAACCATCTTTAGCTATGCCGGATTTTTGTCATCTTCATTGCCATACACAATATTCACTCTTAGACGGTGCTACCTCTATTCCCGATATGATGGCCAAGGCCGCGGCTGACGGCCAAAAAGCAGTGGCATTAACCGATCACGGGAATATGTTTGGGGCTTACAAGTTTGTGGCTGAAGCTAATAAAAATGGAGTTAAGCCCATCGTCGGCTGCGAATTTTACCTGGTGGAAGATCGCCACAAGAAGAGCTTCTCCCGGGCAAACAATGAAAAAGATAAGCGCTATCACCAGCTATTATTGGCTAAGAATCCAGCCGGATACGTCAACCTGTCGAAATTGTGTTCACTGGGCTTTATCGAGGGCTTGTACAGTAAGTTTCCCCGCGTGGATAAAGAATTAATTGAAAAATACCACGAGGGCTTGATTGCCACCAGTTGTTGTATCGGTGCGGAGATTCCTCAGGCCATCTTGCACGGTAAGCTGGAAGAAGCCGAAGAAAAATTACGCTGGTGGTTGAATCTATTCGGAGATGATTTTTACATCGAATTACAAAGGCACCGGGGCCTGGAAAATATTGATGGTTTAGGCGTAAGCCAGGAAGATATCAACCAGCAGTTGCTAAAGTTTGCCAAGAAGTACGAGGTTAAGGTGATTGCGACCAACGATTCCCACTACCTGGAAGAAGATGACTACTTACCACACGATATCCTGCTCTGTATTAACACCAATAGCCTGGTAGAGGAAGATAAACGCTTCAAATTTCCCAGTTCGGACTTTTTCTTCAAGACTAAAGCTGAGATGGGGCAGTTGTTTAGCGACGTCCCCTTTGCACTGGATAACACCATTGAAATCTACGATAAAGTTGAGGGGCTGGAATTGGCCCGCGACGTATTACTACCGGCTTACCCTTTGCCGAAAGGCATCAAAACCCAGGATGAGTTACTACGAAACCTGACTTACGAAGGCGCTAAAAGGCGGTATAAAGATATTACGCCCGAAATAAAGCAGCGACTGGACTTTGAACTTTCCGTGATTGAGAATTCCGGTTATCCGGGCTACTTTCTGATCGTGCAGGACTTTACGACTACCGCCAAGGAAATGGGCGTGTCGGTGGGTCCTGGTCGTGGCTCCGCCGCTGGCTCGGCCGTAGCTTATTGTCTGGGCATCACCAACGTGGATCCGATTAAATACGATCTGCTGTTTGAGCGCTTCCTAAATCCCGAGCGGGTATCCATGCCCGATATTGATATCGACTTTGATGATGTAGGGCGTCAGAAGGTGATCGATTACGTCATCGATAAATATGGGCAGAATCAGGTTGCTCAGATCATTACCTACGGTACTATGGCGGCCAAAAGTTCGCTGCGAGACGTTGGGCGGGTCATGAACGTACCGCTTCCCGAGGTAGATCGGGTCGCCAAGACCTTCCCCACGCATCTGAAAGCTTCGCTGAAGAAAGTGCTAGCTAAAGGCGATATCGATCCAAAATTGAAAGGTGCATTGAATTCGGAAGATCTCGAGAAGGCCTATCAGTTTCGGAATTTGGCGGAAGCCGACGACGAGATTGGTAAGATGATCCAAACCGCTCGTCAGCTAGAGGGGTCTGTACGAAATACGGGTATTCACGCCTGTGGAGTAGTGATTACCCCCGATGAGATTACCCAGTACGTTCCCGTTAAAATTGATAAAGATACGGGGATGTACGTGTCGCAATTCGACAACAGTGTGGCCGAAGATGCCGGCTTACTGAAGATGGACTTCCTGGGCTTAAAAACCCTGACCATCATCAAGGATGCCATCCGGATGGTAAAGGAAAACTACAATGTGGATATCGACCCCGATGCCATTCCGCTTGAGGATGAAAAGACCTATGAGCTCTTCCAGCGTGGGGAGACGGTAGGTATCTTTCAGTACGAGAGTACGGGTATGCAGAAGTATATGAAAGAGCTGGTACCCAGTAAGTTCGAGGACCTGATTGCTATGAATGCCTTGTATCGTCCGGGGCCGCTGGAGTATATTCCCGAATTTATTGATCGCAAGCACGGCCGTAAACCGGTCATCTACGATCTGCCGGCCATGGAAGAGTATCTGGAAGAGACTTACGGGATTACCGTCTACCAGGAGCAGGTGATGCTGCTTTCGCAAAAACTGGCCAACTTCAGCAAGGGTCAGGCGGATATGTTGCGTAAAGGGATGGGTAAAAAGAAAAAGAAGGTGATCGATATGCTGTATCCCAAATTTATCGAAGGGGGATTGGCCAATAATCATCCGGAAGAGGTCCTCAACAAGGTGTGGAAGGATTGGGAGGCCTTTGCTTCCTACGCTTTTAATAAGTCGCACTCGACCTGTTATGCCTTCGTGGCCTTCCAGACCGCCTTCCTTAAAGCCCACTATCCGGCCGAATTTATGGCCTCCGTGCTGACGCACAATAAAAACGATATATCCAAGATTACTTTCTTTCTGGAAGAGTGCAAACGCATGGGCGTAAAAGTGTTGGGTCCCAGTGTGAATGAAAGTGCCTCAGATTTCTCCGTAAACAAAGAGGGCAATATTCGTTTCGGCTTGTCGGCTCTAAAAGGAGTAGGAGAGGGGCCGGTGGAGGCTATTCTGGCGGAAAGAGAAGAGGTCGGTGCTTACGAAAATGTCTTCGACATGGTGCGTCGACTGGATTTGAGGGCGATTAATAAGCGTGTAATGGAGAGTCTGGTGCTCGGGGGGGGATTCGACTGCTTTGAAGGGGTCGACCGTTCGCAGTACTTCGCGCCTTCCGAGAAATATACCTCTTTTCTGGAGCATGCACTGAAGTACGGTAATGCCTATCAGAACCAATTAGCACAAGCAAATAATACCCTGTTTGGTGATTCTGAAGATGCGATGGTGCCCGAACCTTCCATTCCGGAGGGTAATACCTGGCCACTAATTGAGAAGTTGACCCGCGAAAAAGAAGTGACCGGTATTTACGTAAGTGGGCACCCACTGGACGACTACCGTCTGGAGGTGAAGAACTTCATGACCTGCACCCTGGATCGGGTAGATCAGCTGAAACACACCGATAAAACCATCAAAGTAGGAGGCATCATCAGCTCGGTGCAACATCGGATCAGTAAGAATGGCAATGGTTGGGGCATCTTTGAGTTAAGTGATTTTAACGCCACCACGGAGTTTAAGCTCTTTGGAGAAGACTACCTGAGCTTCAAACATATGTTGGTCGAAGGGAAGGCGGTCTACCTCAAAGCAAAATTCCAAAGGAGTTGGAGAAACGATGATCGGGAATTAAAAGTGAAGGATATAAAGCTGCTGGATGGTATCGCTGAATCTATGACGGAATCTATTACGATCAAGCTGCCGCTGGAGAAAATTTCGGCAAGTACCATTGACGAACTTGACGTCTTGTGTCAAATACATAAAGGCCAACACAAACTGCGCATGGAGATTATCGATCGTAACGATAAATTAAAGGTGGCTATGGTATCCAAGGAGCGAGGGGTCAATGCGAATAATGACTTCATCAGAGAGCTGGAGCGTCTGGGGGTGAAGTATTTGTTGAATTAATGCACAGCTAGATACCCGATTTGTTACCTTTAGGGACATATTGGTAGTGAATTCAACGATTCAAAATTTTTAATGTATGAAACTAAAAAGCAAACCATTTGCCTGGATACTGCTATTGAGCCTGGTATTCAGCTTTACTTCCTGTAAACAGGCAGCATCCACTAACCTGGTCGAAGCAGAGCCTGTCTCCTGGGAAAAACCCCGGGTACCCGACTGGCACAAAAACGCTAACATTTATGAAGTGAATTTACGGCATTACTCCGAGGAGGGTACCTTTGCTGCCTTTCAGAAAGACTTGCCCCGTCTGAAAGAAATGGGCGTTGATATCTTGTGGTTTATGCCCATTCATCCCATCAGTATGAAGAACCGGAAAGCAACGCCCGATCTTGCCATTGAGGAAGTGACTGATCCGGCCTTAAAGGAAAAAGCGCTGGGAAGTCCTTACGCCGTAGCGGATTACACGGGGGTTAACCCCGATTTTGGCACCATGGAAGATTTCGAAAATCTAATTAAAGCTATTCACGATCAGGGTATGTACTGTATCATTGACTGGGTGCCCAATCATACCGGTTGGGATAATCTCTGGATTGAGGAGCATCCCGATTGGTACACCAAAGATGCCGAGGGTAACATTACGGATCCGATCAATGATGCGACCGGAGAACCCTGGGGTTGGACCGATGTGGCCGATCTGAATTATGGCAATGAAGACATGCGATTGGGGATGATCGATGCGATGGCGTTTTGGGTAGAAGATGTTGGTGTTGATGGGTTCCGGGTGGACGTTGCTCACGGCGTGCCTTTAGATTTTTGGCAGCAATGTACCGACTCTTTATACCAAATTAAGCCTTTATTTATGCTGGCAGAGTCGGCGATACCAGACCGGGTGAATAGTGGTGCCTTCGTTATGGATTACGGTTGGGAGATGCACCATTTATTGAATGAAATCGCTAAAACGCAAGGGGTTGATGCGGGTAGCGCTCAGCAATTGGTGGCTGGTAATGTTGTCGAAGATGCGGAAGTCGCCGAAGTCGAAAAGAAAACTGCGCTGGATATTGATGCCCTGTTAGCTAAAAATGACGAGCGCTACCGCAAAGGCTATAAGATGCATTTTACTTCAAATCACGATGAGAATGCCTGGGCAGGTACCGAATTTGAGCGGATGGGTGTAGGGCATAAAGCTTTTGCCGTTTTAGTATTCACCTTCGATGGTATGCCCCTGATTTATACCGGGCAGGAAGCGGCCATGGATAAGCAATTGGCCTTTTTCACAAAGGACAATATCGAATGGGGAGATTATCCCTACGCTGATTTTTATAAAACGCTGCTGGAGCTAAAACATCGTAACGAGGCGCTGTGGAATGGCGTACACGGTGGCGAATTGGTCAAAATTCCGACGGGTAAAGACGAGTCGGTTTACGCTTTTCAGCGGGACAGAAACGGGGATAAAGTCGTGGTGATCATTAACCTGTCCAATGAAAACCAGGGTATTACGCTGCAGGGGGATAATTACGTGGGTACCTATACCGAGGTGTTCTCTGGCGAGCAGGTCGATTTGGAAGAAGAAGCCAGCATGAGGCTGGCACCCTGGGCCTACCGGGTTTATTCGAATAAATAACCAACGCGAGTCATCCCGAATCCTGGCTGTTACCAAAATTCGGGATGACTCCTATTTTACCAGTCTGGGTCCAGGCCATATCTGGCAGCCATGGCTCGGTAATAGCTGCGGTAGCTTCTCAAAAGATCAAAGGTAAGCATGGCTAATAGTAACTCCGCGTGTTCGGTGGGTTTAACTATTTTAACGATTAACTTTCGGGTAGTCTTAGGCGGATCCGTTGCGTAGTAAGCTACGGCGATCAGGGCGTCGAATTCATTGGTCAGTTCAATAACCATACTGGGTTCCCAAAATTCTTCTCTCCATCTGGTTATTTTCGAGCCGTCTGGCAAAATGTATTTGCCGTCGGGTTCCACAATTTTTTTTCGGTGGGCTTTTGATGCATTAGGGGGATTGTAACTTATCTGCTGCCCACTAATCGAATCCCGCAAGATAAACTTCCCAATCCCTCTTTTAAAATTATACTTTTGCTGGTCGTTTTCGTAGAATAAAAAATCCCGGATGCGGCCTAATTTTGATCGTTTGATGGTGGTCGTAACTGAGGACAGACTATTCTGATTCTTCCAAATCGCATGGTTAATTTGCCGATCGGGCCGGATCAGATTTAGCTCATAGGAGAGTTGGGCATGGGCGGGAAGGCTGAGCAGGGTAGCAAAAAATAGGAGTAATACGTTTTTCATAAACAAGTTCTTACTTAATATTTTTTTAGGTAGTCGTAAATAGGAGGCTTGACTCAATGCCCTTTAGGTACCCGCAAAGCATTAAACCGGCTGCCGGGGATTTAGTTTAGACCTTAACCCGGTTAGTTTGTTTTGAAACAAATATTTTTAACATAAATTGTTTTAATTAAACTAAATTGTTTATATTTGTCCTATGATCTAAACAATAGTGTATGAAAATATTGGTTTCGCCTCCCAGGAACAAGAATTTGTTTTACCACGAGGCACAGACAGCTCGAAAAGCCCGGTACATTATCTCCGGACTGCAGCTACTTAGCGGCGCTACCGCATTGATTGGTATCCGCCTGTACTTTTCCGACTGGCTGGACGATATGAATCCAGTGATGCAATACACGGTAATGGCTCTCATTGCCTTTGTTCTGGTTGCCCCCGGCGAAATGGGAATTCGTGAAACCTGGGCCTATCTGTTCCGGGCGGTATTGAATCGCTATAATACCGGTCTCAATTTCTTTTCTCTGGTCCTGATGGGGATCGTAGCTATTTTCCTGACCAGTTATTCCTTTTACCTTTCCCAGCATGCCACCAAAAGCTCTATGCAGCGAGCTGCTCCCAAAGTGGAGTTAGCGGATACTAAAGAAATTTCTTCCAGTTTTAATCAGGAGGTAAAGCGTATTTCCAGTGACTACACGACCCAACGGGATGATATTAACCAGCGCTATCGGGATCTGATCATGGCCGAGAATGACTATTACGATAATATGATCCAGTCTAATGAGACGGAGATCGATCAACTGCGCCGCAAGGGTTGGGCTACCGGCCAACGCTATACCACCAAAATTAATAACCTGGAGAAAAAGAACCGGGAGCTGGAGACCAAACGGGCCGAAAGTATAAAAAGTCTCAAGGAAAAGCAGAATGCAGAATTGACGGCTACCGAAGCCTGGAAGCGTACCGCTGAAAGTGAAGCCAAAGAAGAAAAAAACGCCACCAAGGAAAATATACAAAACCGCAATCAGGAAATCGTAGAAGAGAATAAGGCTTTCGCCCAAATGTTTAGTACTCTGATTGCCCGTTTTGCCGCCTGGTCGGTTATCCTGGTCATTCTGTTTACTGGCTATCTGGAGATCTTCTATTACAAGACGGGGATTAAGCGGGTCGTACAGTTTCGCAGCACGGATTTCCAAGCCCCGGTTTTTTTAGAGTTACTGGTTTTCCCCTACGTTTATTTTAGCCGCTACCTGACCAATTTCGTTCGTTCTAAATACGATAAATTACCAAAGGTTGTCCCGGCGCCTGGCACCGAGGATCTGGTCGATCTAGATCAGTCTGCTGCTGAGGAAGAAGATCAATTTCGGCCTTACGATTTTGAAGCTCGCTTCAAAAACCAACAAGATAAAAAAACGGAACCAAAGAAGACCTGGTTCAGTGGGCCCAAAAGGGAAGTCAAAGAGGATTCCCCTGAAAAGGAATTTAAGGCAAACAACTTCCGTACCCGGGAGCCGGAAGCGAAAACCACCCGACAAGGTCCTCCCGAGCCAGATGCTGGTTCTGCTGCCAAATCTCCGGAGCCACCTTTTGAAGAGCCCAATCTATTCGAAAATAATGATTATGATTTTCAGCATCGCCAAAAAGATCACGAACCAAAATCACAATCCGATGCCGCTTCCCTTTCGGATAGTCTGGCGGAAATATTCAAGCGCACGAACGAAAATTTTTCCGAAACCGTTGATCGAACAAAACTGGATGATATTTCATTCGGGCAGGAGGAAGTAGATTACTCTGCTAGCCTTAAGCACGTCGATCGGCGGACAGGAGCGGTACAATATTTATCCATGGATGATCTGGAGGAAAAACTGGAGCATCTCTCCGCTCGCATGGACGATGCTTCAGAGATGTATCAGGACACGGGCGACCCCATTTATCTGGCTACCATCGAAGAATGCCGAAACGCCTTGTCGTACTGGCAAACCAGGCGAGTAGAGCTATATCAAAAAATGCATCAACAGACGAGTTTTTAATAAAATCTTAACAATATAAAATACATCTTTGCTGAACAGTTGGTTGTTTTTTGCACGTTTATGAGATGAGACATAAGTCTTTTTTATTCCACTATAACCAACTACACAACAAGATGAAATTAATCAGTCGTTTATTTCCTGTTCTCCTGGTGATCGGTTTACTGGCTTCCTGTCAGTCTGCTCCAGAGGAAGAAAAGCCACTCTACCTTACCTATAATACCTTTGACGAAATAGCTCCTATCTTTAATAACGAGTCTGATACGACTTATGTGATCAACTTTTGGGCCACCTGGTGCCAGCCCTGCATCGAAGAAATGCCCTACTTCGAACAGCTACACGAAGAGTTTTCTGAAGATAAAGTACGCGTAATACTGGTTAGTCTGGATTTTGAAAAAGACGTGGAGCCCAGACTCATTCCCTTTTTGGAAGAAAAGCAATTACAGTCGGATGTGGCTTTATTACTAGACGGAAAATACAATGACTGGATAGACCGGGTAGAACCTACCTGGGACGGTGCTATACCCGTTACGCTCATTTACAAAGGGGATGAAAAGCGATTTCACGGCAAACAATATGCCAATTTTGAGCAGTTATCAGCCATGGTGAAGGAACTGATGTAATCTTTGGGCATCAAATATTTAGGTAGCCATCCCCAAAAGTGTTTAAACAAGTCCTATACTACTATATTATATGCCGTTTATTTTCGGTACAGAGTATGAAATCACTTTGAGCCTTATTTTCTTTAAAATCACAAACAAAAATTATGAAGTTCTCATTTGCAAGCCTGGGATGCCTAGCTGTACTCTTTTCAGCAGCCATCGCCTTGTCACCTTTTACTGCCGGATTAGAAGTAGGAGATACCGCTCCTGACTTCGAACTGAAAAATACTGATGGTTCTATGGTCTCTCTGGAGAGCACCGCCAAAGCTTACGCAGAAAAGGGTATTCCGGTCAAAGGTTACATTGTTACCTTTACCTGTAATACTTGCCCCTATGCCCAGATGTACGAAGATCGTTTGCAGGCACTGCACGCTGAAATGGCTCCTCAAGGCTGGCCCGTAGTGGCCATCCAGCCCAATGATACGGAGATCACGCCGGATGACGACTTACCCGCTATGAAAAAACGAGCCAAAGAGAAAGGCTTTACTTTTGATTATCTGCTGGATAAAGAGCAGGAAGTCTTTCCAGTGTATGGCGCCTCCCGTACACCGCACGTTTTCCTCCTGGATAAAACCAGAAAAGTACATTACATTGGCGCCATTGACGACAATCCAAGAAACCCGGATGCGGTAAGTGAACGATTCGTTGTGAATGCCATCAAAGCCGTCGAAGCGAATCAAAAGCCAGATCCTGATTTCACCAAAGCGATTGGCTGTACGATTAAGGTTAAGCAATAAAAAAGCCCGTTCGCTAGCAGCGAACGGACTTTTTTTATCCGTAATTCGTGTATTTAGTCTTCTATTTCCAGGGCCTTTTCTATGCGATTCAGGCAATCCTGGTAATGGTACCTGGTCATGGTGTCATCCGCTTTTTTGGCGGCTTTCTCCAAATCCTTTTGTAAATCCATCAGGCTGCCCATAGTCAAGGAAACAATATCCGACTTTTTGGGATCCATTGCCGGGCCGTTGACCACTTTATACCCAGCAAAGTTGAAACTAAAGGTCGTACCGATCTCAGGTTCCAGATTCTTGATCAGCTCTTCTAAATGAATTTTTTGCAGGTTGCGGCGGTGCATATCTACATCTTGACCCGTTCTCAGCTCCGTCCAAATACCTTTTTTAAGGTCGCCGTACAGATTAGCCATTGTATAGGTGCTGGGCTGCTTTACTTCATTCTCCATCATGCGCAGCAAGCGATTAGGGCTTAACAAGCTACGGACAGTGCGTTGTTGCAGTTGGGCGATTCCGGCCATTCCTGCATCCGGACGTACTTTGCTCAAAATTTCCTGATTCATAATCCAGTCTGGCGTCATAAATAATTGACTGCTCAGGAATTTAACGGCTTCCCGCTGACGCTCCGCAGGAGCGGGCATATAGACACTGCCTTCCTGGTCATAGGATTTTGGTGTTTCATACACCCCTCCAACCCATTTGGTGACGTGTCCCATGTATCGGCGATACTGCCCCACCAGGCTATTGTATAGTTCATTGGCCATGTCGTAGTATTCCCCTTCTTCCTCTGTCCATTCCAGTAGCTTTGGCGCAATCCGTTTGAGGTTCTCGATACCATATTCAGAGGCCAAAACGGCATTGTCGCCGATATCCTCACTTTGCGCTCTTGGATCGTAAGGATTGATTTCGGTCAGGAAGTGAAGACGTGGATTGTCCTCTGCTTTTTCTTTGTACCATTGGTTCAGGACCAGTTTATCCTCGTACTCATTTTCTGTATCGTAAATGGGCTTATAGTTCCATTCAATGGCCCATTTGTCATAGTCGCCTACCCTTGGCATTAGATCGGTGACCCCATCTCCTGGTTGAGCCACGTAGTTAAACCTTGCATAATCCATAATGGAAGAAGTGTGCCCATTTTCTTTGGTCCATTCCGGGTCGCGCAATTTTTCGACGGGGGTAGCGTGGCTGGCGCCAAAATTATGCCTTAATCCCAGGGTGTGTCCCACTTCGTGGGCAGCTACAAATCGGACCAGTTCTCCCATCAACTCTTCCTCAAATTTATTACTACGGGCCCGGTCATCGACGGCCGCCGTCTGGATGGTGTACCAGTTCTTCAGTAATTGCTGGATATTATGGAACCAGCCAATGTGGCTTTCCAGAATCTCTCCCGAACGGGGATCGTGAACATTGGGTCCATAGGCATTCTGTACGGTAGAGGCAAAGTAACGAATCACCGAGAATCTGGCGTCTTCCAGGCTCATGGTGGTATCGGCCACCGGCCAGTCTTTCGCCTGGATGGCATTTTTCCAACCGGCTTGTTCGAAGGCGGGTTGCCAATCTTCGATACCCTGCTTAAGGGAAGGCACCCAACGCTCCGGAGTCGCAGGATCGATATAGTAAACGATAGGTTTTTTGGGTTCAATTAACTCCCCGTTCCTTTGACGAGCGGCATCTGCTTCACTTTTGGGCTCCAGTCGCCACCTTACGGTAAAAATTTCTGGTTTTGAACGCTGGTTGCCTTCCTCGAAAACGGTATAACTAGAAGCGAAAATACCTACGCGCGGATCGAATAAGCGGCGTTCCATCGGTTCCTCCGGCAAAAGAACCATGGAAGTATTTAGTTCTAAGGTGACATAACCAGAAGTAGCGCCAGCTGGCAAAGTGACCGTTCTGCTGGGCCCTCTGGATGGGGCCAGTGAGGGTGGAGCTACGCTAAAAGTTTTTACGGTCCTTACTTCTACATTTATGGGGTAAGTCGAAATACGTTTAATGTAGGAACGGTCCTTTTGCAGGCCTCTTAACTTATAACGTTGCTTGGCAATGGGAGGCATCCCAAAGGCCTGGTTGTCTCCCTCAAAAAACGAGGTAACATCAACCAAAACAGAGGTGTCTTTTCTTTCTACTTCAATGTCAAAAGCAGCAGCAATGGGATGGACGTTTGAGTTTTCGACGGCCTCGTACAGCGGAGAAATCGAATCGGCAGCCACGTTGATGTAGGAAACAACTCTGACGAAAACATTCTCTTTAGGCCCCCGTTCAAAACGAATCACCTGTTCGTTTGCCTGCTCACCTCCGTAGCCCGCACCGGTAGGCGCTTTTGCTACCCGGGTAACCGCCAGGATGTCACGACCGAATATTTTATCAGGAATTTCAAAATAGTATTTGTCTTTTACCTGGTGCACATGGATCATGCCTTCCATACTCTGCGCCTCGTCGGTAATAATATCGGAGAAGGATTTTTCTGTTTTCTTTTCTTCTTCCTTTTCTGTTTTTTCTTTTTCATCTGCTTGCTCCTGGGCAAAAAGCGGTTGGGAAAGCATAAAAAAAGCACCGAAAGCTAAGGTCATTAGCCCTCTGGTCCAGTTCAGTTTTTTCATTTGTTGCGTTTGAAATGAATTAATTGCTTGAAGATCGTGCAAAATAAAAGGATTATTCAATTATGCTGGTGAAATCCGATGAACGATAAAAAAGGCTGGATAAAATGAGCGTTTGGGCCTAAAAGTGTGCGCTTTGGCTTTAGCGGAATAGCCAGGATATCCTTTGGTTGGTAGTCCGGTCTGCTGAGGGGAAAGAGATCAAAGCAGGCAATTATTCAGAGTAGTAAAATATTTTTTTATCTTGAGATTAAAGAAATGAAGCGCTTTAAACTTTTTGGTTCAAGCGGTCTTAAAAAGCTTGTAGGTTCTGGCAAAGCTCAATTTGAGATGCGTAGCCAAAGTTACGGATCGAAAATTAGCTGCCGTGCAGGTTCTATATGACTTTAAGACTCAGCGAACTGAAAAAGTTTAAATCGCTTCAATATATAATTCGCAATATCGAAATCAACAACATTTAACTCAATATCATTTATGCAAATCAAAGAATCTGGAAAAGTTTATGACGCCATCATTGTAGGCTCGGGAGCCGGCGGAGGGATGGCGGCTAACCAATTGGCTAATGCGGGACTCAAAGTAGCCGTAGTGGAGGCCGGACCTTTTTTTGATCCGGCGGATCCTGAGACCCAGACGCAGATGAAATGGCCCTGGGAATCCCCCCGGCGTGGAGCCAGTACGATGCGGGCTTTTGGTGATTTCGATATGTCCTGGGGCGATTGGGAAGTACCCGGTGAGCCTTACACCACCAAGGAAGGGACGGATTTCATGTGGTGGCGCGCCCGAATGTTGGGTGGCCGTACCAATCACTGGGGGCGAATCTCACTGCGGTTTGGTCCAGATGACTTCCAACACAAAAATATTGACGGCCTGGGAGAGAATTGGCCCATTACCTACGATGAAGTAAAACCTTATTACGATCG
Organism: Saprospiraceae bacterium; assembly: GCA_035268885.1. Lineage (GTDB taxonomy): Bacteria > Bacteroidota > Bacteroidia > Chitinophagales > Saprospiraceae > DATFKA01. Next base: position 103,958 of record DATFKA010000043.1, read on the forward strand.
GCTGGATAAAATGATTGGCGTATTTGGGACTAAAGAAGGTTTGCACAATCAACCAGATGGTTATTTTCTGCCTCCTCCTAAGCCGCGTCTACATGAGCTCTATTATATTAAAGGTGCCCGTAAGGCAGGGGTGACGGTGATTCCCTCGCGGATGTCTATGCTCACCAAAAGAATCAACCCCGATCGCGGTGTTTGCTTTTACTGTGGACAGTGTGGTCGCTCCTGTAGTGTCTACGCTGATTTTTCTGCCGGTTCTTGTCTGATCTTCCCCGCCCAAAAGAATGGGGGGCAAATTGATCTGTATAATAATTGTATGGTGCGTACCGTGACGACCAATGATGAGGGGCTGGCCACGGGCGTTTCTTACATCAACAAGGAAGATCGACAAGAATACGAATTAAAGGGAAGAACGGTTGTACTAGGTGCTTCGGCTTGTAGTACCGCCCGTATCCTGTTGAATTCGAAATCAAAACAACACCCCAACGGCCTGGGGAATAGTAGTGATCACGTGGGGCGCTACCTACACGATTCTACGGGTTCAGGACGGGGGGCTTTTGTGCCCCAACTCATGGATCGGGACCGCTATAACGAAGACGGAGTAGGTGGTATGCACGTGTACTCTCCCTGGTGGGGAGACAATAGCAAGTTAGACTTCCCACGCGGCTATCACATCGAAGTGGGCGGAGGTTTTGGCATGCCGTCTTATGGTTTTAGCTGGGACATTACCGAGATGAATAAATTTGTCGGTGGGCAGGTCGGCGGTTATGGTAATAAACTGCGTGATGATGTGAAGCGCTATTTTGGCGCCTTTATCTATCTAGCTGGTAGGGGAGAAGCCGTAGCGCGTTATGACAATCGTTGCGAAATTGATCCCGATGTAGTAGATCAGTTTGGGATTCCCGTTTTACGTTTCGATTATAAGTGGTCCGATTACGAGCGCAATCAGGCAAAGCATATGCAGCAGACTTTTGAAGAGATCTTTGATGCCATGGGCGCTACCCCAATGGGAGATACGCCAGGTGCAGATCGCGATTATGGACTGGCGGCCCCGGGACAAATCATTCACGAGGTAGGAACGACCCGGATGGGGAATAATCGCAAGACTTCCGTAACTAATAAAAACGGTCAGCTGCACGATGCCAAGAATGTTTTTGTCGTAGACGCCGGGGTATTTACTTCCCAGGCAGATAAAAACTGTACCTGGACGATCATGGCATTGTCCATGCGCACCTCGGAGTACATCGCCGATCAACTGAAGAAAAGAAATATCTAAGGAGACAAAGCTGTAAAGCCAAGGCATGCCTTGGCTCAGTCCTCTGGTTAGTTAAATTTTGTCATTGGATCTACAGCCACAACAAAAAGAATCACGATTATGAATAGAAGAGAATCATTCAAAACGATGCTGATTGGAATGGTCGCCGGCGCTACTGTGGGGGCGACTACGGCCTGCCAGCCGGAGAATAAAGAGGCTGCTGCAAATACAGCCGGGGGCGAAAATGGCCTGTACGGACGCACTCCGCGCGAAAAAGCCCACGACCAGGCGGTTATGGAGGCGGAGTACCTCAACGAACACGAATTGACTACCATTGCCGCACTCTGCGATATTATTTTGCCCGATAGTGAGGAGGCGGGCTCGGCCATTGATGCCAGAGTACCCGACTTTATCGAATTTATTGTCAAAGACATCCCCAATCATCAGTTACCGATGCGGGGCGGCTTAATGTGGCTGGATACCCAATCTAACCGCCGCTTTAATAAGGTGTTTGTAGACTGCTCTAATACCCAACAGATTGCCATTGTCGATGACATTGCCTATCCTGATCCAAATAATGAAAAGCCAGAGATGGCCCCTGGTCGTCGCTTCTTCAACTTAATGCGGAACCTGACCATCACGGGCTATTATACCAGTGAAATGGGGATTAAAGATCTGGGCTACGTAGGCAACTATCCGAATGTCTGGGATGGTGTACCACCCGAGGTGCTGACTAAGCACGAAGTGGATTACGATCCGGAGTGGATCGCGAAGTGTGTAGATCAATCCCAACGGGATGTGCAGGCGGAATGGGATGAGCAAGGGAATCTAATCACTTAATTTCAGTGATGGGCATAGGCTGTAAGGGACGTTTTCTCTTACAGCCTATTTTAGTTAACGATAGAAATCTTTTTCTGCCCGCTTTCCCTGGATAATGTAACCGTATTGTCGGATCGATTGACGAAGGAGAAACGATAATTCCTGGAATCCTGGAATTCGATCTGATTGATGCGTTTAGGGCTGTAGGCCAATTTGGGGATATCAGGATCAGAACGAAACTGTGCTGTATTGTTGATCAGCTGTGTTTTAAAGGCTTCCAGATCTTCTTTGATGGGCGCTTGTAAATTAGCGAGTTGCCACCTGACGTAAGTGTTTCCAAGTAAGTTACCTACCGGAAGCATGGCTGCAGGAAGGGCCGCGGCTGAAATAAAAGTAAAGTCACGTCTTTTCATATTGGTATGTATGATTGTTGTCTTTGAATTAATGGGTTATTCGGTTAAATCCTTGAACAATGCCAGGATAACACTATTGGGCTTGTCGCATAAAATAAGATTGAGGAAGGACGCTTGATGAACGAGGAGTAATAGTTTAGCGAAAGCTAAAGGAATAATCGTAAAAATACAATAATTATTCGTAATCGAGGAATTTAGTCATTTTGCGGGCAAGAAATTATTCTGGGATTCAAAAAATGATCCTCTTTAAATAGCCCGAAATGAACAAGGATGCCCGAAATCTCCTCCCTGGAAAAGAATAACCAGTGCATTTGTTAAGATCTCGAAGTATGAGGTATGTTTTTTTGAGAAGATTTCATTTTCTGATGGCACATATTAAAAAATTGCTTAAATTTAAAATCAGAAGTAGGCGACTCGGGCAGAATCCCTAAAAGTGAGCTTGCTTCCTATTTCATAACCTAAAAATCCAATATTATGTCAGAACCTTTCTTAGCGGAAGTGCGAATTGTTGGCTTTGACTTTCCACCTCGCGGCTGGGCCTTTTGTGATGGACAGATTCTTCCCATCAATCAAAATCAATCTTTGTATTCTTTATTAGGGACTACTTATGGCGGTGATGGACGTACCACTTTTGCGCTCCCTGATTTACGAGGTCGGGTACCCATCCATACGGGCCGTAGTAATGGCGGAGCCGATCATCGCGAAGGGCAAAAATCGGGCGAAGAGACACATACGCTGGCCGCCAATGAAATGCCGCAGCATAACCATCAGGTGCAGGCGACCAATACATCAGCCTCTGGCGGTGGAGATGGTCCTGTAGGTGCCAATAATCCAAGTGGAAAAGTACTGGCCAGTATAGATGTTAATGGATACAAAGGAACCAGTACTAATCTGGTGAATTTACGACAAGGGACTATCACGAATGTCGGTGGAGGGCAGGCGCATAATAATATGATGCCTTATATCGCTGTCAACTTCTGTATTGCTCTGCAAGGGCTATTTCCATCCAGAAATTAATTTATCACCTAAAATCAAAAAAAATAATATCATGTCTGAACCTTTTGTAGGCGAAATCAGAATGTTTGCGGGTAATTTTGCACCGCGCGGCTGGGCTTTTTGTGATGGCCAATTACTAGCCGTTTCTCAAAACGATGCGCTCTTTTCTTTACTGGGTACTATCTATGGCGGAGATGGAAGGACTACTTTTGGTCTGCCGGATATGCGTGGTCGGGTACCTGTTCACGCCGGCAGCGGTCCGGGCTTATCTCCCCGCAGATTAGGGGCTAAAGGAGGAGCGGAAAAAGAGACCTTAACGGTGAATCAATTACCCTCTCATGGGCATCCGGCTCGGGCTGCTAATGAAAATGCAGATAACAGGGCGCCTCAGGGAGCATTACCGGCTATTGCGCAAGGGGATCTTTATGCTTCCCGACAAGGTACTCCTTTGAACTTTGCGGGGGAGGCTATTACCGCCGTTGGTGGCAGTCGTAGCCATACTAATGTACAACCCTTTTTGTGTATCCATTTTATCATGGCCCTGGTTGGTATTTATCCTTCCCGTCATTAATCCTAAAATCTAAAAATCATGTCAGAACCATTTGTTGCAGAGATCAGAATATTTGCAGGTAATTTTGCACCGCGTGGCTGGGCTTTTTGTAATGGTCAGCTTTTACCGGTTTCTCAAAATACGGCTTTGTTTTCCTTGATCGGGACTACCTATGGCGGAGATGGCCGCTCTACTACCGCTTTACCTGATTTACAGGGCAGAGCACCCATGCATCCAGGCCGTGGTCCGGGGCTAACCACTAGAAGATTAGGAGAAAGGGGAGGCGAAGAAATCGTCACCCTTACGGAGGCACAGATGCCTAACCATAACCATACCATGATGGGTACCGATAGAGATGTGGACGATAATAAGCCACAAGATACCTCTTACGGTGCTGGTACTTTTCAATACCAAAGCTCATCTAATTTAGTAACGATGAATGATGCGATGCTTCCCAGCGCCGGAGGCAGTCAGGCACACAATAATATGCAGCCTTATTTGGCTATTAATTTTATTATTGCGCTGGTAGGATTGTATCCATCCAGAAGTTAAGCAATATCAAATGTTGGCCTGTAATTGAATTTTACAGGTCACTTTTTTATTTTATGAAAATAGAATATAGGCCCATTCAGTTACCGACTGACCTTGACTTTTTGCGTAAGCTATACATCAGTACGCGCTGGGAAGAGGTAGCGGTGCTTTTGGATTGGACCGAGCAGCAAAAGCTGAATTTCCTGTCGGAGCAGTTTGGTTTTCAGCATGCCCATTATATGGAACAGTATCGGGATGCTGATTTTATGGTAATTATGCAAAGGGAAACTCAAATAGGACGATTGTATAAAGACTACCGGTCTGATGAAATTAGAATTATCGATATCGCCTTGTTGCCGGAATACCGGGGGAAAGGCATCGGAAGTCAGATCATGCAAGGTGTTTTGGCGGAAGCGAAAAAAAAAGATTTAGCCGTACGTATTCATGTAGAACGGAACAATCCCGCCATGAAGCTTTACGATGGCTTAGGGTTTAAAAAAATAGGGGATACTGGTGTGTACTATTTTATGGAATGGTCATCGACTGGCTAAATTAAAAATTTAAAAAAATGTTGGATCAACTTAGCTTTGATTACTTTAAAAAATTTGAAAACGACCTCTTTCTCATCCATTTCGAAGCCGAAAAGGCCCTGGAAGCGAAATTAATCCGGCTGGAGAAGTTAAATGGAGATTCAGACTTGGATCGTTCGCCATTTTCGATTACCTTTGAAACGAGTCAGAAAAATCAGTATTACACACAGGCTATTTATAAAATTACACACTCTGACTTAGAAGATTTACATCTGTTTATCGTCCCTTCTGGAAAAAGCAAGCATGGGATTCTATATGAAGTTATTTTTTCTTAACTCCCTCCTCGTACTTTATCCCTTCTCGTGAAAATTACACATTGTATAGTCGAAAAAAACACGTTATTAACGGCCTTAATATCCTTGAGCATGAACAACATAAGTTTAGTTTCTTTATTAAAAGGAAACTCGTTTTTTATTATTCTACCTTTTATTTTTCTTTCCGGAAACATCTCTGCCCAGCGGATGTGGATAAATGAGGTGGCTATCACGCCTAATCCTGCCGATGACTTTATAGAAATTGTGGTAGAGCAAGGCACTGATCTCACTAAAGTTGAGATGGTCTTTTATTCAGATGGAGAACTGATAGGCTCAATCCTGGTTAATGGTGCTTCCGGTTTTACAATGGGAGACCGACAATCAGGTTTTATATTATACACTACTTCTTCAGTACCCATTGATTTTACCGACGAAATCGCCCTGCTTTACGATGGGGTCGTAGTCGAATACCTATCCTTCAATAAAGGAGCTTCGATTGTTGCCATGGACGGGCCCGCGGCCGGTTACCCTAGCCAAGATATTACCGTGGACGAATCGGTCGGTATTATTTATCGACAAGGTATTTCCGGAGTGATCGCCGCCGACTTTTCTTTTTCGGGGACTTCCACCTCTACGGAGGGAGCAATCAACGACGGGCAGTCTTTTGGCGCACCTACCATGGGAGCTTCATTAAATGATACTCCCGTACCACCCGCCTCGGAGCCCGTTCCTTCGGGTTCAAATATTGAATATACGCTTGAAATCGAAAATAGCGGAGCCGGTTCTGCCGATTCCGTTATCATCAATCGGACCACGCCCGTAGATCCAAATACCACGCTTATACCGGGAAGCTTTCGGAGTACCCCGGTGGCTTACGACTTTTATGTGCTTAATGCGCAGGAAGATAACAGCAAAACCTTAGGATTGAAGGGGATAGATCTGGATGGTAATCAGGGACTTGATCTTACCTTCAGTATTACCCAGGGACCGGCTAACGGTAGCCTGGGAGCAATCGTGCCGGTGGGTACCGATTCAGCGACCGTAGACTACAGCCCAAATGCAGATTATTTTGGCTCCGATAGAATAGAATATAAGGTAGTGGATGCCGACAATAACGAGAGCCCGGGTTTTGTGGAGATTCAGGTGCAGCCGGTCAATGATCCCTTGCAGGCTACCTGTGGTGGTAATCAGATCGTTACCAACGATGGCACGATGCAGAGCGTTTCGGCCTGGGCGACGGGTATCACTCCCGGCCCCGCTAACGAAGCTTACCAAACGGTTACCTTCTTTACCGAGCCCGGTGATATTTCGAATCCGGCCGCTTTTACCGTACCACCTGCGGTTGATGCAGGAACGGGAAATCTGACTTTTACACCCGATGCCACGGCTTCCGGAGTAGTGAATGTCACTTTCAATATTACCGATAATGCTGGCGATACTCAGACTTGTAATTTTACGATCACCCTTAATCGGGTGCCAGAACCTGAGGACGATATGTTAATGGTAGCGAGTGATGAGAATCTTTCAGAAGATTTATTTGTGGATAATGGTAATGGCATAGATTATTTAGGTTTTCCAACCGGGGCCATCAGTTCTTTCGGTGGCGGTGATTTAGGTGGCTCTGTGACGAGCAATACCGCAGGAAGTTCCGTATCGCTCGCTAATGGAACCCTGACCGTGGAGAGTACGGGAGCCATTAGCCTGACAGGCCCTAACCTAACGGTAGGCACCTATACTTTTAGTTACCGATTGCAAAATGCAGTCGGCAATGATGAGGGTGCGGTTACCATTGAGGTGATCCCTCCGGATGATCCTCCCATGGTGAATAGTGTGAGCCCCGCGGATAATGCCACCAATGTTCCCGTAGATGCGGATATTATCGTGACTTTTTCCGAGCAGGTAACCCCAGCAGCAGGGGCTTTTACGGTACAGGATGAAGCCAATAATTTTATCACGTTTAACGGTATTTCTTCCATGGATGGCATCACCTGGACCATAGATATCCAAGGCGATCTACCTCCTGACGAAACGATCACCCTGACGGTAGTGGCCGCCAATGTAACGGATGATGATACGAATGATCCGCCGGATAATATGGTGACTGATTTTGTCTCTTCTTTTACCACGATCGGGGTGCCGCCGATGGCCATGCTGGATGGACCTGCGGCAAGTAGTTCCGTAGGAGACGATTTTCATACAGACATTAATACCCCGTTCAGTACCAGTGGGGTATCGGATAATCTTTTGAATAATGATAATCTGGGCGTCCCTGATGCCGAAGTAGTTACTTATGGCCCACCTAATAATCCTGCGGCTACTACTGTTGGTAATAATGGGGCTACTAAGGAAGGCGGTACGATTACGGTGAACGCTACCGGCGTATTCACGTATACCCCTCCAAGCAATTTTACCGGCTTGGATTCCTTTAGTTATGTGATCCAGAATCCCTATGGCATGAGTACCGGTAGAGTGGGGATTGCCGTGGGAGATCGACCCACTTGTGGGCCCACGGATAGTTACACGGCTACGGGGAATATTCAAATTGATATTAACGCTGCGAACGGTGTGCTGGCTAATGACACTGGAGATGGTCTGTCAGCCGCTGTTAATGTCAATCCAACGAATGGTACCCTAAACTTGTCCGCAGACGGAAGTTTTACCTACGAGTCAAATGCTGGGTATACGGGTACGGATGTTTTTACTTATGATATTACGAATGGCTTTGGAAGCCAAACTTGTAATACCCAAATTGTAGTTTCTAACACGATCTGGTTTGTGGATGTCAACGGTACGGGTACCAATCAAGGTACTTATTCCAATCCATTCCGGACCATTGCCGCATTTAACGGAAGTGCTTTACCTGGTAATGGCGACGTGATTGCTTTGATGTCGGGTACGTACAGTGAAGCGGATGGCTTCAATTTGCAGGATAATCAAAAGCTAATTGGCAAGGGCGTCATCTTAGATAGTTACTTCACAGCCGACGACAATAGTGTGGCTTCCTATCAAACCTACGCTGCTTCCGCCGGAAGTGGAAGTGCCATACCGATAATTAATTCGACTGGTACGGGAAACGCCGGCGTGGATCTGGCGCTAAATAATACGGTAGCAGGCTTAAATATTTCTAACACCGGGGGCTACGGCATCGATGGTGGAGCGGTGGGTAGCCCAACTATTGCCCAGGTCTCGATAAACGGAAATGGAGGTGCCATACGGGTAAGCACGTCTGGAGCTTTCGGTTCTAACGTAAACTTTGTAAACCTGAATTCGAATGCTAGCTTTGACGATGCCATTCACCTGGTCAATGTGACGGGTACACTGGGTATTTCCGGAGGATTAATCTCAAATCCGACGAATCAAATATTCGACATTTCGGGAGGATCGGTTAATATCGTCTATCCTGGGGGCGTAACAAAAGAGGCGGGTCTGGCACAATCTGGTATTCGTATTAGCAATCATAGTGGTGCGATCTCGGTGTCTGGTACCACCCGTTTGGGACTAGGCGGTTCTGCTTTAACCAATACCGCCATGATTTTAACCAATAATACCGGCACCTATACCTTTAATGGTTTTCAAGCGACTTGTATCAATGCCGGAGCTATTCTGGCGGATGATGGGGGTACGCTGAATATTTTACCCTCGGGTACATTTAACATCATATCATGTACAAGCAGTGGTACACCACCTGCTTTCAAGGGCATTTCTTTAGTTAATGGTACTCAAATTGGTAGCTCCGGTATAACCTTTAATCTCACCACTGTACTGGGCGCAACGGTGGGTATAGAATTAAATGGTACGGGCACTAACCCATTTGTAATTACTGGAGATGGTACTATGACCCGCAATGGATCAGGGGGAGTACTTTCCTTATGTGGAACTGGATTAAGCTTAGTAAATGCATTTAATGTTACCCTCAATGCAGTGGATTTTGGCAATAATACCGGCGATGCTATCAACAGTACCGGCGGAGGTGGCTTTACCTTTTCCAGTATTGATGTAAATAATCCTACCGGGAATGGCTGGTACGCGCGGAACCTGACGGGTACCAACCGAATTAATAAGGGGAGCCTCTTCCAGCGCATTAATACCAACACCAGTTCGGCGATTGATTTGCGCAACAGCACGGAAGATCTAACTTTATTGGAAATTAATGATACTGACTTCACGAATGGTACCAGTGGCCGATCAGTTGTGCTGATCGAGCAGGAAGGTGCGGCTAATATGGAAGTCCACATCAACAATGGCTGCGTGTTCTCTGATCTGTTCGGACAGGCGCTTACCTCTCAATCGGGGCAAGCACCGGGCTCGACGGGGACACTCACCACCCTGGTGGATAATGTATTCTTCCAAAATGCCAAAGGCACCAATGGGGAGAATAATTTAGCCTTAATTGCCAATAATGGGGCCACGCAGGCGGCTACGGTACGGAATAGCTCCTTTACACAAGTAGGAAAAGGCGGCGGTGTGGCCAATACCAGTATCCTCAGGACGCAGAATGATGGCGGTACCTGGACGGGGGTGGTAGGTGAAACCAACACCTTAAATGATTTTACTTTTAACATTGGCGGAAGACACGGTATTGGTCACGTAGCCAGTGGGCAAAATACAACCGTAGAGGCCACCACGATCCTAAAGATTGACAATAACAGCGTGCAAGCCTTAGGAGACCGGGAGGGTGTGTATACCAGTACCCGGGAGTATATCAACGCCGCCGATATTGTGGTCGAAGATAATACCATAGGTACGGTGACCACGACGAGAGGGGTCGCTGTGGATCAGGAAATTATGGAGTTCCAGGTTCGGGCAGACAACCTGAACGCTTATACCCTGAATCTGCTGGTCAGAAATAATACGCTCCAGTCTTCCCATCCGGGAAACACCTTTGAAGTGGGGCATATTGGTATTCCCGTATTTGATAACGCAGGAATTAATGCCACCATCTCAAATAATTCGGTAATAGGTTCGACTAATATTAGTCATATTGGTATTGAATTAGAAGATGGAGACGGCTGTTTCAATATTTCCGGAAATAGCCTGTCTCCGGCAACGCCAACTATTCTATTTGGTGCTTATGGTGCTGGCGTATTTAATGTGACGCAGGCCAGTCAAGCCATGTTATCGAGTAGCAACAGCAGTGCAACGATCACTTTAGATAGTTCCCCAACGGTAAATTATAATAGTCCGACGTGTACATTACCCTCTAATAATTAATAATCCCATTAACGATCCAAAAGACATTCACGACCATGAAAAAATATTTTTACAAAAAACGGTCTTTTTTATTACTGCTAGGTTTACTGGTTGGTGTTTTAGGCTATAGCCAAAACTTCCCGGATACGCTGCCTAGTCTACCCGCTGGTAAGTCGGTGACCATCACCTATCAGGTACAAGTTGATCCTAACCTGCCAGTATCGGTGACTGAGGTGTCAGAACAGGACTCCGTGTCTTACATTGACCCCAATAACTTCCTAGCGAAACTGTGGAGCTTATCCGATGATCCGGCTACCGGAGCGGCGCTGGATCCAACGATCACTTCGGTGATTGCCTGTGATCTCATTGTGACAAATTGTAATAGCCTGACAGACCCCAACTATGATTTCTCCGATGTTCCGGCTACCGCTGCCGAACGCTTCGCCGATGCCGGTGGCATGGTGAATATGGCTGGTGACATGCCCGCTCCCTGTGGAACAGTAACCATTACCGACGATTTTGTCAATCCCGGCGAGTGTGGTGGAACGGCCCTGGTTACCTTCACCATTACGGATGATAAAGGTACTGCTACTACGGCTGATGATGATGTGGAGATGTGTAGTGTCATGATTACCGTCGTGGATGACGAAGCACCGACTTTTACTTGTCCAGAAGATATGGACATTATGACTACGGGCATAAACGGTTGCGAGGTAGATATTCCCAACTTTGCCGATCTAATTACGGATGAGGACGATAATTGTGATTTAGGAGGAAACACTATCCAACAAACGATAGATCCAGGTCTGCGCACGAGTAATGGCAATGGAGCTGAGTTTTCCATTGGCCTTCGTTTAGAAGATGCGGAAGAGAATACCAAAAATGATTGTGTCGTTGTATTAACGGTGGTGGATGTTGATGCGCCGACGGCTAACTGTCCTTCGACCGTAACCGTCAATAATGCTTCCGATCAGTGTGGTGCGAATGTCACTTTTACCATACCAGCCGCCACTGACAACTGTGATGCCAGTGTTGATTTGAGTAGTAGTCCAAGCAGTGGTTCTTATTTTGCAGTAGGTACTACCGAAGTAACGGTGACGGCCACTGATGATGCGGGTGAGACCGATCAATGTACCTTTAATGTAGTGGTGAATGATAATCAGGATCCCAGCATTACAGGCTGCCCAGGAAATATAGTCAATGTAAATAATGATGCGGGACAGTGCGGTGCAATCGTAAGCTGGATAGCACCTACTGTCTCAGATAATTGTCCGGGAGCTACTATTTCTCCAAATATTAATCCAGGGACCTTTTTTCCTGTGGGAACCACTCAAGTCTCTTATACGGCTACCGATGCTGCGGGTAATTCACCAGCTGATTGTACTTTTAGCGTTACTGTCGAGGATACAGAAGCTCCTGTAGCCAATTGCCAGACCTTTGATGCACAATTAAGTGTAGCGACGGGCGAGGTAACGGTGCTTCCTTCGGATATTGATAATAACAGTACCGATAATTGTATCATTACCACCTACCAGATTGATGGTATGGCCTCTATTGACTTTACCTGTGCGGACATTGGTCCACAGACGGTAATGCTCACGGTTATTGACTTTGCTGGTCTGCAAAGCAGCTGTACGGCTAACGTGAATGTGCAGTATTCCACCTTCTGCCCGGATCCGACCATTGCCAATAGTGGTGGTCCGACGATTGCGGATCCCTGTAGCTGTAGTGCCACTCCCGGCTATTTCGATGAAGAAGTAGTGATTACGGGAACGAATCCCGGCGAAGCCTGGGCCATTCAAACGGCGAGTGGGTTTATTGATCCTAACGATTTCCCAAATGAATATAGTACAGGCGAGCTGTTCGCTGATAATGGTGATGGCACCTACAGCCTGGTGGGTATGCATGAAAGTGGGGTCGGTTACAGCCTGGTTGCGATAAGTCCTTTCTATCCCAACGTAGAACTGCCGATTAGCAATACCTGTTATCTACCAGAACTAGCCAACGCAGATACCAGTATTTGCTCGAATGAATATTTAGGAATAGTCCTGGATAACGTACCGCCTTCGGTTTTAGCAGACAGTTTTCACGTCACTTCCATCGACCTGGGAGATGCGGTGCAAATCAATGGTATCACCGCTAATATGGGTTCAACTAATGCCGATCTGTTGGCCGATATGGTCTTTGAATACACGGGGCAGGGCAGTACAATGGTAGCAATTACAGTAGTTCCTTACAATGAAGATAATTGCCCCGGCGAGCCCCTGGTTATCATGGTGAGTGTTGAAAAATGTCCGATCAGCTGCGCCGATGGCATTAACGTAACTTTGTTATCCGATTGTACCTTTCCACTGAGTATTAGAAATGTTGCTTTGGGGCAGGATATTGTCAATCGAGTTGGTTACTACATCCTGGTAGATGATGGGGTGTTTAATGGAAATATAATCGACGGTATCGGTACTTATAATTACGCTATCTTCAATCGCCAGAACGAAAATGTGTGTTGGGGTACGGTTACGGCTGAAGATAAAACACCTCCCACCATTACTTGTCCAGATGTTACGACGATTGAGTGTTTTCTAGTGGATGCTGTTCTGGGTAATGGCGGATCGCTGGATAATAGCGATGATGACGGTGTCTACACCGGGGAGCCCACATTTAGTGACAATTGTAGCAGCATATCAGACTACCAATGGAGCGATCGTGTACAACTGAACGATTGTGAAGCGCCCAACTATGGTCGCATTTTCCGTCGTTTTATGGTAGAGGATGAGCAGGGTATAACAGCTTCTTGTGAGCAGACGATTGTTTTGACCAGGATTACCGCTGCCGACTTTTCGTTTGCCAATACAGCCGTTCCAGACGAAACGATTTTCAAGCTGGAAACGGTAAGCGACGGGAATGGTGTAGAGTCAAGCAAATGGGTACATACCCTCAATACTTGCGATGCAGATGCCACTAATCCGCCAGCTACTTTATACCCTGCTTATGTCGCCTCTAATGGTGAAACTTACTACCTAAATGAAGTACAGTGTAACCTCACCACGGATGTTGATTCTCGTCAGTTCCTGAATGTATGTGCCGATGGTTCTTATAAAGAAGAGCGCTCAATCAGTGTATTTGACTGGTGTGCAGGCACTTCGATGCAGGCATTTGAATACGTCGTAAAAGTAGGAGACTTCGATGGTCCAGAACTGGCGGATGATTCATGTGCAGAAGAAATTACCTTTATTAATGTCGAAACGACGGAGCGGGAACTGAATAATGGAGACTACGATCATTTGACCTCCTGTGGAATGATCTCAACGGGGCCAATGAACTGTACGGCTTCCATTAATACCAGCCTTTCTGATCTGGAAAGTCGCTTTGGCGAGCTGTTTACGGATTGTGGGGATATCGAAATTTCGGTTGAAATATTCTCCTACATTGCGGAGAATATCGGTGGCATACGAACCGGGGATTCGACCTGGATAGATGGCGAGTATACCCGCAACGGGGAAATGTTCATGGGACTACCCACGGGTAAGCACGCCCTGGTCATTAACGCTACGGATGGTTGCTACAATAGTAGTGACTTTATATTGATTTTTGAGGTAATGGATTTGGTGAAACCGGTTATGCGCTGTGATGATGAATTGCGCGTTACACTGGTAGAAGGAGATGAAGGATTAAATATTGGTGGATATGCGAATGTAACCGCAATTGATGTCGACGAGGGGTCCTGGGATAATTGTCAACTGGTTAGCTTAAAAGTACGTCGCGATATAACTAACCTTGAGGCACGGGCAGATTGGGAAACCCAAAACGGCAACTTGGAAGCGGATGCCGACTATACGCCCTGGGCAGACCTGGTAGAATTTTTCTGTGCAGATATTAATCTACCGGTAAAAGTAGAATTACAAGGTACAGATGCCAAGGGGAATACCTCCATTTGTTGGTTAAATGTAGGCGTTGAAAACGGAACGAATTATTCTGTCTTTCTGGAAGGTGGAGGAGAGATAGCCTGTAATGAGGCCTTTGTCCCAGAAGATTTCTACTACGTTACCACGAATGGCCTGGGTTGCTTTGAAGCCGATATTCAGGTGGATGTTGACACCTTCCTGGATCAATGTGGATTTGGTTATTATGAGATTTCGATTTCTGATAACAATACCGAAGCCACTAAGAATGCTTCTTTTGTCGATCCAGACCCCGTGGTGGTTAATGTGGTTCCCCTACACGATTACTGGGTGAAATTCCCCCAGGATGATCAGTACTTTTGTGCCAACGAAGAGGCCACTGGCGTAACGGTTTCTGACGATGTGGCCTGTGATCTACTTACGGTTTACGAAGATGATGAGATCTTCCGCTCGGTGGCCGATCCCAATGCCTGCTACAAAATATTACGTACCTACAAAGTGATTAACTGGTGTGAATACGATGGCGAATCTTTGCCTGTAGTTGTTTCTCGTGACTGGGATGCGCACAATGCAAGTAGTTGTTCTGCCTCAGATCGGGTAGACGGTGATCGCAGTACTTTAATTACGGGCGAATACAACCTTGATCCGGTCGAACCAGATGGCGACGGAATTCCGGGAGACGAGGATATCTACGTAATTATAGACATTGATAACCGGGTGGATGGTTTGGCTACGGTTTATTACGATAACGATGCTGATCCAACGAACACCTCTACTGCTGACCTGTTCGGTGACGACGATAAAACGGGTGCTTCCCGTTTTAATGAAGGTTATTGGTGGGCCGTTACCCGCGAAGGTGCTTACTGTTCTAATCAGACTAGGTCTTCCTGGTACGACGCGGGTACGGACATTGACGGAAATGATTTTCCAGATGATGACGATGATCGCTACGGTAGCTTTGGTTACTGGCAGTATACCCAGCATATCATTGTCTACGATGATAGTGCGCCGGGTGCTGAGATCGTCCTTGATGAAGAAATCTGCTCTCTGGATAATCAGGACTGCGACGCAAATGTACCTTTCACCATCAATGTACAAGATGCCTGTTCTACAGAAGGAATTAGCGTTAAGGCGATATTGAACGGTTTGGTTGAGCTTTCTTTGACGGGTAATGCGAACAAGACCACATTCACGGGTATGATTGAAAATGGACCGATTGGGGAGCATACGATCACTGTTACGGTCAACGATGGTTGTGGTAACGTAACGGTAGTATCAGTTGATCTGGAAATAAAAGATTGTAAAGCACCGGCTCCTATTTGTCACGAAGATATCCTTGTAGAATTAATGCCGGTAGAGAGTGACCCAACCGCTGCGATGGCGGAAGTTTGGGCTACTGATCTGATTGCCTCCGATATTGGAGATTGTTCAGGACAGGGCCCCGACCTGATCAATGGTTTGCCTAAAGTGACCACTTATTCTATTAATCGACTCGATTCTGCAGTGTCGGTTGAGCAGATCGGGCTGGTATTTGATTGTGAAGACGCCAACGATGTGGTGGCTATTGAAATACACGCCTGGGACGAAGTGGGTAATCACGATTATTGTGTGACCAGTGTTTTGGTTCAGGATAATAATGAAATCTGCAATCCTCAGGTAGCAACGGGCTTGATCGCTGGTGCCATTAGTACTGAAATGTCGACACCCATTGAAGGCGTAGAAGTAGGCTTATCCGGTAATGAGTCCCGAACTTACATGACAGACGCTAACGGCGAATTTGGATTTGAGGAATTAGAAGAAGGGTACGACTACTCGGTTATTCCAGGTAAAAATGTGGCGCACCGTAACGGCGTGTCTACTTTCGACCTGGTACTGATTCAAAAGCATATCTTAGGAACGGCTCGCCTCAATAGTCCTTACAAGATCATTGCGGCCGACGCGAATAGTTCCAAATCAGTCACTACACTTGATTTGATTCAGGTACGGAAGTTAATTTTAAATCTGCAAACCGAATTCCCTGACAATACCAGTTGGCGGTTTATCGATGCGGATTACAATTTCCCCGATCCGCTTAACCCATGGTTAAGGGCTTTCCCGGAAGTGAAAAATATCAATAATCTGGAACGCAGTGATTACGCTAATTTTGTCGGGGTTAAAATAGGAGATGTAAATACTTCTGCTAAAGCTTACAATACCCAGGACCTGATACCGCGTCGGGTGGTGGATGTATTGAATATTCAAACGGAAGAAGTAGATATGGTGGCGGGTAATACGTACAACCTTAGTTTCCGGGCGGATCTAAGTCAGGTGGCTGGATACCAGTTCACCCTAGAATTGGATAAGGACTATGTACAGATGGTAGATATCGAAGAGGGGATTGCCAAGACAGAAAACTTTGGTGTCTTTGCGGAATCTGGGCTTATTACGACCAGTTTCCACCGCAATACCACGCAAGCAATCGACGGGGAGGTCTTATTCCGTCTTCGGGTACAAAGCAAAACAGCAGCTAAACTGAGTGAAGTGATTCGCCTGACTTCTCGCTACACCAGTGCGGAGGCTTACAATGTGAATGACGAAGATATGAATGTACAATTGGTGATGGACGACAAGCAGGTGGGTAACGATTTTGCTTTAGACCAAAACGTACCTAACCCCTTTGACGCCGAGACTAAAATTAGTTTTCAGTTGCCAGAAGCGATGGAAGCCGTACTCGAATTTAAAGACATTTCGGGTCGAACGACTCTTATCCGTGAAGGAGATTTCACTCAGGGGTATAATGAGATTCGTTTAAGGGCAGACGAACTGCCCGCCGCGGGCGTGTACTTCTATACTCTACACGCTGGTAAATTCACAGCTACCCGAAAAATGATCTTGTTTAAGTAGATAGGAAGGCAGACAACTCTTAGCGGGTTGTCTGCCTTATTCTGGAAGCCCGCCTGATGCCCAGTGGCCAGAAACTTGCCGCTCCCCGTAAAGTAGGTACCGAAAGGCTGCATTTATTGACTGATCCTGGTTTCTGAGGTACTAGTAGTCTCTACCTCCCTGTACGATCATAAATTCATTGATGTTTTCCATGTCGATGGAACCGATGAGTTGGCCCTCTTCGAGAACAGGAAAAAAAGCATCTCTACGTCGACGGGCTTTGCGGTAAACTTCCGTTAATTTTTCTCCGGGGCTTACCGAAAGGAGATCTCTATCCATTAAGTCCTTAACTTGCAATTCCTTGTGTCCTTCTTTAAATGCCTGGATGATCTGACTGTGGTAGAGCACACCGACCACCCGCTCTTCTTCGGTAACGATAAAATTGCGTTCGGTAGAAGCCAGTAAGACATCACCTACTTTTTGGAGATTATCCTCAGGATGCAGCAGTGTCAGCTTAGTCAGCATGGCATCATCGGCCTGAAATCCTCGTAGCATGGATAAATGCTGTACCATGGTGAATTCTCCGGAAGCACCAAAGAAAATAAAAATGGCGATTAGGATTAGAAAGGGATTGGAGAACAGGCCTAGTAAAAAGAAACCTACCGCCAATATCTGCCCCAAACTGGCGGCAATCTGGGTAGCCTTTACCCGATCCATCGTAAAAGACAAGACGGCCCGCAATACCCGCCCACCATCCATAGGGAAAGCCGGAATAGCATTGAAGATAACAATAAGTATATTGGTGAAAAAGAGATAAAAAATAAAATTGTCGCCACTGATGGCACCAATGGTATCTGGGTTCTCCGGATCGATAAACTGATCAAGTGGCCCCACAAAGAAGTACAACAGCCCCGCAATAATAAGATTGACGGCCGGCCCGGCCAGGGCAACCAATAACTCCTGTTTGGGGTCCTCTGGCATTTTTTCCAGACTGGCGACGCCCCCAATGGGAAGCAGGGTGATCTTTTTGGTCTGAATCCCATACCGCCTGGCCGTCAGCGCATGTCCCAACTCATGTAGTACGATACAAAAGAAGATAACTAACATAAAAGTGATGGATAATAAGATGGTTTGCAGATCACTTCCCCGCTGGGATTCCATGATCACGATCCAGGCCACTAATAATAAAAAAGACCAATGTAGCCATACTTTGATACCCGCTAGTTTGCCGAGATTGAGTGCACCTTTCATGAGATAGCAGTTTTGATTTTTCCAAAAGGAAAAAATAGAAGAAATACGTCAGGAATAGAATGACATTTCTTTTGGTTAATGAAGCGCTTTAAACTTTTTCAGTTCGCTGAGTCTTAAAGTCTTATAGAACCTGTACGGCAGCTAATTTTCGATCCGTAACTTTGGCTACGCATCTCAAATTGAGCTTTGCCAGAACCTACAAGCTTTTTAAGATCGCTTGAACCAAAAAGTTTAAACCGCTTCCATAACAAGTTTAGGAAA